>CAZFAO010000018.1:0-33039 GCA_964516875.1 uncultured Burkholderiales bacterium
TGTCATCGTGGCGACAGCGGAAACATTTATATGTGTTTTCATCATGTCGCCTTTGTAGTGTTTGTTTGCGAAGGTGATGTATCCTTCGAGTCCGTCATGTGTTCCGTTTTGTAAGGCGTGTTTGATGTCTGTGAATTGTGTTGTTGATCCAGTGAATGAGCGCCAGTGTTGTGGCATGTCGAGTCCTGTCATCGTGGCGATAGCAGAAACATTTATGAAGGTTTTTTGCATGTCACTTCTGTGGAATATTCGAGAGAGCGCTAGATGTCCACGATACCCAGAATTTATTAACTCACAGAGCTGTTGCTTGTCTGGATCGCTATTTTCTCGCGATAGTACATCATGTAAGTATCTATCTGCGTTCGTTGGTTCACCGAGTTTCTGCGAAAATTTTACAGAAGGTGTCCAGGAATCAAATCCTGTGAGTTGTCGTGACTGTCGCATTAACGCAACGATATAACCACGCCAGTATTCAGGTTTTCGTAATAAAAAAGTCCTGTTTGTATTCCTGCTAAATTGATTGCGGCTAATGACGATGTGCTGTCCGTTGTATCGTTCAGCACAATAATCATTGATAGTTGATACGAGTTCTTTTTTTATTTCACTGCTTAAACTTTCACCGAGTTTTTCTTCATCCCCGTTAACATATTGTTCAACAAGGTTATGTAGTTGTTGAATTTCTTCTAAGACTCCCGACAAGATAACTGTGTGGCCGGGATGTATTTTTGGACGTCGTGCTTGAAGTGTTTTATGGTGGCGTTGCCCATTTTTGTTGTACCCAGCTGTTATGGTTTCGGGTCGTTCGAGGCGCGTGCGAGCTAAATGCTCTAAATATCCAGGGGTGTTAACTTCCGGGAGGTCAAGATCTCTTCCCATGAGTTCAGCTGTCCAAAGCTGGAAATCGCGGGAAACACGAGACGAGAGTACAGCAACGGAATCGGTCATAGAATAGTCGTATATTCTACAAAACGGCAGTAAAAAGGTCAAAAGGGACTAGAGATCCTTCGTCACTTCGCTCCTCTGGATGACAGGGGGAGATCCTTCGGCCGTTGGCCTCTGGATGACACAGTGGCGGTGATCACGACGATGACGTGTCGTCGTCGCCCATGAGTTGTTCGGGCATATTGCGTTGAGCGTCACTGAGCTTTCGAAGGGTATCTGCGCGGTAGAGCGCAATATCCATTAAAGATTGTTGAACAGTTGTTGCTCGCGCATGATGCACCCAACCATTAACGGTTAACTTCCAATGATCGTTCTCGTCATCTAAAAGTTCCGAAAGTGCTTCATTGATATAGCGTCGAACATGTTCTGCATAAAGGGGAACTAAAACTTCGACGCGATGATTAAGGTTGCGCGCCATAAGATCAGCGGAACCGATAAAAATCTTTGCGTCGTCTCCGTTTCCAAAACGGTACACGCGCGAATGCTCAAGAAAACGACCGATGATTGAAATGACGGTGATGTTGGGATGTTTGCGGATGGAATCAGGTGTGAAGCCACACGATGCACGCACAATTATTTTGATGTCCGCACCAGCGTCAGCAGCATCGCAGAGCGAACTAAGAATAGTGTGGTCCACAATATTGTTGCATTTGAGGACGATCGAACCGCCTACTTTGGCTTGTTCTGCAATCATCTCGAGAAGTTTGTCGCGCATCAGTTTGGGAGCAACGAGAAGTTCTCGATAATTTTCTGTTGAGGTATATCCCGTCAGGTCGTTGAATAAGTCACCGACGTCTCGCCCGATGCGTTGATCTGATGTAAACAAATCGAAATCTTCATACAGCCCAGCCGTCGACGGGTTGTAATTTCCTGTCGATATATGAGAGTAATAGCGAATAATATTTCCCTCTTCGCGAACAATATGCAAAAGTTTGGCGTGTGTTTTCAGGCCAACTTTTCCATACAAGACGTGAACGCCAGATCGCTCCAACATTTTTGCGCGTTCGATATTTGCTTGTTCTTCGAAACGCGCTTTGAGTTCAACAAGCGCAACAACTTGCTTGCCCTCTTCGGCTGCGCGACATAAAGCAAGAACAATAGGAGAATCCACAACAGCCGCACGGTAAAGCGTTTGTTTGATGGCCAGAACATCGGGGTCACGCGCAGCTTGATGAACCAAAGCCTCGACGGTGTCCTCGTAACTTTCATAGGGGCGATGAATAATGAGATCTCGGTCGCGCAAAATCGAAAACAGATCAGCACGTGTCGCGGGCACTTTGTTCATGCGTGCTGGCAAAGTGGGAACCCAGGGTTTGTAGCGGAGCGAATTAATGTTGAGTTTGGCAATATAGGCAAGATCAGCGAGATCGAGCATGCCTTCGACATCAAAAACACGTGAACTATCGAGCGTGACTTCGTTTTGTAGAAGTTCTACCCAAGAATTGTCGATGCCTTTTTGGATTTCCAGTCGGACTGCACGTCCAAAACGCTGATGTCGTCGAACAATTGTGTTCATCGCTTCGAGAAGGTCATCACCTTCATCAACGCGATATTGGCTTGACCGTGTTACACGAAATACAAAATGCGATTCCACATCCATTCCTGGAAAGAGGCGATCCCAAAAATGTTGTACAACATCCTCTAGAGGAATAAATGTTGTCGTTTCGGGAACTTGGATGAGACGCTGGAGGTTCGTAGGAATTTTTACGCGCGCAAATCTTTGCGTCCCTGTTTTTGGCTCGCGCAAAATAAAAGCAAGGTTGATGCTGAGTGATGAAATCCATGGGAACGGATGTGCCGGATCGACAGCAAGTGGAGTGAGGACAGGGTACACATGCTCATCAAAATATTCGCTGGCCCACAGTTTTTTTTCGGCACTCAATTCATCCACTGTGGTCACTGCAATATTGTGAGTGTTCAATTCACGCATCAGAGATGTGTACACATCGTGCTGGGCCTGAGAAAAAGCATGGGCTCGATCTAAAAGATTATGCATAATGGCTTCATACTTGCTTTCGGGAATGTGAGCAACTTCATCGAGTTGCTTGCTCATGCGGACTTGAAAGAATTCGTCCAAATTCGCTGCTGTAATGCTTAAGAACCTCACGCGTTCGAGCAGGGGAACATGCGCGTCGGTTGCGCAGTGCAACACGCGTTCATTGAAGTCCATCCAGCTGGTATCGCGGTCCAAGAATTGGCTCATAGGGATTGTTTCGGCCAGTAGCACCAAGTTCGTTACTATTACTTTGATGAATTCTTCGAGATCTGCCCGATCAGCCCAGCCAATCAGCCGCGAATACCCTTATTTCCCGCTCATGGTGGTAATCCATGGCTCATCAGCGATGATGGATGCAGCCGTGGCGGTGACCCTGGCATCGAGTGCTCTGTTTGCTGTTGATGTACAACAAGCGCGGTTCACAATTTTGCTGTCGCTCCTGGGAACTCTCATTCCGTTTATTCTGTTAGCACCAAGCGCATCGTTACTTGTCGAAAAAATCAAAACTCCTCGCATTGTTCTCGCGATCATTATCAACACGATGAGATTTACCGGACTTGTTCTCATGGCCATTGCAGCTTCAAGCAGTTCAACAGCGCGACTTGCAGTTTTCCCGTTGGCATTTGTGATGTTGACGCTTTCGAAATGTTACGTTGTCACAAAAACATCTGCGCTGCCACAGATTACATCC
This sequence comes from uncultured Burkholderiales bacterium, assembly GCA_964516875.1. GTDB lineage: Bacteria > Actinomycetota > Acidimicrobiia > IMCC26256 > JAGPDB01 > JAGPDB01. The sequence goes on from CAZFAO010000018.1 coordinate 3,630, forward strand.
GTTGAGAAATTTCCCTACTTCTCGTCTCGACTTTCGATGATTGCAGGCGCGACATCGGTAAGTGCAGGTTCACTATTTTTAAGTATCAATAATATTTTTTCGCAATCGGCAGCGCTCTATAGTGCCGCATTTTTTGCGATTCTTGCAATCGTTATTTCGATTATTTCTTACCTGCGTTTGCATAAACGATTTAGTCTCGATGGAAGTGAAGTGCCAACAGATGAGACGCTACAGATCATTGAATTATCGACAGCGAGCCGAACGCGAGCAATAAAATCCCTCTTCACGTATTCGTGCGCAATTCGCTTTACTGTTGGCCTGGTCACGATTGGGATCGGTTTAACTTTCCGGACCGATAAAGTGATGTTAGCTCTGTGTTTTCTTTCCGCAGCGGGTATATCATTCGCGACGAACGCATTTGCAGTTGCCCTGAATCGCACACGTGTTGCACCGTTGGTCAATTATTTCATCCTGGTGGGGCTTGCATTTTTTTCCGCCATACTCTTTGTCGATTCAACGTCGTTTTTCTTTGTGGTTTTATCCGGCATTCTTGGAGGCGTCGCTGCTTATGCGCGTGTGGTGTATGAATCGCGTGCAGCACATGTCATTCCGCAAGAGTATTCAGCGCGTCTTCTTGCGAGAGGTGAAGTGTGGATGCAGTTGAGTTGGGTGGTGGGTGCTGCGGTTGCTGTTTTGTCGTATGCATCGGCGACTTTGGCGACACTGAGTGTTATAGCGACCTTCTTAAGTGCGTGGGCATACTGGTCTCATTCGTCAACAATCAATCACCACTAATCACCTTTCCAGGGCCTGGCCTTGGAAAGCAGTGTTTACTTGGTGTCCATCATTTCGAGACGGGCAAGCCAGAGTCCGGGTGCTCGAAATTCTGATTCGGTAGGAATCATTTCTTCGTTGTACCACAGCTCGTGTAAAAGATGTTCGCTGTCACGTTTAATCACTCCATCGATAAACGCTTGGGCCTCGTCGCGGAATTTGACTGAAATTGCTACTCCGAATAGCTGTTCAACAAAACGATCAGCGTCTGATGTGGTGACAGTAATGCGTCGACGGGCTTCTTGAATGATGCGGTAGTTGGGAAGCAGCGGTTCGAGATCTTTGTGCATCACCCATTCGACATAAGCATCATGGAGGGACGAGATACGACCGATCTCTTCATCCAAAATGTCATGCGTTGGTGTCCGAAGCGTTTCAAACATTTGCTCCGGCGTGACATTGATAGCCATCACCGACTCAGGATTGTTCATATCAATTTCACCCATAAGCTCTTCAAGTTTGTAGGGGTTGAGTTCGTATGCCGCAACGTATTGGGTGCACAAACTGTCGAGTCGAGCTGTCAACCAACTTCGATTACGAATGTGCGCACGCAATGTTTGAAGGATGAGGAAATACAAAATCGCTTCGTCTGTCGGAACACTCCAGTCGGTGCAAAACTTTTGTACAGCCGATGCAATAACACCGACACGGGTCGGCAATTTTGTAGGAAGGAGAACATCGTCGTCACCATAAGCGCGATGGCTCAAAAATCCGAGCATGGTTCCTGCTTGAACACCAAACATCATCGGTGCAACCGTCTGCGAAATAATTGATTGAATATCAAAACCAAATGGTTGCGAAGGATCGGGTCCAGAGAGGTCTTGTTCGTCAGGTCCAAATGTTGGGCTGAGCGATTTCGATGCTTGCTCGAGCGGTCCCTTCATTGATTCAATGTAATCATGTGTCCACGTGACGCGGTCAGTAACAACAAGTGGGAGGGCGTTGACATCCTCGGCGCTGGCTTGTTGTGTGACATAACTTTGTGCTGCGGGAAAAATTTGTGCGCAGCGTTGTGAAAAGTTCGGATCAATTGCCAACGCTTGTGCAACAACCGGCGGAGCAGAGAGAAGCGACATGATATTCATGATTTCTGCCATGGGGTCTGTCTGTTGAGGAGGTGCTGGTTCTTCGTCGTTCATGTCGACGTCATCTTCAATATCGCGTGCAGCAATATCTGCAGCAACACGCTGTGCAATTCCCATCGGCCCATTTTCTGGACCACTCATTCCTGGAAGAGAACCCATGTTCATTTGCGATGATCCCATCATCGAATTAATCATTCCGGAAAGTGCTTCGGGATCAAATCCAAAACCAAATGCATTTTGTTCGTTGGGATCGTTGTTGTCGTTGTTAAAATTATCGTTGTCGTCAGATGTCACGTGTCTATCCTACGCTTTTATTTTTGTGAAGTCTCGTGAGAACTTTGTGGAACTTATGTCTTTTGTGTAACGTCATCCTGAGGGGTGCTATTCCGGATTCTTGGGATATGCTCGTTTCACATCTGAGCGACACCATGAAAACTACGAAAAATCCCAACAAGACAATACGTCTGATAATAGACAAAACAAACAACGGGTGATAGGCTGGATGGCGTGGGTAATTACTTCAATGATCGAATGACACAGCTTTTTGGCCAGGAAGCCATTGAAAATCCAGTTCAGTGGGTTCACGAGCTCTACAAGAACCGTATTCTCGATGTCCTCGATCATGCCCAGAGGTTTGGCTCTCGTTTTGGCGATATTTGGGGGCATAGTCAGCGGGCTTTCGAAGATGCCGTGATTGGGAAACTCAAGGCGCTGTCTCTTGATGCATCGATTCGCGATGTCTCAGTAATTATTGAAGATCTTGACCGACGTGTCAACGATGCGCGTTTCGCATTTGGTACCAGAAAGGTTGTGAAGACTGATGAGTCCGAACCTGTCCTTCGCAGAATTATTGAAGACATCGACATGATCCTTTTTCCCATAGAGGGAGCTACTCCGGGAAGAAATCAGCATGAAGCACGACTTAATTCTTTGTTTGAAAATGGTGTCGACAATCCAGTGAAGTGGGTGCGAGAGGTATACAAGGCGCGCATTCTGGATGTGTTAAATCGCGCACATTTTTATGACATCGATTTTGATGAACTCTGGCGAAGTGGAAAATCTGATTTTGATAACTTAGTTGCTAAGAATATTGCGCGTGATCCAGATGCTATTGCAGAAATTGAAAAGCTCGAAGAGCGTATCGATGATGCGCGAAGCGTTGAAGGAGATGCTCCTTTAGGAAATGGTGGACACACATCACGGGCTGCTCGCACCACACAAGAATCTGATCCGATTTTACGTCGCATCATCAATGACATCGACATTGATCTTACAAACCCAGGACCAGCTCGCGATTAAGCGAACTCCAAACGGTTCACGCTATGGAAAGGCCACAATGAGTAATTCACCCTATGAAAAAGTCCAAGAACTTTTTGCCAATCCTCATCCAGAAGACACCAACTGGTTGAGAACAACATTGTCGGCCATCTTAAGAGCTGGTATTGCTGATGCGCGAGAGTTCAATCTCACATGTGAAGAAATTGAATGGACAATGAGCCGCCATATTCGTGCACTCGAAGTGATTCAGTTTGGATATGAGCGGTTTGTGCAAGAACAGGGTAACAGCAGTTCGGTGCATGATCTCGTCATCCGTACCACACGAGAATTTGAACTCGTAAAAAGCGAGATAGCGATAGCAACTGAGATGGAAAAAGGTCTCCTTGAAGCAGACCAATTTGAGGTTGAGCGCGTCGAGGGAGTTGCTCCTGAGAGCATTACTTCAGATGAACGCAAGGCAGTGCGAAGGGAAGAGGCAATGAAAAATATTGGTCGGCTAATTCCTGACCTCGATGCTGCCGTGAGTCAATCGGTGGCTTCTAACTATGTTGATTCTCTTCATCAAGAACCCAACATCCCTGCATCAAACACTCTGCAAGTGGCTCGTGATTATCTACAAGAACCCGGTCGTTAAGCGAAAGCGGCTAGTTCGCTTTCGTGAGTTGCCAGATATGCATCCCACTCCGGCGTAAAGTAGCGCACACGGACTTTTTTATATTCTTTGATTGACCACAGCAATGTGTACTGCGTAATTCCCGTTTCAGCTGCAATTGCGGCAACTGTTTCTTCACATTCCGACGCTTTGTGGCCGTGTATCATCGTAAAAATTGAATAGGGCCAGTCGTCATACGTTGGACGCTTATAACAATGGCTCACTGCGGAAAATCCAGCCATGATCGGGCCAATTTCTTCACAATCTTCTTCCGGCACTGCCCACACGCCCATTGCGTTTGCTTTGTATCCTGCATGACGATGATTCATCACAGCAGCAAAACGTCGCATGTATTTTTTTTCTTTAAAATCTGTGAGCGTATCTAAGACAACGTCTTCACTACATTGTGCTTCGATCGCGAGTGCTGCAAACGGGCGAGAAACCAACGGCAAGTCTTCTTGAGTTTCGCGAATGATTGCGAGTTCCAATTCAGAAAATTCTGGAATGTCCATCACCGCTGCACGCTTTGGTTTTTCGTGTGCAAGAACTTCGGATTTGTCGCCGGGTTTTGATTTGCCTGTCATGTCGAGCTTCACACCAATTTTGTACAACTTTAAAGTGGGAAGACTGCGCGTAACCTTTGAACCACTTTTTTCATGCAACATATCAATGTGTGCTTGAAGAGATTGTCCCGGTGGAACAGCAACGGTGTACCACAGGTTGTAATCGTTGTTGCGTTTGTAGTTGTGACTCACGCCAGGATGGCTGTTGATAATTTTTGCGGCTTCTTCAATGTGGTCGTCATCAACTTTTGCCGCAACGAGTGCAGAGGTATAACCCAATGCTCGAGTGTCGTAAATTGCGCTGAGCTGACGAAGGATTCCGAGTTCCTTCACAGTGCGCAGTTCCTCGATCACAGTCTCTTCGGAGATGCCAAACTTTTCCGCCAAGGCAAGATACGGTTGTGCCACCATGGGAAATGACCATTGCACGGCGTTGAGAAGTTCTTTTTGACGATCTGTAATATCCATACACCTATTGTCTCAAACCTGTCATACGTTCAAGGAATTGATCGAAAAACTGTGGGGTGGAAGCTTCCCGATCGCTGCGAGTAGCATGGTTCCACTTACATATATGTGGTTTTTACTTTTTGCCCTCGCGGTATGCCTCGTAGGATACGGAGTCGTTCACTTACGACATCGGACTCCTACCTCAATGGACAACAGTATTGATACCTTTGCGCAAAAACGCGAAGCTCTCGCGCCGACAATGCCTCGGCGCAAACGCTAAGAAATTTTTCAAGGATGAGATATATGTCACGCGATCTTGCAATCGATTTAGGTACAGCCAACACCCTTGTGTACGCGCGCGGTAAGGGAATCGTATTGAACGAACCCACCGTGATTGCATTGAATCAACAGAACAAAGAAGTTCTCGCTATGGGTCATGAAGCCTGGCAAATGATTGGCCGTACTCCTTCGTACATCGTTGCGGCTCGACCTCTCCGTGGAGGTGCAATCACCGATTTCGAAGTTACCCAGCGCATGATTCGTTTGTTGTTCCAGCGCGTGGGAGTATCGCGTATGAATCGTTCGCGTGTTCTTATATGCGTTCCTTCTGCAATTACCCATGTGGAACAACGTGCCGTTCTCGAAGCTGCCCGACGCGCAGGTGCTGCTGCGACATACTTGATCGAACAACCCATGGCAGCAGCAATTGGTGCTGGTCTTGACATCCATGAACCGATTGGCAACATGGTGGTTGACATCGGTGGTGGAACAAGCGAGGTTGCTGTTATTTCTTTGGGCGGAATCGTTGCCCTCGAAGCAAAGCGTGTTGGTTCGTTCGATATTGATACCGCAATCCAAAACCATGTGCGAAAAACTCATGGTGTTGCTATTGGTGAGCGTACCGCTGAGGAAATCAAACTCGCGATTGGTTCAGCACATCCCACACCGGGTGAATGCAATGCCGAAGTGCGCGGTCGTGATCTCATGACGGGATTACCTCGCGTTGTTATTTTGACGCCCGCCGAAGTGCGCGAGGCTATTGAAGAACAAGTGCACGAAATCTGTGATGCGGTTGTGTCTGCACTATCGCGAACGCCACCTGAACTCGCGCAAGATCTCATCATCCGAGGAATCCATCTCGTGGGTGGGGGAGCTTTGCTCAAAGGTCTTGACCAACGTATTTCCAATGAAACACAACTGCCCGTTCATATCGTCCAGCAACCGCTGGAATCGGTTGTTCTCGGCGCGGGGCGTTGTCTCGAAGCATTTGATTCGCTCAAAGATATGTTTATGGGCAAACCTTCCGTTTACAGTTAACCATGTACAGGGTCCGACCCTGTACATAGCGCTGTACATTTATTCTTTGGGCGATTTTTTGCCCGAGATATCTTCTGCCGCTTGGCGCACTTGCCAGTCGTGATCGAGCAATGCATTATCGAGCGCTGCATCGACATCATCTCCCGTAAATGCAGCAAGAGCAACAACCGCTCGACGGCGAATGGGAGCTTTATCTGAGCACGCTTCAATGACAACAGTGCGTGCACGTTCATCACCAATATTGCCGAGTGATGCAACGGCACTTTCTCGAACGAGCGGGTCATCATGGTGGGAGTTGGCAATGAGTTTATTTATCGCGTCGTTGTACATTTCGACATCGATATCGACATCCATATCGGTATGCGGATCCGACGACGAAAATATATCCCCAGCATTTTCATAGATCTCTCCGATGGCAAAACAAGCGGTCTCCCGAACGAGTGCAACCTCATCATCTAAGAGAGGCAACAACGAGCTAACGGCTTCAACGCCGAGATCGATAGAAAGCTCAGCGGTCCTTCGTCGCACGTGCCAATCTTCATCAGTGGCTAATTTCTGGAGGGGAATGAGGGCATTGTCCAGGTCGCGTCGAATTAGCGCAGAAAGCGCCAAACTGCGAATACGGTGTCGTGAATCGCTTAAAGCGGCTGACAATATATGTATGTCGGCATGGTCCGTGCCATGCCCTAACAGTATGATGTCGTTTTCGGAGATATCCACGGCATAAGACTAGTGAGAAGTTAAGAGAGTCGCTTGGGCGGACGAAAAATAGGTGTCATGAAAACAACAACATGGACGACGCGAATCTTCATCATCGTTGGACTGATTATCTGCATCGGTCTTGGGAGCTACCTTGTCCTTTCTCCCTCCCAAACAAAAGCTGTTGCAAAATCTGACGATCCCATTGCACAAGTCACGCTCCCGAAAAAACCAGCGACAACCATCACCACGACAGAATCAACCATTCCTGTTCCTCAACTTCCTCAACCGCAGGACTCGCCAAAAAATCCATACGAAAAAGTTCCCGTTAACTCAATTGGCTCAATCGAAATTCCAAAAATTGGTGTGTCAACGACAGTGTACGAAGGTGTTTCGCTGACTGTTCTCAATGTTGGTCCGGGCCACTGGCCAGGAACGGCGAGCGCTGGGGGATATGGGAATATGGTGATTGCTGGCCACCGCGTAACGCACTCAAAGCCATTTCGCAATATCGATAAGCTCACCGAAGGCGATGAGATCATCGTGACGTCTGCAACGGGGCGATTCGTTTACAAAGTGACAGGTCACCAGATTGTTTATCCTAAAGATATTTGGATCGTGGACCAGACACCTGGGTATCGATTAACACTTTTTGCGTGTCACCCGCCAGGGTCTGCCGCTCAGAGATATGTCATTTATGCCGACTTAGTTAACGCACCTGTGGGATAAGCAACTAACGTATAAACCTCATGAATGAATCTACTTCTCGCAAGAAATTGTTTACACGTGGTCGTGTCATTAACTTTTTTGGTTTCCTTGCTGTCTTGTTGCTCATTGGTGTGCTGGTCAGTACCCAAATTCGTGTTGATAAAGTCATCATCGAACCAGGATCTGCAGATTCTGTTGCAGAATCCATTGAATTTCACGATGTGAAAACGTACGAACCCGAGGGAACAATTCGATTTCTTTCAGTGTTCGTTTCGGGGAACAAGCCCAGCCTCGCTGAATATTGGAAAGCGAAATATATTTCCGACAATGTTGAAATTTTACCGTGGAAAGAAGTCAATGGCGATCAAACTCCGCAAGAAAGTTCTGAGCTCAACAAGGCACTCATGACGTCATCACAAAATGCTGCAACTGTTGTAGCACTGAACAAAATCGGATGCGATATTACAGAATCAGGAACAGGTGCAATTATTTCATTGATTGAAAAAAAATCACCAGCGTCGAAAAATCTGAAAGTTGGAGATGTCATTGTTGAAATCGACGGCAAGCCTGTCGCCCTTAATTCTGATGCTACGGAAATTATTCGTTCCCGCAAAGCAGGCGATACGATCTCGGTTGTTGTCGAACGTGGAGAAAAGAATACGAAAAAAACTATTGACGTTGAGTTGGGAAGTAGCCCGTATCAAAAAAATACGCCTTTCCTTGGTGTTGCAACTGTGACGCGTGACCTCGAGTTTGATTTTCCTGTTTCGATCAGCTTCGATCCTGGCGCGGTTTCTGGTCCATCGGCCGGTGCTGCGTTTACTCTTTCGATTATCGACCAGTTAACAGAAGGTGAATTAACCGGCGGTAAGGATATTGCCGTGACGGGAGAAATTGGCCTCGACGGATCAATCAATCACGTGGGCGGTGTTGCGCAAAAGGCAATTGCTGCACGTGACGCGGGTGCAAAAGTTTTGCTCGTTCCCAAGGGTGAAGGAAAGAGCGCTCGTAAAAATGCAGGCTCCATGAAAGTGTTTGAAGTGACCACCCTTTCACAAGCTCTCGACATTCTCGTTTCCCTCGGAGGCGATCCACTACCGCAGATGCAGAGCTGCCCTACTTCCTAGTAGAATATTGCACACGCAATTTTCTTAAACAAGGAGGCACAAGTGGCTGATACGGATCGAACAGGATCACGCTCTGTGCGCATGACGAACGAGGAAATCGTTCAACGCAATTTTTCATCAAAAGTCCGTGGTATTTCTGAGTCAGAAGTCCGCACATTCTTACGTCGTTTGGCCGATGAAGTGACCCGTCTGGGCAAGAGCGAAGATGACCTGATCGAACAAATTGATGAGCTCAAAGCGCAACTTGCCGCTAAACCAAAGGCCTCAAAGACTGAATTGCTCGAGAGTCTTGGCGAACAAACCACACGTGTGCTTTCCAGTGCGGAAGAAGCAGCAGAGCAGATGCTCGCTGATGCACACGAAGAATCTCAAGCGACGCTCGCGTCTGCGAAAAAAGAATCAGAGCAAATGGTTATTGATGCGCGTGCTCAAGTGGAGCAAACACTGAGTGATGCACAGTCTCGCGTTCGTGCATTGCAGGATTCTTCTGAGCGTGATAGCGCAACCGTCATTAGTGAAGCTCGTACACTTGGTCGAGAAATTTTCCAAGAATCTGTTGTTGTGCGCGAACAAATTTTGAAAGATCTTTTGCGTCGTCGAGACCTCCTTCTCGAACAAATTGATGAACTTCGAAAAGGACGTGAAGAACTTCTTGAATCGTATAAGGTCGTTAAAGGCTCGTTTCAAAAAGCAACCGATGCACTTCATAGTGTCGAAGAAAAAGCTTCAAGCGAACTCATGCCCCATTCCATTGACGTCGATTCATTATTGAAAACGCCTGTGGAATTGCCAGAGATTCTCGACGCAAATTCCATGGCTCCCATCCCTGCTTATGACCAAAACAAAGCATCAGAAACCGCTCCTGAAGCTGCACAGGCGTCAGACGAACAAATCACTGAGGAAGAAATCGCTTCCGAAGAATCCGAAGAACAGAATGTTGAGCGTGTTGAAGAGGTCCCCTCCATTACGGGTAAACGCAAAGCATTGAAGAGCTACATGAAGGGTGCGCTCGGCGTCGGCGAAGAAGAAATTGGCATTGTTCCCGATACTCAATCTGTTGATGTAGAGCCAACCATGCCGAGTGTGACGAAAACAACTGTTCCCCAAGTACAGGAAAAAACGCAAGCTCCGAAAAAAGATGTTGGTGCCTTGTTCAAAAGTCTTAAAGAACAAAACGCAACATCAGATGATGTCACCGTTGGTGAACAAAGTATTAGTCATCCAGAGGAACGAAGTGACGAAGGATCTCAAAAAGAATCGTCCGCTGCGTCTCAGAGTGACAGAGAGAAGATGTCAAAGAAAAAAGCTGCCAAGAAAAAGTCGTCAGCAAAAACAGATGCAGTTGCCTTGCGCAATGACGCATTAGCTGACGTAACAAGTTCAATTTTGCGTAAAGCAAAACGACAGTTACAAGACGAACAAAATGAACTGCTCGAAGCATTGCGCACAGTGAAACCAAAAAAGCGAGTAGCTGCTGAAAATATTCTTCCCGATGAGCAAACGCAATTAAAAACGTGGGAAACAGCGATTTTAGCTGACCTTGAAGAAGTGTTTACTGCGGGTGCGAAAACGGTATCATCAGAAAAAGTTTCCTACGATTCAGATGCATCGAAAAGTGCGGTGAGCTGGATTGTCACACCGCTTCGCGAAACGCTTGCGGTAGCAATTGATGAGGGCGAACAAGCTGATGCCACGACGCGTGTTGGTGCTCGCTATCGAGAGTGGCGCAATAGCGAATTGAAAAATGCGCTGTATGATGCACTGTGCTCTGCCTATAACAACGGCGTTCTCAGTGCTGCAAAGAGTGATGCAACGATCAAGTGGAATGTTGAAAAAGCAGGGCAGTGTCCAGACTGTGATGACAATGCCCTTGAACCAACATCGGCTGGTGAAGCATTTCCAACAGGTCAAGTAGCCCCACCGTCACATTCCGGCTGCCGTTGTGTGGTGACTGTCGCCTAACATGAGGTAATGCCAGTTACGCAACGACCGAACCAAGTTGAGTTTCGTCCACCGTCGAAAAAAACAATTGTCATCATCCTGATAATTGCTGTTATATTTTTTGTTGCCTCCAGTCTTAAATCGGTTGCAACTTTTTATACAGAATCTTTGCTGTTTACTTCGTTGGGTCAAGGGCCAACGTTTAACAAGCTCATCACTGCACGATTATTTATACCGACATGTTTTTTTGTTGCGACAACGTTGCTCGTTGCGTTGACAATATTTCTTGCAACGCATTATGCGAAAAAGAAACCACTAGAAACTAGACCTGACGAATGGATCATGCCTTTTAATCGGGTGTACAAGTCCAAAACGCGGCTCATTAGAAGCATCTCGGCATTGGTGATTGGCCTGTTGTTTGCTGGATCGACCGTTGGCTATTACAAAGAGTGGATTCTTTTCAAAAACTCCCAAACTGTAGGAACCAAAGACCCCCTCTTTCATAAGGACGTTGGTTTTTACCTCTTCCAACTGCCTTTTATTCGCCTCTTATTTAGCTGGCTCTTCGCGTTGGCGCTGTTGTTAATGTTGGTTGCTTTCGTCACGCATTATGTATTGGGTTCTTTGAGTCTCGAGCGGGGGCGCCGTCACATTTCGCGACCTGCCAAAATTCACCTTTCAATCCTCCTTGCTATTGCAGGATTATTAAAAGCAGTTCAGTATTACTTCGATCGCTTTGATCTTGTTCATTCCACACGTGGTGCCGTCGATGGTGCGACATATACCGATGTCCATGCGCAACTTCCCGCGTATCGTGTGCTGATATTCATTGCGATTATTGCATCGATCTTTTTCATCTTTAATGCATTCCAAAAAGGCATCATTCGTTCGCTTGTTGTTATTGCGTCATGGCTGATTGTTTCGATCATTATTGGAACGATTTATCCGCTTGTTGTTCAAACGTTTGTTGTGAAACCTTCACGAAACACGAAAGAGCGGCCATACACAGAGAGAAATATCAAGGCGACACGCGAAGCGTATGGTCTGAACGATGTGGAATCCACCTCGGTAGATTTCACGCAAGGGATCGCTCCTGAAAGTGCGGATGAAGTGAAGAGTGTTCTCAAGAATTCTCTGTTGTGGAACGAAGTTTCTCTTGAGCCATGGGTTCAACAAAAACGTGGAGAACAAATCTACGAGTTTAAATATGGCGATCGAGATCGCTACGAAGTCGAAGGGACAATGATCCCTGCATTTATTTCTGCACGCGAAGTTGTTTCTTCCGACCAGCTGCCCGATACCTCGTGGCAGTCACGTCATGTGACCTATTCGCATGGTTACGGTGCAGCTGTGGTTAATGCCGTGTCTGTCGGACCGGAGAACGAACCTGACTATCTTGTGTCCGATCTTCCAGGAAAACAAAAGAGTAACAGTGCACCTGGTTTGGAGCTCGAGACAGGCCGTGCGCGAGTGTACTTCGGAGAAGGTCTCGAAGATTTTGTTTTTGTTGGCTCAAAGAAAGCAGAACAAACTCCTACGGAAGACAAGATCAGTATTGATGATCTTGGTGGCGTAAAGATGGATAGCGTTGTGAAGAAAGCAGCTTTTGCTCTGCGCTATTCGGATTACAACGTATTTATTTCTGATGCGGTAACACCAAGTTCGAAAATTGTTTTCGAAAGAAATCCAGCTGCTCGAATTAAAAAAGTGGCACCATTTTTAGATGTGGATTCAAACCCGTATCCCGTTGTCACGAACGGAGAAATCGTATGGATTGTTGATGCCTATACAACATCGGGAGAATATCCCTACTCGCAATACGTCTCAACGGATAATCCATCCTCAATAAACTTGTTCAATAAACGACTTAACTATGTTCGCAATAGCGTCAAAGCTACTGTGAATGCGCGAACGGGGAAAGTGCAACTGTATGTCGTTGATACTCAAGACCCCATCATCAAAGCGTATCAACAAGCGTTTCCTGATTTGTTTACTGATGTGAAAAAGGCGCCGAAAGATATCGTTGATCACTTCCGTTATCCAGAAGATCTTTTTAACGTGCAGACAGAAGTGTATGGCGATTATCACGTGACGGACGCAACGGTGTTGTTGAAAGGTTCGCAGCGCTGGCAAGTTGCTCAAAGCAGCTTGGATGATGCAACAGCGTCTGATATCACTGCCGTTTCGACAACCGTCGGTGGTGGACGTGATGACAAATCTAAGTCATCAGGTATACCGCTGGAGCCTCTATATCAATATGTGCAACATACGTCGATGGATACACCTGAATTCTTAATAACTCGTGCGTTTGTTCCCATTCGAAGTTCCTTCAAAATGGATTCATTTTTAAGTGCAAGTTCGGATTCGAAAGATTTTGGAGACATGCGTCTCATTAACTTCGATGCTGATGCAGACACGTCCGCACTTTCTCCGACACAAATGATCGGACAAATCAATAGTGATAAAGAGTTCTCGCAACAACGAACGTTGTTAGGTCAAACGGGTTCACAGGTATTAAGTGGTGTGATGCAAATAATTCCTGTATCCGATACTGTTGTTTACGTGCAGCCGATTTATGTGCAGGGTACATCCAAGGATGCGCGACCAGTGCTGACGTATGTAACGGTGTCTGTCAGTGGGAGAACGGTATGTGCACCAACAATTGATTTAGCAATTGATGCGCTTGTTAATGGAACTTCCTTGTGCGTTCCGTTTACACAAAACCTTGTCCCTGATGCAGGAACCGATGCGGCCGAAACGCCGGAAACGCCAAGTGCTGATGACTCGGACAACGAGGATAGCTCGGACCTTTCACAGCTGACGCAAGCGCAACTCGTCTCGCGTTTGGCACAAGCAAGCGAAGCGTATGAAAAAGCGAAGAATCCTCTCGATTTGGGAGCGCTTCAAAGCGCAGCCGATGAGATGGTCGATTTAGTCAACGAGCTGAATAGACGTCAATAGAAAAAGCGCCCACTGGCGGCTTCTGTCGTGCAAACAAAGATCACCTCCAGGCATCGCTTTTATGCGAATTGCTTAGTAGAATGGATAATTCAAGAACCTCAGAGGACTGAATCCTTGTTGGTGTTAGGCAGTGAAGAACATGGCAAAACCAGATGTTGACTTAGGGGCGTACAAGCTCGGGTGGTCAGATACGCAGGTTGAATATGCCATCAAGCCTGAAAAAGGTCTCAACCTCGACGTTGTTCAACAGATTTCTCATTCCAAAAGTGAACCTCAATGGATGACCGATTTCCGGATTAAATCACTCGAGCGATTCGAAAAAAAGCCCATGCTCGATTGGTTCGCAAAAAATATGCCCGACATCGATTTCGACGATATCTACTACTATCTCAAACCGTCAAACAAAGAAGTGTCGGAATGGGATGATCTTCCCGACCAAATGAAGTCCACCTACGAACGTCTTGGTCTTCCCGAAGCGGAACAAAAATATCTCTCGGGTGTGTCAGTGCAGTACGAAAGTGAAGTTGTTCTGCATAAAAACAAACAAGAACTCGAAAGCAAGGGAATCATATTCTGTTCCATGGATGAAGCGCTTCGTGAACACGAAGATCTTGTGAAAGAACATTTTGGAACCATCATTCCTCCGGGTGATAATAAATTCGCAGCACTCAACTCTGCAGTGTGGTCAGGTGGTTCGTTCATCTATGTTCCGCCCGGTGTTGATGTCGACATGCCTCTTCAGGCGTACTTTCGAATCAACGAAGAAAACGCCGGTCAGTTTGAGCGAACATTGATTATCGCCGACGAAGGTTCGAATGTTCACTACGTCGAGGGCTGTTCAGCTCCTGTGTATTCCACTGATTCGTTGCACTCCGCGGTGGTGGAACTTGTTGCGAAAAAAGGCGCATCGATTCAATACACCACGATCCAAAACTGGTCGCCCAATGTTTATAACCTCGTGACCAAACGTGCACAAGCCCAAGAAGAAGCCACAGTGAAATGGGTGGATGGAAACCTTGGTTCCAAGTTGACCATGAAATATCCTGCTGTTGTTCTTACCGGACCAAAAGCACACGGTGAAGTTCTCTCTGTTGCGTACGCAGGCAAAGATCAACACCAAGATGCAGGTGCAAAGATGACGCACGCCGCTCCGGAAACAACGTCGGTGATTGATTCGAAATCGATTTCGAAAGATGGTGGACGCACAACGTATCGTGGATTAGTCCGTGTCGAAGAGGGAGCTACCGATGTGAAGTCGCACGTTCGATGTGATGCGTTGATTCTTGATGATGAATCTCGCAGTGACACGTATCCGTATATGGAAGTTGAAGAAAAAGATGCGCGCATTGGTCACGAAGCAACGGTGTCTAAAGTGGGCGATGCTCAATTGTTTTATCTCATGAGCCGCGGGCTCTCCGAACATCAAGCAACAGCCATGATTGTCAACGGATTTATCGAACCTGTTGTGTCGGTTCTTCCCATGGAATATGCAGTGGAGCTCACGCGCCTCATCGAAATCAATATGGAAGATTCGGTGGGATGACCGTTACTTCTCAAACCACACCAACGACGTTCGACATTGAGTTAGCGTCGAAAGCGCTACCTGGCCCGACGTGGTTAGCTGATCGTCGTTCTCACTATGTAGAAAAAATGCGTGATGCTCGCTTTCCCTCAACGGATGAGGAACTGTGGAGATATACCGACATCAATATTTTTTCCCTGAATGATTATCGCCCATTGAGCGCGGAGGAAATTGGTAAGCCTGGCGAGCGAAAATCTCCGGGTGGGGGTGTCGTCGCTGCTGAAGCCGGCGATCATTCGGGTTTGATTGTTGTTCGTGATGGTCGTGTTGTCCACCATGCGTTGAGTGAAGAACTCGAAGCGTTAGGTGTTGTTGTTAACGGAATTGCTGAAACAACAGGTGAACAGCTTGATCGTGTGCAAAAAAGTTTGGGAACGGTTGCCAAAGAAACATCGGACGTTTTTGTTATGTTGAATGAAGCAATGTCAACAGGCGGTGCGTATATCTATGTGCCACGCGATGTTGTCGTTGAACAGCCTATTGTGATTGTCCACTGGAACGAAGGCGCTGGAGTTGCGGTCTTTGATCGCACGCTAGTTCACGTCGAGCGCAATGCATCAGTCAGCATTATTGAACGTTTTGAATCAAGCGATCAGAAAATCTTTGTCTCGTCCATCACGGAATGCATCGTGGGTGAAAATGCGCAAGTGAAATTCCTTACGACGCAAGAAGATGGAAAAGAAACAACACATATTGGCGTCCATCGAACGCACGTCCATCGAGATGGACACTTTGAATCGTCTGCTGTGAGCCTGGGCGGTAAATACTCACGACTTCGCGCCGAAGTATCGCTTTTGGAAAAGGGCGCAACCAGTGATGTTATGGCCGTCTATTACGGAGACAACAACCAACTTCTTGATTTCCGTACTCTTCAAGATCATCGAGCTGAACACACAACGTCAACTCTGTTGTTCAAGGGTGCTGTTGAAGATAGTGCGCGCAGTGTGTATTCCGGAATGATCCACTTACGCGAAGAGGCGCAGCAATCAGAGGCCTACCAAACGAACCGAAATCTTATTCTCGATCATGGCGCGCACGCCGAATCCATTCCTAATCTGATGATTGAAGCCAACGATGTGAAGTGTTCTCATGGTTCCACTGTTGGTCCGATCGATGAAGAGCAGTTGTATTACTTAGCGACGCGCGGAGTTTCTCCAGCAGATGCTGAAAAACTTATTGTTCTTGGATTTTTTGAAGATGTTTTTTCGCGCTTGAGCATTCCTGCCCTTATTGAACCACTACGACGAAGTGTGAACGAAAAACTATCTACACTGGCGGTTAAGCGTGAAGAGGAAACTAATCACGCATGATTGATCTTGCTTCTCTTGATGATATTGCTGATGGGGCAATGCTGCGCGTCGATGTCGGCGAGCGCCGTCTGTGTCTCATCAACATTGAAGGAACAATTTATGTTTTAGATGACCGATGTTCTCACGCAGATTTTTCGCTTTCAGAGGGAACGCTTGACGTTGATGCGAAAGAAGTTGAATGCCCTAAACACGGTGCGCTCTTTGACGTGACGACCGGCGAAGCTCGTTGTCTTCCTGCAACGCGACCCGTGTCTACTTATAAGGTCGTTGTTAGTGATGGTCGAATCTTTTTAGATGAAGAGGTAGTCGATGCTTGAAATTAATGATCTCTATGTTGAATTAGCGGACGGATCAAAGCAGATTCTCAACGGCGTTACCATCACGGTGAATCCGGGTGAGGTCCATGCTGTCATGGGGCCCAACGGTTCGGGAAAATCAACATTGACGCATGCTGTTATGGGACATCCTCGCTACAAAATTACGCACGGTTCCATCACACTCGATGGAACACGCATTGACACACTCGATACTTTTGAGCGCGCACGAGCAGGAATTTTTGCGACGATGCAATATCCGGTTGAAATACCGGGCGTGCCTGTCGAAGCATTGCTTTCTAGCGTTTATGGTGATGTGTCGGACCGTGTTGCACGCGAAGCACGCGACTTGGAAGTTGAGAAAAGTTTTCTCGAACGTGGGGTCAACGATGAGTTCTCTGGCGGTGAACGTAAACGGATGGAAACTTTGCAACTCGCTGTGAGCAACGCACGCTATGCCATTCTCGATGAAATCGATTCAGGACTCGACGTTGATGCATTGCGCTCGATTGCTCAAAGAGTGAGTCGGTTGGTTTCTGAAAATCAACTCGGTGTTATTGCTATTACTCACTACGACCGCTTGTTAGCCTATCTTGAGCCGACACACGTGCATGTGTTTGCTGATGGTCGGATTATTACAAGTGGGGGAATTGAACTCGCTCGACAACTTGAAACTTCCGGCTACGAAACTTTTACAGGGTCTTACCCTGCAAACGGGTAACTTACGGGGTTGGTTCAACGGGTGGATCAACGGGTTCTTCAACTGGCAATGTAGCTGTCGTCGTCGTTGTCGCTTCAGTCGGAGCTGTCGTTGTTGTCGTCGGAGCTGTTGTCACTACGGCACCGATCTTGTCGGACACGTAAGGAACTTCAACTGCTGCATACACATAAATTGCTTCACCATTTGTAACGAGGCTGGGGAAATAATCAGCGACATACATAGGAATGCGGACACATCCGTGGCTGGCGGGGTAAATGGGAACCGATTTGTATCCATGAACGGCAACGCCACCCTTGAAATATACAGGGTTATAGAGTTCTCCAAGGTCGCCCTTGTGCCATCCCTTATATCGACTGTAAAACTCGAAGCGACCCGTTGGTGTGTTCGCAACCGATGAACCTCGACGCCCCGTTTTTTCGGAAACGTACGTATAACTTTTTTGGTTTCCCGTTGATACCGTCGTGATGAGTCGTACTTGATGATTTTCATACACAATTAAATATTGCTTATCGAGATTGACTTCCACGCGGTTTGCTTCGCCAGGATATGTATGAGGATCGTCATATTGAAATGAATTAAGCACTGCAATATCGGCGTCACCAATACGTCCCGTGACAGGCAAGCCTTTTAATTTTTGTAAACCTTGTACCGCGAAAGTTGTTTTGCCGTCGTAGACATTGTCGACCGTGCCGGGATCAAATTTTAAATCAGCAAGTCGTTGTTCATACAACGCGATATTTGCGCTGTTCGATCCAGAGCCAACAGTGACACCTGCTCCGAGGAGGGGAAGGTTTGCAGCAAGGGGTTGATTTGGTTTGGGAGGAAGTGTTGTTGTCGTGGTTGTTGACGTCGTGCTTGTCGTCGTTGTTTCAGTTACTTCTTTTTTCTCAGCAGCAGTTGCATCATCGCGTACGGATAATCCAATGCCCACTACAGCAGCAATAGCTAAGGTACCTGTAAAGCATCCTATAAATAGGCGAGAACGGAGAATGGATTTCAACGGCTTTTTTCCTGACGACGTGGGGCATGAAATGTCGTCTTTATTTTAGCCGATTGTTATTGAGGAATGAGCTCTCGATTAGGGTCTTCGTGTGGCGCAGAAGCTGCAGCGTTACGGAGATCGAGGAGAAAGTCAACAACCTCGGCACCAGCAATCATCTCACGATTCTTGAACTCGTCGAGTTGCGAATCGATAAGAAGGAGAAGCGTAGCGTTTTCCATGGCGCTGTCCTTTTCTATAATGTGTGGGTTGTCTATCATTGTGTACCTATTTGTCCTATTTGTCGAGACCAAAAATGGGTTATTTTGGCCCGTATCTATGGGGAACACCGGTCTTATACAGCGTATTCCCTAGTGAGGGGATAGTACGAAAAGAGCTCCACAACCAGCGCTTTTGGGTGCCCTCAGGAGGGCTATTCCGTGGTAGCGATATTGTCGAGATTATTGCCAGTGGCTGAATCGAGGCCATTTTCGAGAGTATTGAAGGCAAGGGTTGCGCACTTGATGCGAACCGGGAATTTCACCACACCGGTGAGGGCATCGAGTTCGCCCAAGGTCTCCGATGGAACGGCCTCGTCCGTGGGAGCGTTTTCGTCACTTTCCAAATTCGTTTCGTGAATATCCATCAGTTTTTTAAATTGAACAATGAGCTCACGCGCGAATTCAACAGGCTTTCCCTTAACCGCTGCTGTCATCATCGAAGAACTCGCCATCGATATAGAACAGCCGTTCCCCTCCATTTTTATATCGTTGACAACACCATCTTGTATTTCGAGGTAAAGCGTCAGCTCATCACCGCAGACAGGATTCTTACCTTCCGCGACGATAGCGGGTGGTGAAATCAACTCGCCGCGGTTACGTGGTGATCGATAGTGGTCGAGGATAACTTCACGGTACAGATCTTCGAGAGATGACATGTCGTCAGTCTAGAATGTCGCTCATGCTACATTCCATCGCTCGCTTTTGTTTCCGTAAATATCGCTTAGTTATTTCTGTCTGGATTGTCGCACTTATTGCGCTATCAGCGGCGTCATCGTCGATCGGTCCTGATTGGTTAGATCAGGGCAGCTTGCCCGGGACCGAGAGCGCCAAAGCGCAAGCCCTTCTGGAAAAAGAAGTTCCCGAGGCTGCGTCACAGGTCGGTGGAGTAACGGGAACCGTTGTTTTCAAATCCGAGGGTGACATTCATAACTATCAAGGAGAGATCGAAAAGTTTTTAACATCCATCAGAGATGACTCGAATAAGACGCAAGTCACAAACGTTATTTCTCCGTTTAACGACAGTTCAACGGGACAAATATCTTCTGACAATACAATTGCTTATGCAACAATTGTTTTTAATGACGATGTTGAAATGCAACCCGGCATGGGAGATCCTGTTGTTGAACGTGCATCAAATCTGAAAAAAGTTATTCAAGTTGAATTCGGTGGTTATCCGTTCATGGAAGTTGAATTTCCGCTTTCGGAACTCATCGGAATTGTCGCAGCGATAATTATTTTGTTGGTTGCCTTTGGATCAATCGTTGCTGCCGGGATGCCCATCCTGACTGCGCTTGTTGGTGTGGGTATTGGTACAGCGCTCATTACATTAGCGAGTCGAATTGTTGGAATTCCTGACTTCACAACAAACATTGCGGCGATGATTGGTATCGGTGTGGGTATTGATTACGCACTCTTTATTGTCACGCGATATCGAGAAGCGATGAAGCGCGGTGTTGAGCGTGAGGCGGCCGTGATAGAAGCTATGACAACTGCTGGTGGAGCCGTTTTGTTTGCGGGTATCACCGTTGTGATTTCTTTGCTGGGTATGTTGATTATCAATCTTGATTTCGTTTCTGGAATAGCAATTGGTACTTCACTGGCTGTTCTCATTATGTTGATCGCGGCGTTGACGTTTGTACCTGCATTGCTCGCGTCAACATTTGGTCGTCATATTGATAAGTGGTCAATCCATCGCAAGAAAAAAGACGATCAACCCGAAAAGCCACCGGTGTGGGTGAAGTGGAGCGAATTTATTCAACGACGTGCATGGCCTGCTGCGATTGGTGGCGTTGTGATTTTGGTTGTGCTGTCGATTCCCGTCTTTTCGCTTCGTGTTGGTGTGTCGGATTCAGGAAATGATCCTGATAAGACAACGACCAGAAAAGCGTACGACATTTTGGCGCAAGGATTTGGGCCAGGTTTTAATGGTCCTTTATTTGCTGTTACCGATCTTCGGGAATCGAGTGATCCCCAAGCACTGATGACCATCGTCGAAAAGATTGAAAATACAGACGGTGTAGCGGTTGTTGTTCCATCATCTGCTCAACTTCAAAAACAGTCAGCTCAATCTGATTCAGGGGATTCTGCAGAATCATCAACGCAAACTTCCGAAGTAATACCTATTCAAGTTTTCCCAACTACCTCACCGCAGTCGGAAGAAACAAGCAACTTGGTGAACGAACTGCGCAACGAACAAATCCCTGCAGCAGTTGGCGATAGCGGAGCACGGGTTTATATTGGTGGGCTCACGCCAGCAAATGTGGATTTCGCGACCGTGATGTCCGAGCGTATTCTTTATTTCATTGCTGGTGTGCTCGTGCTGAGCTTTTTGTTATTGATGTGCGTCTTTAGATCAATTCTCGTTCCCGTGAAAGC
Organism: uncultured Burkholderiales bacterium; assembly: GCA_964516875.1. GTDB lineage: Bacteria > Actinomycetota > Acidimicrobiia > IMCC26256 > JAGPDB01 > JAGPDB01. The sequence continues at coordinate 24,805 of CAZFAO010000018.1, forward strand.
TGTCATCATGAACTTGCTCTCTATCGGAGCGTCTTATGGCGTCCTCGTTGCTATCTTTCAGTGGGGTTGGGCGCGCGAACTCTTTGGCATTGGAGCGCCGGGACCGATTGAACCGTGGGCACCAATGATGTTGTTCGCTATCGTCTTTGGTCTTTCCATGGATTACGAAGTGTTCTTGTTGAGCAAGATCAAAGAAGAATATGACGACACGAAAGACAATGCGGCAGCTGTCACGCATGGTTTGGCTTCTACTGCACGCGTGATTAGTGCAGCAGCGCTCATCATGATCTGCGTGTTCTTAAGTTTTGCTTTAGCTCCAGATCGAATTTTCAAATTGATGGGACTTGGTCTAGCCGTTGCTGTGTTCTTGGATGCAACGATTGTTCGTATGCTTCTTGTTCCTGCAACGATGGAACTTCTTGGTGATAAGAACTGGTGGTTCCCCAAGTGGCTCGATAAGATTATTCCTCAGATACATGTTGAACGTGTGCAAGCAGAGACTAATGCTGCACTTGCTGAGGCGACAACTGGAAGTTCTGAAAACTAAATATCCGCGTTACCCCTTGCAGACCCCGTTTTCCGGGGCTAAATCGAGTAAACGCGGAAGAGATGGATGATTTTTGTGAAGTTATATTCCTGGAATGTAAATGGCATACGAGCCGTCCTCAAAAAGGAATTGTTCTATCCCTTTATTGAACAACACGCTCCCGATATTTTGTGTCTCCAGGAAACCAAAGCTCACCCCGAGCAAGTCGATCTTGATCTTCCTGACTATCACCTCTACTGGAACTCTGCTGTTCGAAAAGGGTACTCAAGCACCGCCATCTTCACGAAAATAAAACCGTTGAATGTCATCAATGATTTTCCAGACGACATTGTTACAAAATATGACCTCACCGATTCTTACGGTGATACAAACTCCGAAGGTCGTGTGCTCACTCTTGAGTTCGATAAGGATTTTGTGTCGACTGTGTACACGCCAAACTCAAAAGAAGATCTCACCCGTTTACCGATGCGTGAACTTCATTGGGATAAAGCGTATTTGGAATACATGATTCAACTCGAAAAGAAAAAGCCCGTGTTGTTTTGTGGAGATTTCAATGTCGCGCATCAAGAAATTGATTTGGCAAATCCTAAAACCAATGTGGGCAAGCATGGGTTTACCACGCAAGAACGTCAAGGCCTCACGAATGTCATCGATGCAGGTTTTATTGATTCGTACCGACACTTTTATCCAGAAACGACTGAGGTTTATTCGTGGTGGTCGAACTTTGCTAAATCTAGAGAGCGAAATGCGGGATGGCGCATCGACTATTGGATGGTGAGCAAGAGTCTGATCGATAAAGTCAGTAACCCCGAGGTGCACATGGATGTGATGGGCTCAGATCACTGTCCTGTCAGCATTATCCTCACCTAATTGGCTTACATTGTCATCCTGAGCATCACATTGTCATCCTGAGTGCAGCGAAGGATCTCTCCAAAACTCACAAATGAGATTCTTCGATACACTCAGAATGACGAAATAATCTTTTTTGTACTCTGTTCTCAACAAGTAGTCCGATTTATATTAACGACACGAATATCGCGATATTCGCAACTCTAAGAATGCATAAATATGCAGGAGCTTCGCAACGATGAGGTAAACGCCATGCGAAGAGATGTCCAAAATTCTCCCATTCATATTGTTAAATCTGCATCGCGCTCACTGCGCATTGCGCTCGTACTGGTCGTGCTTGCGGCAGGTTTTGCAACACACGCGTATGCGACGATCAATAATGATGCATTTGTTGCTCCTCCAGGGACATACGGTCTTGACCAACCTCTCAATGGTGCTAACCAGCAGGCGTTTTATACTGCGGGAATAAAGGGAATTGACCCTGCGAAAATTGGCGAAAATAAATACAAACTTCAATACGGCGTAAATTTTCGAAGTTTGATGACAACAGAAACAGAGTTTTCAACTGCATTTGTGATGAGATTTCCCGACGGCATCACGGTTGATTCTTTCGAGGTGGAAGCGGCTCCTGGAAGTCCAGAGATGCCTCGACAGAATGTATTTTTTATATATGACAATGCAACGAAGTGGGAAACTGTCGCGTTAACGCCTGCGATGAGGCAAGATCTTGCACGGTTTAACTCATCGAAAACATTGAGGGTTAATGCTGACGGGGGTAATAGCTACAGACCGCCTTTATTGATGGGAACACTTCCGTCGGGTGCAAGTTTCGCTTACCAAATTACTCTTGAGGCAACAATCACAAGTGCTTATGCAAGAACGTCAAACCAACCGTGTTATGGATCATCCAACTTCAGTGAAAATCACGGATTAGTGATGGGTACTGCTACAGGATTTGGCGCGACACCAAGTGGTCCTAATCCAGGAGGGGCCATCGCGAATATCTTCAGTAATATTCACGGAACATGCAAGCAAGTTCCTGAAAGTGTTCCAGCACCCGTGGCAACAACATCGCCTGCGGTTGAATCAACAATTGCTACTCAACCTCAAGCAACTCAAGCAACGACACCTCCAACAATTGCTACTCAGCCTCAGGTGCCACAAGTAACGACACCTCCAACAATAGCTACTCAACCTCAGGTGCCACAAGTAACGACGCAAGTACCTCAAGAGGTACCCAAGATGACAAATCCGGGAAAGATTCCTCAAGCTCATTTGGGTACGAATCCTGTTTCTGAAAGTACGCTTGATCAAACTCCTGCTGGTTCTGAAAACAAGCCAGATGCCCAGGGTTCCCAAGGGCTCGAGGTTGTTCCTCGTGCTGAGTCTCCAGGTGTTGAGTCGATTCCTGATGAAAACCAATCTATTGTCGAATCGATTCTTGGTGGACAGTCGACTGAAGATTCAGGTTCGTATTCTCCTCATGTTGATCCTGCATCTCCAGATGCTGATGAAGTTAGTACATCCGGTTCAGCTGATGTAATTAGCTCTCTCGTTGATAACAATTCCGTGCCTTCGGGTTCGTCGTCACGCACACTCGAATACTCAATTGCAGGTGTCCTGATGTTGTGTGCACTCGGTGCGCTTATCGCGCACAAGAGATATGGAAGTCCGGGGACAGAATATGTGTCTGGGCCTCGTATAAGACTTTCACCTAGCGGCACGCAACATGCCAGTGATCCACGACTCTATAACTCGAATATCCAGTTTGTGGATCTCGAGGTTCCTGAGCATGAGCGTGAACATGAACTTGTCGGTGCTGCTTCGATTTCTCCAGCCGCGAAACGTGCGCGTCGGGTTCTCGATCCAACAATAGATGTTCGTCAATCGCTGACGAGCCGTATCTGGAACGAGCTCACCAATCGGCACACGACCAAAGTGCCAGTCAAGCGTTAACTGTTGCAGGGTCCGACCCTGTACACGGCGGGGTTGTCGCGAGGCTGGTCTGCAGCTATACTGGTCCTTCATGACACGTCTCTTCGTTTCCGCTCATCATGCACATCACCATATGTTGGTGTGTGCATAACACTGCGTAAACTTTTGTTGACGTAGAGACTTGTACCCGCCGAGCTGGCGGGTTTTTTATTGCCCGCATGCATGAAGCTCCCGCTTCATCGCCCACATTTTTAGAGGAACCATGCGAATCATTGATAACACACAAGACACAGACCTCGTTCAACTCGTTCGTCGTGACACGACAGATGCCAGCACAACAGTGGCTGATGTATTGAAAGATGTCCGCGAACGTGGCGATGCCGCAGTGTGCGACTTCACGAGAAAATTTGATTCTGTCGATTATGGAACGACACCAAAAGTTGGAACACTTTCTCAATTGGAAAAATATTGTGAAGAGGTAGCTGTTCATCAATTGACGTATAAGCAAAAGGGTGCAATCGAATCCGCAGTTGCGAATGTGTCGTGGTGTGCAGAGAAAAGTACTCCTCGTTCATGGAGCGACACAGCACCCGATGGTCAACGCGTCGGTGAAGTTTTTACTCCGTTTGATCGCGTTGCTTGTTATGTTCCCCAAGGTTCGTTTCCGCTTGTGTCGACAGTGATTCATACAGCAGCCATTGCCAAAGCGGTGGGTGTGAAAGAAATTGTCATGGTGACTTCTCCGAGCAATGAAGCGTTGAATCCTGCGGTGGCATACGCGGCACTCAAGTCAGGAGTAACTGAAATTGTTTATGTTGGTGGCGCGCAAGGAATTGCATCGGTGGCGTACGGAACACAAACAATAAAAAAAGTCGACTTTATTTGCGGACCGGGCAATCAATACGTGGCGGAAGCAAAACGTCAACTTTTTGGAAGTGTCGGAATCGATATGGTGGCAGGTCCGTCCGAGGTATTTGTTGTTGCAGATGAAACAGCAGACGCTTATGCCGTGGCATGTGACCTCGTTGCGCAAGCAGAACATGGTTCTGGTTACGAAGCTGCAGTGTTGCTGACCGATTCTGCTCAGCTGATTGAAGATGTTGCACAACAGTTGCAAAAATTGAAAGATTCTATTGTTGGTAATCCTGGATTTCTTCGCGTCTGGGACGAAACGCTCTTTCTTGTGTTCACTCCTGACATTGCAACTGCAGTGTCGTTGGTAAATGACTGTGCGCCTGAACACGTCGAGATTCACACTGTCGATGCTGACATAGTTTCACAAGATGTCACGCGCGCTGGTGCTGTTTTTATTGGCGGATATTCGGCAGAACCTCTGGGCGATTTTGTCGCAGGACCTAGCCACGTTCTTCCGACTAACTCGTCAGCGCGTTTTGCGTCGGGGCTTTCTGCTGCGTCGTTCTTTCGTCGAACATCCGTCATGGAGTTTGATGGTGAGTCGTACAATAAACTCGCGCCATTAGCGTATGAATTTGCGCAGATGGAAGGTCTTATCGGTCATGGATTGAGTTCAATTGCGCGCCTAGAAAATAATTCTGAAACAAGAAATGAGAAGTCATGAATCCATCAAACTTTGAAAACGAAGCAGCATTGCGAATTGCGTTGCCCAAGCGCGGACGCATTGCCGACGATTTAGGTCCGCTGTGCAAAGATGCGGGCTACGCGTGGCCCAGTTCAGATCTTGGCCGTGCACTGTTTGCTCGATTGTCGAAAAATATTGAGGTGATGTTTGTACGCACCAAGGACGTCGCAACCGTTGTGGCTGATGGGGTAGTGGACCTTGGCATTACCGGCACGGATTTAATGTACGAATCGGGCGCCAATATCAAAGTTGTTGAAAATCTTCCCCTATTTCAATGCAAGTTAGTTCTAGCCGCGCCTCCCGAGTGGCACAAACAATACCGCGATAATCCTCCTAAAGAAATTCGAGTGGCGACATCGTTCCCCAATCTCGCACGTGAGTGGGGGAAGAAAGTCGGAATTAACGTTCACATTATTTCTCTGTCTGGTTCTGTTGAGATTGCACCGCGCCTCGGCATTGCAGACGCAATCATTGATCTCTCGCAAACAGGTGCAACGATGCGCTCCAATGGTCTCGAAGAGATCGAAACGATTCAAGAAGTTGAGGCTGCAATTGTGGCATCGAAGGATTTTGATTTTTCCGATGGCTCAGTGAAAGCAGCTGAAGCTCGAACGTTTTGCGACGCGCTGGTCTCTGTTCTGAATGCCAAGGGCAAGCGTTACGTCATGATGAATGTTCCCAAAAATGTTCTCGACGAAGTGCGTGACCTCGTGCCGGGCCTTGCTTCACCAACAGTGATTGACTTGTATGGCAATGACGAAATCGTTGCGCTTCACGCTGTGATCGAGTCTGATTATCTCAACACCATCATCCCGCAACTGCGTGCTAAAGGTGTTCACGGAATTCTTGTGTCGCACATTGAAAGGCTGATCCCATGACCGAGATCACAGAGATCACCGAACTACCTGAGCGTGTGCGCAACGTCACCCTTTATGATCCGCTGCGCGTTCCTGTTACCTACGACCTCAGTGATAATACAAGTCAGTGGGGGATGGCGCCCGGCGTTCGTGAACGAATAGCGTTGTTGGCCAACGATCCATCGGTTCACCTCTCGCGATATCCAGAAATTTATGGTGCGAGCGTTAAACAAGCATTGGCGCGTCACTACGAAGAGTATCTCAGTGATACACCAACGGAAAATATTGTGATTGGTTGTGGAACCGATGATGTTTTAGATTGCATTATTCGTGCGTGCTCGCAAGCAGGGGAAACAATCATTAACCCGATCCCGTCTTTTCCTATGGCTGGATATTTTGCACGATATAACGATCGCAATGTGGTGGAGGTCGAACTCGAATCGGACGGATCGCTCGACGTGAAAAAGTTTCTCACAACTGAATCAAAGATTATTTATTTGTGTTCGCCAAATAATCCAACAGGGTTGCCTATTCCGCGAGCAAATATTGAAGAACTTATTTCTCGCTATTCAGGTTTCGTTGTGATCGACGAGGCGTATGCAGAATTTGCAGCGAGTGATTGTCTTGATCTGTTGAGTTCTCATCCGCGAGCCATTATTCTTCGTACATTTTCTAAGATCCACGCGTTAGCAGGTCTTCGTATCGGATATGCGTTAGGAAACAGTGAAGTAATTACAGCGATTGAGGTGCTGCGCGGTCCGTATAAAGCAAACGCAATTGCGCTTGCCTGCGCTTATGATTCTCTTACTCAAAAAACGTGGTTGTCGAATGTCGTTACAGAAACGCGTGCTGCGAAAGAGTGGTTCATGCAAGAACTTTTTGCACTGGGATTTGCGCCCCTTGCCAGTGATTCGAATTTTGTTTATATCCCAATGACTATTTCACCTGATCTCACATCAGCATTCGATAGTGCCGAGATTGCGGTGCGAATCTTTGACGATCTCTCCCTGTACGGTTCGGGAATCAGAGTGACGATTGCTCCACGGGAAATACTTCAGAAAGTTCTTCACGTGTTGCGGGAATTTACACCATGACAAAAATAGCTGCCATCATTGATTATGGCGTGGGGAATATTCGATCAGTTTCTCGTGTCCTTGAAGCAACACCGTTAACCAACGACAATGTTGAAGTTGTCATCACGCGTGATCATGCACGAGTGTTGAGCGCTGATCTGATTGTTCTCCCTGGTGTGGGTTCCTTTGGTGCAGCGACAGAAGAACTCTGTGACTGGAAAGACGATTTAGTTTCTGTCATTCATTCGGGAACACCAACAATTGGAATGTGTTTAGGGATGCAACTCATGTTCGACAAGAGCGAAGAGGGCCCCGGTGATGGTTTGGGTTTGTTTTCCGGCAGTGTGACACGACTCACATCACGACGCATTCCCCACATGGGCTGGAACCAAATAAAGGAGGCCTGGCCTCCCAAAGGTGACAAAATGCCCACGTGGGCATATTTTGCACATAGCTTTGCGTGCCGGCCTGACGATGAAAATGTGATTGCTGGATACACGACCTATCAAGGCGATCGTTTTGCTTCGATTGTGCGACAAGGAAATATTTTAGGAACACAATTTCATCCTGAAAAAAGTGACGTGGCCGGTGTGGCACTCGTGCACTCGTTTGTTTCTGAGGTGCTGTCATGATTGTGCGTCCCGCTGTAGATATTCGCGAAGGACAATGTGTTCAACTCGTCGGCGGATCTTATGACAACGAATTATTGCGAATACCTGATCCTGTAGCTGTTGCACGTGATTGGGTTGCTAAAGGCTTTAATAATTTGCACATCATTGATTTAGATCGCGCTACAGGGCGGGGAACAAATATTTCTGTTGTTGAATCAATTGCGGCGATCAGTGTTAATAACCCTGATGTCGATATTCGTGTTGGTGGTGGGATTCGCACTGCTGATGATATTGCAGAGATCCTTGGCTTTGGTGCGCGTTCGGTTGTCATCGGGACACAAGGCATTCGTGATCCCGAGTGGTTTAAAGATTGCGTTAATAAGTTTCCTGGGCAACTCTATATTGCACTAGAAGTTGACGGTCGCGAAGTTCGCGTGTCGGGGTGGCAAGAATCAAGTGAACAAACACTCGAAGAGTTGATTGAGCAATTCAACGCTCTCGATGTTGCTGGTATTTTTGTAACAGCCATCCACGTTGAAGGACGTCGTCAAGGAACCGATGTGGAACTTTTTTCACATATCCGCTCGCTGACCGACCACGACGTCGTGGCCAGTGGTGGGGTTACAACAATCAATGATGTCAAAGCCTTGGAAGCCGCTGGTATCAGCGATATTGTCCTGGGTGCTGCCATTTATACCCATCAGGATTTGGCACAACAACTTCAAGAAGAGCAATATAACTGACGACAAACTGGGGATAATCC
>CAZFAO010000019.1:0-32144 GCA_964516875.1 uncultured Burkholderiales bacterium
CAGTTGGCTAGAGCACCTGCTTTGCAAGCAGGGGGTCGTGGGTTCGAGTCCCATCTCCTCCACAAATCCAATGAAGATGGTTAAGGGTCCGGGGTGATCCCCTGTATTCTCTCCATGCTACAAGTTGCGCAACGTCGTTCATACAGGGGATCACCCCGGCCTAAACAAGTTCATTCCGAATTATGCGTCTATCCATTGTTGTTTATAAATTCGTGCACAAGTTATATCGGCCTAGTTTTTGACCACTTCGGGTTTGGGAGCTTCGTAGTTGCCTTGGGCGACATTCTTCATATTTCTCAGAACACCAAATGCTCCTGCACCACAGATAGTGAGTGTGATGGAAAGAAAAGCATTGACTTGGAACAAACCAAGAATATCGTGACCGACACCAAACATGTCATCGATACCACCTTGCGCCAACCCTAAGATTCCGATGATCACAATGATGACAGTACAAATCGCCACGCTCTTGGATGTGATGCCGGTGAGATCATCGTTTCGCCAGCGTTCGTACTTCCAAAAGATCGACACAATTCCCGCGAGGATTAGTGCGTAACATCCCAGAAGCAGTGGCCGTGTGAGCCACCATGTTGCGCTTCCCACCGAAGGTTCATCAATCCGAAGACCAATGCGTGCGAGCGTCACAATACACAGCGCACTTTGATGCCAACAGAAGATCGTCAAAATCATTGAGTTGATAAGAACAGTAAAAGTCCAGAGTCTTTTCCCTTGCAAAATCTTTTGTAAACGATCGCGTAACACAATCACAATTCCTATTTGAGTAATCGCAAGAAACATGATGACAACCGTGGGCGGGCTCATGTTGGAGATCTTTTCGCCAGGGAGGCCTACCATCGAGGGAGGATAGGGCAATTGTTCGAGATGTAATTTTTCTGCGATGGTATGCAGAAAAGAAACATCTCCGAACTTTTTTATGCCCGAACAAAAGAACAGACCCGTTGCGCCAATGGCAATCATAAAGATTCCGCCAAATTTTTTCCACCATTGAGTAGTTACTGTATCTTTTGCTCCTTCTGCGTTTGCAAGAAGAGTACCATCGGCATAGGCATACCCCATCTGGTGAATCCAGATCCAAATAAAAATATTGAGATAGCCGAGAGATATATTTTCTGTTCCAAACCGAAGCCAATCAACAAGGAATGGAATGGCAGCAGAAAAAATGAGGAACTTCACGCCCCAATTCATGTGAAGGAGATACATAGGCCACGACAGTGCCGTCACAATAAGGTAGACGCCGATAAACCACAGTGGTTGCGTCACAATTTTGCTCAAAATGCTGGCAAAATTTTCTGATCCAACATTTTGCCAATCAATCAGAAAGTTGACGGGTACCCACACAAACAACAAAGTGACGACAGGTTTGAGCATGCGGCGAACGCGTGAGGTGAGAAATGCAGCGTAGGAAAGATTGCGTCGACGAAAACTTCTGATGCCGACATAATTCGCGTATCCGCCCACGAAAAAGAACAGAGGCATGACTTGAAAGAACCACGTCAACAACCATCCAAAACGTAAATCGGTCAACGCATTACTTCCGGTTACTTCACCGTTGGCACCACGTGAGATGTTCGCAATCAGCCAATGTCCAATGACGACACAGAGAATGGAAAAGGAGCGGAGAAAATCGACAACGCGTTCGCGGTCGGGTGGCGTTAAGTCGGCAAGGTCGGAAAAAGTTTTTGGCTTAACTTCTGTCGGCGTAGTCATTGGCCCATTCTTATTGCCCTCGGGAAGAAAAGGGGTGACCTTGTATTGTTCAGTAGATATTTATTGAGGTGGAAACTCGCGAGGTTCGTCAGGAAGAAGAGTCAGTACATCCACGCCCGTTTCAGTGACTAAAACAGTGTGCTCAAACTGGGCCGAACGCGAGAAATCTTTGGTGACAACTGTCCAGTCGTCGTCCCATAAATTGCTACGCCAGTCACCCATCGACAACATGGGCTCAATAGTGAATGTCATACCCGGTTCCATGATGGTGTCGTTATGGGGAGTGTCGTAATGGAGAATTGTTGGCTTGTCGTGAAATACTTCGCCAATACCGTGGCCGGTGTAATCGCGAACAGATGAATATCCGTGAGCTTCGGCATGTTTTTGAATTGCACGACCAATTTCACGGGTGGATGCACCAGCTTTTACTTGTGCAATACCTAACCACATTGATTCTTTCGTGACTTTGACGAGATCGCGAGATTTTTCATCAACATCGCCAACAAAAAAAGTTACGTTGTGGTCTCCGTGGACCCCGTTGAGATACACGGTGATGTCGATGTTGCAAATATCACCGTCAACGAGTTTCCGTGAATCAGGAATCCCGTGACAGATAATTTCATTGACCGAGGTGCACACTGATTTCGGAAAACCGTGATATTGCAATGGCGAAGGATACGCCCCGCGCTTAATTGTTGCTTCGTGAACGATGATGTCGAGCTCTTCGGTAGACATTCCTGGTTTTATCTGCGATCCCACTTCGAGCATGACTTCGCGAGCGCAGATTCCGGCGGCACGCATGCGAGTTATCTTTTCATCCAGAGCGAGAGGCGTTCGAGGAAGCGATATTACGCCAGGAACATAGGGAGGTCGGGCAATGGCGGCGGGAACTTCGCGTAATGGGGATACAACACCGGGTAAAACACTGCGTACAAAGCCAGATTTCTTCGATCGTGAGTCTTTCACCTGCGCTTTTCTACGAACCATCTCACTAGTCTAATCGTGAATTCGCACATTTCTCCCACGTCCCCCTCGCTTTGAGAGAATGGGATATGAATTTCTTCTCGGTGATTATTGGTGCGAGCATTGGGATTTTGTTTTATGTCATGTTTGCTGGGGCGCTCAAGAAGTTTTGGATCGCACCGCCTGCTGAGCCTGACCCAAATGATATGGCGCCTGTGGATATGAATTATCGCTGTGGAGTTTGTGGCGCAGAGGTCACAATGACGATGTCGCCCCTGGGTGATGAGCCCACAGCTCCGAGACATTGTCGCGAGGATATGGTTCTCACAACCTCAAACTAACCCCTTTTCGCTCCGTGATGGCTGCCAGGGACCGCGGAATCCGCGGCTAAAACGTACACTCACCACATATCAACTAGTTATCCACAGGCAGGGGATAACTTTGGGGAAAATTACATGCATGTAATTTGATGTTGTCCGTCAAACAGAGCTACTTTTCCTTGTCATCCAGAGCTTTAGTGCTTGTCATCCAGAGCGGAGCGAAGGATCTCTGCCTAACTCACACTTGAGATTCTTCGTCACTTCGTTCCTCTGAATGACGGGGTGCAGTCATTCCTCTGAATGACGAGGGAACAGGGCGTTACTTGATCTGAGTCGCAGCGACGAAACCTACCGACATGAGCACTAGACCAACAATGTTGTATTGGGGCTGAGGTGCTTGGGGCAAAATCTCGAGGAAGCTGAGGATGATAACAATGAGTCCAGCAATGATGGATCCAATTGCAGCTACGGGAATATAAAGAGGCGTGGGACCAGGGATTTTTGATTCCTGCGTTTCGATTTCGCTGCTTTGGCGAGAACCGGTTTTCTTCTTTTTTGTTTTTTGCTTCGATTTAGGTGCTGCTGATTTTGGCATATATGCCATGTTAGTTCGCGTGGAGTGCATCAGCGAGGAACACGCGTTGTGAGGTTGTCCGCACGAACCCTTCGTCGAGCAAACTGATGAGAACTTCGCTGTCGGTGTCGGCGATGGCAACAGGATGATCTCGCAACTGGCGCAAAAGATCGCCTCGTCTTTGACGAAAACTACCCTCATAGGGTTTTTGCCGACTCACTGGCTCGTTAGCAAGCGGACCTTTGGTCGCGCAGCTCCTTTTCACAGGACATTGTGAACACGAGGGGTCCTTTTTTGTGCAGACAAGTGATCCAACATCCATTACAGCAAGAACACCATCGCGGGGGCCCAAGCCTCGCGCCACTTTTTTGTACTGGCTAAATAATTCATTTCGTGACGAAGAAAGCGTACCCAACATGCGCGAACAGACGCGCGTGATGTTCACATCGTTTGCGAAGTGATCTTCTTCAATCGTTTCATCAGCACAAGTCAGCGCACGCAAAGCGCTTGCGGTGTAGGTGCCCACACCCGGCAACATTTCATATTCTTCAGGTGTTGGCCAACCATCTTTTGCAACAATGAGAGACGTGGCATATAAATTGCGCGCGCGTCGTGGATAACCCAATCGATCCCAGGCACGAATAACATCTGCCAACGAACTTTCTGCCATTGCACTTGGCGTAGGAAAACGTTGCACGAATGCATCAAATACTTTTTCAACACGTGCAACAGGAGTTTGCTGCAGCATCACTTCCGAAATCAGAATGATCCATTTATTCGACGTTTGTCGCCACACAAGATCGTGTCGACCGTGCGTTTCATACCAAGAGCCCAGCTTCGAGCGTGTTGTTTTACCGACCATTGGGTGATATTTGTCTCGGACGATACTATGGGTTTGATAAGAATATTTTTACCGTCGAACCTTTTGGTGCTGTTGCAGGTACTGATGGGAGTTGTGATGTTACTTTATCCGCAAGCGTTGGCACAGAAGGGTCGTGTATTTCAACCGCGAAACCAGCATTTTGTAATGATAAAGTTGCTTGAGCTTTGGTCAATCCAACAACATTAGGAACAATCGCATTTGCAGGTCCTGTTGAAACAAAAATCGTCACCGTCGAAGCACGAGCAACCATGGTATTTGCGACAGGGTCGGTACGGATAACTTTTCCGATAGGGATAGTGTCACTGGCCTCTTCTTGGGTCACTGTCGTAAAGTCGGCTTGACCTAACTGGTTAGATGCGGTTCCAGAATCGAGCCCGATGACATTAGGAACAGCAACTTGAGCTGATCCGGTAGAAACGAACACATCAACGGAGCTTCCTCGGTCGAGCTTGGTACCCGCTCGAGGCGACGTACGTGTGACTTTATCCTTCTCCACAGAGTCGCTTGCCTCTTCTTTTGGAACAGCAGTAAAGCCAGCGTCTTCTAATTCCAAACTTGCATCGGTGATCGACAAACCAGAAACATCAGGAACTTTTTCTTGGCCAATTCCCGAGCTGACGGTAATAGTGACAGTGTTATCTTTTCGGACTTTTGTTCCGGCTTCAGGATCTTGTGCAAAAACAAGACCTGCCTTAACGCTCTCGTTGACAACCAATTTAGTTTTCACAGTTAAATCAAGATTTCTGAGAACTTTGGTTGCTTCACCCTTCGTTTTCCCAATGACGCTTGGGAGCTCGACTGATTTACTTGCCGTGTCATCACTAAGAGCTGACGCAACGAGGATTCCGCCAATAGTAAGCACCAAGAGAACAACGAGCGAAATAACAGCGATCATCGGGCCTTTGCGCGGAGGTGGAGCAAATCCATAAGCATTCGATGCATCGTGTGCTTCAGGATCAATTGCGGTTGCCGTTGCCACTCCGACCGCTTGGGTTTGACCCGTTGTCGCGAGATCAGGAACATCAACAAGTGCAGCATTCATGACGGTTGCATTGGGGTCAACAACTCCAACGCCACCAGCAAGAACAGGACGTCGTCGCAAAAACCGAATGCAGTCATCGTGTACATCGTTAGCGTTTGTATAACGCTTATCGGGATCTTTTTCTAAACATTTGCAGATGATTGCTTCAAGATCTTTTGCGATTTCGGGGTTCCGCACGCTAGGCGGAACAAGTTTTTCGCTGACATGTTTGAAGGCAACAGCAATGGGGGTATCGGCAACGAACGGTGCAACGCCTGTTGCAAGCTCGTACATGACAACACCGAGCGAATAGATGTCGCTTCGTCCATCGACGTTATATCCTTGCGCTTGTTCAGGTGAAAAGTACGTTGCAGTACCCATCACAGAACCTGTTTGCGTTAACGATTCCGATGTTCCTGCACGCGCGATACCAAAGTCGGTGACTTTCACTTTCCCTTGGTCTGTGATGAGAACATTTCCAGGTTTGATATCTCTGTGAACGACGCCGTGCTGATGTGCATACGCGAGTCCAGCTGCAATATCTGTCGAATATTCGGCAATGTCATCGGAATCTAAGGGGCCGTTCTCGTTGAGGAGTTCTCGGAGCGATTGGCCTTTGACATATTCCATAACGATGAAATAGGTTCCTTCAGATTGTCCCCAGTCATAAATTGCAACAATGTTGGGATGATTTAAGTTCGCAGCAGACTGTGCTTCGCGGCGAAAGCGGTCGACAAAACTTTGTTCGCGCGCATATTCAGGGAAAAGAATTTTGACGGCAACACGACGGTCGAGCTGGAGGTCACGTGCAAGATAAACTTCGGCCATTCCTCCGCGCGCGATAAGCGATTCGATCTCGTAGCGGTCGTGAAGAATTGTTCGGGAAACGTCGTCTGGCATGCAGTTACTTTAACGCAGACCGAAGAGTTTTTCGTACACGGCCTTTGCCATGGGCGCTGCAAGTTGACCACCAGTGGCGGCGTTTGAGGAAAGTGCATTTCCTGCTTCATTTTGCAAGAACACAGTTACCACATATTGTGGATCTTCAGCGGGCGCGAATGATGTAAACCATGCGTGAGGAGGACAGTTAGAGCTTCCGTCAGCACAGTTGGCTTGCGCAGTACCCGTCTTTCCAGCAACGGTGATTCCTTTGACGGCGGCTTTGGTTCCTGTACCGCGCTTGACAACGTCCACCATAAACTCATTGAGCGTACTTGCAGTCGATTCGGAAATAACGTTCGTTTTCCACGGTGCAAGTCCAATGCGTTTGGTGATATTTCCTTGACCATCTTCGATGTGATCAACAACATGAGGGGTGGGGATAAAACCTTTGTTCGCAATTGCAGATGTGTAGAGAGAAACCGAAAGCGGACTTGCTGAAATTCTGCCTTGCCCGATTCCTGCATACGCAAATGCAGGTTGGTCGAGTTTGAAGTTCGCCAATGGCGCAGTTGCTCCCACGGATCCAGGAATATCAAGAGGGGGAGGTGTTCCTACGTTCTGATCGCTTTCGAGCTTGCCGCCAACTCCAAATTTTTGCATTTGTGTAACAAAATTGTTTTCTAGCGCGGTTCCTAGTTTTGCGAAAGTCACGTTACAACTATCACGGAACGAACGTTGCAGGGTTCCCCCGCATGCTCCGCCACCAAAGTTTTGAATTTTTTTGTCTGTTTGTTGTGGCTGAAAAGAAAATGCTTGAGGATATTCGGTTTCTGCAGTCGCAAGACCTGTATCAACAGCCGATGCTGCTGTCACAATCTTAAATGTCGATCCCGGAGGGTATCTCTCGGCGAATGCACGCGACAAAGATGGCTTTGCTTTGTCATCATTGAGTTCATTAAATGCCTTCTGCACGGCAGACGTTTCGTGTCCGGCAAGTGCTGATGGATCATACGAAGGATTGGCGTACATTCCAACAATTGCACCCGTGGAAGGTTCCATAACAACAATGGCGCCTTGTCGTTTTCCGAGTTGGTCCCGCAGAAATTCTTGAATGTCGTTGCGCATGGAAAGGAACACGCGAGGGACGTTGTCTTCATCATTCTTCACGCCGGTGAGTTCTTTATTGTATGTACTTTCGACACCGGTATTTCCTAAGAGGAATGATTGATAACCCGTGATGTGTCCGAAAAGCGATCCCGTGGGGTATTGACGTTGGTATTTGAGTTCATCGTCGACAGGAATGGATTTTGCGACGACGACATTATCGATTGTAAGTATTTCTCCACGCGGGCGGCCGAATTCGTTGATGGTTGTGCGAACGTTCAGCGCATTGTTTTTGAGATCGTCAGCATGAATAAGTTGCAAGTACGTTAATTGTGCGACGAGTATCAACAATAAAACAAATATAAATCGTGCAACACGTCGAATGGGTAAAACGAGATCATTCATTTATGCGCTCGCTTTTTCGGGCTGCTTTGGTTCTTCAACATATATAGTCGTGCCGTCGTTGAGGGTGTCTCGTGCTGATTCGTCAGAAATGCGAAGCAAAAGAGCAATAATGACATAGTTGGCAACAAGTGAACTTCCGCCGTAACTCACGAAGGGAAGTGTGACGCCGGTGAGGGGAATTACTCGCGTCACTCCGCCGATGATGACGAACGATTGAATACCGATAATTGTTGTCAGTCCCGCTGCAAACAGTTGTGCAAAGGGTCGTTGTGCGCGTGTTGCGATTCTGAAACCACTTCCCACGATGAGGATGAGTGCAATGATGATCGCAATTGTTCCGAGTAGTCCAAGTTCTTCGCCGATGGCGCTAAAAACAAAGTCAGATGTGGCGTTGGGAATTTTGTTTGGCGTCCCGAGTCCTAAACCCGTTCCCTTCATTCCGCCTGTTCCAAAAGAAAAAAGTGATTGAAGAAGTTGGTAGCCCTTGTCTTGCGGATCGGACCACGGGTCAATCCAGGTTTGGACGCGGACTTGAACGTGATCAAAAAGTTGGTACGCAATAAATGCTGCGCCAGAGAAAAATGCAATACCTGTGATGAGATAACTCATTCGGTTTGTTGCAATGTACAACATGGCGGTAAACACCGCGAAGAAAAGTAGCGAACTTCCTAAGTCTTTTTGGCGAACCATCACGAGGATGGAAGCGCCCCATGCAACGAGGAGGGGTCCGAAATATTTAATGTCGGGAACAAAAACTTTTCCAACACTACGTCGTGATCGTGAAAGCAGTTCTCTCGTGTCGACGAGGTATGACGCAATAAAGATTGTGAGAAAAACTTTTGCGGCTTCGCCGGGTTGAAAAGAAAATCCACCCATTCGAATCCACAATCGCGCTCCGTTAATTTCCGAACCTACACCAGGAAGTGCAGGCAAGATTATTGCGATAAGTCCAAGGAAAGCAAACGTGTAACGGTAGCGGTGGAGTGATGTTGTTCTTCGGATGACAACGAGCGTCAGAACAAAAGCTGCAATACCAAATGCAGTCCACAGTGCTTGCGCTTGAGCTTCATCACGATTCAATCGCGAGATCACAACAAAGCCAATTCCATTAAGAAAGACCGCCAGAGGTAAGAGCGTTGCATCGGCAAGAGGTGCCCAAATCCACACAGCGACGTGTGCAACGACAATGAGAATGATCATTACTGCGAGCAATCCAGGAAGTTGTTGCGGAAGATAATCCTTATTCACAAGAGCAGTGAGTGCGTAACCTCCAACAGTAATGATTGCAGCGAGTGAACCTAACAACAATTCTGGTGTGCGCAAACGAAAGCGCGAACGAGGTACAAGCTGATATGCGGTGGGTGTTTCGGGTGTTGTCATTGTGGGTCCGCTAACTAAGGTGAAGTGACAGCAGTGGCTTCAGGAATTGTTATGTCGGAAGGTTCTGTCGTTGGGGTTGTCGCCATCGTTGTCGTTGACTCCGTTGGCACTACATCGCCTGTTATTTGGCGGGTTCGAATCTGTTCAAGTCTTTTTAATGCTTGTGAACGAGATGAGTATCGTTCGTGTCGAGTCACAAGGAGCTTATCTCCTGACGTTAAGTTTTTAACATCGATTCCTGTTTGAGAATTAAGTTCTGGATTCCACCAGAGCACTCCACCGTGTCGACCAGACATGAGAACCACAAGTCCATCTTTTTGATCGAGGAAATACCCTTGGTGCGCGTAGTGTTTTGCTGTTGCGTAAGCTCCAATGAGTATTCCGATCACAGCAATGATGCTCAAAGCGATGCGAACGCCAAAAGAAATCCCACCCTTTTTGTAGTGAATACCTTTAGCTGGTTCGACGGCCGCAATAGATTCTGCAACGGGCGCCATTTCGGGTGCGAGAATATCGGGATCATGAACATCGATGATGACGACGGTGATGTTATCTGTGCCACCAGCTTGGTTTGCGCGAGAAACTAATTCGCGTGCACAGTCATTCGGTGTTTTTTCAGTCCGCAGCACGTGAGTTATTTGGTCGTCGCGGACCATGGATGTCAATCCATCTGAACATAGAAGGTAACGGTCACCTTTGAGAAAAGGAATGGGCGTTGTGTCAACGTCTACTTCGCCTTCGATTCCGAGAGCGCGAGTAATAACGCTGCGGCGTGGGTGAACATTGGCTTCTTCTTCGGTGATTTCTCCGGCATCAACAAGTTCTTCGACGAGTGAATGATCTTTTGTGATGCGAACTAATTCTGTATCAGAATTTTCAGCGACATCATCCATGAGTTGTCGGTGTAAAACGTATGCGCGTGAATCACCCACGTGAGCAATGACAAGTTCTTTGTCGCTCGAAAAACCAAGAGCAGTAAGTGTTGTTCCCATTCCGGAAAGTTGATCTTCGGATGCAGATTTCTTTTTTACGGCAGCGTGTGCATTGCGTATTGCATTTTCAATTCCCACTCCACTGGCAACAGAGGCGCGTACAGTTTCAATGGCAGTTGCTGATGCAATTTCGCCGGCGACGTGTCCGCCCATTCCATCGGCGACTGCAAATACGAAAAGTTCAGGATCAACAAGGAAGGAGTCTTCGTTCGCTTCGCGGACGCGACCTGTGTCACTAATGGCAGCGACGTCAATCTTCATTTAACAACCTCAAAAACGCTATGTCCTATTGCGACTCGGTCACCTTTTTTGAGCCGTGTGAGTCCTTCAATTTTTTTATTGTTGACAAGCGTTCCATTGGTGGATTTTAAATCTTCAATAAATAGTGTTTTATTCTGACGAGTGAGACGAACATGCACTTGTGAAATGAAGGTGTCGTGAATGAGAACGATGGTGCAGCCAGGAGCTCGACCAAGCGTCGATTCGTTTTCAACATCAAATCGCTCTCCAGCAATGGATTCGGGGCTCAACCCCAGCAATCCCGGCCCAGTTTTCTTTGATTTATCGGCCTTCGATGGTGATTGATTTGCCGCATTGGGCGCGCCAACAATCACAACGGGTTGAGGCTTGAGCTCGCGGACAGCGACACGAGTCACAATGAATAAGAAAAGGTAGATACCGGCTAATAAAAAGTAGTTGAGCGGTTGTAAAAGGGATTGACTCACAATAATTACCTTAGTGACGGTTGGGGCGCACGAAGCAATCTATGTTTCGCGTTATTCCTAGTTGCGAGAATTGTCTTGTGCAGAGACGACATCATCGGCTTGGAATACAAAGTTCGTCGTACCAAATTGTACTTCGTCACCGACGATGAGCGGGTGAGTGGTAATTGTTTTTCCGTTCACGCGTGTTCCGTTCGTGGAACCTTTATCGACAACTTCGTACCCTTCAGCAGTTTTATGAATTTCAGCGTGTAGTCGTGATGATTGTGGATCAGAAAGTGTGACATCGCAGGTTGTTAAACGACCCACGGTGGTGATGTCGTTACGCAGTGGAGTGCGAGTACCGCCAGAAGAAACAAGAACGCCTCGGTTGGCGCCGCGGCCTTGGTCGAACGATGTTGCAACGGTGATTTGACCTTCTTGTATCGAGCGGTCAGACACGATGGTGATGTCGATTGGTCCAACAAGTCGATATTTTTCGCCGTTGGCATGATCGCGAACAAGCGCGCACAGCTCGTCAGCCAAGTTGTCAAGGACGGAACCGAGTCGCTCAACATCAACGGGGCAGAGGTGCACAACAATGTTGTTAGGAATTGTTGTTCCTTCGGTTGTAATTGTTCGTTGTGTTTCGAGGCGGCGGATGATGGCGCGGCCGATTTCGACAGGCTGAATTTGTGACGTAAATGTCCGAGAAAAAGCGCCCTCGACCAGGCGTTCTAGTCGACGCTCAAAACTTTGTAATCCCACCGGATCTAGGTTAACGCCTTTACTGATGCCCATGCCATTCCCCGCATTGCCCACCCCCTTCCCCGTGATGGCTGCCAGAGGCCGCGGAATCCGCGGCTAAAACGTACACTCACGAGAAATCGACACGCTTCGTCGACAATGTCGAACGAACTTGCCCGTGCCCACAGCTTTAAGGACCAATGAGAATTCTCTCTGGATGTTTGCGAGGAGCGGTTACTAGCGAAGAATGTGTTGTCACTTTGTGATCAAGTCCTAAGCCTCCAATTACGTCTCCGAGTTCACTTCCACACGTAATTTCGACCGCAGCCCCTCGTGTGGGATCAGTATTATCAATTTTCATACTGCAAAATATCCCTCGGTCACGAGCTACATCAGTAAGTTTTGCTGCTGCTTGTAAATCTTTAATATTAAATCTGTATGTTCGCAATCCCGCGTTAATGTGTTCAAACATGCCACTTTTTTCAACGCCGATAACTGATTCCAACGTGTCGTATGTCCCATTACTCATCACATCAAATAACATACGACTATATTCCACAAACTCAACGTCCTCGGTTTGCGCATTTTCTTTTTCTTGACGAACAAGTTCTTGATACTCATCGCTGTAGAAAAATTCAGGGCGACCTTCGGCAGTAAATGCTTCCAACCCGGAAACTACTTTTCGTGCCACGCCGGATGCATATATAGCTAAAATTCTCGCAATATGTTCTGACTCATGAGCAATAATGCGTAAGCGCAGTGTTTCTTCCAAAATGGAATCGGTGAGTGAACCATCGAACTGTGCATCGATATCAGAAAAATCTACTGGCGTTGAAAAAATCGTGGGTCCGCGGTCGAGTTCGGGTACTACTTCGTGAAACGTATAGCCGAGAGCATCACTACGCCCGGCCATATATGCTGCCTTCTCTGTTCTCCAACCTTTGAAGAGCGGCAATACTGATGGATGTACATTAAGGATGCGACCCTTGAATTCTTCAGCGACAATTCTATCGAGAATGAGTTTAAAGTTGTCCAAAATAACTAGGTCAGGATCTAGTCTTCTAATTTCATCAACAAGCTCTTCACTGTACCGTCGTCGCTCATTCTCATCGCGCTTAATTGCAGCCATGTCGTAAGGCAACACAACGTGTCGAAATTGATACCCATCGTTAAAGACATATTGAACTGATCCGATATGCTCATCAAAATCTGTACCCGGAACGTTTCGAACATAGGGCATAGTCAGCGACGGGACGTTGAGGTAACGCTCCCTGAGACGCATTCTCGTTTCGACTGTTTCTTGAGCTGTAAATTCTCCACCGGGAGTAATCACACCACCAACTTGAAACGGGAAATTCCTCCAAAATGGGTCTACCGCCGCATCAGAATGAATGACAGTATCAGCAAGCCGTTGATAATTTAAAGGTGATCGATCGCTCACCATCACAATACATGGACCCCATTTCTCAACATGGGGGCGTGGGTTACCGTTGGTCCTACTCATTTACCTACAAGTTCCCATCCATGATATTGATGAGAAAAGATATCAGACATTGCTCAGAAACGTCCAATATCAACTGATTTTGTGCACAGTTGAGAGCCGGTCGTATGATCGAGCTGCTAAAACGTACACTCACGAGAAATCGACACGCTTCGTCGACAATGTCGAACGAACTTGCCACGCTGTACACTGTCCTCAAACAAATTGGGCACGTGGCGGAATGGCAGACGCGCTGGCTTCAGGTGCCAGTGTCCGCAAGGACGTGGGGGTTCAACTCCCCCCGTGCCCACCATATTTAATATCGCAACGCATACAAACGTTACGCTGCTCGCGGACTCTCCTCAGATCGCTTCCTGTGATAATTGCTTTGCCTACCTCTTCTTATGTTGGGCATATAAGTGTGCCATTAGGATAACTAGATGGATGAAATCGATTTCTACGGAGACAAAGAAGTAAAAAGAAATCGAAGATATTTGATCTTTGGCTCTTTGGCCGTGTTAGTTGTTTTGATCGTAATCGTGGTGAGTTTGTACGCCTTTACTTCATTTTTTGGGCAGGCAAGGAAAACGATAGATAATACGTCAAGCGAGAAGACGAGTTGGGAACTCAAGTTCAAAGGAGTCAAGATAGATCTGTCAAATATTGCAACAAAGTTCAATGACGTATCTACATCTGGTTCATGGTCACTAAATCCCCGAACATCTAAAGAAAGCTGCATAACGGGCTTAGCTGATTCACAAAGGTTTTCGATTATCTGCACCGCATCAATCAGCAGCGAACTACATTCAGATAACGAGTCTGATATGAAACAAGCCATAGATGCATACAGAGATATTATTCAGAAGAGTGAATATTTTCCTCAAATCAAACTTGTTTCAGAAAACGAGTACCCAAGTTTAACGGGGGAAAGTTTTCAGGTTCGTGAAATATTGACTTATGAGAGATGGGGCAAAGGTATCACTTGCGAACTTACCTTCAAACCAACGAAGAACTCACCGGTGGATGCAAAATTAATGTGTAGCGTCACGGTTACTATTGACAAGAACGGCAATGCCGTAAGTTAATGTCAGATGGCAACATCGTGGGGTTCAACTCCCCCCGTGCCCACCATATCTTTTCGGAGGCGTGTGAACATCAAAGTGGATTGTTTTTTGCATTAGTGCAGAATGAACAGCTGTTGACGAATCGACTAGTCCGAGGCGTTCGAATACATCAAAGTGCGCATGATTAACTTCCATGGGGAGAAGATCAAATACTTCGTGCCACACTGTGTATTTTCCTACTTTATTATCTGTGCGCATAAACCACCCAGCCATAGGGTGAGTGAGAATACAAATTGTTTCATCTACATCTGTAAAACCGTCAAGACAGCTAAGTACATTTCCGGTTGCTGTCAATGAAACAGATGCGCCACCCCAATTACCCTGTGATTCCATTTTCCATGTCGAATCAGTTGTTGTAATTTTTATTATGTCACGATGCCATGGCATTTTCCACAGTCTCTGAGGGATCATTACCAACTTACTGTCGAGAGATGTTCCAAAGAACCACACGCCATCCTCGCCGTTCACGTTTACATAAGCACGGTAATTTACTTGTCCGCATGACAAACGAATGAGTGGCATGAATCTAAAAGCGAAGTCTCTATCGAGAAAGAGAACAGCTGAGACCAACGAGCCGGTTGTGCCATCGGAAAATGTAAACACGCTCGGTTCAATTCCCTCCGGCAAATGTGAACGAAGTTTTTCAGTATCGACTCGGTAGCTAATGATTACAAAGTCGTCAAGATGTGTTGACGCATGATGCCAAAGCGATTTCGGCCTCTCAGTTCCAGAAAAAGACACAAGGATGATGATACTTTGTACTTAACCGTCATTCTGTGTTGCCGTGACCTGCACTCTTGCCCTCCACAACATCTCGGTCATATGATCGAGCTGCTGAACTGAGGAGGCATCCATGTTAGAAAACGCTGAAATTATGACGTCATTACCATGCAAAGATATTGAAAGAGCGCGAACTTTTTATCAGGAGAAACTTGGATTTTCTCCCGTCGAGGAACGCGACAACGGCCCGCTGTATGAAAGCGGTGGCGCAAAGTTTTTTCTGTATGAATCACCATCGGCTGGATCGAATCAATCAACGGCCGCATGTTTCAATGTGAAAGATGTGCGCAGTTGTGTTGCTGATCTCAAATCTCGTGGTGTGGAGTTTGAACACTACGACGATATTCCTGGAGTGAATCGCGAAGGCGACATTCATACAAACGACAGTGGTTTCCAATGCTCGTGGTTTAAGGATTCGGAAGACAATATTCTTAGTGTGACACAGTCTGCTTAACGCTACGCTTATGTCGTGAATATTACGACAAGGTATAACAACGGTGTAGTTGATGCACTTGTAGACGGCAACGTTGTTGGGAAAGCGACGATTGATGTTTGGTCAGAAGTGACAGGCGTTAATTTGTATCGCATATCCGTTGACGTGGAGGTCGACTTTATCTGCACGCCCATTATGCCCACGCTATGGGACGCGGCAGAACAACAAATTCAACACGATGCTAAGGGTCGTGAAGGTGCGAATCTCTATGGCGGAAACGTCACGAGCCTTCACCCAGAGTTTGCAGACTTTTTAATCGACAGAGGATATTCGCAACATTTCTCGGTAGTGGATATGGAACTTGATCTCGACACTTTTGAATACGAGGAGATTGCACTTGCCTATGTCGTCGACACAGCTTCTCCCGATGAAGCAATGCAGATTGCCGATCTGATGATGGATTCATACGGAAACCGTGAATTTATTCGAACGATGAACGACGACGATCGAAAAAAGTTCTGTGACGAACTCAGTGAAGAAAATTCGTTCACTTATGTTGCTCGAGATAACGGACAGATTATTGGTTTTGTGTGGGCCAGAATTCTCGAAGACTCGTGCGAGATTGGACAAGTGAGTGTTGACCCGCACTATCACAAGCTCGGAATTGGGCGATCTCTCATGATTACAACGTTGAATGAGTTGAAGAGACGAGGCCAAAAACGCGTCACCCTTGATACGCGTGCAGAGGATGTATCGGGGGCTCGAAGCCTTTATTCTTACCTTGGGTTCGAAGTTTGCAAGACTCACTATTTATATAGAAAACCAATTCCCATGGAGTGATGATGAGTGAAATCCAAGAAACCGAAAAGCAAAGCAATGTTTACATTTTGCACAGATTTTTAGCGGTGTTTTTTGACTTCCTCGTGATTCTTGCATTTGTCGTTATCGGAGAGAAGAACCATGGTCGCGATATGACTACTGACAAAATAGTTCTCGTTGCCCTTCCGTTTCTCACTGCATATTTTGGCATCATGCTAATCATTGCAAAGGATTTACGCAGCATGAAAACAGCGGCCATTGCATCAGTGATCGCAGTTCCGCTTGCCGTGCTCATGCGCATTCAATATGACACAGCGAAGTTTCCTTTCATTCTGATCGCTATGGCATTCATCACTTTCTTCGTGGTGGCGTGGCGTTTTCTTCTCGAAAAACTTCGTCCATCAACGCCGAAGGACTCGTAGCTTTAAACGATATAAGGAGACGCCATGGGATTGTTCTTCGATAAAACAAAAATGGTGAGTGAAACAGATGCCTTGCCTGGACGTGAAGAACCGTTAAAAATTTCAGGCATTCACCACATCAATGGACGGTCAATGGTTGCGCCCTTTCCTGATGGTCTTCACGTTGCGTACTTTGCGTTGGGATGTTTTTGGGGAGCGGAAAAGCTATTCTGGAAACTCGACGGCGTTTATGTAACGGCAGTGGGATATCAAGGTGGGTATACAAAAAATCCAACGTATGAAGAGTCATGTACTGCCAAAACAGGACATGCTGAAGCGGTCATGGTTGTTTTTGATCCCAGAGTGATTTCGTACAAAGAACTCGTCACAAAATATTTTGAAGGGCACGACCCTACACAATTTATGGGTCAAGGGGGAGACGTGGGAACTCAATACAGAAGTGCTGTATTTCCCACATCGCACGAGCAATATGTAACAACGATTGAAGTAATGAATGCGTACAATAAGAACTTAACGGAAGATGGGTATGGCGAGATCACAACGGAAGTTCGTGAGCTTCCAACACCGCCTTTTTATTATGCAGAGGAATTTCATCAGCAGTACCTCAGTAAAAATCCGGAAGGTTATTGCACGCTTCATGGCACGGGTGTCGCGTGCGCGATCAGTAACTAGTATTAGTCAGTGACGTCGTCGAATAAGAAAGCCAATCCTGTTCAAGCATCGCTTTCGAAAAAATTTGTTGCGTATGTTCACGATCACCCGGATCACTATCCAGATCCTGATGCGTTTCTTGAATCACTAAAAGCGTGGCCAGAAAAAGCAGCGCGCGCAAACACTCTCGTAACTTCTCTCGACGAGTTATGCGCTGTATGGGAGCGCGAGGTTGAACGTGTTCCCTGGTGTAAAGATGCAACGTATTTTTCGTACAGCGAGAAGCTGGGAAGCACGCCCGAGCACACCATGGGACTTTGTTATATCGGTGATCCGTCGGCGATGTTGGTGGTTGAATGCCTAGAGATCAAGCCAGATTCATTTGTCGTTGACATGTGTGCTGCGCCAGGCGGCAAATCTTCACATGTACTTAATTATTTAGGAGCCAACGGAACACTTATCGCAAATGATATCGATGCGCGTCGTGCAAAAGTACTCAGAGAAAATTTAGAACGCATGGTGCAACTGGTTCCGAGCGAAACACAACCTCGAGTGATCGTGACATCTATGTCTGCTCAAGACCTTGCACGTGAATATGAATCTCGCGCTGACATTGTTATCCTCGATGCACCGTGCAGTGGTGAAGCAATGATGCGACGCAGCAACATAGCGCGACGGCAGTGGTCGGAAAAATTACTCCTGAAAATGTCGCTTGTGCAAAAAGTTTTGCTCGCACAAGCTGTTGTTATTGCGCAACCGCAAGCACAAATTGGATATGCAACGTGTACGTTCAACGAACAAGAAAATGATTTTGTTGTGCGTTTTGGAATCGAAGAACTGGGTTTGAATGCTCGCTCAGGAGAAAAACTTGTCAACGGTCTTCGACAACGAGACAATTCACACGTGGAAGGAACTACCGTCAATGAATTAGGTCTTGTTCTTTACCCACACCGTGTTCGCGGCGATGGACAGAGCGTTGCAGTGTTATGCAAGTGACCGTTCAGGTGTTGTTTTCGCAGCTTTCATAATGCCCTCTCGATCGAAGACTAAGACGCGGTGGCGTGGATGAAGTAATGGTGTGCGACTGTCTAAACCTCGAACATCAGGATTCAAAATTGCACCATCATGTGCAAGGTGGTTCCGCAATTCGTTTTGGAGTGCAGAAAGTCCTTGTTGTGAAGACACCTTTACTTCAATCACATAAAGCTGATTGTCAGGACCCAGAGCGAGACAATCGATTTCAGCAGATCGAAGACGTTGTGGATTGGTATCAGTGAACCATTGAATTTGTACTCGTGTGTAATCTTGGAGTGAATCGACTTTGCCGTGAGGAGCTGATCGATTGCGTGGTGCGTAAACTTTCCATCCCTCTTGCTGCAACATGAGAACTGTGATGACTTCAGCCATTACACCAGCTCGTTGAGAGCTGACCGCAGGAAAGTTTTCTCTCTGCAATTTATCCCAATGATTTGTCATTAGGTGGATGTAGTCAGAAACGCGCAGATGAAGTTGAATCTCACCCTTATCGCTTCCGACTTCGACACGGTCAGTTAAATGGGGAGTAGGAGCATGGTTACGAGTCTTGTATTTGGTTTGTTTTTTTGCACCGGTGACAGGATGTATTCCGAGTTCATTTTCAAGGTCGTCCAGCGCTCGACGCATTCCCTGTTCTCGTTCGTGAATGACTTTGGCCCACTGTGGATTTCGAAGTGAATCGTGTAAACGGTCTGCAGCTAAGCGCTCAATGAGGTGGCCTTTTCGTCCAATCTCCTTGAGGTCAATTCCGACTGACGTGAGTGCATTTTTCTTTTGTTTCTCTCCCAGAGGTTTGCCAACTGTTCTCCCATTCGATGGCGTCCAGCGCAAACGAGCATCGGGATTATCGAGAACTCGTCGAAGCGAAATCTTTTGATCACCCACCCACAATGCAGCAGGAGTTTGGTCGGGAGAAATATAGGGTTGGGAACTCCAGATGTTCTGAGTGGGAGGTATTTTTTCTTGTTGGGAAACAGAAGGAGACGCCTCGTGTATAGGTTCGTCATCGCGGGAAAAAATATGTTCGCCGTGACGCAATGCATATCCAACTTGATCCCATCGGATGGCGCGAATTCCATTTTTTACATGTGCATTTTCTTTACCATCAAACAAAATGAATGGACGGTTTTCTCGTGTGAGCGAACGTGCTAGCGCTGGCGAACGAGCAACCCACACATCGGGTGAAGAAATCACATCACCCAAATCTGATGCGTGAATTTTTACTTGTGGTTCATGAGCTTGCGGAGGAAAATATCTGTTGGCCCACTGTATTATTTCCTGTTCATAGTGTTTCCAATGATCGGGAACATAAATAGTGATGTCAACATTTTTTCTTCGCAAGAAGGTTATGTCCCGCTCGGCAAAATCGTACGGACGGACGCGATTGAAATATCCCTTCTCATCAATTGCACGACGAAGTAAGTCTTCAAAAGTGTATGGAGCTGGTAGTTTCCATTCGGAACCATCCATATCAAACGATGGGAATCGTGTTATCTCATCGGATGTGAACCCGGGGTACATTTTCCCATGCGCGGTCATTCCTCGAAGCATGGTCATGGAATCCATCAGCGCATCAAGTTCAATGGCAACTGCAAAAAATCGATGATGCGGTGAATGATCTAAGAGGGCAGGTTGTGCGGGGGTGTTGTGTCGGCTATTTCGAAACATGCGTACCTCCCCGAGATCTAAGATAGTACATTCTAGGACAAATCGCTCGTTTAGGCAATTGTTGGTGGTCTATGTGTCCGTTGATAAAGAGCGCCTGAACAGGCAATAAGCTCAATGTGATTCGAAAGTGAGCGACATTGTCTGCACAAAATCCTGGTCATACAGACATTGAGTGGGGGAGTTTTCTTGAAAATGGACCCTGGGACCTCAATCAAGATGCGTGTGATGCGTATTCGTTGGAGAATATCGAACGTCGAGATGAGGTGCGAGCCTTTGCTCATGAGCTATTAAACACGAAGCGATTTCCCCCCATTTTCCGATTGTGTTCAGCTCTTTTTCGAATCGGGTCAGCTGTTGTTTTGTGGTTTCTTTTCGATAAGCGTCGCGGGCGAGAAAAATCACGACGCGGAATTTCCCGAAGGTTGCGGAAAAGATTTGTTCTCCTTGGATCTTCGTACATTAAGTTCGGACAAATTATTTCTTCCGGTGAAGGATTGTTTCCTGAACAACTTGTGAGTGAATTCAAACTCCTTCGAGACCAAGTTCCTCCTGAAAAATTTCTTGATGTAAAAAATGTAATTGAGGAAGATTTTTCGCGTCCGCTTGAATCCATCTTTTCATCGTTCGATCGTGAACCTATTGCAGCAGCTTCGATTGCGCAAGTCCATCGCGCAACACTCGTCACAGGCGAAGATGTTGTTGTTAAAATTCAACGACCTCATGTGGCAGAACTTGTTCGCAAAGACATTGCAGCGCTGACATGGCTGGCACCACGACTCGTTGGCCGCATCCCCATAACTGCTTTAGCTAATCCGCCTGCGCTGGTGGAAGTGTTCTCGGAAACCATCGTCGAAGAGCTCGATTTTCGACTCGAAGCTGACAATATGCTTTCGATTGCGCGAGTGCTTGCAAAAACACAACAACGAAGCATTGTTGTTCCGCGTCCGCGTTTGGATTTGGTGACAAAACGAGTTCTCGTGATGGAACACATGCATGGTTTTTCGTTCGATGATGTTGATTCCATGAAAGCAGAAGGTATCGATACGAAAGCTCTTCTTCGTGCAGGCCTCGTTGCCTTTGCTGAAGGTGCTTTGATCCACGGAGTATTTCACGGAGATCTTCACGGTGGAAACTTGTTGATTCTGAAAGATGGCACAACTGCATTATTGGATTTTGGAATCACGGGACGATTTAACGAACCACAACGTCGTGCGTTTATGCGTCTGCTCATTGCGGGCACGTCAGGAAATACTCGCCAGCAAGTCATTTCTCTTCGTGACCTTGGAGCATTTCCTGCAGATACAGACATCGATGTTGTCATTTCAGACTTAGGTTTAGATGGTCCAGTGATGGATCCAACAAAAATGACCAGCGAACAACTCACCCATGAAATGAGTGATCTGACAAAAAAACTTCTGGGTTACGGTGCGAGTGCACCCAAAGAATTAATGCTCTTTGTTAAGAATCTCATGTTTCTCGACGGCGCTACAGCAACGCTTGCACCCGACCTCGATATTCTTGGAGAGATTCAACACGTGTATTTATATTTCGTGAGTACGTATGGAGCACAAATTATTGGCGAACTTGGTCTCGGTGAACAAGATCTCAACTTTGATATGGATGCTGTGCGGTCAAGTTTTGGTGTATCAGATAAAGTTGATTCGTTAACGTATGAAGATATTAAAAAGCGTCGAGAAATTATTAAGAAACGCATGATCGATAAGGTTGATGAATGATAACTTTCCTGGCTGAAATTCCAGCGCCACCTACAGATTCCATTGGTTTTGTTCGTATTTATGGAATCACGATGGCATTGGCTATGGCTGCGGGAGTGGCAATTTCCCACTGGAGATATTCACGGAAACACAATGGGTCGATGGTCATACTCGATATGTTTTTACCCACAATTATTGCTGGTGTTATTGGCGCACGTGTCTATCACCTCTTTACGGGATATGACTGGGATGCGGAAGGACTCGTCGGCGCATTGAAGTTGCGCAATGGTGGACTCTCTATTTGGGGAGCGGTTTTCGCTGGAGCGTTAGCGGTATACGTTCAAGCGCGCATGAAGAAAATTTCTTTTGTGCAATTAGCTGATGCGATTGTTCCGGCATTGCTTGTCGCCCAAGCGATTGGTCGCATGGGAAATTATTTCAATCAAGAACTTTTCGGTAAAGCGCTCAGCGCACCGTGGGCACTGAGAGTCGATATGGCATATCGACCAGTGGGTTTAGAAAATGTTGCAACATATCATCCAACATTTCTTTATGAAGCGCTTTGGTGTCTTGCGTTGGCAGGCATCATTGTTATGTGTGAAAAGAAAATTGCAGATTGGTCAGTTGGTCAATCGACGGCGCTCTACGTTGCTGGTTATTGTGCGGGACGATGTGTATTTGAATTTCTCCGCATCGATCAAGCATCACTCGTTTTTGGAATTCGATTCAATTTTCTTCTTTCGCTCGTATTGTGCCTTCTTGGGGTGGCGTGGTTTGTATATCTCCTGCGCACAAAACACAAAGTGCGCTCACAACCAGTTGCGCAATAGAGTGAACGCATGACGGTAACTGATCCTTTAACTTCTACGCCTCCACCTTCTTCTGCAGACGCGGCTCGCGCCATTCATGTCACGAAGACCTACGGTTCGGGCGAGGCCCAAATCAACGCACTCGATGACGTGACTGTTGACTTTGCTCGAGGTGAATTCACGGCCATCATGGGTCCATCAGGTTCTGGAAAATCAACGTTGCTGCACTGCATTGCGGGACTCGATCGCGTCACCGGTGGAGAAATTTGGCTGGGCGAAACAGACATTACTCGCATCAATGAAAAGAAGTTAACGCTTGTGCGACGCGAACGAATCGGTTTTATTTTTCAAGCCTTCAACCTTCTCCCAACACTTAACGCAAAAGAGAACATCGAACTTCCCCTGCGTCTCGCGAAAAGGAAACCAGAAAAAGGATGGTACGAAAAAGTTGTCGACACTGTTGGTTTACGAGATCGACTATCCCATAAACCCAGCGAACTCTCTGGTGGTCAGCAACAGCGCGTTGCGGTTGCGCGTGCACTAGCAAGTCAGCCTGACATTATTTTTGCCGACGAACCTACTGGAAACCTTGATTCAAAATCAGGTGGTGAAGTCCTGAAGTTCATGCGCGACGCCGTCAATGACCATCATCAAACCATAGTTATGGTGACGCACGATCCAGTAGCTGCTAGTTATGCAGACCGAATCATTTTCTTGAGCGATGGAAAGATTGTTGACGAGATGCGAGAGCCAACTGCAGCGTTGGTCTTGGATCGCCTCAAGAATCTTGGCTAATTTTTAAGGACGCAATGTTTCGCTTTACATTAAAAAATATCTGGGCCCACAAAATGCGCTTGGCTCTTTCGATGGTATCTATTTTCTTAGGTATCTCATTTTTTGTGGGTACTTTAGTTTTCACATCAACAATTAACAGATCCTTTGATGATCTCTTCACATCAGCTTTTAAAAATACGGATGCACTTGTCCAGTCCACCAAGACGACAAAAGATGACTTCGGACAAGAAGTACGCCAAAACATTCCACGAACTCTCGTCGAAGAAATAAAAAGTGTCCCTGGCGTTAGTGTTGTCGAAGGCAACATTGAAACCAGCCAGCTTGTGGTGCTGGACATGGACGGCAAGCGAATGTTTTCGACGCAAGGACCACCTACCCTTGGTAGTTCCGCCCCTCGATCAGCACGACTCACTCCCTGGAGACTCGTTGGCCCCGAGGGGAATAATCTCTCTGCGCAAGATACTGTTTCCATTGAACTTGCAGATAGCGAGGTTCTCGTCGATAAGTCAACAGCTGATGCTCATGATCTCGCACTAGGCGATACTCTCAAAGTTGTTGGCCCGGTAGATGTTCGTGTTTATGCAGTGAAAGGGTTCATGCGATTTGGCACAGCAGACGGCTCGGGCGGTGTTCCAAATTTCTTCTTTAATGAGAAACAAGCAGGAGATATCACGGGACAAACAGATACTTACTCGTCAATCAGCGTCGGGGGTAATGGAGATATCAGCCAAGATGAACTTGCTGGCAATATCGAGTCGTCTTTGGCAAAAAACCATGGCGGTGAGTTTGAAGCAATCACAGGTAAAGAATTAATTGAGCAAACACAAAAAGAAATTAAAGAATTTTTAACTTTCTTTACAGTTTTCCTCCTCGTGTTCGCACTCATTGCTTTATTTGTTGCGCTGATCATCATCATCAATTCATTTGCAATCATCATGACGCAGAGAAAACGCGAATATGCCTTGTTGCGAGCTATTGGTGCTACGCCTGGACAGATCCGACGATCCGTTTTTGGAGAATCGATTGTTGTCGGTTTCGTCGCGTCTGCATTTGGTGTTCTCGGGGGTATCGGTTTGACGATCGGTATTAAAAAATTGATGGAACTAGCTGATTTGAGGTTGCCGGAAGGTCCATTGGTAATTCCTCCCACAGCAGTAATTTCGGGAATTGTCATAGGAACACTTGCAACTTTTGTTTCTGCATTTTTCCCTGCATGGGGAGCATCGCGCGTTGCACCTATCGAAGCGCTTCGAGAGACAGCTTTCGAAAAGAATCGTCGAATGATTTTTCGAATTATCCCAACGTGTCTCGTTGGGATTGCTTCCGTTGTTACGATTTTCTTGGGTTATCAGGCCGAGTCAGGTGAGCGTCTCAAGATTGTTGGTGGCGGAATAGCATTAGCTTTCCTTACAATTGTCTTTGCACTTCCCCTATTGATTCGTCCGTTTACTGCGATTGTGGGATCAAAAGTTGCTGGTTTTTTACTCTTTATTTTTGGAGGCCGACGCGCTTTTGGAATAACTGGCGAAATTGCGCGCCGCAACAATGTCCGTAACCCTCGACGAAGTGCTCGAACAGCCCTCGCGTTGATGTTTGGTGTTGCGTTAGTTGTCTTCATTTCTGTTTTTGTATCGAGCGCAACGGCGACTTTTTCGAATTATTTAAAACAAGCATTCGCGGCCGACATCATCGTAGGAGATTTCAATTCTCCCGCGTCAGCATTAACGCCAACCCGATGTGCACAGATCGATGCCGAAAAATACATTAAAGCGTCTTCATGTGTTCGTACATCCAGCGTTTTCCTCGCAACCAATCCTTCATCGAGTCAGCCTAAGACCGTTACCCATGGCGTAAACGCGTTGAACACAGAAAAACTGACGACACTTTTCAGCGTTAAGTATTCGGGTCAGGCTAATTCGTTAGGAAAAAATGGTGTTGCTATTCCGCAAAAGTTTGCTGAGGATAAGGGCATCAGTCTTGGTGACACAGTCCGCATGACGGCTGATGTTGGTGAAAGTAATTTCGTTGTGAAAGCAATTCTCGATGAGGGTCTATTTGGTCCTTTTGATGATGGAGTTGTGATCGATACTCAAGGTCTCGACACAATTCAAACCATCCGTCCATCCTTAGTCTCCATGGTTGTGCTCAACGATGGTGTAAAACCTGCTGTTGCACAATCTAATCTCGAGAATCTACTTGTAGATACGGGTATAGAAGTTAATGATTTGAAAACGTCGCGCGATCAGCAAATTGATGGAATCAATAGTGTTCTTGGGTTCGTTTATGGATTGCTTGCCTTGGCAATTGTTATTGCATCGATTGGAATTTTGAACACAATGTCGCTGTCGATTTTGGAAAGACGAAGAGAGCTCGGTCTCATGCGTGCGGTGGGCACGACGAAAAGTCAGGTTCGTGGTTTCGTGCGGTTTGAATCCATTATCCTGTCCGTCCTCGGTACATCAGTTGGGTTGATATTCGGTGTGGGTGCAGGATTTGTTTTAGTGCGAGCTTTGAAAGAAGAAGGTTTCACTTCGTTTTATGTCAATCCTGTCACTCTCATTGTTATTCTTGGAATCTCAGCATTTATTGGTGTAGCTGCGGGCGCGTGGCCTGCGTGGAGAGCAACAAAGGTTGATGTCCTCAAAGCTGTAACAGTCGAATAAGTTTTTACCGTCTGATCGAAGCGAAGAACCTCTTACAGGTTTGAATCTTTTTCAATAACGATGTCGCGTTGAGAGTCGGCAAACGTCGCTAACTTTTTCGCAATATCTTCATCGGAAGTTGCGATAATGCGAAGCGCCAGATACGCAGCATTGGCTGCATTGCCAACAGCAACAGTTGCAACGGGAACACCCTTGGGCATTTGAACAATGCTGAGAAGAGAATCTAATCCATCGAGATTTTTCAGCGGTACAGGAACGCCAACAACAGGTAGCTCTGTCATAGACGCCGTCATTCCAGGAAGATGTGCTGCTCCACCAGCGCCAGCGATAATAACTTTGAGGCCACGGTCTTTTGCAGTGCGTGCGTAGTTCACCATTTCGTCAGGAGTTCGGTGTGCACTGATGATCCGCACTTCGTGGGCAACATCGAATTCGCTCAGAATATCGGCCGCTGCTTGCATAACAGGAAGGTCCGAATCACTCCCCATGATGATTCCCACGATGGGATTGGATGTTGAACTCATAAGTACCTCAATCAGGAAGGGAATATAAAGTCTATTGGATTTTCAAACGGAAAGGTATTCCAGTCATAACTTGGGTCTAACTGCTGGAGGAATTCAAAGCAGCGATCTTTTTCATCAACTTCACCAATAAGGTCCGCCTGACGGTGCAAGAGAGCAAGGCACGTCAAGAAACCTCGGTTGCTGATTTCGGAAGCACGAACATATCCTGATCCACGCCATCCGCTGGCGCGCATTGTGTCGAGTCCCCGGTGATACCCCACACGTGCAAATGCATAACCGTCAATTCCGTCTCCAGCTGCAGCTGAAAGCGTTGCCCAACAAAAGAGATCTCGAGGGTTGTCACTCACGAGTTTTTCAATGGTCAAGTGATCGACATTGGCTAATGCTTCATGGAGCTTGCCGAGCAACTCGGGCGAGGATTCAGGAAGAACCGTCTCTGGTGGTTTCGCGCTCAGGCCAATTGTTTCGTTCGGGGTTTCGCTCATGGGCATATCCTAAGTACGATGGGAGAGTGAATAGTAATTCTAAAGCAGAAAAAACGCGTGTCTTTTTTGTTCGTCACGGAGTGACGACAGGAACAGGAAAAGTGCTCTATGGGTTGACCAAAGGCCTTCACCTCACCGAGGAAGGGCGAGAGCAAGCCGAATTCTTGGCAGAACATCTTTCCGATATTCACGTCGATGCCATCTTTTCTTCTCCACTCGAGCGCGCATACCAAACAGCTGAAGCGTTGAACAAGGGTCGCAATCTCGATATTGAAACACATGAGGGATTGCTGGACACCCATATTGGAGAGTGGACGAACTTGACGCTCGACGATTGCAGAAAATTTGCAGAATGGGAAATGGTTCAAGCACACCCTTCGCAATTTACTTTTCCCGATGGCGAATCTTTTGTCGGGGTATTGGACCGAATGAAAAGAACGACGCATCAGATCGTAACGGACAACCCGGGAAAGACAATCATCATCACGGGCCATCGCGATCCAACAATTTTATTATTGGGCAACTATTTAGGAATACATATGGACCTGTTCCAGCGTATACCGTGCAATCCTGCATCTGTTTCGGAAGTCGTTTTTTCTGATGGAATCGCAAAGGTAGAAAGTATTAACGTATTACCAACCAAACGGATGGTGTGATATGGAAGAAATTGAATTAGATCCCGTTGATTCTGCAAGTGCTGGCGCCATTGGCGAACCTGGGAAACGCATGTTCATGATTCAAGGTCGTAAAGAAAACGCTCTCGTCGGTGTCGTTGTCGAAAAACAGCAAGTTGAATTACTGAGCGCGCAGTCGCTTGAGTTCCTGGATTCGCTCAATGAAGAATTTCCTGAAGAAACGGTTGCGACTCCGTATGAATTTGAAATCGCGGGCGCTGTTGTTCCCATTGAACCAATGTTTCGTGCTCAATCAATGGGACTACTCTTTGATCCCGAAAGCAAACTCATTACTTTGGAATTGCGAGAACTCCCTCTCGAGGAAATTGAGGATATCGATGACTTTTCACTTCCACCAAAGAATAATAAGGACGAACACGTCCTTCGATTAACAATGACTCGAACCCAGTTGCGTGCAATGGCTGTGCGAGGAAACGAGTCTGTGAGCGCAGGGCGAGAACCATGCCCTCTCTGTCAAAATCCGATGGACATCACTGGCCATATTTGTCCTCGGCTTAATTAGTCCGAATGACTGTGCGGACTTTTACTATTCATCCCCCTGCGGATGAAGATTCTCAGAATGTACTTGAGTTGCGTTGCGACCCCATTTCTGCATCGGATGCATTTGTTGCTCTGGGAACATGTGAAGTGAGGGTTATTGGTCAACTCGCCAACTCTTCAAATGGTGCGCTGTTGGGTGAAATAATTACGGGCGGCAAAACAATTACTGTTGTGATCAAACCATCCATGTACGAAAATCCGTTGTACGATTTCGAGTGGGGAACACTTGCAAAGCGCGAAGTTGCCGCTTGCGAGATTGCACAGCTCGTGGGATGGCACATTGTCCCACCAACAGTGTTGCGTGATGTGGATGACATGGAAGCGTCTGTACAGCTTTTCATTCCTCACGATCCGCGTGAACACTATTTCACATTGTCACCCGGACATCGATCTGACATGGAAAAGTTTGCAGTCTTTGATTACATCGTCAACAATGCAGATCGCAAGAGCGGACATATCTTGGCCGAAAAACAAGAGTCCTTTGAGTTATTCCTTGAACAAGAAAGTACTGAAGTGAATAGTGATGTGTCATCATCGAGCAATTCAACTTTGTGGGGAATCGATCATGGTTTGACGTTCCATGTGGACGATAAATTGCGCACCGTGATCTGGGAATTTTCTGAGCAGGAAATAGATCACTCGTTGGTTAATGATGTTGCAGTTGCTCTGCCGAAAATGGAAGAACGACTCAAACCCTTATTGTCTGCGCATGAAATAGAGAAAACGATAGAGCGTGCAGAAAAACTTTTAATCAATCCTTATCATCGCGCACTCGATGCTAATGCGCGAGCTTTTCCTTGGCCGCTCGTATAAATGTTCTATTAGGATAGTCATATGGATATCGTTGTTGTCATCGGGAAAAATATGCTTGATATTTCGAAAATCCAAGCTGTTGGGGAAAATCTATCGCATCAAGTAATTACGTGTACATCAACAATGAAGATTAAAAATATGATGATGGCTGGTCCTGGCGATCGGCATTTTATTATTATTTTCGACTATTACATCTACGAAAATGGCGATATGGATGTAATGCGTAAAGAAATTGATGAAGCTGTCGATAAATATGGGATAGATCCAGTGGAATATCGATCGTTTGTCCCTCATGAAAAGATTCCGGAACTCACTCAACGATACCCAGACGTAAAGTTTATTGCCCGATCGGCTTTCCTCCGCGACTTGAAAGAACATTTGATTTAACATCAGTCATTACTTTTTATATATCCATCGGTAAGGTAGCGAATGGTACAAACAAATAGACGAAGTCGCTTTTTCTTGACATCGCATGAGCTGACTTCACGGGCACAGAAAAAGATTGGAACGCTCATTTTTGCGTGTGCAGCGATTGCAATTATTCTTGCTAATACAACTGATGTGTATGTTGAATTTTGGAATTCTGCATCAGGCCTTGGTCACTTTTCACGAAGAGATTTTGTTGATGAATTTATCATGTCCATCTTTTTCTTTGCTGCAGGACTAGAACTTCGACACGAATTTTTTCATGGTCACTTAAAAGAGAAAACAGAACGTCGTCTACCTGTTGTTTGTGCGTTGGGTGGAATCGTTACCCCTATCACATTCATGTTGATTTTTGCTGCGATCACACATACTTTTCCTCAAACAGATTCTGGACCGATCCTCCAAGCTTTGCCTGTTCCTGTTGCGACCGACACAGTCTTTGCTCTTGCATTGTTAAGTTTTGTTTCAAAGCGGGTTCCTCGAGAGCTGCGAAGTCTCGTGTTGGCAATTGTCGTCATCGATGACGTGGCAGGGTTAGGTGTTTTATCGATTATTCAGGGAAATATTCCACCTACAGTTATCGCTGTGATTGCAGGCTTTTGTATTCCAACCAAAATTGGTTCGTGGAGAATTCGCAAAGTGATGTTGTATTACCTCACTTTTGTTGTGAACTTGTTTGTGCTTCCACTTTTTGCGTTGGCGAATGCAGGTGTGCGAGTTGAAGGAATTTCATTAAGCGAATTGTTTGGTGCTTCACTTTTCTGGGCGCTTATTGTGTCGCAATGTCTTGGAAAATTAGTCGGTGTTTACGGCGCTGCTTGGCTAGCAACGCGAAAGAAGTGGGCAACACTTCCGCGTAAGTGCGAGATGCGACATATATTTGTTGCTTCATGCGCCGCAGGTATTGGATTCACTCTTTCGTTGTATCTTGCCGAAGCTGCACTAGGAGATGAAGAAACACTATTGACCATTGCGCAAATTGCGATTCTTATGGGAACAGCATTAGCGGCTGTTATTACAGTGGGATTCGCAATGCGCATTCCACAACGGATTAGACCTAAAGGTCCTGACGGTCAAGAATTACCTATTACTTATTCCGGGTCTGCTGATATCTCCGCTGATATTTCTGCGAGTTAAATTTCATCAGCGCTGGGCAAAATTCCAGGACCGATTCTTTCTGTCCAGCGTTTTCGCTGATTAGTGCTGAGGCGAATGAGTAAATCCATTGCGCCAGGGTCTTCTTCGATAGGCATTGTTTCAACCCAGCCTTCGTAAATCATTGCGCTTAATAATTCTTTTCCGCGTGCTGTACGGACAATCGTGAGTGTCCATCCGGGGTGAGAAACAATTCCGCCAGTGGAAATGTCTGCATGTTCTGCAGCAAAGTCCGGACATTGTTTGCATCCAGGTCGCGTATATTCATGGCATTCTTTGAGTGGGATTTCTACGTAGCGATCACCTGTTGCCCAGATGTGAAACCGACCTTTGATGTTGAATTTGGTGATGTCTTTTCTATCGATCCCGTATTTACCTTTGATGAGGTCTTCGAAGATGGAGTCGGTAAATGTTTTTGAACAGAGCAAACCAATTGTGAGTTCCAGGCGACGTGCAATTTTTCCCACTTTGCGCGACGACATAACAGCAGGCACACTTGCTTGGCATCCCATTCCTACAAGCGCGAGCTTTTCGAGGCCCTGTTCGTTTGCCTCGTTGTACGCCAAGGTGTTCGCTGAGTACGTGTAGCGACTTCCCGCGGTTGCGAGAACGTCTTCGCGCGTTGTCGCAAGTGTCGGTGATGCAACCCATTGTTCATCGGCAGAACTAACCAGTGCTCCATCGATGATTTTATTTTCGAGCGCATAAATTAAAAGTGCACTCACTAATCCGCCGTCTTGACCCAGCTGCGCGATTGTTTCGTCCGTCGAGCGAGTTAAACAAACACTTTCATATTGTCCATACACTTCGTTTTCTGATCGTATTTTTCCGAAGAGATGTGCATCGGCATCAATTTCCCAATCTCGAAAACGTGGGCACGCGCGCGTGCATGCAGTACATCCTTTTTCTCCGTGGGAACAGTGATCTGGCAACGAAGGGTTTTCAATGTTGAAGGGAAGATAGCCGCCATCGAGGTGTGTGTAATCAAGGACATCATGGGGGCATGCAACAACACACGCGGCGCAACCTGTGCAGCGTCCAGGTTCGAGAACCTCATGGAAGAGGTGTTTCCATTCTGGTTTATCAGGAGATCGAGGGACTTGGATGGTCATGGTAACTTTTCTGGTGGATTCCTGCCGGCACGTGCAGGTTATCAGCTTTGTTGTGCGCACGAATATTGTTCATTCCAGGAGTTCTTTCCATGACGAAAAGTAAACGGCGTAAAAAATTGAGATGTGAAATGCGTGAATAGCTTCGAGAAAGTGGGGCGCATGGATTGTTTTTTACAATGAACCGAGCGGACTCCGTGAAAGCAATTTTCGAGAGACTGCGTAAATAGAGTCCGCTGGTTACATTGAGCGAGAGACATTCCGTGTCTCGCATGCGTCATCCCTAACGCTTGTCTATTCTTG
>CAZFAO010000020.1:0-31263 GCA_964516875.1 uncultured Burkholderiales bacterium
AACAGATCCTGAATGCGCTGACGATAAGAAATTTACGAATCCAGATTGTATAACGGTGTCTGTTCCTTGGAAAGCACCAGCTTTGAACACTGCGTTGTACACATATCCGATCCGAAAAGCTGAAGCAGATAATCCAATGAAGTCGTCATGTACGTTGAACGATCAGCGAACAACCGCTGACTGCCGATCACAACTTTTTGACATCATTACTTATGGTCGCGCGGGAACGCCAATGCCTGCATGGGGTGTACCCGGTGGTGGACCAAAGAACGAGCAAGCAATCAATGACCTTGTGAATTTCATTATCACAATTCAATTGCCTGCAGATGAGGCTGCACAACCTTTGCGTTCAGCCGAGATTATTAAACAAGAAAAGAAAATTGAAGAAGCGAAAGTTGCACTCGAAACCGCCGAAGAAGCAGTACTTGAACGCGGGGTGGCAGCTGACGGAGTGAAATTTGATGCCAGTGTTATTAAGGCTAAAGAAGCATTAAGTGCAGAGAAAGCACAGTTGAAAGTCATTGAGTCAAAAACTGAAACACAATATTTGCGGGAAGCTGCAATTGCAGAAGCCCAAGAACAAGTAGATGCTGCCCAGAAAGCTGTTGATGCTGGTGCTCCTGAAACACTCGTCAAAGCCCAGGCGGATTACGATGCATCGTATGCTGCATATTTTGCAGAAAGTGAACTTAAGGGTATTGGAAATCCGCAAGACTTTCTTGACTCGCTTGAGAAAAATAAAGTTGAGATCAACTTGGAGAAAGCAATTGAGCTTCTAAAGACGAAAGCTAAGAAAGGTGAGATCGATAAAGTTCTCAGTACTCTCAGCAAAGCAACAGGTAAAAAGTATAAAGCCTCTATTGGTGATCTTGATAACGAGCTGGTAGAAGTTCAACGTCTGAAAAATGTTGCACTGAATCTTCTTGAAGCAAGAGATGCTCTTGCTACGGCAAAAGCAACAAAAACAATTTTTGCTCCCGAGGCATTAAAGAATTCGAAAGCACGACTTGCACAATTGCAAGGAGAATCTGACGGACAACTTCTTTTCGAATCAAACTGTGCACGTTGCCATACAAAGGGTTGGTCATATTTCACACCAAGCAATGCGCGGATCGCGTTGCCTGCTCCACAGGGAACAGGTGCGTTTGGTCCTAGCTTGACGGGTACCGGCGAAGGCGGTGGAGTGACACGACAGTTCACCAGCGCAACGGATCAATTTAACTTCATTGCTGCAGGTTCAATATTCCAGGCGCCCTACGGTGCACGCGGAATCGGAACGGGTCGAATGCCTGGATTCAATACTCCGACAGGACGAACTCTGACGGATGAGGAAATCAATGCAATCGTTGAGTACGAGCGTAACGACTTGTCGGGCTCAGGCCAGAACTCGTTGGGAGTTCGTAACCTTGGTTCTGGTGTTCTTGCTAATAGTTCAACAGATCAGAAAGGCAAGTAGCCATGTGGATGCTCGCTAACGAAGCCATCGAAAAAACAACATGGTATCCATTGACCCTTGGGTGGTTGGTTGTTCTATCAGGTATCGGTATGTTCTTCGGATCAACGTATTTGCTTCTCGCAACAAATATTGGTTCACGTTTAGGATTTCTGGTTGTTGGAACTGTGCTTACAGGATTTATTACTCTTCTTGCTGTGTTGTGGGCGACGACTGCAACACCACTGAACGTATTCAAAGGACGTCAATCGCAGTGGAAAGCAATTGGGATTGTTCAATCGATCAAAGATTCCGACATCGATGCCGTGAAAACTATTCAGGTGAAGGGTGTGAAACTCACATCGACTGAGTACGCCAATGTGAAAGCAGCAGCCGATACATTTTTGGCTGTTCCAGCAGAAGGTTCTGAGGTTGAACAACCAGAAGCCATTGCCGAAGACCTCCCCAAGGCAGATGTTATTGTGACAAATATATTTGAAGTTGGCGGATCAACACCGAATCCACTCCACTTTGAATTTCGTCACACCCCGCAATTCGCAGTTGCGGAATATTGTCAATTAGATGCAGAAAAATCTGAATCTGCTTTCCGTTCGACGTGTGATACATCCGAGGGAGCAGAAGAAAACCACAGATTTTTAATTCTGGAAAAAGATCTCGGTTCACTCCGTCAACCACCGCTGTTCTTGTTCTTAGGTGCAGGAACGCTTTGTGCAATATTCGTTTTAGCTCTCTATTGGCGAGAGCGTGATCTTCGCGAAGCAAAGAAACTGGCTGAACAAGAATCTGACGCGTCGACCGACGATGAGCCAAAAGAAGATTCCGATGAGTTGGTGGATGCCTGATGAAGACCTTTGTACGTTTATTTCCCTCGCGCTCGACTCGGTATCTCATTCTCGTTTCGGTCATGCTTTTTCTCACGTCATGTGGTGATGACCGCGGTGGTGTGATTGTTGACGCATCGGGAGAACAAGGCGGAGGAACGCAACCTGGTGGCGGTGGCTTCGCTTTTGTCATTCTTTTTCTTGTAGTTGTAGCTTCGGCTATCGGAATGTTTACAATGGATCGCATAAGGAAAAACAAGACACGCGATAACTCCGACGACAAAAAATAAAACAGAGACAACACTATGATCCGTTCGTACCTGCCCATTGTGATCTTTTTTGGTATCGCAATGCTTTTTTTGAGTGGTTCTTTCCTTGCATCAACATTGCTCGGACCCAAACGTCGGACAATGGCGAAAACTGCACCGTATGAATGTGGAATCGTCCCGGAGAATGATACGCAACGACGCTTCGGCGTGAAGTTCTATCTCTTAGCTATTGCCTTCATCATTCTTGATGTTGAAATTATTTTTCTCTATCCCTTTGTGACGATTTTTGTTCGCCGCGAAGTCAACGGTATCGAAATTGCCGGCCTCGGTTCCGCCGGGCTCGCTGTCATGGCGATCTTCCTTCTGATCCTTCTCGTCCCGTTCGCATACCTTCTCTCGAGCGGTGCACTCAACTTCGGACCTCTCACCCCCAAAGTCTCCTCACTGCTAACACCAATTACTCGATCCCAAGGATTTGTAGCTGCAGGTGAATCGTCTTCAGAACTCGCGGTTTCGCGCCCTTCGGGACGCGATGAGCCTG
This sequence comes from uncultured Burkholderiales bacterium, assembly GCA_964516875.1. GTDB lineage: Bacteria > Actinomycetota > Acidimicrobiia > IMCC26256 > JAGPDB01 > JAGPDB01. The sequence goes on from CAZFAO010000020.1 coordinate 3,085, forward strand.
TAGTCTCATCGCTCGCTGCAAATGCTCGTTCTGAAGACGATTCACCTGCAGCTACAGAAACGGGTGATGCATAATGGGCCTTGAAGCTGTTTCGCATAACTTTTTGACCGGTCGCCTAGAGGATATGGTGCAATGGGCGCGCAAGAACTCTATGTGGCCAGCAACTTTTGGTTTGGCGTGCTGCGCGATTGAGATGATGGGAACGGGTGCAGCGCACTATGACTTAGCGCGTTTTGGAATGGAAGTTTTCCGTGCGTCTCCTCGTCAAGCAGATTTGATGATCGTGGCTGGTCGAGTAAGTCAAAAGATGGCTCCCGTTTTACGACAAGTCTATGACCAGATGGCAGAACCTAAATGGGTGATTTCGATGGGCGTCTGTGCGAGTTCGGGTGGAATGTTTAACAACTACGCAATTGTGCAAGGTGTCGATCAAATTGTTCCCGTCGATGTGTATGTTCCAGGATGTCCACCGGGTCCAGAAACATTGATGCATGGAATTTTAACGCTTCACGAAGCCGTAAAAAATGGTGAGATTCTTAAACGTCGTGAGTCGGGCAAAAAAGGTTTGGGTATTCAATCTCCTCAACTCGATGGTCAAACGGGTGGAGGAAAACTTCTACCCAACCCAACAGTCCGCAAGGTGTCTGTATGAATTCATTAGCCACAGACCTTGCAGCACAATTTCACGATGCAATTTACCGTGATTCACATGGTCAAGATGTTTTCTATGTGAACAAAGAAACATATAAACCAGCTGTTGCCTTTTTACAATCTGATTGCGATGTTGTGATGTGTCTTGATGTCACAGCGGTTGATTATCTTGGTGCACCGGATCGTATTCACGTTGAGGGTGTTGTTGCACAGCGATTTGAAGTTGTTGCGAATTTTATTTCACACAAACGTAATGAGCGGATACGCCTTATCGTTCCTATCAACGATCACGAACCGAGTGTTGACACCATTTGCGATCTTTTTCCTGGAGCAAACTTTGGTGAACGTGAAGTATTTGATATGTTCGGAATCGATTTTGTTGGACACCCGGACATGACACGCATTCTGATGCCCGATGAGTGGGAAGGTCATCCACTCCGCAAAGACGATGCTCCTGCAAGAATTCCAGTGAACTTTTCTGACGATTTAGCTCCTCGTGATCGAGAGGTGAAGCTATGACTGCTTTCCAGGGCCAGGCCCTGGAAAATGAGGGTGTGAATGAGCGACTTTTCGCTCAAACAGACGAGGGTGAACAGCTCTATCAGAAAAAAGAAATCGTGATGACGGGCGGTCCATGGCCAGAAGACGTTTCTGATGAGACCATGGTGATCAACATGGGGCCACAACACCCTTCAACTCACGGTGTGCTCCGCGTGATGGCTGAACTCGATGGTGAAATTGTTCTCGATGCGAAACCCATCGTGGGCTATCTCCACACGGGAATGGAAAAAACGGGTGAAGAACTCACGTATGTTCAAGGCTGCACGAATGTCACTCGAATGGACTATGCATCACCGTTGAGCAATGAGCTCGTGTACTGTCTTGCTGCTGAGAAATTGCTTGGTATAGAAATACCTGAACGCGCCACATGGGCTCGAATGCTTTTAGTGGAACTCAACAGAATTTCTTCGCATCTTTTATTTCAAGCAACTAATGGTATGGACATCGGTGCAGTTTCGATGATGATTTATGGATGGCGCGAACGTGAAGAGGCACTCCGTGTTCTCGAAAAAATTACTGGCTTGCGTATGAACCACAACTTTATTCGCGTGGGGGGAATTGCAGCTGACCTTCCCGATGGATGGAAGAAGGACATTCTTGATTTGTGCGATATTGTTGAAAAAGGTGTTCATCAATACAATGCGTTGTTAACAGGAAACCCCATTTTCCAGGAGCGAATGGTAGGAGTGGGAATCCTTTCAACCGAAGATGCACTCGCGCTCAGCGCGACGGGTCCGATCTTGCGATCGACGGGATATAACTGGGATCTTCGCAAAGAACAACCCTATCTTGCTTACGACGAAGTTGATTTTGATGTCATCACCACGACAAACGGTGACGTGTTTGATCGTTACCGCATTCGTCTCTACGAAATTCTTGAATCGATAAAAATCGTTAAGCAGTGCGTAGAAAAAATGCCCAAGGGCGACTACCGCGTTCAAGATAAAAAAGTAACACCTCCGCCTCGTGCACGTATCGACGAATCCATGGAAGCATTGATCCATCACTTCAAACTTTTTACAGAAGGATTCAAAGTTCCCGCGGGCGAAACGTACGCAGCTGTTGAATCTCCACGTGGAGAAATCGGTTGTTACATCGTTTCGGATTCATCGTCGAAGCCGTTGCGTATGCATGTGCGCGGACCAAGCTTTTATAATTTACAAACCATGGTTCCGATGATGAAAGACCGCTACTTCGCTGATGCTGTAGCTGTTATTTCCAGTGTGGATCCGATTATGGGTGAGGTGGATCGTTAATGGCTTTTACCTCAGAAAATCGTGAAAAAGCGCTCTCGATTATTGCGCAATATCCTTATACGAAATCCGCTATTTTGCCGTTGGCTCACTTAGCGCAAGACCAAGATGGTTGGTTGAGTGAAGATGCAATGCGTGAAATTGCTGAACTCGTTTCGGTGACACCAGCGGAAGTGAACGGTACGTGTTCTTTCTACACGATGTTCAAGCGCGAACCGGTAGGAAAATTTTTGGTATCGGTTTGTACAAACGTTACGTGTCTCGTTGTGGGAGGACCGGAAATCCACGAAAAACTTGTCGAAGAATATGCCACCGATGCTGACGTGACAATCGAAGAAGTTGAATGTCTTGCTAAATGCGACGGCGCGCCATGTTTCCAAGTGAATTATGAATTCATTGAGAATGTAACGCCTGATCAGGCAGTTGAAGTCGTTGAAGAATACAAGAGTGGGGAACGACAAGCACGCACTTTGTCCGGTTCGTCCGCTTCATCCGCTTCGTTCGCGGATCAGACCCGCGAACAAAAGGGGCAATTGTGATGGCCGTGACGGAAACACGCATTATTACGCGTCGCATGAACGAGAGTGACGACAACCATAACATCGATACTTACATTTCTCATGGTGGATATGACGTCGCGCAACGTGCATTAAAAATGAACCCCGATGACATTATTGAGCACGTGAAAACATCGGGTCTTCGTGGCCGAGGCGGCGGTGGATTCCCGACCGGAATGAAATGGTCATTCTTGCCGCCCGATTCTTTCCCTCGCTATCTTGTCATCAATGCTGACGAAGGCGAACCGTCGACATTTAAAGATCACATGTTGATCGTTCGAGATCCCCATCAGCTGATCGAAGGAATTATTTGTTCCGCCTTCGCAATTAAATCGAACAAAGCGTTCATCTATCTTCGCGGTGAACTAGCTCATGCATACGATCGTCTCAGCGCAGCTTTAGAACAAGCAAAAGAAAAAGGATTTGTCGGTGAGAATATTAAAGGTTCAGGTTTCGACCTTGACATTGTGATTCATCGTGGTGCTGGTGCTTATATCTGTGGTGAAGAGACAGCACTGATTGAATCGCTCGAAGGTGAAAGAGGAATGCCACGTTTGCGTCCACCGTTCCCAGCGATTGCAGGTTTGTATGCAAAACCCACCGTGGTCAACAACGTCGAAACGATTTCAACGGTTCCTCACATTATTGATATGGGTGGAGACAAATACGCCGAGCTCGGCGTCAACAAGTCAACAGGAACGAGAATTTTTTCTGTCTCTGGTCATGTCAACAAACCTGGAAACTATGAAGTGGAACTTGGGATAACTTTCCGCCAACTCATCGACGATCTTGCGGGCGGAATTCGTAACGATGGAAAAATAAAGTTCTTTATTCCTGGCGGTGGATCTTCGCAGTGGCTGATAGGAAGCGATGAGCATCTCGACTGCCCGCTCGACATGGATGAAGTGGGTACACGCTTTGGTGTCATGCTTGGTTCTGGCGCAGTGATGGTATACGACCAAACAACAGATCCGATTCTTGTGGCGTGGCGTCTCGCAAAATTTTATGCTCACGAAAGTTGCGGGAAGTGCACGCCGTGTCGTGAAGGCACCGGCTGGCTGGAAAAGGTTTTATACAGAATGTCGCATGGTCAAGGACGTGCAAGCGATCTCGACATGCTTCTCGATGTGGGTGACAACATTTCTCCTGGGCTGAACGCGCCTTTCTCACAGACAACTATTTGTCCGCTCGGTCCTAGCGCTGTGAGCTGTGTTGTGAGTTTGAATAAATTCTTCCGTGATGAAGTTCTCGAGCGTTGCACAGCGTCCTCTTCTCTCTCTTCGGACGAGATAATAGGGAAAGAGGAGGTGTCAGCATGACGACGACAGAACCAGACGTTCAAAAAACTGATGATGACACTGTGACGCTGACGATCGATGGACAAGAAGTCGTCGCCGAAAAAGGTGAGCTCCTCATTACTGCCGCACAACGCGCCGGTGTTTTTATTCCTCGTTTTTGTTACCACGATCGCTTGAAGCCCGTCGGCATGTGCCGCATGTGTTTGGTTGAAGTCGAAGGTGTGCGCGGATTGCCGCCTGCCTGCACGACACCTGTTGCACAAGACATGGTGGTACATTTCCAAAAAGATAATGTCGACAAAGTTCAAGAGGGCGTCCTCGAATTCCTTCTCATCAATCACCCCCTCGATTGCCCCGTCTGTGACCGAGGAGGAGAGTGTCCTCTCCAGGATCAAACACTTGCATTTGGTCCGGGTGAATCTCGTTTCGTGGAAGAAAAACGCCACTGGGAAAAGCCGATTGAAATTTCTGACCATGTTCTTCTCGATCGTGAACGTTGTATCCAATGTTCTCGCTGTACACGTTTCGCAGATGACGTTGCGGGCGACCCACTCATTACTTTTGTAGAACGTGGCGGCAAAACCGAAGTCAATACATTCCCCGGAGATCCATTTGCGTCATATTTTTCGGGAAATATTGTTCAGATCTGTCCTGTAGGTGCTTTGACCGCAGAACCGTACCGTTTCAATTCACGACCGTGGGATCTCACCAGCGTAGAGACAACGTGTACCGGTTGTTCGTCTGGATGTAAAGGAACCGCACAAACATCACGCAACGAAATGGTGCGTTTCTTGGGTGTGGATTCTGAGCCCATTAACCAAGGTTGGTTATGTGACAACGGTCGTTATGGTTTTGATTTTGCCCAGTCAGAAGAACGTGTTCGCGCACCATTTATTGTGGAGAAGTCTCGCCGTTATGATGCACACCTCAACGACGTAATCGATGCTGCTGCAAATGCAATCCGCGCAGCTATTGAAGATCATGGACGCGAATCAATTGCTTTCTTGGGTGGAGCACACGGTACGAACGAAGATGCGTATTCACTTTCGCGACTCGCAAAAGGTGTCATCGGAACGTCACTCGTGGATGCACAAGTCGGTAACTCTCTTCCTGCGGATGTCATTCTTTCTGCACAGCGTGCACGAATTTCTGATCTCGATCATGCGCGCGCAATCATTACACTCGGCACCGACATTAAAGAATCGCTTCCTATCCTTTTCTTGCGCGTTCGCAAAGCAGTGACAGAAAACAAAGTTCCTCTCATTGATGTGAACTCTGCCTACACGTCAACAAACGCATTAAGTGCAGTTCACATTGACCTTATTCCTGGTGATAAAAAGCAAGCACAAAAAGCCGTTCTTGAAGAGTTGAGCTCTCTTGACGAGTCGTCATCGAACGGAAAAATTATTCTTATTGCTGGCGATGTCAACACAGCACAAAACGCATCGACATTTACGGAACTTGTTCAAGAACTTCTTTCTCATCAAGATGTATATCTTCTTCCTGCGATTTCGACAAGCAATATTTCCGGCGCGTATGAAATGGGCCTTGCTCCTGGATTGCTGCCCGGAAGAGTAAACGATGCATCGGTCGATAGTGTCGGTGATTGGCCACGAACACCCACAACAACGGGCGCATATGACGAGAGCACAACGTCGGCTATCCTCAATAAAGCGATTGCCGGCGATGTGAAAATCCTTTTCTTAATCGGAGCAAACCCCATTGCTCATTTCGGTGACGCCGCACGAGCATGCAAGGCACTCGAAGCATGCGAGACGGTGATTGCGCTGGATTGTTTCGTTAACGAATCGACAGCTCATGCAGACATTTTCATTCCAACAACAGTGCGAAATGAAAAAGAGGGAACAGTAACCAACATTGAGGGACGCGTCCAGCGTGTTGTTCAAGTGGTTGCGCCTCAAGGAAATGTTTTCGATGATTGGAAGATTGCTAATTTGATCGCGGAGCGATTGGATGTTGAAACTACCAACGAATCAGCCGATGATGTCACAAACGAAATTGCACGCGTTGCACCTTCGTTTGCGCATCTCACAACAGGAGTGCTCGCGCGTGCACGTGACGGCGCAATTATTCCCGTGGATGAAAATAAAGATGTGCTCGTGAAATCTGTTGCGCCACTCGTCGATACTCCAAGTTGGGAACCGATTGCGTCAAAAGCTCATGCAGACGAGGACCCTGTTCAAGAATTGAACCGTGAAGAACATCACCCCAGTGCAAATGTTCACTTTGCCGACATGATCGAAACAGCGTTCGACCGAAAAGAAGCCCGCGCACACCATCTTGACCAGTACGCACTTCGTCTTGTCTTCGCCGATTCTTACCACGGACCTTCGACGCTAAAGAATGAATCGCACGCGTTGGCTCCGGTCGCAAAGAAGAACGAAAACCATGTTGTTCGGATTCATCCCAAAGATATTGAATCCATTTCTCTTCGTGAAGATAACCTTGTCCGTGTCAAAACCGATATTGGCTCTGCTGATGTTCGTGTCGTGCCTGATAAAAATGTGATGCGGGGTGTTGCAGTTGCTGTGATGAGTGCAGGTCATCCATTGCGAGCATTAGTTGATGCTGACCAGGCCGTCACCGATTTGAGAGTAGAAGGTAAGTAACTTGCTGAGCGCTTTTGTTGCATCGAATGATCCTCTTGATTCGAGTTCTCTCGATTTCACGACAGTGTCGATCATCGTTGGTAAAGCAGTTGCGATTTTTGTTGTGTTGCTTGTCGGCGTGATGTTCTACGTCTGGTTCATGCGGAAAGTGATTGCGGATATGCAGAACCGTATCGGCCCTGCGTCGGCTGGTCCGTTTGGACTTTTGCAAACGTTGGCAGATGGTACAAAACTATTTTTCAAAGAACAATCCATTCCCGATAATGCCGATCGCAGCATGTTCCGTCTTGCGCCGTACTTTGCAATGATCCCCGCTTTTCTTGCTTTTGCAATTATCCCTATTGGCGGAACCGTAACTATTGCGGGCCATGTTACAAACCTTCAACTCGTTGATGTTCCCATGGGAATTTTGTGGTTGCTCATGATGTCGGGCTTGGGACTGTACGGAATTCTTTTAGCGGGATGGTCTTCGGGTTCGAAATATCCACTCTTGGGATCGGTACGGGCAAGCGCACAACTTTTAAGTTATGAAGCAGTGTTGGGATTGGCTGTTATTGGTGCAGTTATTCAATCCGGTTCGCTATCGACCCATGTCATCGTCGAAACACAGCAACAGGGAACATGGGCAATGTCGAACATTGGTGATTGGCCACTGTGGAGTTGGTTCATTATTCCTGCATTTATTTCATTCATCCTTTTTTTAATTGCAGCAGTTGCAGAAACAAATCATCCTCCCTTCGATTTAGTGGAAGCAGAGCAAGAGCTTGTCGGTGGTTTCCACACGGAGTACACAGGTATTCGTTTTGCGATTTTCTTTCTTGCAGAATTTATGAACCTCATCACCATGAGTGCAGTTGCTGTGACATTATTTTTGGGTGGACCTTCGGGACCGCCACTTGGTTTTCTTCCTGCCAACGGTTGGTTCAATGTATGGGTGATGCCAAGTTTTTGGTTCTTGGCCAAACTCCTTCTCCTCCTCTATGGAACAGTGTGGCTTCGTGCATCTCTCCCGCGCCTTCGATACGACCAGCTCATGCAAGTGGGGTGGAAGTACCTTATTGAAGCATCGTTCTTGTGGGTTGTGACTATGTTGGTATTGCGAACATCACGAGCTTACGAATGGGCATTTATAAACGTCAACGTTGGATCTTTGAGCGCTCGACAAGTGACCGCAACATTTACAGCTGTTGCTGCCGTTACAATTTCATTTGGAATTTATTATGTTTTGCGTGCATGCCTACCCAAAGAAGGCGAAGATGCCTTTGAAGGAGGGAGCGCATAATGGGTCAACTCACCGGTTTTAAGATCACGCTTGCTCAAGTTTTTAAGAAAAAAGTTACAGGCAAGTATCCGAAAGTAAAAAGAGAAAAGCCTCTACGTTTTCATGGTCGTCATGTTTTAAATAAATACGAAGATGGCATGGAAAAGTGCATCGGATGTGAATTGTGCGCAGGTGTATGTCCGGCAAATTGTATTTATGTTCGAGGAAAAGATAACGATCCTGAAAACCCAACGTCACCGGGTGAAAGATTCGGGTATATCTACGAGATCAATTATTTGCGCTGTATTCACTGCGATTTGTGTGTAGAAGCTTGTCCAACAGAAGCAATTACAGAATCAAAACTTTTCGAATTTTCTTTTACTAATCGCAACGATGCCATCTACACAAAAAATGAACTTGTTGTTGACGATAACGGACGCGCACAACGAATGCCATGGGAATTATGGCACGGCCACGAAGATGACAACACGTCTGCATGGATGCGCGCAACTGCACCAAGCGGTGACTCCACTTATGTTGGTGAAGTTGGGTGGAGCGGTGAACGTGGATTTGGTGTTCGTCCTCCTGAAGTCGGGCAAACAAAGGAAGATTCATAATGGTGACCGTTATCTTTTATTTGTGTGCGCTCACGATGATCTCAGGAGCAGTTGGAGTCATTGCGGCTCGCAACCCTGTGCATAGTGCCATGTTTCTTGTCATGTCGTTAATGTCGATAGCTGTTTGTTACGTATTGCTCGGTGCTGATCTGGCTGCTGCCGTTCAAGTGATTGTGTATGCAAGTGCTGTTGTTATTCTCTTTCTGTTTGTCATCATGCTTCTTGGAGTTGACGACAACGAAGGCGAAAGTGCTGACCCTCTCCCGCATCAGAAATTATTAGCAACTTTTATCTCTGTTCTTTTAGCTGCAACATTGTTGTTGGTGGGTGGAACAAAATGGGCGCAAGGTGCTCGGAGCGTGACTGGTCCACTGAAACGCGACGGACTGGGTAACGTTGAAATTGTTGCCGAATCACTATTCACGAAGTACGTGTGGATCTTCGAGTTAACATCAGTGCTTCTTGTTGGTGCTGTGATCGGTGCCGTTGTTCTTGCTCGACGAGCGACGACAACAATTGACCTCATCGACGAAGATGTCAACGACACCATCGACGATGCAAGCGAGGTGATGAAGTGACAATCACAACTACTCATTACCTTGTTCTTGCCGCCATCATTTTTTGTATTGGCTTGACTGGTGTGTCCATCCGAAAAAATGCACTTGTGATGTTCATGAGTATTGAATTGATGCTCAACGCCGCCAACCTTACGTTCGTTGCATATTCCAAAGAGCTCAATGATGTCGCCGGACAAGTTGCCGTCTTTTTCATTCTTGTTGTTGCTGCTGCAGAAGTAGCAGTGGGACTTGCTCTCATGGTTGCGATCTTTAAGCGCAAACAAACAACAAGCCCAGATGATATTTCTCTCATGGCCGAATCAGATGCTTTCCAGGACCTGGCCCTGGAAAGAAGTGATAGCAAGGGAAGTGCGTCGTGAGTGCTGACTTTCTTAAGTATTCGTGGCTGATCCCGGTCATCCCGATTATCTCTTCGATATTTCTTCTGCTTGGTGGCAAACGCCTCAAGCCAATAGTTTCCGCAATCATCGCGACGTGTGCCATGGGATCAACATTCATTTTGTGGATCTTGTCCTTCATGGCGCTGCATTCGATGCACTCCGAAGAAGTCCGTCGCGTTGTGAGCCAGGGATATACCTGGATGCAAGTAGGAAATTTCACTGTTGAACTTCGCACCATGGTCGACCCGCTTACAATAACCATGGTTGGTTTCGTCACCTTCGTTGCAACGCTGATTCATATCTATTCCATTGGGTATATGGAAGGTGACCCTCGTTACTCGCGCTTCTTTGCTTACCTGAACCTCTTCGCAGGAGCCATGTTGACGTTGATTTTGGGAGAAAACCTTCTCGTTACTTTCCTTGGATGGGAAGGCGTTGGACTCTGCTCTTATCTCCTCATCTCTTTCTGGTTTGAAAAGCCCAGCGCCGCAACGGCCGGTAAAAAAGCGTTCATTACGAACCGCGTCGGCGACGTCGGATTCATGTTGGCGATGTTCCTGATCGTTGTTTCTCCTTCGTTGGGTTCACTTTCGTATACGCACATCCAAGAGAGTGCATCTCATGTTCCAGAAATGACAGCGACAGCAATTGTTCTTCTCCTCTTTATCGGTGCCATGGGAAAGAGTGCACAGTTTCCGCTCCATATTTGGTTACCCGATGCAATGGAAGGACCAACTCCTGTATCGGCTTTGATTCACGCGGCCACCATGGTGACCGCTGGTGTGTATGTGATGGTGCGCATGTCTCCACTCATTGGTGCCGCTAATGTCACGGCCAACAACGTCATCGCCATTGTCGGTGTGATCACTGCACTTTATGCTGCAATTTGTGCGTTAACGCAAAATGACATCAAGCGCGTGCTTGCCTATTCCACCATTTCTCAATTGGGATACACTTTTCTCGCCATTGGTGTGGGTGCTTATTCTGGTGCGATTTTCCACGTTGTCACACACGCGTTCTTCAAAGCACTTCTTTTCTTAGGGGCAGGTTCTGTTATTCATGCCATGCATAAAGTCGGACATGAAAATCATTTTGATGAACAAGACATGCGATTCATGGGAGGTTTGAAAAAACTTCTCCCCATAACAGGCTTTGCCTTTATCGTTGGTTGGTTAGCAATCGCTGGTGTTTTCCCCTTCGCAGGATTCTGGAGTAAGGATGAAATTCTTGGCGCTGCATACGAACGCGGTGGAATTTTTGGAACAACACTATGGACTCTTGGACTTATCACGGCATTATTAACAGCGTTTTATATGACTCGACAACTTCGCATGGTCTTTTACGGCACGCCACGTTACGGTGAATCGAAAGCAATACCGCACGAGTCTCCCAAGACAATGACAATTCCTCTTTTAGTTCTCAGCATCTTTGCTGTGGTTGCAGGATTAATCAATTTGCCATTCAGTTCACGTGAAGACTTTGCACGCTTTATCGAACCCGCAATTGAAGGTGCTAGAGAAGCACACATCGCACCATTTACGGAAAGTCAGGGAATCGTTTTGGCGACGGTCTCATTGTTGCTCGCCTTTGTGGGTATTGCTATCGGAATAAAGATGTACAAGAAACGACCAACGGACTCGACTGATGAACCATTGTCCTTCATGGGTCCAATACATGCGATTTCTTCCAATGCTTTTTACATCAACACTGCTGTGGCTGCTTTCGTGTCGGGCGTAGGAACAAAGTTATTCAATGCAATTTCTTTTAGTTTTGAACCGAAGGTTGTTGATGGTGCATCGAGTGCATTGGCGAATGGTGTGACGGCAAGTGGAAAAACAATTCGAAAAATTCACGCTGGTTTTGTGCGACGCTATCTCTTATTTTTTGCAGGAGCAACCTTTGTGCTTGTTGCGTTAGTTGTTCTGGGAGTGAATAGATGAACCACCTTGAGGTCGCTGCTGTGAATAATCTTTCTTTTCCCGTGTTGAGCGCAATGATTTTTGTTCCCTTGCTGGGAGCTGCGATTGTTGTTTTCTTGCCCAAATCGCAAGCGTGGGTGGCACGCGCTCTTGGACTTGTTGTTACAAGCGCGGTCTTTGGTTTTGCGCTGTGGCTCATGTTCAGTTTCGATAGAGGCCAAGCGGGGTATCAAGCATCCGAAAGTCACCAATGGATTAAAGATCTCGGCATTTCGTTTTCGCTAGGTGTCGATGGAATCAGCTTGTTCCTCGTTGTGTTAACAGCACTGCTTTTCCCCATTGCGATTTTGATTTCTGAGTCCATCACTCACAACCAAAGAAGTTTTGTTGCATGGCTCCTTGTTTTGCAGTCAGCAGTCATTGTTGTTTTTGTAGCACGCGACTTGTTCTTGTTCTTTGTCGGTTTTGAACTTGTTCTCATTCCGATGTACTTCCTTATTGCGGGCTTTGGACATGGGGATGCAAAACGAGTTGCAACAAAGTTCTTCCTCTTTACTATGGGTGGATCGATTTTCTTCCTTGCTGCTATGTTGGTGTTAGCTTCCATGAACGCTCGCTATAGCGGTACGTGGAGTTTCGCAATCGATACTTTGATGCACTATGGAAGTGAACATGTTTCTCACACTGCGCAGATGTGGTTGTTCGCCGGTTTTGCGATTGCATTCGCTGTCAAGGTTCCACTCTTTCCGTTGCACACTTGGTTGCCTGATGCACACACGGAAGCACCGACGGCAGGTTCAATCATCTTGGCGGGTGTACTTTTGAAATTAGGTACGTATGGATTCTTACGCATTGGAATTGCGTTCTTTCCCTATGCTGCTCATCGACTGATGTGGGTTTTGTTGGCGGTATCGGTGATCGGCATTATTTACGGTGCCATCGTGGCGACGATGCAACCCGACCTTAAGCGTCTTGTTGCGTACTCATCCATCTCACACTTGGGATTCGTCATGTTGGGTCTCGCTGCGTTGACGCAACAAGGATTCTCCGGTGGAATTTTTACAATGGTCAGTCATGGTCTCACAACGGGAGCACTTTTTGCGCTAGTTGGAGTCATGTATGACCGACGCCACACGCGTGACATCTCTGCGTTTCACGGTCTCGCGAAAGTTGCTCCCATCTTGGGCGGCGCATTTCTCATTGCGACTTTTGCGTCTATTGGTCTGCCAGGATTTTCTGGTTTTGTTGGCGAGTTCCTCTCGATGCTCGGCGCGTTCACTACGCACCGCTGGTATGTCGTTGTTGCGGCAACGGGTGTGATCTTCGCTGCGCTGTACCTCTTGTGGGCTTACCAGCGCGTGTTCACAGGTGAACCTCAAGAAGCCGATAAAGCCATGAAAGATATCAACGCTCGTGAATTGATGTGCGTTGTTCCTCTCCTTGCCTTGAGTTTGTATCTTGGGCTTGCTCCACAATTTATGTTGGATCGCATCAACCCTTCGGTCAAGAAACTTTCTGAACATGTTGCTGTGTATTCTCATCAAAAAACAATCGATACGAGCGAGGTTGAACATCGAGTACCTGAACATGAGGTCGAAACGAAAGGTGATCACTAATGAAAATCGGTGACGTTTCTTTCTTCGGGCTTTTCCCCGTCATTGCATTTACAATTTCGCTGTGCGCCCTCATCATGTTCCGCTCACTTGTGCGAACAAATTATGTTCTCCATCGAAAAGTCGGAGCTGGCCTTAGTATTATTGTTGCAGCAATTGTTCTGATATCTCAAGCAGTTCGTTGGAGACAATTTGATATCGGCAAGCTCAAAACAAGTGATCTCACAACTCTTTCTGGTTTAGTGAGCACTGACCGAACATCAGCACTTTCCATTTTTGTTATCTGCGCCGTCGTGATTATTGCGACGCTCGTATCCATAACTTATCTTGAAAAGCGCGATGATATCCCTGCTGCTGAATTTTATATTCTGCTTATGTGCGCAGCTGTAGGTATGTTCGCAATGGTGATGGCGAATGATTTCATGGGGATGTTCGTAGCACTCGAAGTATTTTCCATACCGCTCTATGTATTAACTGCATTTGACCGTCGACGTGTGCGCTCGCTCGAAGGCGGATTCAAATACTTCATCATGGGCGCAGTGTCCTCAGCGATATTGCTCTATGGAATTGCTTTGCACTACGGCCTTTCGGGATCAACAGCGTTCAATCCTCTGGCAGAAACAACATCTATTGCTGCAATTTCGACGGTGTTGATTCTGGTGGGTCTGCTATTCAAAGTTGCAGCCGTACCCTTTCATTTTTGGTCACCCGATGCATACCAAGGTGCACCATCTCCTGTTGTTGTCTTCATGTCGGCGGCAACAAAGTTGGTCGCTTTCGTAGCGCTTGTTCGTATTGTGTCGTCCGGCGCAATTGATATGTCTCCCACGGGATCAACGGGTCGCATTGTGTTGACGGTGGTCACGGTGCTCTCCGCGCTTGTTGGTTCGATTGTTGCTTTGCGACAAGGAAATATTAAAAGAGCAGTTGCATATTCTTCCATTACACATACCGCGTATATTTTGCTTGCATTAAAAGGTGGAACGAATACATCGATGCAGGCTGTCATTACATACTCTGTTATCTATGCGTTCATTGTTGCTGGTACGTTTGCGATCATTTCGGTTCTGTCTGGAAGCAACGAACAAAACGATTCGATAATTGTGACCAAGGGATTAGCAAAAACAAATCCTTACCTTGCAGGTTCGTTCACGATATTGCTTTTTGCTCAAGCAGGTATTCCTCTGACGAGTGGATTCATTGCGAAATTTGAAGTCTTCCGTGTTGCGCTCGATAGCAAATTTTATATCACAGGATTGCTTGTTTTGATCGCAACGGTGATTGCTGCAGCGTTTTATTTGCGCATTGTTTTATCGATGTACTCAGATTCGTTTGGGCCTGACGACGATGTGCAACCGTCACCCTATGTTGTTGCTCCATCAACGGCGATTGCAATCGGGATGAGCGTCGCGATGACGATAGTGTGGGGAGTTTTCCCAGCCCTCATTACCGGATTCACCCACGTCTTGTAACTCGCATCACACCGAGCGTTGAATACTTTTGCCTCTTTACGATGAGAGGAAAGACCAGAAACGTTTTTTCTTTTTGATGTGGGGGAGTCTGTTCACATCGAGATATGCGTACGTTAATTTATACGCTTCTTCCAAGAGTCGTGCAGAGTCATTGAAATCGTACATGTCGCGTCTGTCTGTTGGTCTCGGTAATACATGAATTTCCATATTGTGCATTGCATGTCGAGACTCAACATCAAATCGCTGACTTCGCGAGATTGAAAAAGCGCGCGTCATCACATCAAGAGGGGACCGGAGATTTCTCATCAGTCCTCCACCCGAAACGTTCAAGACATAGATCTCATCGATGTCTTCGCTGAGGGCATGCCAAATCGGTACTGCATCAACAACACCGCCATCGACTAACACACGTCCATCGATTGTCATGGGTGGAAAGACGCCGGGCAATGCAGCAGAGGCGAGCAAGATATCTTTTAACGGTCCTCGACAGAACACGATTTCTTCACCGGTCGATAAATCGCATGCAACGACTCTCACAGGAATCTGCAGATCAGCAAGATCTCGAATCGGTGTTGCACGTTCGATCACTCGGGCTAAACCAGAATTGTCAACTAAGTACGTTCCTCGTTTTGCAATATTCCATGCCCTTGATAAGTTTCCGCCTGGGAAAATATCCGCACTTGTCAAACTTTCCCAGAGTTCAGCGAGGTCATTGACGCCATCGAGAGTTGGATTTGTCGCAACGGCACATGCATTCAGTGCTCCAACAGATGTTCCCACCAACAGGTCAGGTGTGATGTTGTGCTCGAAGAGTGCGCGCATCATCCCCACTTGCGCACATCCCATATTGGCACCACCAGATAAAACGAAGGCTCGGCGGGTACTCATGGGGATGCATTCTAAAGGAAAATCCAGTGCACTCACCGGTGCAAATAAAAAATGGCGAAGTTCGCAGCGCCTGGGATTTACGTTTGAACGAGTCAATGTGTGAGGATTAATGCTGATGCACACTGAATTGACGCCCGATACTCGACCTAGCGATACTGCACGTTCGCCCCAAGCAGTCCTTCACGAGCGCGGATATCTCGTCTTGCCTCATCCCTTTGAACTCAACCTCGTTGAGCATGTCCATGGTGTAGTGAAAAAATCATTTTCACAGTTCGATGATGACGAGACCCATCGCACACTGTACGAACTAAGTGACGAGGATGATTCTCACTTGGATCCGCGATTTTACGAGCAGGGTCGAGTCGCCATTCCGAAAATGGATTTCAAAGGTCGCACAGGATATAAACAATTGATGATGACACTTGAATTTAGTACTGAATTTGCTGAGTTATTCAGTGCCGGTGAAGTGTATGAGTGGGGGACGACACATGGTCCACAAGAGATAAAAAAATCTCACCAAGCATTTGCTGCAATTCTCGAACTCTTATCGACTCAAGCAATGGACTCTATTTTTAGACCCGTCGAGGAGTCTAGTGATTCGTATTGTGGTTTTCTTCTCAACGATTCTGCACCGCATTCGGTATGTTTTGGTTATCACTATGAATTACATCAAGATCGCCATGACAATGCAGTTGTTGTCTCGATCCAACTTTCGTCAACACCAACGCCATGGAAGATTGGTCGAGATCTCGACCAGCTCGATACGGTTGTTCACGACCAAGGATCGATGATCGTGATGGAAGCCTATGACTATGATCAACGAAGGTCGCCTTGGCATATGCCCTGTATAGGCGATTTTTCTCGAAACGCCGCAGTGGTGGTGTTCTCGGGGATATATCGGGACCGGTTCATGGACTGGCTTTCTGACCATGCACCAGCCTGTGGATACACCTCAGAACTTCCTAAAACCATATAAAAGCGTACAAACCGTTCATAGTGACTCGGTTTTACTCAAGCTAAAGGACGAAAATTCGAGCTCACATTTTGTTCACGACGGCACGTGAAAATGCGTACACGGAGTTCTCAGCACAGCTCGAAAAAGTTGATGAAAAAAACCTGATCTAAGTTTCAATTTCAGAGGTCCCAACCGCATATACTTTGACCTGGATATGCACACTTTTGCGACATCTTTTCTCATTCGTGCCACTCATGAGCACGCGGCAAGCTCTACGAGCCCTATGACCGAGTATTACCGAAATTACCTGGCAGTGGCCATTTTCCTCTTCGCTGCAGTTGCAATGTGTGTCGGTATTTTGGCGGCTGGTCGACTTCTTCGTCCTGACCGACCACAAGACGAAAAATACATTGTGTATGAATCAGGTTCTGATCCCATTGGAGGATTCGGTCAGAGTCACATTCGTTATTACATCTTTGCATTGCTTTTTGTGATCTTCGACGTTGAAGCAGTTTTTGTTTTTCCCTGGGCGATTGATGTCAATGGGTTAGGTGTGTTTGGTTTTTGGGCGATGGCGGTTTTCCTTGTCGTGTTACTTTTGGGACTCGCATACGACTGGCGTAAAGGACTTCTCCAATGGGCTTAGCAGTCAACGGTTTTCTTCAAAAAAAACAAGTCAAACCTGTTACGTGGTTGTTGAACTACTCGCGAAAATATTCTTTGTGGATGTTCCAGTGGGGACTTGCATGTTGCGCTATTGAAATGGGTGCAGCGCTAGCGTCGCCTCGTTACGACATGATGCGCATCGGCGTGATTCCGTTTCCAGCATCACCGCGTCAAGCGGACCTTGTTGTTATCTCGGGAACAGTGACGGACAAAATGGTTCCTGCAATTAAGCGCTTGTATGAACAAATGCCTGATCCAAAATATGTCATCTCGATGGGATCGTGTGCGAACTGCGGAGGACCGTACTGGGATTCGTACTCGGTGACAAAAGGAATTGACCAAGTCATTCCTGTCGATATTTATATTCCGGGTTGTCCACCGCGACCCGAAGCATTGATTCAAGCGGTGACGTTACTTCAAGAACGTATTCAAAATGAAGGACTCGGTAACGACGAACTTCGAATGCGATTTAAAGGAACGCCAACACTTGGTCAACCGCAATTTCCGATCCCCACATCAAACGAATTTGGTATTTCAACAACAAATCCTGATGTACCTGTTGAACTGACTAAAAAAGAAGATGCAAATGCCTGATGCTTCCGATCCTTCAGAACTCGCGGCTTCGCCTCCGGCATCCATGCCGGAACGCGATGAGCCTAAGGTCTCATCGCTGGCTGCAGATGCTCGTTCCGAAGGATCGGAAGCATCAGCCGAAGTTGCTCCTGAATTAGCACAATGGGAAAAAGATGTTAAGGCTGCTTTTGGAAATGACATTATTGAATCCGATAACAATTTTGGTGATTTAGTTATTCGCGTCACGAAAGAGGGCTATGCGAAAGCCGCAAAGATCGCGAAAGAAACTTTGGGTTGTGACTATTTAAGTTTTGTGGCGGGAGTCGATTGGATGCCCATGCCAATGGAATCCGAAGAAGGTTCGGGAGACACAAGCCAACCTGCACAACCTCGCGAAATGACTTTCGGTGTTGCAGGATCTGCGGGGCGTTTCCAAGTTTTTTCTCACGTTCAATCAACATCAAAGCACGTTGGACTCACCATCAAAGTTGATGTTGATGAAAATGATTTGAATGTTGCAAGTTGGACAGATGTTTACCCCGGCGCTGACTGGCACGAACGTGAATGTTGGGAAATGTATGGAATTGATTTCATTGGTCACCCAGAAATTCGCCACTTATATTTGCCGGGCGAGTTTGAAGGTTTTCCCCTTCGAAAAGATTTTCCATTGCTCGCTCGTGTTGTAAAACCGTGGCCAGGTCTCGTCGATGTTGAGCCCATGCCTGGTGACGACGGATCTGATGATGAGGGTGATGAATAATGGCGGATACACCAATGATCGAGATTGATCCACAGATTCAAACGTTGATTGCAGATTCACAAATGAATATTGAAATCGACGACGGCGACATGATCTTGAATATGGGTCCTCAGCACCCTGCAACACACGGAACTCTCCGTCTTGTTGTCCGCCTCGATGGTGAACGTGTTCTCTCTGCTGATCCCATTATTGGATACATGCATCGCGGATACGAAAAACTCACCGAGTATCGAACATATCCACAAATTACAACGTTGATTAACCGCATTGACTGGTTGTCGAGTTTCGCAAACGAAGTTCCTTTCGTTCACGGTGCCGAGCAACTCATGGGCGTCAAGGCTCCCGATCGTGCAGAATATATTCGAACAATTCTTACCGAACTTTCGCGTATCTCAACATTTTTGTTGTTCCTCGGAGAAATGGGATTGCAAGTTGGTGCAATTACTCCAGCTTTTTATGGTTTCCGTGACCGCGAATATGTTTTGAACTTGATCGAAGCTGCAACGGGTGGACGTTTCCACCCCAACTTCAATCGTATCGGTGGGCTTTATAAAGATCTTCCGTGGGGATGGACAGGAGAGTGCAAGCGCGTTCTCGATATCTGTGCAAAATCATGTGACGATTTTGATCGCTTAGTTCTCGGAAATGAAATCTTCGAAGCACGTACTCGCGGTGTTGGAATTATTACTCCCGAAGTGGGTCTTGCTTATGGTGTTTCTGGTTCTAACATTCGTGCATCGGGTGTTGACTGGGATTTACGACGTGACGGAGCGCCGTACCTTTCATATAACGACATCGATTTCACAGTATGGACTCATCCTGATGGTGATTCCTTTGCACGTTATTGGGTGCGTCTCCAAGAGACGCGAGAATCAATCAATATGGTGCGCCAACTTCTCGACAAACTTCCCTCTGGTCCGGTGATGGCAAAAGTTCCTCGCATCATCAAAGTTCCTGAAGGTGAAGTGTGGACCGAAACAGAAAACCCTCTCGGACAAATGGGTTACTACGTGTATTCTAAAAACTCGACGGGTCCTTTCCGTACAAAAATTCGTAGCGCAAGTTTTTCTAACGTTTCTATTTCTCCATGGCTTCTTAAAGGCGTGTACGTTCCAGACATCGTGACCATCCTTGCGAGTTTGTATTTCATTCTGGGAGATATTGACAGATGAGTAACGTAATGCTTGCTATTGATGTTGGGTGGGGAACCACAACGGCGATCAAAACGATGGTCGTTCTTGCGATCATTCCTGCAGGTGCGCTTATTCTCGGTTATGTCTTTTTATTGAAGATGATGAGTCACATGCAATCTCGACTTGGACCAATGGATCCTGGTGGATTCCATGGTTGGTTCCAACTCGTTGGTGACGGCATGAAGTTCTTGCAAAAAGAAGACATCATGCCTGAACACGCGGACAAAAAAGTGTTTGCAATGGCGCCCATTGTTGTATTGATGTCGACGTTCCTTGTTTATGTTGTAATTCCTGTTGGTCCGACAATGTATGTGCGCGATCTTAACGTTGGTGTTTTTTATGCATTGGCAGTGTCGTCGCTGAGTGTCATCGGTGTGTTGATGGCTGGGTGGGCAAGTTCTTCTAAGTTTGCACTTCTTGGTTCTCTTCGTGCAGCCGCGCAGCTCATCGCGTATGAACTTCCTTTGTTGTTGGCTGTTGTTGGTGTTGTCATGCAAGCGCAAACAACGTCACTGCAAGGAATCGTTACGGCGCAACACGAAGGTTCCGTATTTGGATTTAGTGGAATCGGATTTCCTTTCATCCTCACACAGTTCGTTGGATTTGCCATCTTCATGATTGCGAGCCAAGCGGAACTTACTCAACCACCTTTCGATATGCCCGTTGCAGAATCTGAACTTGTGTCGGGTTACATGGTCGAATACACAGGTTTCCGATTCCTCTTTTTCTTCATGGGTGAATTTGGTACTGCGTTTGCCTTCGCTGCGATATCAGCAACATTGTTTTTGGGTGGTTGGACAATTCCTGGCGTTGATATGAATGCTGAATACATGAAATTCCTTGGACCTGTTGTGTTGTTCACCAAAGTGATGTTGATTGCTTTCCTCATGTTCTGGGCGCGTTTCACGTACCCGCGATTCCGCGAAGACCAACTTCAAAAACTGGCGTGGAAATTTCTTATCCCGATTGCTGTGCTCAATATTCTTGTCACCGGCGCATTCATGGTATTGGTATAGGGGGTTAATGTGGCAAAAATGAAACTCCCAGGAATCATCAAAGGATTGTCAGTGACGTTCCGCACGATGATGCAACCTACCGTAACGGTTCAATACCCTCACGAAAAAGAAGAACCTGCACCCCGTACGCGTGGTGTGATTGCTCTGAAAGAAGAGAACTGCACGGCATGTATGTTGTGCTCGCGTTCGTGTCCTGACTGGTGTATCTACATTGAAGGTCACAAGACAAAAGCACCGCCTCGACGTGAAGGTGGAAAAGAACGCAACGTCAACATTCTTGATCGCTTCGATATTGATTACGGTCTATGTATGTACTGCGGAATTTGTGTGGAAGTCTGTCCTTTTGATGCGTTGTTCTGGTCGCCAGAATTTGAATACTCTGAATTTAGAATTGCAAACCTTTTACATGACAAAGACAAACTCGGTGAGTGGATGAACACTGTCCCTGAGGTTGAACCACTCGAATCTGGCGCCGTGCAGCCTAAGGTAAAGAAGTAAGCCATGGTTATTCAAAATATTGTCTTCTTCCTCCTCGCGGGAGCTAGCTGCGTGGCCGCTATTGGTGTGGTGCGCACAACAAATGTTGTTCATGCCGCTTTGTACTTAGTTGCCGTGCTCGCATGTACCGCAGGATTATTTCTCTTGATCGCTGCTGAATTTATTGCGTGGGTACAAGTACTTATTTATATTGGTGCCGTCACTGTCTTGCTGTTGTTCGGAATTATGTTGACGCGTGCACCGATGGGCAAAAACGAAGATCTCGATAACGAGTCAAAGATTCCTGCATATATTGTGAGCCTCGGACTTTTTGGTGTGTTGGTTGCACTCATTGTCGATGCGTACAACGCAGGATCCATAATCGCAATCGGCGGTGTGAATTCAATTGAAACGTTAGAGAACGGTCAGATGGCGACCATGAGTCAGTCCATTCTTTACGATTACGTTTTCCCTTTCGAAATCGTTGGTGTCCTTCTCTTGGGTGCACTTATCGGTGCTGTCGTAATGGCGAGAAAGGACTGACATGCAACTTAATTACTACCTCATCCTTGCAGCATTTCTTTTCTCGATTGGTGTCTATGGAGTTGTTGCGCGGAAGAACGGAATTCTTATCCTCATGAGTATTGAGTTGATGCTCACCGCTGTCAACATCAACTTGGTGGCGTTTGCACAATTTTCACAAACACCCATCGGTCTCGCGTTTGCTTTGTTCGTCATCACCATTGCCGCAGCTGAAATTGGTGTTGGGTTGGGTATTGTTTTACTCATCACAAGAAATCAAAAGTCTCCGAACCTCGATACGCTCGATCAGCTCAAAGGATAGATGATGTTGTCTTCTTACGTTCTCTCTGCTGCTCGACTTCTTAGTGAAGAACCTGTTGGTGAACACCATCCTGTCGAAGCACATCATGCTGTCGGCGAGCAGATCACTTCACTTACGGACCATGGTCCGTGGATGCTGACCCATGCGTGGTTGATTTTTGTCATTCCAGCAATTTCTTATTTCCTCATTTTGCTTTTCGGAAAGAAACTTCCTAAGAAGGGCCACGAAATCGGTTTAGCTTCGATGGCTGCGGTGTGCGTGATGGCAGCAGTTGTTGCTTATCAGTGGATCACTCGTCCCGAAGGTGCCGAGGCTCATGTGTTTGGTCAAAGCTATACGTGGTGGCGTAACGGAGTGTTCGATCTTCAAGTCGGAACACAAGTAGACGGTCTCGCGGTCATGATGGTCGTCGTTGTTGCGATCATTTCCACACTGGTGCATATCTATTCTGTTGAGTATTTGCGCGGCGACATTCGCTACACACATTATTTTGCGGCACTCTCGCTCTTTACGTCGTCGATGATGTTGTTGGTTCTCGCGAATAACACATTGATGTTGCTCTGTGGTTGGGAACTTGTTGGTCTGTGTTCCTTCATGCTGATTGGTCACTGGTGGGAAGACAAGAACAACTCTGCTGCTGCGTTGAAGGCATTCTTTACGACGCGTACGGGTGATATTGGTTTGTTGATCGGTGTCATCATGACATTCTTCCTCGTCGAACGCGCCTCGGGCACTGGTTCGTTCAACATTGTCGACATCAATAACGCTGCTTTGTCTGGCGCGGTGAATCATACGTTCTTATTCATGACTGCGCTCATGCTTTTAATCGGAATTATTGGTAAGTCGGGACAATTCCCACTCCACACCTGGTTGCCCGACGCAATGGCCGGACCAACTCCTGTGTCTGCACTCATTCACGCTGCAACCATGGTCGTCGCTGGTGTATATCTTGGTGCTCGCGTATACCCAATCTTCTGGGAAGGTTTCAACATTGGTGAAACTGCATTTAACCCCATGGTCATCATTGGTGGACTCACCATTCTCGTTGGTGCATCGCTTGCGTTTGTTCAAGACGACATTAAAAAAGTATTGGCTTACTCAACCATTTCACAATTGGGTTACATGGTGTTAGCTCTCGGTGTGGGCGCATGGACTGCTGCAGTGTTTCACCTCTTTACTCACGCATTCTTTAAAGCGCTTTTGTTCTTGGGTTCAGGTTCGGTTGCGCACTCAGGATCACATCACTCCTTTGACATGAAGAAAGATATGGGCGGCCTTCGTAAATATATGCCAACCACTTTCACAACATTCATTATCGGTACCGCAGCACTCATGGGTATATTCCCTCTCGCTGGTTTCTGGTCGAAAGACGAGATCTTGACGAACGCTGGAGAAAATGGATACATGGTGTTCATGATTATTGGTCTGGTTGGTGCAGCATTGACAGCTGCATATATGACACGATGTTTGTACCTTACGTTCTTTGGTGAGTATCGCGGACATCATCATCCTCATGAGTCCAACAAACTCATTACCGTTCCTTTGATTATTTTGGCCGTGCTTTCTGTACTTGCTGGATTTTTACAAGCAGCACCATTCCACATCGAAAAATTTAAAGAATGGGTTGAACCTAAGGGCGCATTCCCTTACGAAAACTTGGTAGTCGAAGGGGGAGCGGGTATCCAACATGCAGCCTTTAGCTATCCTGGCGCGATCATTGCGAGCCTCATGGGATTAGTGGGTATTGCGATTGCCTATCTGTACTACTGGAAGAATAAAGGTCTTGTCGGTCTTACTGAAAAGTCTGCGGCAGCTAAATGGGTGCACACTTTGTTGGTGAATAAGTTGTACCTGGATGTTCTTTACACAGACATCATCGTCGGGTCTGTGAAAAAAGGAATCGCAAACGCGTCGTATTGGATCAATCAAAATATTATTGACAACGTTGTCAACACTGCAGGAAAAGCAGCAGTCAAAATTGGCGATATGGCATACAACCGTCTTGACCAACAAGGTATCGATGGAATCGCCAACGGACTTGGCGCAGGTTCGCAAGCCGCGGGTTCAGAACTTCGAATAATACAAAGTGGAAAAATTCAACGGTATGCAGCATTTTTATTCATGGGCGTTATTGTCCTTGCAGGTGTTGCAGTTATCGCAATTAAAAGATCGAGCTAAAGGGTAAGGAAAGGTAGAGAACGTGAACACATTTGATCAATGGTCTCTCACGCTTGCGGTATTTTTACCGCTTGTAGGAATGGCGGCTGTGCTTGTCACGCCGAAAAGTAATGAGTTTGCGCAGAAAGCGATAGCGCTGGGAACAGCTGTGGTGACATTTATTGTCGGCATCGCAATCGTTGCCCGTTTCGTTTGGCAAGACCCAAGCGCGCAGTTCGGAGTCTCGAAGCAATGGATCCCTCTCATCAACGCCCGCTACGACATTGGTGTCGACGGTATTGGTTTGCCCATGTTGTTGCTCTCGATGTTCATTACCGTGCTTGTGATTATCTATTCATGGGATCATTTTCCCGAACCACATAGCCCTCGTGCGTTTTTGGCGCTGATACTTCTTCTTGAAGTCGGAATGAACGGAACTTTTGTGGCTCAAGACTTGATCTTGTTCTTCATTTTCTTCGAACTTGTTCTTCTTCCGATGTTCTTCATGATCGGTGTGTGGGGTGGGCCAAATCGTAAATATGCGTCGCTGAAGTTTTTCTTATTCACGCTCTTTGGTTCAGCGCTTATGCTTTTGGGATTTTTGTCGCTGTACTTCTTGTCGGATGCAAACACATTTTCCATCACGACGTTGACCCAGATGGCTCAAGATGGATTGCTCAACATCGATCACACAACTGCTCTGTGGATCTTTGGTGGTTTGTTCCTTGGTTTTGCCATCAAGGTACCTATGTTCCCGTTCCACACATGGTTGCCCGATGCTCACACCGAAGCACCAACGGCAGGTTCAGTCCTCTTGGCTGCAATCTTGTTGAAGCTCGGAACGTATGGTTTCATCAAAATCGCAATGCCTATTTTGCCAAGTGCTGCTGAAACGTGGGCGCCATATATTGGTGGGCTTGCCGTGATCGGAATTATTTACGGATCGCTGTGCTGTTTGGCACAAACCGATGTCAAGCGTCTCATTGCTTTCTCGTCTGTTGCACACATGGGTTTTGTGATGTTGGGTATTTCCACACGCACAACCTTTGGTATGAATGCTGCATTATTCGGAATGGTGGCACACGGTTTGATCACCGGAATGCTCTTCTTCTGTGCAGGTTCAATCCAACACCGTTTCGAAACTCGCGAGATCAAGCGTTTGGGCGGACTTCTTAAGAACGCTCCTCACCTTGGATGGATTCTTGGTTTTTCTGCCATGGCATCTCTCGGTCTACCCGGTTTGGCCGGATTCTGGGGAGAATTTCCAGCGGTCTTAGCTGCCTTCCAACCCGCGGAGGGCCAAAGCGTAGAACTATTCCGCGCTTACATGGTGATCGCTGCGATTGGTACTGTTCTTGCAGCAGGATATTTGCTGTGGATGTTCCAGCGTGTCGCCTTTGGTGAAGTCAAAGAAGAATTTAAGGACGCACACATCCATGACGTTCACGTGAGCGAATGGATTGCGTGGACACCCATCTTGGCTCTCATTGTTGTCTTTGGTGTGTACCCCGATCTCTTGTTCCGTTACTTTAATGCTCCTGTTGCGGCGATATTCGGAGGATAAGAAGTGAATTACACACTTGCACATTCAGCTCCAATCATTGATTGGCATGCGCTTGCACCAGAGATTACTTTGGCGTGCGCTGCAATGCTTGTGTTGGTTGTCGATCTTTTCTTAAAGAAGCGTTCAGCGTGGAAATCAAGCAACGTTGCAGCAATTGGTTTGCTTGCGGCATTGATCCCCGTGATTACATTAGCAATTGATGGCGAAGACCGCTCACTCTTCGGTGGTGCGTTTGTCGTCGATAATTACGCGCTCGCATTCAAAGCGTTTTTCATCATTGGAGCATATTTATCTGTTCTTATTGGCGCTGATTACATTCGCGAGGGCGATTATTTTCAAAGTGAGTTTTGGTTTTTAATGATGGTCTCGGTGCTGGGTATGAGCGCACTTGCGTCGTCGCGCGATCTCATTACATTGTTTGTTTCGCTCGAAACGGTGACCATCCCTACCTTTGTGATGGCGGGCTGGCGTCGACGTGATCTCAAGAGCAACGAAGCGTCCATTAAGTACTATCTCATTGGCGTCATGAGCTCAGCGGTGATGCTCTATGGAATGTCTTTTGTAGCTGGAATGTCGGGGTCGACTTTGTTCAGCGGTATCCGTGAATTTTACGCACAGCCGGATGTTCCTTCGTTGGCTTATGTTGCCGTCATTCTCACGATCATCGGTTTCGCTTTCAAAATTTCTGCAGTTCCGTTCCACCAGTGGGCACCCGATGCTTACGAAGGAGCGCCAACTCCGGTCACGGCATTTTTGAGTGTGTTATCTAAGGCCGCCGGTATTGTTGGTTTGACTCTCTTGTTGTCTTACGCATTTTTGCCTGCACACGAAATATGGATGCCTGTCATGTACGTCATGGTTGTTGCATCACTGATCGTTGGTAACTTCACTGCGCTCAAACAAACAAATATTGTGCGATTGCTCGCGTACTCGTCTATTGCACAGGGTGGATTTATCCTTTTGCCGCTGGTGTTCCTGGGAGAAAATGGTTCACAACCAACATCATCAGCCATCCAAGCATCAGTGATTTATCTCTGCATCTATTTGTTGGCCAACATCGGTGCCTTTGCGTGTGTGATTGCCATTGCGCGTCGCACTCGATCGGGCGACGTTGAATCGTTCAACGGTTTAGGACAACGCGAACCTTTCTTAGCAATTAGTCTTTCGATCTTCC
This sequence comes from uncultured Burkholderiales bacterium, assembly GCA_964516875.1. Taxonomy (GTDB): domain Bacteria; phylum Actinomycetota; class Acidimicrobiia; order IMCC26256; family JAGPDB01; genus JAGPDB01. The sequence goes on from CAZFAO010000020.1 coordinate 30,142, forward strand.
TCTTTTCCCTTGCTGGCATTCCGCCGTTCGCGGGATGGTTTGCCAAGTTTGTGATGTTCCGCTCAGCACTTGATACAGGTACGACAGCAAGTGTTATCCTCGCGGCGATTGCTGCGGTGCTATCCGTTGTGGCGTTTGTGTACTACGCAAATATCGTCAAGCGCATGTGGCTCGAACCTTATGTTGAGACGAACGAGGTCGAAGAAGAGATACGCGAAGGGGGAGGCTTGCTCATTGGCACACGAACCGTTGTCACGACACCGCCAGCGCTCAAACTCGCGATTGTATTGTGTGTCAGCGCAACCCTCATTCTTGGCGTGTTCCCCGGGATCATTGCCCGCGTCGGCGAGCTCGTCATCACCCTCCCGTGATGGCTGCCAGGAACCGCGGATTCCACGGCTAAAACGTACACTCACAGGTTTCATTGCTAAAGTTCTGGCATGAATTTCCTTATTATCGGACTAGATGGCACAGATAGCGATGCGCTGGATCGCCGTATGGCAGCGCGACCCAATCACGTTGCGCGTGGTGACGAACTAATGGCATCAGGAAACCTCTGGTATGCGTCGGCGCTCTTTCACGACGATGGAACCATGAAGGGGTCCATGTACTTTGTGGATTTTGCAAACGAAGATGAACTCAATGCCTATCTCGAAACTGAACCCTATGTAGTGGGTGACGTGTGGCGCGACATCACGATTCACAAAGCAGGTGTTCGAGATCCGTGGTTGTTCAACCGAGATCGTGAATTTTTCGAAGCACGAATCTCGTAGGTTTCGATGAGCGAACTCGAAAAAAACTTTGCAGATTTTATGCGTGAGGCGCTCTATGGGTCTGATGGCTTCTATACAAAAGGTGGGGGAGCTGGCCGCGATCGCGATTACATTACATCACCAGAAGTCGGAGACCTCTTTGGATATGTGATTGCTTCATATATTGATAATTGGTATGACTCTCTCGATGTTGAGGGAACAGCCATTGTTGTCGAAGCGGGATGTGGACCAGGTTCACTCTCTGCAAGTATCGCGCGCGCATCCATGCGCAACGCAGAAAATATTGACTATCGACTCGTTGATGTGTCTCCTGTTCATAGGGCAACATGCGAAGAAAAATTGCGTGAAG
>CAZFAO010000021.1:0-30362 GCA_964516875.1 uncultured Burkholderiales bacterium
CTTTGGATTTCGCAGCCTTGAAAGTGGCAAAGTCTTTGAAATTGTAACAAGCGGTGATGAATCCCAGATCGTCGAGACGATACCTGGTTGGACTCACAATATAACAAATATTGGCGATACTGAAATGGTTGTCATGCTCTGGGCAAATGAAATCTTTGACAGAAAAAATCCAGATACAATTGCAGATGTGGTCTGAATCTTTGCGAAATGTTGTTCCCGCGTGGGTACACAAACAGCGCCATGATTTTGCTAGAATTGGATCCTATCAATTCTTGGCAGTTTAAACAGCTCTCCACGACACTGACACATTCTAGAGGACTTATTAATGTTTGAAAACGGGACACTGCTAATCACGGGTGGGACAGGATCATTTGGACATGCAGTACTCAAGCGGTTCCTCAATAGCGATCTGAATGAAATTCGCATATTTTCACGTGACGAATTGAAGCAAGATGATATGCGTCGACGGTTTCAAACCGATCGTATCAAGTTTTATATTGGTGATGTAAGAAAATCCGATTCAATCCGTGAGGCAGTCTCTGGAGTGGATTACATATTTCATGCAGCTGCGCTTAAGCAAGTTCCTTCCTGCGAATTTTTCCCCATGGAAGCAGTTCGAACGAATGTTATTGGCACTGACAATCTCCTCAATGTAGCAATAGCGGAGAAAGTCAAAAAAGTGGTATGCCTGTCCACCGATAAAGCTGCATACCCCATCAATGCAATGGGGACTTCAAAAGCCATGATGGAAAAAGTGATCATTGCTAAATCAAGAAATGTTGACCCGAAAGATACAACGATAACGTGCACACGATATGGAAATGTTATGGCTTCCCGCGGATCAGTTATCCCACTTTTTACCGAGAAAATATATAATAATGAACCACTTTTGGTTACTAATCCAAATATGACAAGGTTTCTCATGAATCTCGACGAAGCCGTTGAGCTCGTTCTCTTTGCATTTAATAATGCAAAGCAAGGCGACTTATTCGTCCAAAAAGCCCCGGCATGTACCGTCTTGGATCTTGCAACTGCAATGACTCGACTTTTCGATTCCGACATTCCGGTCAATATCATCGGTACTCGACATGGTGAAAAAGAGCATGAGACGCTTCTTACGCGAGAAGAGCGAGCACATTCATCCGATCTAGGTAACTATTTCAGCGTGCCAGCAGATACACGAGACTTGAATTATGAAAAGTATCTTGAAGAAGGTGACATTCTTGAAGAGACTCTGACTGAATACACATCAGAAAATACAACGAGACTTAACGTTGATGAAATTATTGAAAAATTACAAACAACTGAATTTATCCAAAACGCACTAGCAACGAGAGTTTCATAATTGAGCAGTAAACAAAAAAAAATACTAGTTATCTGCCAACATTTTTGGCCTGAATCATTTCGAATAAATGATATATGTTATTTCCTTAAGGACGAGGGCTATGAAATAGACGTGTTATGCGGGATACCCAACTACCCACAGGGGAAGTTTTATCCAGGATACGGGTATTTTCGTAACCGAAAGCAAATAAAGTCTGGAATTCACATCCGCAGAGCCTTCGAGATTCCAAGAGGAACAAATACAAATTTTCGCATAATCCTCAATTTCATTTCATTCCCGTTCGGAAGCATCTTTCACATTCCTCGATTACTGACAAAAAAGTACGACAAAATATTCATATACCAACTCTCCCCCGTCATGATGGCCATTTCAGGTTTAATGGTTGGGAAAATGAAGAAAACAGAAACAACAATTCAGGTCCTCGATATGTGGCCTGAAAATATGCTCTCCGTATTAAATATTCAAAATAAGTTTTTGCGTTGGATCGTAACTCGGATTTCACATTGGCACTACCGCCAAGCTGACAAACTAATCGCGATGACACAAGCGATGAAAAAGCAGCTTCAGATCGCAACTTCAATACAAGAAGAAAAGATAACGGTCATTCCTCAAACGTGTGAAAAATTATATGAAGAAGATATTTTTGATCAAGATCTTCACGACAAATACAAAGATTTTTTTACAATCGTTTTTGCAGGAAACATTAGCCCTGCACAATCGTTTCCAGCTGTTATCAGTGCCGCTCAGATCTTAAAAGATAAAGGTTATGAGGATATTCGTTGGATCATTATTGGTGACGGCATGTCTCGTCAATGGCTCGAAGACGAAGTACATAGACATAACCTTGATGAATACTTCATATTTGAAGGTTTAAAGCCGATTGAAGAAATTCCGCGATACACCAAAATAGCTGACGCCCTTTTAGCGTGCATGGTGAAAAGCGAGCTTTATGAAGCAACTCTGCCCGCAAAGGCAATTTCCTATCTGGCTGCCGGTCGTCCGTTACTTTTAGCAATGGACGGCGATATGCGCGATATTGTGAACCAAACTCAATGCGGCTTCGCTGGCCCCACAGAAGATGTCGATGCGCTTGTGAACAATATTATTGCTCTCTACAAAATGACGCCACAGGAAAGAGATGAGATGGGTCAACGTGCGCGCGATCATTACTTCAAATACTTTGAAAGAAATTTAATACTTAAGCAGATGAAAGATTTTATTGAATCTTAGTATCGCCTTTATTTTTCAGGATAGAGGTTCAGCACATCCTGAGAACACGATAATTGCTCTTCATAATCCTGGGTAGAATCAATTTGTGTCCTGGCCCCTTCATACTGTGAAGGTATCCGATCGGAGGGAGCATTCTCATCGACGAGAGGGGTGATGTCAAAATAATAAATCTTCGGTCCAAGTTGCTTAAATATTTTCTTCCGTTGGTTCTCGCGGTCAGGTTTCAATAATAAAGCTAATTCGTATTCAATAATTTCTTTTGTATAGAACGGTTGAAGTGCACTTGCATTGATTTGATATCGATACACGAGCTGAGGTGTGCAATCACCAACAACGATAAGTGTTTCTCCTCGCCGATTTGCTTCATCAACTGCACGTTTAAGATCAATGGTTTGTTGAAGGTTTGGAGCATAATTAAAAGATACTGCTCTCTCTTGAAGAAATTTCATGTTCGCAAAACTCATTGGAATAATAAATAAAATAATCGTTGCCGACTGGATTAATCGTGAAGGAAGTATCTTCATAGATTTGCTATGCGAAAAGATAAAGCCAATAGCTAAACACGCGAGTAACACCACACCAAGAATGGGGATCATATAAACGGTTCGAGCTAACTTATACCCGTAATAATCGATTTTCCCGCCTACCTTAACCTGATAAAAGATAAAGACAGCGAGAAATAGACCACTCGTGGCAATAAATAAGATCACATCGAGAGCGGGTTGTGTAAATCTCGTCTTTAGCTTGAAGGTTACGAAGAGAGCACCGATGACGGTGAAGAAGACGCACCACAAAATTACGTTGCGAACACTTATTGGCACGACACCACCACCACTGATGATGGCCTTCTCAAGATCTGTTTTTCTGTAGAACTCAGCGAACACAGGCAGTATCGAAACGAGTATCCCGAGTACGGTAATAATACACAGATAGATGAATTGCTTTTTCTTGTAAGTTTTTTCGACACGAAATGTTCTATGTATATCTCGAAGCGTGAATATTCCAAATAACACAAATGCAATAGGAAGCAATATCCACCATGTATGGCCAACTACTACTACGCCGAAGAGACGCATAGCCGTACGGAGATATATATGTGCTTTTTCATTCTCTCGTAATAATCCGATTTCAATCAGCACGATGAGGAATAGGCCAAATATCCCCGCGGGTTGCGAAAAAAATCCGTGGTCAATAATCGAAACTGCAACATAGCGCAAAATAAGAGCTGAAGAACCACAAGCAACAAGAACCGCCATCCCTAATCCTGCTACTTGCATCTGATCGAGTAGTTTCATTACGATGCAACATCCCAGCGCAATTGTCATTCCCATAAGCAGATAGAAACTAAAAATATACGCAATAAGTACTTCACTCGATCTTTCGATTCTTGATCCGGTTAATGCATCCGCTGTCTGTATCGCTGATTGCACATGGCTTGTGATAACATGTGGAAGTTGAGGGTAGCCCACAGCATACCTATTGTTATCTTTCCCATCTGAAGAAAAATATATCGTTCTCCCTGATCGATTAATCTCGTTCGTCCATCCCACATGTGACGAGTTATCAACGCCGAGCATGATTTGCTGCATCAAAATAGATGTTTTTGTTACTTGCTCAGGATGACCATTTGCTGGATTTAAAAAGTACAAACCACCGAATAACATTGCGGCAACGGAAAAAGCTACAATCCACGCGTACACGGTGTACGAGAATGTTGTTTTCCCCGTGTCTTTATTTCGATTGTATTGATATAACTCGCGCCATACGACCTTTTGTTTCTTCCATAACTTCGTTACTAAATAAAGCGTCGCACATAAATAGAGTACCCAAAGAAATACCCACGTTGGAGAAATTGTCATGAGTAATTCGCTCAGAGCGCCCGCGCCCACCAAACCTAAAAAGGGTACATCATTATTAGGAAACTTGGATTTTAGAAATAAATGAATAAGAAATATGGAAGATATAAATTGAAGAAGTTCTATCACCCTCAATAAATGCATTTTTCCACTCTAGCAGACGGATCTACAGTGTGAATTAATGATTCATTTCGTATATATAAAATGTTACGGCAGGATACTTCACTGTTCTAATGATGTGAGCACATGACAAGTCATAGGTTTGGGTTGTCAAAAGGAAATCAACTTTTCTTGACAATGGCATTTCGCAATCAACGGATACTGTATATAAATCTGCTTGAATAAGACGTGCCTTACTATCTGACATATCGGCAAGGATGTGTGCATAGCGGTTGTATATTTCATCATTTCTCTTTCCCAGTATTTTTTCCCAATAATTCAAATGAGGATAGACGCTGATACCACCGATCGAGTGTCGATCGTTAATTTGAGGGAAGTTCTCCATCCAAATTGAATCCACGACAGCCCAGGTAGAGTTATCATCTGACACCGCTTTGATTTCTCGATTTAATTTTGTATCGCCGATAACGCCTACACCTTGGTACAGCGGGTGTATCTGGAACACACTTACTAAAGAAAATACTGCAATGATTCCAAAACCCCATACGAATCGACTTGTTGCCAAACCATAAAGACCAGCTCCTAAAAATCCGCAGAGAAATATGATAAGCAGTCCACTTGATATAAATTCTGGATAGGCAGCACGCGTTTTAAAACCAATAATCAGTGCAAAAATGAGATAAAAAGTTGTATAGGCGATCAATATATACGTAATCCTTGGCGAGGATTGACGAAGGTTCGCGAAGTCTCGCATAAAAACCGCCAAAGTGATGAGGCCTAAAAATCCAATACTCATCAATAACCTGTCATGTTGAACAAGATGAAGGAAGAATATTTTTGATACAAAATTAGATTGAGGAATGAATAAATTTGAAATAAATACGATATTGCAAAGAAATAATAAAAGGAGTATCCATGATGTTTTTAATTTCTTAATGCGCTTAAACGCTAGAAGCACAAAACTCGGGACGAGAAAATAATGTGGAAGAATAATGAAACTCGATGCTTCACTTTGATTACTAAAATAATTTTCACCTCGGTGCTCTCTTTGGAGCTGAGGCTGTAAATATGTTACAAAGAATTTTTTCCATTCTTGCCCCCCTGCATGAACGTTTTGTGAGCCTGGGTAAACTGTCCCCGCAAGAGCATTTATCGCATCTTGTCGAGTATAAAGGAATAGGGCAATGGTAGACATTGCGAGAAATCCAGCGGCTAGGAATGAGAACGCAATACTTATCCAGCTTCTTACTTTTTTAATTTCAACATTTTCAAAAAAGAAACCTAAGAGAAAACATCCAATAACAATCGACATGGGAATCAGATAGGCCGGATAAAGCAGCAGAGTAAAAGCTGTCAGTACGTAGCTAAAACAAAGGGTCTTGATAGCGAGAGAAGTCTTTTCGCCCAGCATTTTCGTACTAAGTCTGAGATTATTCTTTTTTATCAAGCTCATACCCAGTAAAAGTAAAAGGAACCCACAGCTCAGCGTTCCAAGTGTGCCTGTCTGATACCACCAAAAAACAAACGGGTTGCACGAAACGATAATTGCGAAGAATATTGCTAATCCTATTTTTTGTGGGAATATCTTCAACATAAACGCATACGCTGATATCGCCAGAACAACAAGCAACGACCACCACCGGAATGCAAAAGCGTTTTCAAAGGGAAGAACGAAGAATGCCAAGTTATGTGGTTTAAATGCAACTGACCATTCTTTATAGGGTGCATCACCAATAAGGCTCATATCGATCCCTTGACCAAAGTTTGTATTAATCCGGTTAAAGTCGTTCTGATCTTGTGCGATTGCGAGCTGTGAATTAACCAGATATTCATCTGATCGTATTGGACGTGGTTGCCCAGTTATTAAGTCAGGATCTTGTTTTGCATCGCCATAAAAGGATGAGTGATAAATGCCAAGTGACGAGCCACTTATTCTCAGGCCTGATAGGACGATAAGAACTGCAATAAGAATAAGGGGAAATATATATACTTTTTTAATCGAATATTTTCTTTTTAATCTTTGTAGGACGCCTTGAGCAGTTTCAACCATGGACACCATTCTAAGAAAGTACCTTGTCGATACTGTGCATATACGTAGAGACGACATCGCTCCAGATATATTTTTTAGAAATATAGCCTTGCCCATTGAGTGACGCCATTTTACGAATCTTGTTATCTGCATACAGATCGAGAGCTGCTGCGAAATCTCCTGCAGAGGAAAAACTCACACCTGCACCGCTTGCCTGTGCGTGTTCTATGGTAGGTCCACAAGAGCCGTTCACAATCACTGGCACGCCCACCTGCATAGCCTCGAGGACTACCAGAGAGAACGATTCAGCGACTGAAGGATTAATAAGAGAAGTTGCCTCTGAGAGAAGTGCGTACTTTTCTTCGTCTGAGACGGCACCAACACAAATGATATTTTCATCATCCATTGAGGCAACGGCGCTTGTCGGAGAGATGGGTCCAATAAAAACCAGTTTGTCATCACGACCAGAGAGTTTGCGTGCAGCACAAAACATTTCCGCTACAACATCAGACCCTTTCCCCTGGTCTACGCGGCCAATCACAACGAAATATTTTCTCGGCTCAAGTCCATATTTCTTAATGGTGATTTCCTGCTCAGCTTTATTAGCTTCGGGAGGTTCTTCAATTCCGAAACCAATGACACTTTGAGCGTTACTCATTGCGCCACAAATATCTTGTACGAGATTCTGCTCATATCGCGTCGACAACGCGAGTAAGTCGGCCCGTTTCATTACTTGTGCATACCCGGGCATATAGCTCAACGGCTCGTTATGTAAGGCAGGATGGAGGATGACTGGTTTTTTTGATTTGAATACCCCGTGACTTGTCGGCGACGACAACATCGGGTGAAAAACAACGGCATCTGCATCCGTATTTTCTATTGCATTGAGTAAATGAGGGCTATAAGGGCCTTGGCGAATCAGCCACTCATCAAAGAGTTGCTCTGTGACATGACGAGGATTTTCCAGCAACGGTTGTGCCCATTGGTCGAATTCCTGACGATTAATTGGTTCGTTTGAAAAGCGTTTTACTGTGACACCATTAAGGTGAGTTTCTCCCACCTCGTATTGTGGTGACCACGTTCGCTCATCTCCGGCAATCGTCGTGAGTACCTCAGCTTCAATTCCGCCGTAGAGCACACAATTTTCTGCCAAACGTCGGATCGCAAATTCAGCACCACCGATAATTTCTTCACCATATCGCGGAGACACAAAACAAAGTTTTTTAACACTCATGAGCGATCCAGAAATTCATTTATGATATCTATGTATTGTGCTGCCACTATGTCACGATCGAATCTCTGCATAACATCACCACGACGATCACTTAAGGTATCGCGAACACTTGGAGTTTCAAGTAGCTCCATAACACACGAAGCAAAATATTTTGGATCGTCGGTGCGCGCAATCATCCCTGCCCCACCAAGGGTTTCTGCAATAGCACCAAAATCGCGTGCAATTACAGGAACACCAGCAGTAAGTGCTTCGATGAGCGGAATACAAAACCCCTCGTGTTCACTTGCGCACACAAATGCATCTGCGTTGACATAGAAACCGGCAAGTTCTTCTGTTGTTGCATCGTCAACAAAAGAAACTCGATCTTCCAGTTTTCGTGCAGTGACAAGTTCCTTCAGCGCCCTCATATACACAGGAGCATCGGTGCGGCCCACAAGCGTGAGTTTTGTAGGTTGAGCAAATTCATTATTCAAAAGATCACACACACGAATGAGAAAATCTTGCCTTTTATGAGGTGCTATCCGACCCACAAAAACAAGATTGAGCTCGTGCGAGCTTTGCTTTGATCTCTTATGCGCAAGGCTTCTCAACAGATCATCATTAAACAATGGTGGGATGACAACAACGCGCTTATAACCAGCGAGACGAAGCTCGTGGGCATTAAATTCTGAAACAGCAATCGCGCACGATGCCACTTGCGCAAGGCGCGCCATTTGCGCACGAGCTCGTCCGATCGATGCAGCCACTGGCGGATTCCATTTGGAAAAATATCTCGCTGGCGTAATGTTGTGATAATTCACAATAAGTTTGCAATCTGTCTCATATAAAAGATCAGCAACTACCGACTCGTTACCGAACTGGTACATTACAGTTGAGTTCGAACTCAGAACATCACGGAGCTCCGTGTAATAATGCACAGAATCTGTGAATTCTTCTCGGATTGTTTCGGCATAGGTACTCACTGGAATACCTGCTTTTTCACATTCATCATTCAGCGCAAGAGCATGGTTCCCCATCGCTCCACGCTCAATCGTTGCAAGGGCATGGATTAGCACAACACATCAGCTCCCAAAAGCCAGTCAACACTTCGTTGCGCTTCCTTTTCCAGATCGATCTCATCAATTCTTTGTTTCGCCTGGGCAATCAGTCCATCTCGACGAGATTCTTCTGAAAGCAACATGGTGACAGCGCACGCATACTCAACGGGAGAGGCATCCACGTCAAGAACAAGCCCTCCACCCTTCAGCGTTTCTGCAATTGCACCAGCGTTCGAAGCAACAATGACAAGACCGGCTTTCATTGCTTCTAAAAGGGGAACACAAAAACCTTCGTGAGCACTTGTACACAAATAGAGATCAGCTGCAGAGTAATACGAAGCTAGCTGCGCATCACTTAACGTTCCGTGGAAAAAGATGTTCTGTGTTTCTCCAGCGCACTCGACATATTGAGTAAGCGATTCCATATACCACTTAGACGCTGATGACCCAACGAGATGGAGTGTTGCATCAGAAGCAAAGTTTGAGCGATAGTGAATAAACGAGGCAATAAGCTTTTCAATACGTTTGTGCGGAGCAATGCGTCCAACGCTGAGTATTTTCGGTCCTGCCTGATGTGCTAATTCTCTATCTAAAGCATCGTCCGTGTCATCAATCTTGCTTTTCGGATCAAAAAGTACCGGCATAATCGAAGTGTGTCGACATCCGTCACGAACAATGTCCACACGTGAAAACTCTGATGCTGCCACTCCCCTGCGCGCACGCAACGAAAGTTGTGCTCGTTGCATCTGTGCAATTCGTAACTCAAGCGCAACAAAGGGTTCCCATTTTTCAAACAATTCTGGTGGCGTAATGTTGTGATACCAAAGATCAATTTCCTGATTCGAATCAAGGACACGTTGTGCAAGCGGCGATGAGATGCTGAGGTGATAAAGAATCGGACCGTCAAATGATTCCAGAGCTGATGCAGCTGTTGCGCGATCGGCAAGTGATGGGTCAACATGTTCAGCAACAATGACCGAATCAATATTGCGTCGCTTCAGTTCATCATCGATGCACAGTACGTGCTGAGAAATCGCATCATGACGCGAAATACTGGGGAGGACCTGGTAAATCGTCATGCCGGATCGCTTACGCTAACTCCCGTGACGTATCGTACCGCTAATAAATACGTAACCATTATCCACAACATCCGACGTTACATCGCCCAGGAAAAACTCAAGGACCTTTTTCCACGCCGATTCTGACCATAGCGATGTCCCGAGTATTTCACATGCTAATAATTGGTCTTCGCTCGGCTGTGTCGAAATCACAACGCCCACACGTGAACCAGGAATGCAGACCGAAGAGAGATTTTCAATCGTTGTGTAGCGAATTCGAGGATCGACACATTCAATTCTCCCAGAAAGAACCGCTCCAGAAATTCTTGCATCCATGAGTGCAGATGTGAAGGTGTTCAAGGATTCCTGACGGACATCTACCGATGAAGCTAAGTTTTCAATAGTTGATGGATTGGGATCGACAACAATCACTTGCACATTGTCACGGAGTGCATCGATTGTGCTCGACGACAGAGAATCCGAAATAAGGACAGGTCCATCGTGAAAGCTTTTTGAGAGAACAGTATCTAACTCTTGTGACTTCGGAACCATCTGCAACGTATAGAGGAACTCATTATCGGATGTCGATGCAATATTCTTCTTCAACTCTTCGATGTCGTTGTTCATAGCTCGAAGTGCACGTGCAACACCAGAACCAAAAGTCGAAATTTGTTGTGTCACGAACTGCATGTACCAACCAATGGCTGAACGAATCGTCTTCTTAATAACAATTCCGCCCTTTTTCTGGGAACCCAAAGGTGGAATGCCGTTTATGTACGCATCTCGCTCGGCAATATCAATGAGACTGTCGTTGCCTTGCGTTGCATAGGGAGGAATGTACTGGTTATACAAGTCATCAATCTCGCGTTCCTTGCGCGGGTCATATCCCGGCGACGACCTCAGAGCCTCGGCACGCTCTCGGACACGGCGCATCATTGATTCGTACTCTGACGATGCGGAAGATTTCTCAGCCATCAGCTTGCTTCCTCATCAGCCTTCGCACGAATGATCTCCGAGTGAACGGGTATATGCATTGTTCCGAATGTTTTGAAATCATTTGTTACTTCAAAAATATATTTCTGCTCGTGCCAGTCATAGACGGTCCCACCGTCACGACTTGTGATTCCGGCATTTACTTTATATGTGCCGTCCGCCAACGGAATTGAATCCCACAAGAACAGCGCATAACCAGAACCATCGAGCACTCCAGAATCCTCGTCGCGTGTAAATGCTTCAAACACTAAATTTCCCAAATTGTCATACATTTCGAAACAAAAGTTCACTTCATCGATCGGTTCAGACGTTTCCCAATTTATTTGAGCTTGAAGAGCACCGCCGGTATGGATTTTGTAGGAAGTGGGTTCATTAGGATTACAAAAAGCAGCCTCTGTGATTCGAATCTTTCTTTGGGTAAGATTCTCGCCAGGGTCTATCCCCTGCGCAATAAGATTTTTCTCTTCAACAGAAATTGTTGAAACATCGGATGGATCTTGAGGCGTAACTGCAACAATTTTTTTCGAGGGATCAAGCTGTTCACCATCGACACCAAAAAGACGTTCTCGAAAAGTTCGAATAGCACCCGCCGGATCTCCCGTATAGAGCAAGTTACCATGATCCAACACAGCCGCTGAATCACCAATCATTCTGATTTGGTCGACCGAGTGTGTGACAACAACGATTGTTCGTCCCTCTCGTTGGAACTGTTTCACTCGTTCGTAACATTTACGTTGAAAGAGTTCGTCACCAACGGCTAGAACTTCGTCAACAAGCAAAATATCGGGGTCAACATTGACCGCAATGGCAAAACCTAAACGCACGTACATACCCGATGAATAAAAACGCACTTGCGTATCGATGAACTTATCGAGTTCAGAGAAAGCAACGATTTCATCGAAACGTTTATCGAGCTCTTTGACAGAGAGTCCGAGAATTGCGCCATTGAGATAAATATTTTCTCGACCTGTGAGGTCTTGCTGCATTCCTGCTCCAAGTTCGAGCAATGCCGCGATGCGTCCTTTTGTAATGATCTCGCCATACGTAGGTTGCAAGATTCCACCGACGAGCTTCAACAGTGTCGACTTGCCCGATCCGTTATGGCCAATGAGACCAAATGTTGACCCCTCTTCAATGTCGAACGATACATCGTTAAGCGCCCAGAGGTCATCGTAAGACTTCTTTCCGATGTTGATAACTCGTTCTTTTAGTGAACTGTACTTTTCATGCTGAAGACGGAAACGCTTCGAAACATTTTTTACTGATATAGCCGGACTCATTACAATTCCTCTGCGAAGTTGCCTTGTGCACGATCAAAAAATCTCAATGCAAAAAAGAGAAGCGCACAAGAAAAAGCTAATGTGAGACCAAGATTTCTCACGTACCACCACGTATCTTGATCTGGAAGAATTGGGATGATGTCATGCGGAGGATTTGTCGACTCGACGCTCACCCGGTTGTAAATAACACGCTGAAAAGGCAGAATTATTGCGGCCATTGGATTGGCACGAATCATGGAACCAATAACTCCTGTCCATCCTTCTGTGGGGAGTTTTTTGTAGGAATACACAACAGGTGTGAGCCAGAACCAAGCCAACAAAATGAGTTCTAGAAGGTGTTGCATATCCCGCGCGTAGACATTGACAGCGGACAACAAAACTCCCAGTGCGGAAACAAAAATAATGAGCGTCCCCAGAGCGAGCGGCAACATCCAAACAAGCGACCAATCGATGTTATGTTGAAAAACCACAAGCATTGTGATCAATACGAAAGTCTGTAAGAAATAATGCACCATCGCGGCACCTATTGCAGCTAAGGGAAGAATTTCACGAGGAAAATATACTTTTTTGACGATTCCTGCATTCGCGACAACAGAGCTTGTGGAAGAAGACAGACCGTTGGTAAAGAGATTCCATACCAAAAGTCCCGATGCAAAAAAGATCACAAACTCAGGGATGCCATTGGGAAGAAATTCGGTGAAAACAAGCCAGAAAATGATGATGTAAAGAGCTGGGTTGAGCATGGTCCAAAAAAACCCAAGGAACGAGTTCTTATATTTAACTTTGAGTTCTTTCCGAACCATTCCCACAAGGAGCTCGCGATAGCGCCAGACCTCTCGAATTCGTACAGAAACTGGCGTACGAGGTCGCACAACTTTTGTATACGTGTCTTTTGCCATGGCTGACTATTCTAGGACGTGATTGAGCCCCGGTGCGTAAAGTTGCATTAGTCTTATTTGTGTGACATTACGCGTCGCGTTCGACATGACCCCCACCATTGGTGCCCGCACTGGGATTGGTAATGTTGTCGCTCATCTCTTTGAATCTCTCAGTGAGGAATCTAACGTTGAGTTAGCTCCTTATACACTCAGCTATAAGGCGCGAAGCTTCGCCGAAGAGCTTCCAGAGAACAACACGTTTATCAATTATCCCGCTCGACTTCTTTTGACTGCATGGAAATACTCCCAAGCATTTTCGCTCGATCGTTCATTAGGAGATGTCGATCTGTGGCACGCAACAAATTATCTTGCCCCACCGACACATCATCCTCTGCTCATCACCATTCACGATGTCACAATGGCGAAGTATCCCAACATGGTCTCATCACAAGTGCGTGCGCTTGAACCAATGATTCGGAAGCGACTTCGCGACGGTGCGCATGTTCACGTTCCGGTTAATGCAATCAAAGAAGATGTCCTCGAATATTTTGGACAAGATATTTCCGATCCTTCGCGAATTCATATCATTCCCTTCTCTGTCCCCGACCTTATTGATAGGCCGCCAAGTGCCAGGGCAAAAGTAATGTCCGATGGAGACCCCTACATTTTGTGTATTGGAGCGTTAGAGCCACGAAAAAACCACGCGCGTCTCATTGACGCGTTTGGAATAATTTACAAAACAAATCCACATGTCCGACTGTTTCTCGTGGGCCCCGACGGACCGGCTCGACCAGCAATTGATGCTGCATTGGCACGTCTCAGTCATGAGGCGCGTTCACGCATCGTCATTACCGGTCGTGTTTCCGACGGTGATCGGTCCTGGTTGTTGCAGAACGCTCGTCTTGTGGCTTATCCCAGCTTGTATGAAGGTTTTGGGCTGCCTCTCTTGGAAGCCATGGCTGCACATACTCCCATTGTGACAACACGAGAAGGCTCACTCGCTGAAGTGGCCGCTGATGCAGCACATTATGTCGATGCGCACGACACGAATTCTATTGCACAAGGAATTATTGACGTCCTTGATTCGGAAGCGACACGCGATAAGCTCATTGCCGCTGGAAAAAATCGAGTGAGCGACTTTTCTTGGGAAAAATCCGGGAAAATGTTGGCAGACACGTACGCACAAATCGTAGAAACATCTAAGGAATCCACCCCATGAAGGTTGCCCTCCACGTAGGACAAGTTACACAACCCATACCCGGAGGCATTGGTCGCTATACGAAGTCTCTCATCAAAGCTCTTCCCAAAGATGAAGTAACTCTTTACACTTTTGCTTGCGCAGATCCTCCGCTCGATGCACCACCGCGGTATAAAAAAATCTCGCGACTCAATTTCAGACTTGAATACGAGATCTGGCACCGCTTCCGTTCACGTGATGTCGACATCGAAGGCGATCTTCTTCACGCACCTTCGCTCGCTATTCCCCCATCAAAATCGCGTCCTCTTGTCGTGACCGTTCACGACATTGCGTTTCTGCGTCATCCCGGGGCTTTCTCTCGCAGAGGTGTGCACTTTCATTCACGAGGACTAGCTCTTGCACGAAAAGAAGCAAGCGCAATTGTTGTTCCCTCTCGCTTTACACACGATGAGCTCGTTCGTGAAGGTGTCGATCCGTCACGCATCCATGTCATCCCTCACGGAATTGATATTGAAGAAAATGTTGATACATCGCACGATGCTGACATCGTTAATGCCCTTGGCGTTCCTAGCCGATTTGTTTTGGCCGTCGGAACAATCGAGCCTCGTAAAAATCTTCCCATGTTGGTGCGTGCTGTCGATTCGCTGCGCAACAAGGGAGAAGATTTAGCGCTCGTTCTTGTTGGACCTCGCGGGTGGGGTGAAGTCAAAGGTCTTGACCACGATTTTGTGTACGAAGTTGGTCGCGTCTCCGATGACATTCTTGACGCCTTGATGCGACGAGCAATTGTTTATTGTGTTCCTTCTATCTATGAAGGTTTTGGGATGCCCGCACTTGAAGCAATGTCGCGCAGTACTGCTGTTATCGCAGCAGGTGTAGCATCGCTGCCCGAGGTTGTCGGTGATGCAGGTGTGCTCCTTGACCCTCTCGATTCATCTGCATGGGCACATTCGATCGAACGGATGTCACGCGATGAAGAATACAGAAAAGCACAAGCAGAACGAGGATTGGTTCGAGCAAAAAGTTTCACATGGGAATCGTCAGCTCGCGCACACGTTGCTGCATACCGCGAAGCATTGCGTCACTGGCGCACGCACACTCGATAGTAGTTATGACAAGCGACGATCAACCTCTTCGCGTTGCGTTTGATGCAACAGCAACACCTGAAAAACTCACAGGCGCTGGATTTTATGTTCAACAAGTGCTTTCGGGTCTTGATGGACGCGAAGACATTGATCTTTCTATTGTGACTCGCAAAAACGACGGTCAACGCTTCTCTGGTTTTGCACCGAGTGCGAAAATTATTGAAGCTGCACCAACATCGAAAGCGGCTCGCATTGCGTTTCAGACTTTCAAACTCGGTTCACTTATTGATTCGTTGAACGTTGACGTCTTTCACGGCCCGCATTACCAACTTCCCGAAAAAATGCAGACACCCAGCGTCGTCACCATCCATGACACGACACTTCTCACTCACCATGATGTGCACACGCGCGCAAAATCACTTTTTTTCTCTCGCGTGATTCCTCGTTCGTGTCATCGCGCCCGTAGTGTCATTGCTGTCAGTCAACATACTGCTGATGACGTTGATCGCTTGATTGACAATCACGGAAAACTTTTTGTTGCACCGCTCGGAATCGATCGCACACGTTTTCATCACAGTGCTGACGCTGATGACAAGCAACTTCTCTATGCGCGAGGAATAACGGAACCCTACATTGCTTTTCTTGGGGCGTTTGAGCCTCGAAAATCAATTCCCACACTCATCAAAGCATTTGCGCTGATCGCAGATAATTTTCCTGAATTGAGGTTGGTCCTCGGTGGTCCACATGGTTGGGGTGCAAAAGAAGTTCGAAAGGCTATTGTCGACAGTGGAGTTGCAACGCGCATCATTGCACCCGGTCGGCTGGAAAATAATGAGATCGGACCTTTTCTGCGCAGTGCAGAAATTTTTGTGTATCCAAGTCTGTATGAAGGTTTTGGGATGCCCGTTGCCGAAGCAATGGCGTGTGGCACTCCTACGATAACAACGAACTCGTCATCGTTGCGAGAAGTTGCTGGAAAAGGCGCGTTGCTTTTTGAACCCGAAGACGTCATGGGTCTCGTCGAGCTTATGACATCATTACTAGAACACAAAACGCTGTATTCCCAAATGGCCGCGAAAGCGCTGCGCCGTGCTGAAGGTTTTTCGTGGGAAGAGTGCGTCGACGCTCACGTCGATGCCTATAAGTTTGCATCTGATTGATACCGTCATTCAGGGCGCGTTTTCGTGTCATTCAGAGCGTAGCGAAGAATCTCTACCGAAGTTGTCGCGTACCTTGAGATTCTTCGTCGCTTTGCTCCTCTTAATGACACAAAAAGACTACGGAATACGAACGGTGGAAGTATCGCCCACCATCAAGCGATATGCACTTGGCTGGCTCTGGTCTTTCACGATGCGCGCACCGCGACCCATCAAGGAATCGACAAGACGCGTGACGCCATGCACTTGCGCACCTTCCATCAAAACAGAGTGTTCGAGTTCGCTGTCGATAATTTCTGAACCATCTGCAATAGATGAATATGGCCCGATATAACTTCCTTCGACGATCACGTCGTTTCCAATAACAACAGGACCACGGACAGTTGAATTAATAATCTTCGAACCAGCACCGAGAACAACACGTCCTTCAATTCGGCTCGTACCATCGACAGAACCTAAGTGAGATTCTTCAATTTGGTCAAGAACGATTCTGTTGGCATCCAACAAATCCTGATGCTTACCGGTATCAATCCATGGAACATCAATGGTGTGTTGACGCACGGTCTTCCCTTGCGCAACCAACCACTGGATGGCATCGGTAATTTCAAGTTCTCCGCGTGCAGATGGTTCGATTGCGCGCACCGCGTCGTGAATTGTCGAATCAAAAAGATACACACCAACTAACGCGAGGTCACTCGGTGGATTCTCAGGCTTTTCAACGAGTCGGATGAGTGATCCATCGTCTGCAATTTCCGCCACACCAAATTGACGAGGATCGTCAACGTGAGTGAGTAGCACCATTGAGTTAGGAGATTGTGCATTAAATTCGTCAACAAATTCAGTAATTCCACCAAGAATGACATTGTCACCGAGGTACATTACGAATGGTTCATCGCCTAAGAATTCACGAGCGATGAGAACCGTATGCGCGAGTCCAAGAGGTGCATCTTGTTCGATGAATGTCGGTTTGATTCCTAGCGCGCTTCCATCACCAACAGCTTCTCGGATTTCGGGACCCGTATCGCCGATGATAATCCCAACTTCAGTAATACCCGCAGCAGCAATAGCTTCCAATCCGTAAAACAAAATGGGTTTGTTTGCGAGAGGAACGAGCTGCTTTGCGCACGTATAGGTAATAGGACGGAGACGAGAGCCGGTACCACCGGAGAGAACAAGTGCTTTCACCCGAAAATTCTACTTTGTGACCAGCTCTTCTGTCGAAAAGCCTGTGTTTCCGTTGTCGGACATAAAGCGATCGAGCCATCCGAAAAGCGTCGCTACCGCGCGAGGATCATACCGGAGTCGATGGCCTGCAAATTCGATGATGCGCTTCTCGCACTTGGGTCCCAGCGCTGCTTGAAAAGCGTGCGCCGAAGCAACGTCGACGACGTCATCATCGCTTCCGTGCATGATGAGAGTTGGGATGGACTTCAATCGATCATTAACTTCGAGTGGATGAAGTGTTTTGAACTCCTGCATCCATACGCCGACATCATCGGGGTACGCAGGATCGTGAAGCAAGCCAACGTCGCGAACATGTTGAATAAATTGTCGTTCATTTCGAATCCATTCATCAATCGATGACGGTGTAGAAATCAACACCAACCCATCGACGCGATTATCCGATGCCGCATGATTAAGCGCGAGCACTCCCCCGAGTGACGTGGCAACCAAAACAATCGACGTAATCTCTTCACGCGCGGCCATTGCATCGACCGCTGCGCGAATATCGCGTCGCCAATTCGCAATCGAAAATTCTCCAGGTGAATCTGCCGTTCCGCGCATGAGAAAGAAAAGAGATGTGACTCCGTTTTCCTGCGCAAGACGATCTCCAAGATCTGGATAACTCGACGCAAACGTGGATGCGCCATTCGATCCGACAGGAATACCGTGAATAATAATGACACCAACATTGCGCGTGTGTTTTGTAGGGATCGACCAATGGGCGGCAAGGCTCACTGAATCTGATTCGAGAAAAGATTCCATACCGACGACTATGTTACGGCACTAATGCCGCGCAGGTATGTAAATGCGAGGTCCACAACTGTTGTCATCACGTGTTCGTCAATCTTGAGTTCTTCGTTCTTAGCAATAATGTCATTCACCACGATCTCTGTTGTCAACGTATCGACAGGTGCCGGTCCCGATACGGGAGCTAAGTCTTCTTTGAGCATCCCATGAGAATCGAGACTCGCAATAAAAAGATTGAGGAGGGCCGATAATTCTTCCGGAGTAATAGCTGAACCCGTCACTTCATCAAGTTGTTCGAAAATGGTGTCGTACATTCGATCGAGATCAACAAGAGGCGTTGGAGGCTTCAGCGCAAAACGTTTCGCATCACGAATAACAAAAAATGCGCTCATCGCGAGGGAGAGAAGAACGATTGCAATAACGAGTCCAAAATGCACATACAGAGATTACTTGTACGTTGGGGTCCATTTCGAATAATTATCTGAGTACAAGACTCGGCTCAATATGAGGCGATGCCTTGATTACAACTTCTGCGTCAGCCACAAACCGACGAAAATCTTGTGGGCGATTCGCGCTCAGACACACTGATGGATCGATCTCATTGAGACCATGGAAAGGGGTTGATAGATCAATTAATTTCCTTGGCGATTCCAGCATTACACCAGTCCAATCCATGTATCGGACTAGGTATTGATCATCACATTCTGCTGCAAGTGCAATAATCTGTGCGCGTGCAGCAGCTCGAGGAATAAAAAATATGTCACGATAGGAATCATCGCAATATAAAAAAGGACGTTGAAGCTGTTCAATCTTTTTCGTTGCTGGAATAAACGACGTAAATTCCGAGCACAACCACATTTCTTTTGCGGTTAAAGGGTCAGTGATGTCTCGATCTTCACGCTCTCGCAAGCTGTATACCAACTCAGCTTTGACAGCCCACTCAAATTCTTCTGTCAAAGGAGCGAGTTTCCAATCTTTGCAGTATTGCTCAAGTAGATCGAGTCGCCGATCCCAAAGTGCAAAGAAATACTCAAGCGATTCCTCATCACCAAAGATGCGAGAAAAGCCCTCCTCCCTACACATCGCAGCATATGCTCGAGATTCTTTATATATTGCACGCTGAAAACAAACAGCCTTCACAAATGTCTCATCTTCACGACCTGGTACATGACTGTTCACATTTTCTGACGAAATATTAAATAAATTATCAGGTATTGGCAGTTGACCCAGCTCGTGAAGACGGATCGCGAACGCTGTAATCCCAACCTGTAAGGCTATCGTTGCTGGTGACATAATTTGATCTGATGAAGTAACGTGAACACGAGCCATACCATCTAGATCAGTTTCTCTTATGCCAATTAAATCATACGTTCGACCAAGTCTTGGTGAGAGACAAAGATAGAAGTTATTCCGTAATACTTTTTCAGATGGGCCGCCTGTTCCTGTAAGAACTATTCGGGAATACAAAAAATTTGTTAATCCCTCGAGTTGATTAAGACATAGTGAGGAGTAGTAATTCTCGTGGAAAGAGGTTGAATGTTCGCGACCAGCCGAATCACAGTACGCAATATGCGTACCTTCTAAAAATATTAAATACTCTCGAAGTTTTTCACGCATGGAGCTAATTCGTGTCGCAAGCTCAAAGGGATTCATACATTCTGCTGTTGATAGTTCGAGTTGTCCTACGTCTTGATAAATTCTCCCATCCCGAACCGCTACACCTTCTTTATACCAATAGAGAGAATGCGGATAACACTCACGGATGAAATCCATGATGAAATCATGCATAAAACCAGCAGTAATTTGATGGATTTTTTTGGTGATTTCTCGTCCATTTTCCTTGAACACTCGATAGACAGGAACCTCTTGCTCGACACCGACAACAATAGGACGTGTGGATACAGGATTAGCTCGCTTCCATTCTGGCAACATCGACCTATTCTACCAAAAAGGTATATTTCATACAATTGCTTCCAGAATGAGGTAGTGTCGCACATTCGATCGAGATCAACAAGAGTCGTTGCGGGCTTGAGCACAAACCGTTTCGCATCGCGAATGACGAAGAATGCGCTCATCGCGAGGGACATAAGAACTAGATAGATCCAGCGCTTTTTACTTATATATCCCTTTAGAGTAAATTAGCTGCTTATGCCTCTTGACGAAAGCGCCCTTCCAGAGCCTGACTGGTCGAAAAAACCCATCATCGTTATTGCGGGCGATGCACCCAATACCCAGGAATATAAAGAACTCGCAGATAACTTACGCGAGAGAATTATCAGTGAAGAGGTAGAGGTTGTGTGGGTCAACCACACGGGAGAAACGCCCAAAGCAAAAAAATTTATAGCAGCTGGCGCCGAGGGGCCCATCTTCGATCCCATGGACTTTTCTTTTTCCGATGCTGACAATCCTGGAAATGAACGACTTACGCATGATCCAGAACTCCTTAACCTCATAGCAACGACACCGTTTGGAAATCCTCCGACACTTGTTATCAACTTATATGAACAAACGACCATGATCGTGCCCATCAACTTAAACGAAGACAAGTGGAGCAGATTCGTAGACGTTGAGTTATGGTCGATAAGACACTCTTTTTTGCGTCCCATTACTGATCAAAGTTATTCTCGTCTTGCCTCGCAGCTATCATATGTAGCAATGGAGGAAGGGCTGGAGAAACTCAGTCAAGATACCTGGTCGAGCCTATTCTTTCGTGCAGGTTTCTTTGATCTTTCCACACGTTTCACTCTTCTTGACACTGAGCCTGAGGACTTCCGTGATGATTTACTCTATTTTATATATGATTCCCCAGGTCCTGTGAAATGGGCTCATCAAGTAATTTTTGACAAAATGTCGGAGGGTCTTGAATTATGGGACGAGGAAAAACGCACAATGTCTCGACTCTGCGCATTCCAAGACGCACGTTTTAAAAAGATGAATAAAAATTTTGCTAGCGATTCTGACGATACAAGAAAACCCACCGTTCTTACATCACCAAGAATTCTTGAAAATCTCCTTGAAGCGTTTGTGCAGAATGCACAAGCTCGCAAACAAGCTCGAAGACAAGAAAATATCGACCCTGAATCGCTGCCTGATGCATTGCGTGAAGAAATTAGTGAGCTCGAATCCGAGCACGCACGAATTACTCGTCGCCTTGATGCCCTACGACGCGAAATTGGTGAAGAAAAAGAAGAACTAGAAAGAACCAAAAAACGAAAATCGGATGATCTTGACGACCTCAATGCAGAGCTAGATCGACTGCAAAGAAGCATCGACGAAAAACGCGCAAGCTTTGCCGCGGAAACAATTGAGCACGCCCAGAAACTTCACGATCAGAAAGCTGCCATGCTCGCAGAGGTTGCGTCACAAACCGCGGATGAAAAAACGCAACTCGATAACGAACGTGCAGAGTTTGAAGAGTGGGCACGTGATAAGAGAACTCAAATCGAAAAAAGAGAACAAGAACTTCTCAATGAAGTGGAAATCTTTCGTGTTGATGTGAATCAAGAAGCTGTCAGTCGCACAAAAGAGATTGCTGTTCTCTCAGAATTATTAAGCGATGCCTCCTCGTTAAGAGACGAAAAAGGAATTGGCAATAGATGGAAATTTCGAATCGCTCGCTCGAATGTCCGTTTCCTCATCAAGAATCAAGCTGCGCTTCTCGAAAATATTGCTCATAAGGTGAACTCCAATCCACACGCGGCTCTTCATCTTTACGACGCTACTTTTTTCTTCATTGCACAACGTGCCTTGTTAGTCACTAATGACGCTGCAGAGCATCGCCCCATTATTTCTGATGCTCCCACGTGCAAAGAGATGCTCAAAACGGCTTATAGACGTGCGTCCGAAGAAGATCGCCAATGGTTTCGTTCGCTTCAAAACCTTGTCCCCGCTGACACCGCCCAGGAAATTCATGTTCAGTTTGTACTTGCGGAACTCACAAATAGCGAATCGATCATTCCTAGCGTGTATGCACCCACAACAATGGACGACATTGCTGACACACTCGAAAAAGAAATTCGTGAAGAGGGGAAGTTAGCTGATGATGCTATCAACACATCTGTCGTCTCTTTGCGTGAAAGTAATATTCCTCATCACGCACCGTTGCCTCAATCGCTTGATTCCGCCGCGACCAAGCCACCAACAGCCACCCGTTAATTTAGCTAGTAGCCAATTTTCTGTTAAGATCGGCTCCGAGGTGAGCTGCGTGCTCATGGGGATCACCCAAGTGAACATTCATAAATGCTGCTCTCTTGAAATATAACTGCGCATCATGCTCAAACGTGAAACCAATACCACCGTGAATTTGAATGTTTTCTCCGGTCACGTGTGAAAACGCTTTGGACACGTAATACTTAGCCATGGATGCAATGTGGGCGAGATCATCTTCGAGGTCTTCGCTCTCAAAACCAGCGTCTTGGGATGCAAGCCATGCGCCATAGAGTGCAATCGAGCGCGAACTTTCTGTTTCAAGCAACATGTCCGCACATTTATGTTTGATGGCCTGAAAACTTCCGATGGGGCGACCAAATTGGATGCGATCTTTCGCGTACGCCACACTCATGTCGAGAGCTGCCTGTGTTGCGCCCACCATTTCGTTTGTCGCCGCAATAACTGCACGCGATCGAGCAAGCGGATAGTTCTTTTTTGTGTTTTCGGTTGAAATCACTCGCGCGTACACGCCCGTTAATGCAATGCGCGCCAACGGAATTGTTTGATCGAGGGAAGGAACAACGCTGCGCGACACTCCATCTTGTTGGAGGTCGACATAAACAAGGTCTGCAGATTCATTACTGCCGATAAAAAAGTACAGATGACGAGCGGCATTTCCAAAAAGAACTTGTTCGAACGTCGCAGACAGAACCACTCCTCCACTTTCCATATCTTGAGTGAGCTGATCAGAAAAATCGCGCGCGATTTCGTCTGCAAAAATAATGGTCGCAATTTCTTCGCCAGAGACTAACCGCGAAAGGTGTTCTGTGCGTACGTCGTCGAGAGTGCATTCGTCGATCGCCATTTGTGCTGCGATGTGTGTTCTCAATGGAGTTGATGCGAGGTAATAACCGGCTTGATCCAGCACAACGGCAAGTTCAACATCGCTTGCTCCGAAGCCACCGAGATTTTCGGGAACAATTAATGATGCAAGGCCGAGTTCATTGCACAGTGCTGTATATAGATCGTGGTCGTATCCATTTTCCGACACCATGGCTGCGCGCACGTTGTCACTCGTGCTCTTCGCGTTAAAGAAGTCGCGTGTTGCACTCTGCAAAGCGAGTTGGTCATCATTGAGCGCAAACTTCATTTTGTACCTTTTGTTCGCGGATCAGACCCGCTTTTTTCTTTGGGGAGGCCGAGGACTTGTTCAGCAAGAATATTTTTTTGGATTTCACTTGTCCCTGCATAAATTGTTTCTGAACGAGAGAACATAAAAATTCTTTGCAAGTCATTTACTTCGTATTCGTTCGGATCGTCATACGCTGCAACTAAACCATCGGTTCCGAGCACATCCATCACGCGTTCACCAAACGTGCGGTGCCAATTACTCCAATAAAGTTTGCCAATACTCGACGCCGGACCGAGAACACCCTTGTCGACAAGTTCGGTAAGCATGCGCATACCGTTGTACTTCATGATCTGAACGCCCACGTAACTATCGACGAGTTCGGCCATGACAGCGCTCTGGGCACTAAACCCTTTTTCCACAGCAACACCAATCACGTTGTCGACTTCGCGAGCAAAACTCAGTTGTTGTGCTAAAAACGCAGTCCCACGCTCAAACCCCAGCGTTGCCATCGCGACTTTCCATCCGTCGTTGACTTCACCGATGACGTTGTCTTTATGCGTGCGCGCTTTGTCGAAAAATACTTCATTAAATTCTTTTGTTCCCGTCATTTGAACGAGCGGACGAACCTCAACACCATCTTGATCAAGTGGAATCAACATATATGTCAAACCTGCTTGCTTTTTTATTTGTCCCGCTTCTTTGTCGGTTCGCACAATCGCAAAGATCCAATTTGATTTATGAGCAAGCGTTGTCCATGTCTTTTGTCCGCTAATCACCCACTCGTCACCGTCGAGCACAGCAGACATCGAAACAGCCGCAAGATCACTTCCTGCGTTTGGTTCCGAATACCCTTGGCACCATATATCTTCACATCGTTGAATGCGCGGCAACAATGTTTTCTTTTGCTCATCGGTTCCATATGCAAACACAGTCGGAGCAAATAATCCTTCGCCAAAAAAACTTGCGCGCGCGGGCGCATTGGCTCGAACATATTCTTGATTAAAAATGACCTGCTGCATGAACGTTGCGCCGCGGCCACCATATTCTTTTGGCCAACTCATTCCTAACCACTGTGCTTGTCCGAGAAGTTTTTCCCACTCAAGACGGATATCCCAAAAATGGTCATCGATCGCGCCGCCCTTTCCGGCCACCGCTAAAAATTCGGGTGTGAGATTGTCCTTCAGCCAGGTGCGCACTTCGAGGCGGAATTGAGCATCTTGTTCTGAATCAGTTAAATCCATACTCCCATCCTAGGAGGTCCGTCATCCATCAAGATAGTCTTTGCGTGATCGAACACGTGATCGTTGGCCCGCTCGCCAATAATGTTTTCACCATCAGGTGTGCTCAAACGGGCGAGGGTGTTCTCATCGATGCAGCTGACGAAGATGAACTTCTCGCTGAGATGTGCGAACGCTCCCGAGTGCGCCGCGTTATTACGACGCACGGCCACTTCGATCATATTGGCGCAGTCCCTGCATTGCGCGACAAGGGCATCGACATTGCTATCCATAGCAACGATGCATCCATGCTCCCCAGTTACGATTCAATCATTCACGATAGCGATGTCATTGAAATTGGTGAACTGAAATTTGATCTTCTCCACACGCCCGGTCACACGCCTGGTTCAGTAAGTCTCACATTGCGCGATACGCCATTTCTTTTTACAGGCGATACTCTTTTCCCGGGAGGTCCCGGTGCGACTCATTTTCCCGGTGGAAATTTTGACACCATTATGAAATCGATTGACGAACGATTGATGACGTTGCCGTCAGAAACAATTGTGATGCCCGGTCATGGCGTATTCACAACAATAGGAAACGAACGCGGATCAATCGCCGAGTGGGCGGACCGCGGGTGGTAGCGAATCTGGAGGATCAAGCATATCGTCGAGACCTTCTAAGAATGCATCAAGACTTCGCGCAGGTTTTTTACCATTTGAAGTTTTTACATCGGGATGACGTTCATCAACTTCATCTGCGATCTCATTGATATCTTTTTCACGTTGTGCGTGACGCTTCTCACTCCACGTTGTAAGAATTTTCCCCACGGATTTCTTTTTCTGCATGAGACCTTCGAGCGAAGACAACAACGATTCTACATCAACATCTAATCGTTCGAGCGTTGGCGCATGCATCAGTTGCACGGTACCGTCATTGCGCGATTCACCTTTGATATATCGAAAAACGTTTTCTAAATCCCGATAAGTGGGTTCGTACAGGTCTTCGCTATCCACAACAGAAACACCCACGCGCACGTATGTGATCTTTTCATCTGTGAAGTGGATGTGGAGCATCAACTGAGCATCATGTTGTCGTGACGACTTCACTTTGTGAATTAATTCATCAGGAAGCACCGGCGGGCCCGATTCAACAGGGTTTTGCGCGGCGCTGACAGGTCTGCGCGCTCCCGGAAAATTTCTACCACGACGTCTCACAACTCTCGGACCCCCTTATTAGTTACGTAGAATGTTAACCATGTCATCACTCTCTATCAACAATCTTTCGGTGCGCGTCGGTGACAATGAAATTTTGAAATCTGTTTCACTTCATGTCCCCGCTGGCGAGACGCATGTCCTCATGGGACCTAACGGCTCTGGAAAGTCCACGTTAAGCAACGTTTTACTCGGCAACGATCAATATGAAGTGACGTCGGGCACAATCCTGATTGGCGATATTGACATCACGGAAATGTCAGTCGATGAACGAGCAGCCGCCGGTCTTTTCCTCGCCTTCCAACATCCTGAATCCATTCCCGGGGTGAGTGTCACGAACTTTTTGCGTCAAGCAATGGCGAAAAGAAAAAATGTTGAAGACTTCTCCGTTCTTGAAGTTCGACTTGCTGTTATGGAATGGGCAGAAAAACTCGGCATGGATACGCAATTTATCGACCGCTATTTGAACGAAGGTTTTTCCGGCGGTGAAAAAAAGCGCAATGAGATTCTTCAAATGGCATTGCTAGAACCAGAAGTGACCATTCTTGATGAGATCGACTCGGGTCTCGACATCGATGCTGTTGTGGCCGTTGGCGAGGGTTTAAAAAACATTCGTGAGAAAAACCCTTCCATGGCGCTCTTGTGCATCACTCACTATCAACGTATTCTTTCTTATATGGAAATCGATAGAGTGCATATTTTGGTTGATGGTGCCATTGTAAAATCTGGTGGACCTGAACTTGCTAATGAAATTGAAAATGAAGGTTTTGACGTCTTCAAAGAAGAAGCCGCTTCATGAGTTCATTCGACATCGAGAAAATACGTGCCGATTTCCCTGGACTTTCACGAGTTGTCAACAATCACACCATTTCTTTCTTAGATTCTGGCGCATCATCGCAAACCCCCGTCCAGGTACTCGACGCAATGAACGATGTGTACAACACGCACTATGCAAATGTGCACCGTGGCGTGTACACAACCGCTCAAGAAGTTTCCGACCAGTTCGAGGCGTCACGAAAAACGATTGCACGTTTCATTAATGCACCATCGGATGTGGAAGTGATCTTCACACGAAACGCAACGGAATCAATCAACCTCGTCGCACGAGCGTGGGGCGATGAAAATGTTCACGAGGGAGACGTTATTGTCTTGTCTCATCTTGAGCACCACTCGAATGTTGTTCCGTGGCAACAACTCGCTCAGCGTACAGGTGCGATTATTAAATACATAGGGATCGATGACCAAACACACCTTGATCTTTCCGATCTCGACACTCTTCTCGATGGCGCAAAAGTATTGGCTGTTACTGCTGCAAGTAATGTCACGGGAACAATTACGCCCGTTAAAGAACTCGTGAGTGCCGCGCACAAAGCAGGAGCGATTGCTGTTATTGATGCATGCCAGTATGTTCCCCACCTCGCAACCGACGTTCAAGACTGGGATGCTGATTTTGTTGCGTTCAGCGCACACAAAATGCTTGGGCCAACAGGTTTAGGAGTATTGTGGGGCAAGCAGGCACTGCTCGAAGAGATGCCACCGTTTCTAGGTGGAGGTTCGATGATTGATGATGTCACGCTCGATGGTTTTCGTGTTGCTGAACTTCCTGCGAAGTTCGAAGCGGGAACGCCAGCGTTTGTTGAAGCAGTGGGAACTGCAGCTGCGATTGGCTACATCAACGCTCTTGGATTTGATGCTATTGATGTCTACGAAAAACAACTCACACAATATGCATTAGATATGTTTTCATCTCGTTTCGATGGACTTGTCACTATCCATGGGCCATCAACGACAGAGGATCGCCTCGGAGTTTTTAGTTTTTCCGTCAAAGATATTCACCCCCACGATGTGTCACAACTCCTTGATGAATATGGTGTCTGTGTTCGTGCTGGTCACCACTGCGCCAAGCCACTGATGCGCGAGCTCGTTGCACATGGAACGAAGGGAATCGGTTCGGCGTCGCGTGCGAGTTTGTATTTGTATTCCACGACAGATGATATTGATGCACTCGGTAATGCTCTCGACATGACGATTGCTTTTTTCGGCGTCAGCAATTAGTTAACTAGCGCGACCTTCGAGAATAGATTCAACATCTTCAAGAGAGACACCTGCTGCTCGGATCGCAACAAGTATGTGATAGATAAGATCGGCTGCTTCTTCTGCAACGGAAAGTTCATTTTGATCGACACATGCCATCACTAGCTCGGCAGCTTCTTCGCCAATTTTTTTCAAACGAAGGTTGCGGTTTGCCAACAGATCATCGGTGTAACGATTTTGAGGATCAGCTATGCGATCACTAATCAATTGATCAAGTCGCGCGAGAACATCACTTCGCTCTTCGGTGGTCATGAGTTCTCCTTTGCGTCATACGATGGCGAATCAATAAAACATGTTACTGAACCCGTGTGGCACGCTGGGCCTTGAGGGTTGACCAGGGCAAGAATGGTGTCGTTGTCGCAGTCGAGGCGAAGGGACACGACATCTTGGAATGCTCCGCTGGTATCGCCCTTATGCCAGAGACCGCGTTCGCGAGATTGGTAGAACATCTGACCCGTCTCAAGAGTCTTTGTGAGTGCCTCTTTGTTTGTGAAGGCCACCATGAGAACATCTTTGGTGGTGACGTCTTGTGTCACAACAGGAATGAGGCCATTTCCTTTTTCGAAGTTCACAGCGTTGAGAAAAGTTTGTTGTTCTGCATTCATTTACACACCGGCTCTTTCTCTCACAGGCAATCCAGCAGCGCGGAGTGCATCTTTGATTGCACCGATGCTTGTTGATCCGTCGTGCAAAATTCCTGCGAGCAAAGCCGCATCGCCTGAGTTGCTGAGATAGAGATTAACAACATCGTCAATCGATCCTGCACCACCCGATGCAATGACGGGAACGTTGACGACATTGCGCACGGCTGTGCACAGATCAAGGTCGTAACCATCGCGAGTTCCGTCGCGATCGATGCTGGTGAGGAGAACTTCTCCTGCACCGAGTTCAACGGCTTGTTGCGCCCAAGAGACTGCATCGTGAGGAGTTTCTGTCGAACCGCTCCGTACAACAACTTGCCATTCCTTCGTGTCCGTTTTACCCGAAAAGGAAGGACGGACCTCCAGGAGCTGGGCATCTATGGAAATCATGACGCACTGTGCGCCAAAGCGCTCCGATAATTCTGTGATGAGACCGGGATTTTCCACCGCTGCGGAGTTGACGCCAATTTTTTCTGCGCCCGCGAGCAAAGCACTCGTGGCGTCTTCAACAGAACGAATTCCTCCGCCGATACCGACCGGAATACTGACCGTGTCTGCAATTGCTTCCATAGTATGAAAAAATGTCGCACGACCATCTTGGGTGGCAGAAATATCGAGCAAGATCAGCTCGTCTGCCCCTTCATCTTGATAGCGCTGTGCGAGCTCAACGGCATCGCCAACATCGCGAAGGTTCTTAAAATTTGTTCCTTTGACGACACGACCATCGGCTAAATCCAAGCACGGAATTAAACGAGTACAGACAATGTCTGAGTTGTTTATTTGGGTGGATAAATTGTGCGCATCGTTTTCGACGTCACTCATTACTACTCATCTATTGTCCACTCTGCAGCACCTTTGGTGGAATACACACTCCCGGTATCTTGCATTGCTTCACGAAGACACAACCCTAAACCTTTAAATGCAGCTTCGATGATGTGGTGTTCATCAACGCCGCGCAACACACGGACGTGGATGTTGCATTTGAGATTCTCTGTGAGTGAACGGAAAAAGTGTTCGTATTCAACAGTGGGAACGGGACCTTCATAAAAGTTTCGTTCCACAAGATCAACTGTTACTTCCACGAGAGCATCATCCATGGGAACGCGAGCTGTTCCATAGCGCGCACACGTGTCGGGCGTTGCTTTGCGCAGTGCTGCACCGAGAGTGATGGCAACATCTTCAGAAATGTGGTGGTCAAGGTCGCCCGTTGCTTGAACAGAAAAGTTGAGACCTGAATATTTCGATAGGGTTGCAAGCATGTGGTCGAGAAAATCCAGAGTGGTTGAATGCGTGGGAGGATCGCTCAGCTCTGCTCCCGCTTGGGGAATAGAGATGACAATATTTGTCTCTTTTGTGACTCGTTTTACCTGTACCATGTTTACCTCTCGGGGATTATCCCCAGTTTGTCGTCAGTTATATTGCTCTTCTTGAAGTTGTTGTGCCA
>CAZFAO010000022.1:0-28951 GCA_964516875.1 uncultured Burkholderiales bacterium
AGTTTTCAAGACTGGTGCATTCGGCCGCTCTGCCATCCCTCCGTTTTCCATTTTACTGGCTGGATGGGGCATAGCGTGAACGCTAAGGCGCTGTAATGATTACGAAGCAGTGAGAATTTCTTGACCACCCATGAATGGACGCAATACTTCTGGAATCAGAAATGATCCGTCGTCTTGTTGTGCGCGTTCCATCAGGAAGGTGAGGCCGCGACCAATCGCAATGGCCGTTCCGTTGAGTGTGTGAACAAGCTCGGTACCGTTTTCGCCTTTGACGCGGATGTTTCCTCGTCGTGATGCAAAGTCGAGATAGTTCGAACAGCTTGTGAGTTCGCGATAGGAACCTTCGCTAGGAAGCCATACTTCAACATCGTATTTTTTGGCAGCCGCAGGACCAAGGTCGCCACTCGCACAGTCAATTACACGGTACGACAATCCCAGTGCTTGACAAATTTCTTCTTCGATCGCCAAAATCTTTTCGAATTCTTCCCATGAGTTCTCTGGCGTTGAATACAAAAACATCTCTACTTTGTCGAACTGGTGAACGCGGAAAATTCCGCGCGTATCTTTTCCATACGTTCCTGCTTCGCGACGGAAGCACGACGAAAATCCGCAGTACTTTTTTGGAAACGCCTCAGCCGCAATTGTTTCCCCGCGGTGAATTCCTGACAGAGGAACTTCTGAAGTACCCACCAAAAATAAGTTGTCCTCTTCTAAGTGGTAAACCTGGTGACGATCTGTGGGGAAGAAACCTGCTTCTTCCATTGTTGATTCGCGCACTAATACAGGAGGAACAATCGGAGTAAAACCATTTTTTGCCAAGACGCTCATGGTCCATTGCACAAGTGCAAATTCCAAACGCACTGCATCGCCAGCGAGGTAAGCAAAACGCGATCCCGAAATGGTAGCGCCCTGGTCCGAGAGAACCCACCCCATGTGTTCGCCGTAATCGGCATGATCCATTTTTGGTGCACGATATTGTTCACCAACCGTTTTGATCACTTCGTAATCATCTTCGCCACCGACGGGGACAGATTCGTGAATAGGATTTGGAATTTGGAGAATGAGTTCTCGGTGTTGTCCATCGAGCGTTGTTAGTTGTTCTTCCAGGCCATCGAGTTCTGCTTTAATTTCGTTTGCCTGAGCAAGTTTTGCTTCGCGATCTTGTGGAGCAGCTTTTCCGATTTCTTTTGAAACTGCATTTCGCTTTGAACGCAAATCTTCAACAACGGTGGTGAGTTCGTTTCGTTTTTTGTCAACATCCAAAAACTCATCAATCAATTCAGGTGCAACACGTTTGGCTTCAATACGTGCTCGATAATCTTTGTCCGTACTGAGAAGTTTTCTGTCAATCATTGTTATTCCTGTGTTATGAAGATTTCACTTGTGAAAGAAGATCGGCAAGCCATTGATCGGTTTCTTTCCACTCCTTGGAGTTTACCGTTTGGGTCTTGGTATTGGTATCGCCAGCAACCGCAAACGAACCCAAAAATTTAATGTCTGCTTGTTCTTTTCTTATGTGAGATAAACAATCAGCAATTTCGTCTTGCGCGATATGCCCAACAAAATCCATAAGAAAACAGTACTGACCCAAACCTTCTTTTGTGGGGCGAGATTCGAGTTTTGTGAAGTCAATTCCTCGCTGTGCAAATTCAGAAAGGATGGCCACCAACGAACCTGGTCGGTTGGCGCGCTGGAAGGCAACAATGGAAGTTTTATCATTTCCTGTTGGTGCAGGAATTCCTTTTCCAATCACGATGAAGCGCGTTTGATTGACGTCGCGATCTTGAATATGCATATCTAAAATTTCAAGCCCATATTTTTTCGCTGCTTCTGTTGGACAGATTGCAACAGCTGTTAATTCGGTTGTTTCAGAAATTGTGTGAGCGGCACTCGCGGTGGAATCACTTGCTTTGGTTATCGCTTTGGGAAGTTTTTCGTCGATGTAACTTCTGCACTGCGCCAAAGCGTGGGGGTGAGAAATAATTGTGCGCGCAGCATCAAGATCCGTTCCCGGTTTTCCTGCCAAACACAACGAAATGTTGTGATCGATTTCTCGGTGAATCATGGCTTCAGAGTCGAACACCAACATATCAAGGGTGAGCGCAACCGATCCTTCGATTGTGTTTTCCAGAGGGACAACGCCGAGCGCGCAGTCTCCCGAATCGACAGCTTCGAAGACTTCAGCGATCGAACGCATAGGGAGAAGTTCACAACTGGCTAAGTCAGGTTGAGAAAGGGCCGCCTCTTCACAAAAAGTCCCATGTGGCCCCAAGAAAGCAACTCTGTTGGCGTTTTCGCTGGTCATAAGGGTTCCAGTGTAGTTCTCTTCACTATGATTTTCCCTGTATAAACGCTAGTTTTTCTTGCGTAAATGAGGCGTGACGCGAATAAGTTCATCAAGAACTTGACTGATCAAGTCGTTCGCAAATGCGTCTGTGAGATTGCCTTTGTTGTCGAACAAATCTTCGCGTGGAGCAATGAGAACTTCTGGGCCGGGCACAACCCACACCTTATTGTGCAACAACACCGAACGAATCGCCATTTGTGCGCGTACAGATCCGAGACGACCACCGCCCACTCCTGCAAGTGCAACAACATGGTGATTGATCGGTGAATTTTTTCCGCCAATGCTCATCCAGTCAATAAAGTTTTTCATGGCTGCGGTCATTGACCAGTTATATTCGGGCGTTGTAATAATCAGTGCATCAGCTTCACGAACTTTTTCGCTCAGCGCAATAACATCGTCGGGTAATTGTGTCCGATCTTCGTTGCCGTCGTAGAGAGGAAGCGCGATTGATGCTTCTTCATAATCAACCGTGTCAGGAAGTTTTTGTGAGATTGCGCGAAGCAATAATGTATTAAGCGATCCATCTCGCAAACTTCCAGAGACTCCGAGGATTTTCATTGAACTACTCTATTGCGAATGCGAAACGTAGTTGTTATTAGGCAATTACTAGTTCTCGTCCAGGTGAAAAGTCATGATCAACAGGCATGAGCCCCAGTGACTCTCGTGCGAGTGCACCTCTAGCTGCTATCCAGATGTGACCATCTTTGTCTGGATCGATATCATCTCGGACCATCCGATCGGCTAGTGATTCTTCAAGAAGTTCAGGCGTCTCCACATTAAGGTCGATGATCTCAAAACCTTCTGCTTCGAGAATCTCACGCAGTTGTTCGTTTCCACAGTTGACGGGACCATTCGCCCCTCGGTTAAAGAACCCCCGGTTAATGATGGACGTGTTTCTGATTAGGTCACCAAATGCGATTACAACGTTTTCGCATTCTCGAACACTGCCAAGTATCTCTGTTTTTTTGTTATCAGGAAGTCTGTGGTTTACATAGTTACCATCTAGAACAATGATTTCGTGTTTGCCACCCATGCCTTCCTTGATAAGTCGTTTAAATGCAGCTGGCGCATCGCCAAAAACGGTAGTGAGAAAGCCAAATCGCGAAAAGTCATTGGATCCGTTTCGTGCTTTCGAAACCTTCAAGCCAATAGAAGGAGCACCTCGCCTCTTGTTGCGAACGAAGTTTTGGAGTTTGTCAAAGAATGGTTTTGTTGTTTCAATTGCGCTAAATGCAACGCGAGAAGGGTCTACAACAGCACCAAATCGATTGATAGAACTGAAGATTGCAGAAAGTGTTGCACCGTGACCAGAACCATAGTCAAAGATGCGCACCTTTACATCTTCTCTACCTTGGGCAAACTTCATTACTGATGCAATTGTTTGACCGATTACGTAGTTAGAAATGCTTAGGTGAGGCATTGCAGTATGCTCGTCATTTTCGATGAGTTTGTCGGTATCACCGCGAAGCAATGTTCTACTTGCGTCGGCCATAGTGCCTTTCCCAAAGAAACATCCACCGTAGTTATATCGAGATATTTCTGATTCGACACCGTCTTCTTCGCCAGTGAGCAAAGCGTTTGCGGCTCGAACTTGCCGGATGCCTTCAGCTGCTGTGGTTCGGTACTGCTCATCGACAGGGCTGGGATTTCCGTGCAGGACGTTATATTGGTGTTTTTCAAGAACTTTTTTTGGCCATGGTTTGCGGTCATAGGATCGGTTGGCCCTTGTGTAGAGTTCAGCTGTTATCGCTAATGCGCGTGCTGTAATTCGAGGATCCTCGACAATTCCTTGCTCTACCAATTCCGCTGCATGGTTGACCATTGCAGAAAAGAAAGGGCCGTAAAGGCTGAGGTCAGGCGCTGCACGCATAGCCTTTTTGTATTTAATATTGTGTGCACCGCCGGCGTTAATGAGCGCCTCAACCGATTTTTTTGCTTCATGTACGTCAGTATTCATCAGGACAACTTAATTGAACTCGGAAAATAAGGTCAAATCAGACGGGCTAGAGTCGCTCGGGGCTGTCGATCCCCAGAAGTTCAAGCCCTTGGCGCAATGTGCGGGCGACAAGAAGGCTCAGTGCCAAGCGACTGTTGCGGATGGTTTCGTCGTTTTCTTTTAATACAGGACAGTTTTCGTAGAACGACGTAAATAACTGCGCCAAATCGAAGAGGTATGTGCAGAGTCGGTGTGGCTCGAGAGATTGTTCGACTTCGTGGAGAACTTCGCCGAACTTGCTGAGCTCTTTGATGAGGACAGCTTCGTGAGGTGACGAAATGACAACACTCGATTCGGTGACTTCGTTTTCACTGAGTTCTGATTTACGAATCAATGAATTTATTCGCGCAACGGCATATTGCAGATACGGAGCAGTGTTTCCTTCGAGCGCAAGCATCTGATCCCAATCGAAAACGTAGTTCTTAATTCTGTTGTTTGAGAGGTCTGCATATTTCACAGCGCCGATTCCGATCGATGTTGCAAGAGCGTTGCGTTCTTCGACAGAAAGTTCTTGCGATTTTTCTGCAATGAGTTTTTCAGAACGTTCAATAGCTTCATCGAGAAGTGCGCTGAGTTTTACGACATCACCCGAACGAGTTTTAAACGGCTTGCCGTCGTCGCCAAGAATTGTTCCAAACGCAGCATGTTCGGGAACAGTGTGTTTCAACCAACCTGCTCGAGCACTGACATCAAAGATCATCTGGAAGTGCTGACTTTGCCGAGCATCGACGACATAAACAATTCGATCAGCCTTATCGTGTTCAACGCAGTATTTCAGTGTCGCAAAATCCGTTGTTGCATATCCATAGCCGCCGTCAGATTTTTGAATAATCAGGCCAAAGGGATTTCCGTCGCGATCAACAACGCCGTCCGAATAGACGCACAGTGCGCCGTCGCTTAATGAAGCCAAATTTTTGGCTGTGAGTTCTGAACAAATATCGGCGAGCATGTCGTTGTACATGCTTTCGCCGCGTGCATCATCGGCAGTTAACAAAACGCCGAGACGTTCATATACAGAGAGAAGATGTTTAAGCGTTTCGTTGTAAATATGTGTCCACGCGCGAAGAGAATCTGCATCTCCACCCTGCAAAGTTGCCACGCGAGCGCGCGCACGTGTTGCGAATTCCTCGTCGGACTTAAAGCGCGCTTGGGCTTGTTTATAAAAAGCATCGAGATCATTGAGCTCGGGAAGTTGGTCAGGAATTTTTCCGTCGACAGTGAGAAATTCCACCAACATTCCAAATTGCGTTCCCCAATCGCCAAGATGATCTTGTTTGATGGTGGTGTGTCCAAGAAAAGAAAGAATACGGTTGAGCGCATCACCGATAATTGTGGAACGGAGGTGCCCAATGTGCATTTCTTTTGCGATGTTCGCGCCACCGTAATCAATGACGATGCGTTGAGGTGCAGACACGGGGTCGACACCAGCATGGGGATCGCTCAACAATTCGTGTGCGTACTTTTCTAGTGTCCCCTGAGAAAAAGAGATGTTGATAAATCCAGGGCCAGCAATTTCGGGCTCGACATCTGACAAATCGCCCAGTTGAAGGTTGTCGAGAATTTTTTGCGCCACGTCACGTGGCTTTTCACCGAGCGATTTAGCCAGAGACATTGCGGCATTAATTTGGACATCCCCAAACTCTGGCTTATTGCTCCAGCGGACAATGGGGTCACTTTCCTCGCCGAAAGCTGCAGTAATGGCGGCACGGCCGGCGTCTTCGACGCGAGAAAAGAGCGATTGCATGGCCACATCTTAGTTTTCGCAGGTCAGAGAATTAGTCTTGACATTGTACGACAATTACCGTACATTGTACGTACAAAGAAGGTGAGTAGAAATGGCCAAAACAGCGCGTATTGAGGTTCGTACTGAACCAGAAGTGAAGCGTCTCATCGAGGCTGCTGCTGAAATCGAACATCTCCCCTTGTCCACTTTTGTTCTTAAAACGTTAACCGACGCATCCGAAAAAGTAACGGGGTCTAACTCAGTGACCTATGTCAGCGAAGAACAATTCGAAAAACTTTTAGAATATTTGGACAGCCCATACGAGCCAAGTGAGGAACTCATCAAGCTGGCAAAGCGCCCAAGTCGTTTTGTCGTAGGGGACATATAGTATTCACCATGTGAAGTACATTATTGAGATCTTGACTCCAAAACACCATTTGGAGTCGTTTTCATCAGGTGAAGATCAGCTGGATCTATGGCTTTATAACCATGCTCTTGAAGCACAGAAGAAAAATACATCGAGAACATATATTGCACATCGAGGAGATGACGCTGTTATTGGATTTTTTTCATTTGCAGCGCACTCAGTTTTTAAAGACCAATTGCCGCAAAGAATAGGAAGAGGATCACCTGAAGTCGTTCCAGTGATTCTTCTTACGAAATTCGCACTTGATAAACAATTCCAAGGCAAGGGGCTTGGGTCAGATTTCCTCATTAATGCTCTCGAGATTAGCAACAGAATTTCAGAAACGATTGGCGCGCGTTTTGTAATCGTAGACGCATTAAATGAGGATGTCGCCAAGTTCTACAAAAACTTTAAATTTGTTGAGTTTGTTAATTCGCCGTTGCGACTGGCACGAAAAGTCAGTGACCTCCAAAGAGATCTCGGTTTTGGTGCCGAAAGTGAAGAAAATGGCTCATAATTCCCCCTTAGCGTTCGCCATCACTTCTGTGGAAGAATGTCACCCATGACAGGGACGCTTGACGCTTACGAAACATCGCGATCGAGCGCTCCAGCAGCAAGTCGCCAAATGCCTCACAACCTTTCTGCTGAGGAATGTTTGATTGGTTCGATGCTTCTTAACCGCGACGCGATTTCTTCCGCGATTGAAATGCGTGTTGATCCCTCCGATTATTACAAGCCAGCACACGGCGAACTTCATCGCGCCATCATGACCATGTATAACCGGGGCGAAGCCGTTGATGAAGTGACGTTGATGGAACAACTTCGCCGAGACGATGCGCTTGACAAGGTCGGCGGAAAATCTGCCATTCTTGCATTACAAGTCGCGCCACCGTCGTCGACCAACGCCGCGTACTACGCAAAAATTGTTACCGATCTCGCACAGCTTCGTGCCATGATCGCTGCGGCAAACACCATTGCGGAAATGGGGTACTCGGCGCCCGAATCCATTCCTCTCACATTGGATAAAGCCGAAACAATGATCTTCGATGTTGCCGAACGCCAAGTTGCCGACTCGTTGGTTTCTTCGCGTGACAGCGTCAACGCTGCAATGAATCATCTCGAAGAAATGTATGGCAAGAGCGATGACATTACGGGTGTATCAACGG
Organism: uncultured Burkholderiales bacterium; assembly: GCA_964516875.1. Lineage (GTDB taxonomy): Bacteria > Actinomycetota > Acidimicrobiia > IMCC26256 > JAGPDB01 > JAGPDB01. Next base: position 7,639 of record CAZFAO010000022.1, read on the forward strand.
GTTTTGTTGATCTTGATAATCTCCTCTTGGGTCTTCAGCCCAACGCTCTTTACATTCTCGCGGCTCGTCCTGCAATGGGTAAGACCGCAGCAGCTCTGGGAATTGCTGCCAACGTTGCGTTGACGTCGAAAAAACCTACGTTGATTTTTTCAATGGAAATGGGCCACTTGGAATTAACGAAGCGCTTATTATCATCCGAAGCACGCGTGCCGTTTCGTGATCTTCAAACAGGAAAAGTTTCCACCGACGATTGGGAAAAACTCGGGCACGCAGTGGGCCGTCTCGCTGATGCACCCATCTTTATTGATGACAACCCGCACTGTACCGTGATGGAAATGCGCGCAAAGGCTCGTCGTATTCGTGCTCGTCACGGTGAACTTGGCGCGATTGTTATTGACTATTTGCAACTGATGAGTTCGAGTGGTTCAACAGAATCTCGCCAGTTGGAAGTGTCAGAAATGTCGCGTGGACTCAAAATTCTTGCGCGTGAATTAGAAGTTCCCGTCATTGCGCTTTCGCAGCTCAACCGTCAACTTGAATATCGCACGGATAAGCGACCGATGTTGGCTGACCTTCGCGAATCAGGTTCGCTCGAGCAAGACGCCGACGTGGTGATGTTCTTGTATCGCGATGAAGTGTATAACTCCGATAGTGAATCAAAAGGTGTGTGTGAAGTGATCGTGGGAAAGAACCGTAACGGTCCCACGGGTACTATTCGATTGGCGTTCTTGGATAAGTACACGAAGTTCGCCAACATTGCCCGCAGTCAATAGGACGGACCTCCAGCTACGCGTCGGGCAGTGTTACGTCTGAAAAATCAGGTTCTTTTACATTTCCGAGCAACCCTGGAATGTCCGTTGTTTTTCCGGGCATATTTTTTTGTTGCTGAGCTACAACGGAAACACTCGTGTAATCAGGTGCTTCGGGAATCGTAAATGTTTTAAATCCTTGAGAAGGAAACGGGCCGTCGCCCGCGCCGGTACACGGCAGAGTTTTTTCGATGCGGTCGACAGACGATGAAGAATAAGAGTTACCTTCAAAACAGTTACCTGAACTCATCACTGTTTTTTGTCCTGCGATGATATACGCAAGATCGAAACCTACAGGACTGCCGTTGCTACGTGAGTTGTTCGATGTAATTTTGTTTCCTGTTGGGAGAAATCCGTTGTTGTCCAACAGCGCAATTCCCACTTGATCGTTTTTATCGGATGTGTTGTTTGTGACAGTGTTGTTTGTTCCGCCAGTAATGACGATTCCAAAACCAAAAAGTTCGGGTGTAATTGTTGGCGCATCATCTGCGTTGTTAGAGCTTGCAGTGTTTGAAATAATCATTGAAGTACTCTGCGGTGAATTTAGTTCTTCCTCGTTGGTGGAAACGTGAATACCTGTGCGATTATTCGAAAAAGTATTGGCGTGAATGTAGATATTTCTACTTGCGTTGACAGCTTCGATACCGATGCCATTGAGTTCGCCGACGTTATTGTTGATATCGGCTGTGCACGGGTTGCATGTTTCTAAACGGATACCAGCCCCTGCATTTGCACGAGTGAATGTTTCTGTCACAGTTCCGTTGCGTGAAGAAGAAACAGAAATTCCGTGTCCGCCATTATTCATAGAGTTCACATAAGCGACGCCATAGCGACGAATAATTTTTGGTCCCGTAACTTTTGCGGGTGTGACATCTTTATATCCTCCATGGATTGAGATGCCATCGTGCGTAAAAGATTGGACAGTGAGGTTTTCTACGATCACGCCGTCGGCTGCAACATTGATACCCGTTTCTTGTTTGTATTTGCCGTCGATGATGACAGTGTTTCGATCTTGTCCACGCAGTGTCACGTTTTTTGTTGCAATAACGAGATCGCCCGCGTATGTTCCCGGTTCAATCAACACAACATCACCTTGCTGTGCCTTGTCGATAACTTTTTGGATGGATGTTCCGGTTGCGACCGACAACACCACAGGATCGTGAGCTGCTTGCGTGTTCGAACTACATGAAGCAAACAAAATTGCACACAGTGCGGCGGAGAGGATGGCGAGGGCGCGTTGAATTTTCACGTGTGTATGTTACGCGATTTTGCATGACTCAAAACGGCATAAAAAAGGGCCCGAGGGCCCTTGAATAATGTCGGAGTCCTTTATGATTTCGGCAATGCAGCAAATGCGTTTGGTCGAAGTGTAATGTTGTGATCTGCGTCGTAAATATAGGCGGTTTCACCATTAGTTCGAGTAATAGATCCGAGTACTCGTTTTGGAGAACTTCCGAACACGAGACCCATTTTACCCCAAACTTCTCCAACTTCTAACTGGTGAGTCCAGAGGAGACTGCCGTCTTCGAGATTGACTACCGAGAATGTATCGGGTCCATCTTGGCCAGTAAAAACAAGTACATATGATTTTCCTTTGGATTCCATCGCGTCAACGACTTGTCCATCAACTCCAATTCCCTTCACTTGTGGATCATCTTTTATGGATACCCTACCCGTGAGGTCTGCAACTTTATAAAAGTAGTTGCCAACAGTGCTGTATATAATGCGATTTTCGTTAACCCAAAATATGGCATTGATGCTTGTTTCGGTTCCGTTAATAGTTTCTGATGCGAGCTCGCGCTTGTTGCCGGTTGCCGCATCTACTATGAATGCACTTGTAGGGGCGTTATCGCAGGTCGAGGATACTTCAGCATATTTATTACCCGATGGTGAATAGGTTCTCGTGACTAATCCGGTATTTGTTGCTTTACCGGTACTTATGTCAACTGAAAAATTTCCAATCGGTTGATCGCATTGTATATAACGACTTCCAGCTATATGGTTGCCTGAGATTCGATTGATCCTGAGATCGACATCGTATTCGCCGCCGTCGTCAGATTTATCGTTTGGTAATGAAAATAAGGTTTTATTAGTTGAACCATCAACGATCGAGATGTCAGAAACCATAGTGGAAGGCCCTACATCAGGGATAGTGTTTTGCTTTATTGTTGCAATTGCAAGGTTAACTTCTCGTAGTAGTTCGGCTTCTGTAGGTGCAGCCGGAATTGTTGACGTTGAAACGTTTTCGTTTTTCTTTTTGTCGACTGTTTTAATTGTTTTGTCATCGCCGTTGCTGGTGACTGCAATTGCTGCTCCCGTGATTGCGACAATGACCACAGCAGCTGCGGCTGCTGATATGAGTTGTGTCCGTCGACTGACTCGTCGTGAACGGTTGTTGGATTCTTCCATGATTGCCTCCCAGGCATTCGTTGTTGGGGTTGCTGTGTTTGATGCGAGTCGCTTCATGTCGTCTCGCAGTTCTTGATGAAATGATTCATCAAAATCTTGTGGAAATTCTGTGTTGTCGTTCATGACTTGTCCTTCAATGTGCGATGAAGAGATGTAACTCCGCGGGTGATGTGTTGCTTGACACTTCCGATTGAGATATCAAGGGCGGTTGCAATTTCTGAATGGCTGAGATTTTCTAAGTACGCAAGCGCAATGCACTCGCGTTGACGTCGAGGAAGTTGAGCAAGTGCATCTTTGAGTGAAATGGCTGATGCGCTGAGCTCAGTTGCATCATTATCAGGAGCGGTGTTGTTGAGTTGTTGTTCTGAAACTGAGCGTAGGTGTTTTCTTTGTGTTCGTCGCTTGCGCAGGTGAGATCTTGATTCGTTGATGACACCGATTCGGATGTAGTTCAGCGCATCACCATCATTGAATGAGACCCGGTTCGTGGCTGCTTTTGTGAATACGTGCTGGACAACTTCTTCAGCGGATTCGATGTCGTCAACGAGAGTGCGAGCAAGTCCAACAAGTGTGGAGTAGTGCTCAAAATAACATTTCTCGAGTGCAGATGCATCGAGCGAAATAACTGTAGGACTCATGGATGTAGTCTCTCGTGAAACCAACGGCACGGTGGGGATATGGCGCTCCGTGCCGTTGGATTGTGTACCCATGATTGCGAACATGTCATTAGAGACGCATGAACTGATGCATCGGTTGACAAGGAATTAGAGATTATGGAAAACGATTTTTCCCATCAAAACCGCACAAAAAAGCGGGCCCGAAGGCCCGCGGTATTTATTAAAGGCTATCTGATGAATAGCGCCATGTCAGCGTTAGGAAAGTAGCTTTTGTTTTTCGCATGATCGTATATGAAAGCCCGGACATCTTTTACGTCTGTTAATGAGCCATATACAGTATTTTCATTTTCACCAAAAGACAGACTTTGGTTTCCTTGACCATCGAAGTCCGCATCTCCAACTTCGATATCTGTAGTCCAAACAACTTGTCCGGTATCTAGGTCAGCTACTGTGATTCGAACTACTCCTGGCACCAACGATGAGGCGCCGTCTTTTTCAACTGATGGTGTTTCAGTGCTCAGGATGTATGTGTGGCCGTTAAATTTGGCTGCATCGACTGTAGCAATATTCCCGCCGCTGCCAGACGGTGCGACTACAGATGAAACTTCCTTTGCATCATTTATTGAAACTGGCTTGCTCAATGATCCAAGTGCCCATGTACTGCCGTTACCTGTGTTGATGCTGGTTGCCATCAGAAATTGGTCATTGTCGATCCAGATGATGTCAGAGACAGAAATCGTCTGTCCTTCAGGGGCTACATCTTCAGTATCAAATTTGAAAGGTTCAGGTTTGACAACGGTTGTTTTACCCGTTGAAGTATCAACGATTGTGAGTGTTGACCCTGTCCATTCTTTATTTAATTCGGGAAGATTTGAAATAGATGCATATTTTGTATTGTCCGGCGAGTAGATCCGACTTCGGTTGATGCGATAAGCAACATTCTTAAACAGATCAGAAGAAGGATCAATTGCTTGACCGTCCTTACCGTTCGTCATTGTGAGCGACGAAGGTGATCCTGTCAATGAAATTCCATTAACAAGTACCGCATTTTGAAGGAGCTGCTCTTCTGGTGAGAGAGGAACAGTCGTTGAGGTAGAAACGTTTTCGTTTTTCTTTTTGTCTACTGTTTTGATTGTTTTGTCTTTGCCGTTGCTGGTGACAGCAATTGCTGCTCCCGTGATTGCGATAACGACGACCGCTGCTGCGGCTGCTGATATGAGTTGTGTTCGTCGACTGACTCGTCGTGAACGGTTGTTGGATTCTTCCATGATTGCCTCCCAGGCATTTGTAGTGGGTTGGTTGTTGTGTTTTTCCAATGCGTCCAATGCATTGGATACTCGTGTGAGTTCTGTTTCGTTGAGATCTTTGTCGTTGTTCATCGTGCACCTTCTAACGCAGTATTTAGGTTGCGGAGTCCTCGTGATAAATGTTGTTTGACGGAACCTTCAGAGATTCCCAATTGCACCGCAATTTCTTTGTGGGACATTGAATATGTGTGAAACAACATCACGCATTCGCGTTGTCGTTGCGACAACTGTGATAGTGCTTTTTGAATGACAGCAGCATCAATTGGTAATTCGTCTTCTTCTATGTGTGAGACATTTGTATCTTCTAGGGGAACTGAGCTCAAATGCTTTCGCGACACTCCGCGCTTGCGCAATGTTGTGCGCGCTTGATTCATCACTGCGGTTTTCATGTACGCAAGCGCATCACCATTCGAAAATGTTGGTTGTGCCGTGAGTGCTTTTACGAATGCTTCTTGCACAACATCGGTAGCGCTCGATACATCATCAACTAAGAGTCGAGCACTGCGCACAAGAATGTCGAACGAAGAAAAGTAAACGCGTTCAAGTTCTTGTGTGCAGCTCGATTGAGGGCGCGTGCGACCGATTGCACGAACATCACTAGGGGTTGCTGTGTTGTTGCCCTCGACCATTAAGACAGTCTGGTAGAACCACTGACTTAATGGGTGGGATGTCTGGTTGCTAGACAAAGCTGTTGTGAACATGACGTACTAGACGCTTTGAACCACGCATTCGTTGACACCAAATGGAAAATTTCTGTAAAATCACCAAAACCCCAGTTCAGAGACTCAAAAATTAGACAAAAATCTACCTGCCTCGCTACACTCATTCAATGGTTTTATCCGATGTCAGCATTTTCCAAGCAATAGATCAGGGCGAAATTGAAATCGATCCTTTTGAGAAAGACAATGTTCAGCCGTCGAGTATCGATTTGCGCGTCGATCGTCTCTTTCGCGTGTTCCGCAATGACACGACACCATACATTGACCCGAAACTTCCTCAAGAAGATTTAACAGAACTCGTTGAGATAGACGAAGACGGTGCATTCATTTTGCACCCGGGTGAATTTGTTCTCGGTTCAACACTAGAGCGCGTCGCTCTCGGAAAATCTCTTGTTGCGCGCCTCGAGGGAAAGTCTTCCCTCGGTCGACTCGGCCTCCTCATTCACTCCACCGCAGGTTTTATTGATGCAGGATGGGACGGACACATCACGTTAGAACTTTCCAACGTTGCCAATCTTCCCATTGCGATTTATCCTGGAATGAAGATCGGCCAGATTTCCTTTTTGCAAATGACAACACCTGCGAGTGTTGGTTATGGCGAAGAGATCGGTTCAAAATATAAAGGACAACGCGGTCCCACTCCGTCAAAGTACTTTCTTAACTTTCCCGAAAACAATAAATAATTTCTCATCAATCACATAGACGTAAAGTTTTTACACCGTTTGTGAACGTCACAAACGTACTGGTCGCTCCCATGAAAGTTCTATTCCGGAACTAAGGGGCTGTGTAACCTCATCCGATGCCTGTTGCGCTGAAGGATCGTGTTTTATTTGTCGCGCTTGTCTTTTTGCGGTTTTGTCGCCTCGCACCATAGCCATGGAAATATCATGTCGATGATATTCGGTCAGTTGTTCGCGAACAGCACTCCATGCGTCACTCTGTTCGGGGAGCTCGCTCTCGATGAATGCGATGTTTTGTGCAAGAAATATTTGTATAGAAGGTTTTTCTTCCTTGCCAACTTTGCGAAAAGGAAAATCGGCGAGCTTCGTAATTGTGTGAGCAAAGCTGTGCGACAAATCGTCAAACAATACATCAGAAAGTTCACTATACCGTGCGACGGCGTGAGCAATGCGTCCACTCGATGACGCAAAACGTTGTGCAACAAGCGAAGCAGTTTGTTGCGCTTTTATGTCGTGGTGTTCGCCGAGCAAAAACGATTGACATCGAGAAAGTAAAGCCGCTGTATTGTGTGGACTAGCTAGAAAAATCGATCCGATAAATTTCGTGGCGTTATGGGCAACATAAGGTGTACTCGCAAACGCAGCATCGATGAATTCACATAACTTATGTTGGGATTGTGGAGACAGCGCAATGTCAGCTTTTTGAAAATCATTCACCATCGATGAAATAGTTTCTGCCGCTCGTTGTTTTCGAGGGTCATCGGGCATTGCGGCAAAAGAATCAATGGCAGATTGCAGAAGAAGATTTTTATTATTTTTAGATGTGTCCTTGGCAAGCTCGCGGATTGCTTGGAAATGTTTCCATCGGATATCGTCGAACGGACACGTAATGAGATTCCTTTGGATTCCAACATGTAAATCGTGTTGTGGGCTCTTCGGGTCTTGCCCCCACTGAAAAATTTTGGCCTGAGAGATAAATCGAACAATTTCTTCAGAACCGCTTGCAGAGAGGATGGCGGCCATTGCGAATCGGAGATTAAACCTATTGAGATTCGTCGCTTTTTCGAGGCTCAATGGCGGATTGTGAAGAACAGCTATGAGGACATGGTCATTTCTCTTCTTGAGGTAGTCTCTGAGATGTTTAGCTTGACCGTGATCGATGTTCATGATGTCTCTTGCGTGTCCGAAATATCCCTAAACAGTGTACTTATATACTTTTTGAGGCGCAAAAGCATAAAAAACTATCCGACTATTACTATCTATATAGATAGTTGTCCGTGAAAGAGATTTTTAGCAATTGGACCATGTTGCGTACCCCTTGTTCGAGGTGCGCGCTGGACCAGCTCCCGAAACAGTGACGGTGAATGATCCATCTTGGCAGTGGGGCAATGCCCATGTGATGCTCGCGGTTCCGTTGCTCGATTGAACAACCTGAGATTCACCCGTACTGAGATTAAAGGTGAATGTAAGGGGGACATGTCCTCCTCTGTTCATTGTCACGTCGGCTGAGATTGGGAATTGCCAGCTTGAGTTGTCATCATTTGGCCCGCCCGAAGCACCCGTTACCGTGATGGACTTTACTTTTACGGAACTAGACGAACCTGATGATCCGGACGAGCCAGACCGTGCGCTTGTGCTCGAAGTTGTGGATGAACTTTTCGCTTGTGTCGTGCTCGTTGTTTCAGCGGGGGACGTGACACTTGGCGGCGTTGAAGAGCTAGACGTTTGTGAACTCGACGATGAACTCGATGATGAGCTTGTCGATGATGTTTGTGATTTTTCGTCAGGCAGGTCATTGCCATAGAGAAGTGTTCCGATAAAAATAATCGCAATAATGACAGTGCATCCAAGAAGTGCTGAGTAAGCACGGTGAGTTTTTACATACTCAAAAAAACGATCCATCAATACGAGAATAGCATTTGTGCTCACAACCTGTCATTGTGAGTTTTATTGTTCTGCGAGAGCCTCGGCAAGGACAACGGCTAAATCTTTCACTTGTGCATGGGTGCCGTCAGCGTCCAAAGCGGCAACGCCATCCCCCAGCATGACTGCGCAGAAAGGGCACTCGGACACAATTGTTGACGTACCCGTTTCGAGCGCTTCGGTCGCGCGATTGATGTTGACCCGCGAGTCACCACCTTCTTCCATAAAGAATTGTGCACCACCAGCACCGCAACAAAAATTATTTGTCTTATTACGGCCCATCTCGACAACTTCAATTCCACCCAAGGAAGCAATGACTTTTCGAGGTTCATCAACAACATCATTGTGGCGTGTTAGATAACATGAGTCGTGCAGCGTCACGCGTTCTGCAAACTTTGACTTGCTCATGTCGAGTTTGCCTGTGTCGATGAGATCTAAAAGATATTGCGTGTGGTGCACAACATTAAACGAGCCACCAAAATCGGGGTACTCATTTTTGAGTGTATTAAAACAGTGCGGACACTGTGTGAGAATTGTTGTTGGTGCAATAGTGTTGAGCGTTTCAATATTGGCGAGTGCGAGCATTTGGAAAATGTATTCGTTCCCACTTCGTCGTGCCGGGTCACCGGTGCATCTTTCATTCGATGACAAAATTGCAAAGCGAATTCCTGCGCGTTCTAATAAGCCTGCCAGTGCTTGGGTTGTTTTCTTTGCTCGATCATCAAAACTTCCAGCACAACCGACCCAGTACAACACATCAAATGCAAACTTTCCTTCGTCATTCGTATACGTTGACGGTACTGCGGGATCAATAACTTTAACTTCTGTGGTTAAATCTTTCGCCCAGTCTCCGCGTTGTGCTTGCGCAATTCCCCACGGGTTTTCCTGGTTTTCCATTCCTCGGTAGGCATTACCAAGTTCAGTGGGGAACTTTGATTCCATCAAAGTGTAATGGCGACGAATGTCGACAATCTTGTCCATGATCTCAATGTTGACGGGACAGATGTCGTCGCACGCTTTACATGTGGTGCACGCAAAGACTTCTTCGACACTGACACGCGATGTGATGTCGTTGGTGGCGATGCGCATAATGTTTTGTGTGTCTGCACTTGTAACAGTAGGTGAAACTTGTGGCGAACCTGAACTTGTCATTACGTCGTTGATGGACAAAATAATTTTTCGAGGGTCGAGAACTTTACCTGTTTGATTCGCTGGACACACGCTGGTGCATCGTCCACATGTTGTGCATGCATCTGTATCGAAAAGTTGTTTCCATGTGAAATCTTCAACCGTGCCTGCTCCAAAACTCGACGCTTGCGATTCGGCTAAGTTTTCCATTTCGCGAACTGCACCTTCGGGGCGATCGGTGTGGGAGAGGTACATGTTGACCGGCGATGTCACCATGTGGCGCAACTTAGTGGCAGGCAATATAATCAAGAAAATAAGGAACAAACCTACGTGGAGACTCCAACTCCACCGATGCCAAATTTCTAAGTTGCCTCGCGTGGTGAGGTCATCGAAAAAACGCGCAAGGGGAAAACCGACGAAGCTCCATCGTTCAAAATCGCTAGCGCGATGTTGGTTCAAGAGCACCGATATGCGAAGTGCCTCCACAATAAAACCAGTGATACCCAAACTAATGAGCAAGATAATGTTGGAGGCATCTTCTCGTTCTGATTTTTTGACAAGACGGGGAATGCGTTTGATGTAGCGTCGGTACACGGCCCAGAAACATCCAATGAGAAATACCACTCCCGCAAGGTCTGCAAGAAATGCATAGACTTGATATGTCGTTCCGTAAAGAAACTTTGCACCCGTGGGCAATTGGTGATCGATTTCCAAAATAATTGTTGCGGCAAGTAAACCTAAAAATCCAAAGTAGATACACGAGTGCATCAAACCAGCAGCTTTATCGCGCAACAACGTTTTCATCGACAACGCTGCATAGAGTCCCGCAATACGTTGTTTGATGTTCGAACGTTTTGTCGAACGGTCGTCAGCTCCACCACGCACATAGTTTTTTGTTCGTTGCGCGAATAACCAAAATGAGCAGACCAATGCTACGGAAACACTCATGTAAAAAGCTGCGATCATGGGTCGTGGGATTCCGCCGAAAACTTCGCGCGAAACGCTCACGCATTCCGCGTATGGATTCTCCCGCTCACAGGGTTTGGCATGCCAACCCGTGATTTCCGGCATAATTCCCGACATAATGGTAAAAAAGCCCGCAAAAAGCCCCAGGCTGACAAGCACCCTCTCGCTTTTATTTTCCACGGTCTGGCCCTGGAAAGCAGTGGTATCAAGGGGGTCTGACATATTGGTCATAGTCTACGGCTAAAAAATGGCATATTCGTGGAATAGAGGCCGACTAAAGAATGTTGATAGATTCTGACTCAACATATATGAGTCGTAAATATTAGGACTCATCACATACGTCGTCGGTAAATATATCGTCGGAGGAGGACCAGCAATGGCAAAGGCAGTAGGTATTGACCTCGGAACAACAAACTCGGTCGTGGCTTTCTTGGAAGCTGGCGAACCCGTCGTTATTCCCAACTCAGAAGGTGCACGCACAACCCCCTCGGTAGTGGCATTTTCCAAATCAGGCGAAGTGCTCGTCGGTGAAGTTGCAAAGCGTCAGGCAATCACAAACCCTGACCGTACTATCCGTTCGGTGAAACGACACATGGGTACATCGTGGAATATTGACATCGATGGAAAGGCTTACACGTCACAAGAAATTTCTGCACGTGTGTTAATGAAACTCAAGCGCGACGCAGAAGCGTACCTCGGCGATACAGTTACTCAAGCCGTCGTGACTGTGCCTGCATATTTTGATGACGCACAACGTCAAGCAACAAAAGAAGCTGGGGAAATTGCCGGCCTCGAAGTTCTTCGTATTATCAACGAGCCCACTGCTGCATCGTTGGCGTATGGCCTTGATAAAGAAGAGCACGATCAAACAATTCTTGTATTCGACCTCGGCGGTGGAACGTTCGATGTTTCCGTTCTTGAAATTGGCGAAGGTGTTTTCGAAGTGAAATCAACATCGGGAGATACCAGCCTCGGTGGTGACGATTGGGATCAATCCGTTATGGATTGGATGGTTCAAGAATTTAAGAATGCACACGGCGTTGACTTGGCTGCAGACAAAATGGCTGCTCAGCGTCTTCGTGAAGCTGCAGAAAAAGCAAAGATTGAACTTTCCACGCTAGGAGAGACATCGATCAACCTTCCTTTCATTACCGCAACAGCTGATGGACCGCTTCACATGGAGTTGACCCTCACGCGTGCGAAGTTCCAGGAACTTACTGCCGATCTTTTGGCTCGAGTGAAAGGTCCTTTCGAAAAAGCAATCGCTGACGCAAGTCTTTCTGTCGAGGACATCGAACACATTGTTCTTGTCGGTGGATCAACTCGCATGCCTGCAGTAACGGATCTTGTTAAAGAACTTTCCGGCAAGGAACCACAAAAAGGTGTGAACCCTGACGAAGCAGTTGCCGTGGGTGCTGCAATTCAAGCTGGTGTGATGCGCGGTGAAGTCAAAGATATTCTTCTTCTTGATGTGACTCCTCTTTCTTTGGGAATTGAAACCAAAGGTGGAATCATGACGCGACTGATTGATCGCAACACAACAATTCCTGCAAAGCGTTCGGAAGTGTTCACGACAGCTGATGACAATCAGTCATCGGTCGAGATCAAAGTTCTTCAAGGAGAATCAGAACTTAGCTACCGCAACCACAATTTAGGTACGTTCCAACTTCAAGGAATCCCGCCTGCCCCTCGCGGTGTACCGCAAGTGGAAGTTGCTTTCGATATTGATGCAAACGGAATCGTAAATGTTTCTGCAAAAGACTTAGGGACAGGTAAAGAACAGCAGATGACCATCACAGGTGGAACAGCGCTGTCGAAAGAAGACATCGACCGCATGATGAAAGAAGCGGAAGCTCACGCGGATGAAGACAAGGCACGTAGAGAAGAAATTGAGACGCGCAACAATGCCGATCAACTTGTGTGGCAGACAGAAAAGCTTCTTGCAGAACAAGGCGAGCAAGTTAACGATGAAGAAAAAGGCAAGATCAACGATGCGCTCAGAGCGCTGAAAGAAGTGTTGACAAACCAAGCTGCTCAATCAGAAGAGATTCGTGAAAAGCACGACGAACTCATCAAGGCGAGTCAAGAGTTTGCACAACGCATCTACGCAGCATCTCAATCCGAAGCAATGGGTGACCAGATTGATAGCGATGTCGGTGACTTTTCAAACCCACACAATACAGATGATGTCGCAGAAGCTGAAGTTGTCGAAGACGATGACGTGCAACCAACAGGCGAAGCACCAGAAGATGTATCTGTCGGTGTCGGTGATGACAGCGAGCAAGGCAGGGACTCTCAATAATGGTTTCCAGAAATGATGATGGAATTGGACTCGAGGGCGATGCTGACTATCTAGAAGGCATCGAGCATCTTGACGAAATCAAAGAACCCGTCGTGCAAAACGACGACTTCGATTTCGACGACCATGACACCACTCTTGATTCGATTCCGTCTTGGAATGAAGACACTGCCGAGCCAATAAAAAACACTCCACGCGGCGCGGACCTCGTCGAGGCAGGATTCACTCTTGACGTCAGCGACGAGGAAAGCGAAACAATTCCAGATGCAGCTGGGCTTATTGCCGTGGATGCATCCTTTGATGATCTGTCCGAAGTCGAAGAGCAACGTGATGCATATCTTGGTGCTCTTCGTCAGCTCCAAGCTGATTTTGAAAACTACAAAAAACGTGTGATCCGCGATAATCAAGATTTTGCAGATGCAAAAAGTGTGAAGTTAATGGAAGAGCTTCTTCCCGTTATAGACAACTTTGAACTCGCACTCAAAATGATTGAAGGCGACGACGATGCATCGAAAAAACTGCACAAAGGAATTGAACTTGTGTACAACGATTTATTCAGCGTTCTTGTTCGACAAGGACTTGAAGTAATCGATGCCGAAGGCGCGTTGTTTGATCCTGAGTTTCATGATGCAGTTGCGCATGAAAATATAGGAGAGCACGAACAAGAAATTGTTGTGGAAGTTTTGCGGCCGGGATATAAGGTGCGTGGACGTGTTGTGCGTCCTGCAATGGTGAAGGTCGCACAATGACTGTTGCTAGAGAATGGTTTGAAGAAGACTTTTATAGTGTTCTTGGTGTTGCGGAAGACGCAGATGCCAAAGCGATTACAAAGGCCTACCGTTCTTTAGCAAAAAAATATCATCCCGATGCGAACTCGGGTGATAAATCTGCCGACGAGAAGTTCAAAGAAATTACTCGAGCTTATGAAGTGTTGGGTGAAGAGGAACGTCGAAAAGAATACGATCAGATTCGTTTTATGATGAGTCAAAATATCGGCGGCCCCAATTTTCGGCAAGGTGGTTTTAGTTATGCCTCACCCGGTGCGGGCTATGGTGATCCAACGGCTGGCCAGAGCGCTGATCTTTCCGATTTGCTGAGCGGACTTTTTTCGCGCGCGCGCAAATCTTCCACCTCACAAAACTTTCCAGGGCCTGGCTCTGAAAACCAGTCACAGAGCCTCGATTTGGAAACACAAGCGAAAGTGACGTTTTATCAAGCGATCGAAGGAGTTGTGATTCCCGTCACGTATTCAACGGGACAGTCGCCCAGTACAGAAGTCAAAGTGAAAATTCCTGCAGGCGTCAACGATGGTCAACGCATAAAAGTTGCTGGTCGTGGAGTGGCCGTTGGGAAAAATGTTGGCGATTTATATGTGACCGTTGCCGTTGCCGAGCACCCTTGGTTTGGTCGCAAGGGTCGAACTCTTTTAGTGAAAATTCCTATTTCGTATGCGGAATCTATTGTGGGAGCGAATGTAAAGGTACCAACACTCGATGATCCCGTGACCGTCAAAGTTCCTCCCATGACATCGTCGGGAACAACAATGCGTGTTAAAGGGAGAGGTGTCGAGATTGCCGACGAAAAAGGAGATTTGCTCGTTACGTTCGACGTCGTGAATCCAACAGAGTTTTCGGATAAAGAAACTGAACTATATAGTCAACTTGTCAAAGAACAAAGTGTTAATCCTCGTGCGAAGTATGGTCTGGAGAAATAGCGATGACGAACCATGCACATGATGACGATCACGCAACGGAATCTCCCGACGTTACGGGAGCAGCTGTGTACGTTATGTCTGTTGCTGCTGAACTTGTAGGGACACATCCACAAACGCTTCGTGAATATGAACGACGAGGACTCATTTCGCCACATCGCACTGATGGTGGAAACCGACGTTATACAACGCAAGATATACAGACGATTTTACGCGTTAAAAAAATGCGCGACGAAGGAATGAGTCTCACAGCGATTGCTTCGCTGATGGAATATGAAGAAGCGCTCTATCTTTTGCAGGAAGAAAACGCAATTTTGAAAGACGAGCTTGAAGCAACCCAGAACAGGCTCGGCAATGTTGAACACCGTCTTCGCGACGTTGAATCAACCATTTCGTCGACAGCTTTGGTGCGCACAGGCTCTCGAGATGTGGTTCTCAGCTCCCAAAAAAAGGTACAAGAATCTCCAGGAAATGACGAAGATGAGTAATATACAACCAACAGCCCAGTCGAGGTATCACTATGGCACTTGATCCCGAAAAATTTACGCAAAAAGCTGCGGAAGCAATTAACTTAGCGAATTCGAAGGCTGCGTCATCAGGCAATGTCGATGTGTCACCTGAACGTGTCTTGCTCTGTATGCTCGATCAGTTTGAATCAGTCGTTCACCCCACGTTGAAGAAGTTGGGAATTGATCCCAACATTTTGCGTCACCAAGCGGAAGCACGTGTTGCAACAGAACCACGCGTGACCGGATCGATTAATCCTCCTGCGATCTCTCCCGATTTGTTCCGCATTCTCGAAGCATCAGATCATGAACAATCGTTGATGGGTGATGAATATCTTGCAACGGAACATATTCTTCTTGCGATGGCGCGATCAACAACTCCGATTGGTGACATGTTGCGTGCAAGTGATGTCACATACGATGCAATTTTGGAAGCGTTGAAAGAAATCCGCGGCTCACATCGCGTGACAAGTGCTGAACCTGAAGATACATATCAAGCACTCGAAAAGTTCGGCCGCGATTTAACCGAAGAAGCACGAAACGGAAAACTTGATCCCGTTATTGGACGCGATGAAGAAATCCGTCGTGTGATTCATGTGTTGAGTCGTCGTACAAAAAACAACCCTGTTCTTATTGGTGAACCTGGTGTGGGTAAAACTGCCATCGCAGAAGGTTTAGCGCGTCGTATCGTCGAAGGCGACGTTCCCGAATCGCTCAAGAATAAGCGGCTCATCTCGTTAGATATTGGTTCGATGATCGCTGGTGCAAAATATCGTGGTGATTTCGAAGAACGATTAAAAGCAACACTAAAAGAAATCACTGATTCGGGTGGAGAAGTTATTACTTTTATTGACGAGTTGCACACCATTGTTGGTGCGGGTGGCTCGCAAGATAGTTCTGTCGATGCAGGAAACATGATTAAGCCCATGTTGGCTCGTGGTGAGTTGCGCTTGATGGGTGCGACAACGCTTGATGAATATCGAAAATATATTGAAAAAGATGCTGCGTTGGAACGTCGTTTTCAACAAGTATTTGTGGGCGAACCCAGTGTCGATGACACCATTGCCATTCTTCGTGGTTTGAAAGAGCGATACGAAGTTCACCATGGTGTCCGCATTCAAGACGCTGCTCTTATTGCTGCTGCAGTGCTGTCGAATCGTTACATTCCTTCGCGACAACTTCCCGATAAAGCAATCGACTTGATGGATGAGGCTGCTTCGTCGTTGCGTATTCAAACGGACTCGATGCCAACAGAAATAGATGTTGTTGAACGTCGCATCCGGCAACTCGAAATTGAGCGGGCAGCATTAGGAAAAGAGACCGATGCCGCATCTGCAAAACGTCTTGCTGATTTGAGTACTGAACTTTCGGAACTGAATGAAAAACGACTTGCACTTGTTGCGCGTTGGCAAGTTGAACGCGAAGCGATCTATTCGATTCGTGAAGCGAAATCATCTTTGGAAGATGCGCGCACTCAAGCCGAGGCTGCAGAACGCGACGGCAAATTAGAAACTGCTGCCGAACTGAAATATGCACGCATTCCAGAACTTGAACGTGAAATCGCTCTTCGTACACAAGCACTTGAACAAGTAGCTCCCGGCGAGCGCATGTTGAAAGAAGAAGTCGACGAGGATGACATTGCTGGCATTGTCGCAAAGTGGACAGGAATTCCCGTTTCGCGTTTACTCGAAGGCGAAATGCAAAAACTTCTTCACCTGGAAGACGATTTGCACGACTCTGTCATCGGTCAAGAAAAAGCTGTCAGTGCAATTGCTGCGGCGATCCGTCGATCTCGAACAGGACTTTCCGATCCGGAAAAGCCGATTGGTTCTTTCCTCTTTTTAGGACCAACCGGTGTTGGTAAAACCGAACTAGCGCGCGCGTTGGCAAAGAATCTTTTCGACGATGAAAAAGCGATGGTTCGTGTTGACATGAGTGAATACGGCGAGAAGCACACCGTCTCGCGATTGGTCGGTGCTCCTCCAGGATACGTTGGATTCGAAGAAGGTGGTCAGCTCACCGAAATTGTGAGACGTCGACCATATTGTGTTGTTCTGCTAGACGAAATGGAAAAAGCACACGGCGATGTATTCAATATTTTGTTGCAAGTTCTCGACGATGGTCACCTCACCGATGGTCAAGGTCGACGTGTTGACTTTAAGAATGCTGTCATCATCATGACATCGAACCTCGGCTCGGGTGGAGGAGAACTCCAAACACTTGATGCAGTTCGTTCATTCTTTAAGCCTGAATTCATTAACCGAATCGATGACATTGTTGTCTTTGAACCGTTGACAATTGATCACCTCGTGAAGATCGTGCGTCTCCAACTTCGTGATGTGACAGATCGTTTGAAAGACCGAAACCTAACTCTTGTGATCGACGATGAAGCCGTTCGCATCCTCGCGGAAAAAGGATACGATCCCGACTTTGGTGCGCGTCCGCTCAAGCGTGTTATTCAGCGTGATGTTGTTGACGTCATTGCGAACAAACTCCTTGGTGGTGTGTTCCGCGAAGGCGACGTGATCGTCGTTCATAAAGGTGAAGCCGGCGAGGTCGAAGTCGATCGTTCCGAAGGAAATGCGTCGAGCTCTGAAGCAGATGTTCAACCGCCAACACCACCGACGCCGTCAACGCCTTCTCCTACTAACTAATTTCCTCTTCTAACGTAGCTCTGAACGATGCAAAAACTAGGCGGGAAGTTCAGTGGCGTATTCGCGTGCCAGCGCGTGTAGGAAACTTGCGATAACAAGTCCGGCAAGTGCACCACCTAAACCGTAAAGTTCAATACCTCCAAACACCACCAAGATAGTGATGATGGAATCTAAGCGCAATGTTCGTTTACCCAGCAATTTATGGCGCGCATACGATTCACCTGCTTCGTAGAGAATAAAGAAAACCAACAACGCAATGGCTGTTTTCATGTTTTGTGCGCCCGCTAAAAGAACAATAGGGAGCGAGCCGACCACCACACCAAAAATGGGAACAAGATTCCACAACGCAACCCAAACGGCGAACAAACCAGCAGCGGGAATGTTGGCGAGTCGACACACTAAATAAGTTGTCAAAGCAGCAGCGATCGATAACCCAATTTGTGACCACGCAAATCGTGTGCATCGAGAATAAGCGCGATATAAAAGCTGTTTGATATCTTCTCGTTTATCTTTTTCTTGCACCACACTCAGTGCACCTTCAACTAACTTTTGTCCGTACAGTAAGAAAAACAACATCAAAGCACCGCCAGCTATAAACGCAATTGCGCGATCAGCATTTGCTTTAATTTGTTCTTGGCGTGAACCGCCTTGAAGTATTTCTGGTATCCGCTTAATCGCGTCGCGCGTTTTCTGCTCTATTTCAAAGTCGCGAAAACTTTGAGCGAACCGTCCGGTGGTTTCGAGCTCGTGTGCGCGATCAGGAAGTGTGTTCTCGAGTTTCTCCGTCTGTCGATTGACATTATCAATCACTGTATATGCAGGAAGAGCAATGAGGACAACAACAAACAGGACAAGCGCAAAAACAGCTACACCACGATGAAGAAATTTGTTAAGAAAGTTCACGGCTGGATACATCATCAATGCAATGACGCTTGAGAAAACAATCCATCCAATCGATCGTGATGCTGTTTCAAAAATATTAACGAGCAAGAATCCAAGAGCAACAGACATCACGAGACCTACGCTCATAGGAAACGACAGTCTCACGCGCGCTATATTCACAGTTTTCGTTGTCACAGTTAAGTAACCTAATACAGTGGCGTCCGAAAAAAATGAATCCTTAGATTCTCAAATTGCTGATGATTTAGATCTGGACGATGTTGGAGTGAGCATCAGCACGGTCACTATTGATGCAGACCCCCGGTCGCTTCCCATGGTTGTGGCGGGGATTGTGTTTTGTGGCCTTATTTTTATGCTTATTTCTAATGTTGCTCAAACATTGGTTGCCTTTACAATTGCGTTGCTCTTTGCTTTAGCTCTTGATCCTGTTGTGCGGAAAGTTCAATATCTTTCTTTCGGACTTTTTCGCGGCGTTAAAAAATCGAAAGATGATGAACCGTCACCCCGCATGAGTAGATACAGTGCAGTATCAATTGTGTTGTGTTCGTTTCTCCTCGTTCTTGTTGTGGGTGGATATTTTCTTGCACCAAAAATTGTTGATCAAGCAGAAAATTTTGCGCGCGACATTCCAGAGACTGTTCACGATTTAGGAAAGCTCCCCATTGTTGGAAAGCAACTCGGTAGTGAAGAAACACAACAAAAAATCAAAGATGCATTAACGGAATTACCGAAGCGACTCAGTGCTAGAAATTCTCCACTGGGCGATATTCTCCGTTCGTTTGCAAACGGTGCATATCTTGGATTTCTTTTCATCATGATGTTCGTTGCAGTGTTGCTTGATGGTCCACGACTTGTGAGAAATACACGCAGGTTGATTGCTCCTCGACACCGCGATGCCGCGGATCGCATAGGCAGAGCGACGTATCGTGTCATTGGAAAATACATGGCAGGATCGATTTTTGTTGCGACCTTGGCGGGTATTGTCATCGGCACATCAGCGCTCATTCTTGGCGTACCTCTCGCACCACTTTTGGGCTTATGGGTTGTGTGCACAAACCTCATTCCACAAATCGGCGGGTTCCTTGGCGGGTTCCCTTTTGTTGTGTTGGGTTTCACTGTTTCGCCTGTTGTCGGCATTATTTGTCTTGCTATTTTTCTTGTTTATCAGCAGATTGAGAATCACATTGTCCATCCCATTGTTGTTGGAAAGACTGTAAAAATTTCACCTCCGGTGACAATGGTTGCAGCTCTTATTGGTGTTGCCGCTGGCGGTGTGTTCGGTGCAATGTTGGCCGTTCCTTGTGTGGGGGGAGCAAAAGCTTTAGCTGCGGAATTTGATTTTCCACGTGGCTCGCGAGAAAAAGCATTGCGCGATAGCGCCGATCAACAAGATCAAAATAAGAAAAGATTTTCATTCGGAAGAAAATCAAATGAACGCGTAATCATTCGTAAAGTGGATGCAGATCAGTAGACGATTTCTTTAGCACTTCGATGAAAATAAGTGGTGGATTTTGTCTATTCATGCAAGCTGAGGCACCAGTTTTTCTGAGAAAAAACTAAACGTCCTGGTACATCGGAAACTAGTCTCCTTGGCTTGAAAGTCGCTCGAATTAGGAATAGATTCATGGGTCACATCGAACGACAGCTTCAAGGTTCACACCTACGGTTTAGTTCGTGAAAACACTGAATTAATTGGCGAGCACGAGATTTCTGAAGAACCGGTAAGTGTTTTCGAAGCACTTGCTCGATGTGAAAGTCAGATGCTTGGCTTGTGTCAGAACGAGGGTGACACAATCTTCGAATTTGACTGGGGCGGAACCAACAACGTGAAAACGTTTTCGATGTTTCACGAATTGTTTTTCAATTCGTGGCATAAAAAATGTTTGCGCTGCGTTAGTTAATTGGCAGTTAAATTACGGACGGATACCGTTCAGATGGGGAGAGGTAATATGGCCCTCACAGAGGTCACACCAGAGGTCAACCACGTAGATGGTGACACGAACACAAGTTCTCACCGCGCAGGCGCACAAGAAAGTTCAGCGCCGAAAGATCCCACCGCAACAGGGATGCGCATTAAGAAACGTGACGGTTCGTATGAACCATGCGACGTCAACAAGATTGTTCGAGCTATCGCACGTTGCGCAGTGGGTCTCGACCGAGTTGAGGCACTTCGCGTTGCTATGCGCACTATTGCAGGTTTGCATGACGGAGCATCAACAGAAGAACTCGACCGTCTCTCTATCCAAACTGCTGCTGCGCTCGTAGTTGACGAGCCTGAATACTCGAAACTGTCAGCACGTCTGTTGGGTACTTTTGTCGATAAAGAAGTTCGTAACCAAGGAATCCAATCTTTCTCGCAATCTATTGCGCATGAGCACCAACACGGTCTCGTGAACGATGAACTTTTTGCATTCGTTAACGCCAATGCCCGTAAACTCGACGATGCAATTGAGCCCTCTCGCACATGGTTGTTTGAATACTTTGGTCTCCGCACTACTGCCGATCGTTATTTGTTGCGTCATCCCGAAACTCGAAAAGTTGTTGAAACCCCTCAGTATTTCTTCTTGCGTGTTGCTTGTGGTCTTTCTGAAAATGTTCGTGAAGCAATCAACTTTTATAACTTGATCTCTTCTCTTGCGTACTTGCCAAGTTCTCCTACTTTGTTTAACGCGGGAACATTGCACA
>CAZFAO010000023.1:0-26312 GCA_964516875.1 uncultured Burkholderiales bacterium
CATCCCGACTTCAGGTCATTAATGGAAGAGCTGAAGAAGTTGCCCATTCGGAGAAGAGAGAAAGTTTTGACATGGTTGTCGCCAGAGGATTTGGGCCACCTGCTATCACCGCTGAATGTGCTTCTGGCCTTCTTCGCCCAGGAGGCTATTTAGTTGTAAGTGGCAGACCTGATGATGAGCGGGAGCGATGGAACGCAGAAGGTTTACAACAACTGGGGTTATCATTTGTCGAGGTGCGCTCGGGTAAGAAAGCCCACGCGGCAATCATGAAAAAGTCAAGTACAACAGCCCCGTTGTATCCTCGAAAGACTCCTGCGATGAAAAAAGCCCCTCTGTGGAAATAGCAATTGTTTCTCGTGAAACAATTGAAAGGTCTGTACGAACAATTCGCGAGGTTCTTCATTGCGCAATCGACAGAAAGCTGTTTTCTCCCGACGCGATAATCGATGGACATAAGTCGCATTTGGATTAAAACCATTCCGGCACTAGAGTGTGTGGCATTCCAAGGAGGTTTTCGTGAATGATGATTTAAAGCGACGAAGTATGAGGATCTTTTCGCACGTGAAAAGAGATCAAGAGGCGCATGACAAAGCTGAAGAAAAAGCAAAAGAAGTAGCGCCAGTCCCAGAAGCAATTAAGCCAGTAGAAACAGCCCCTGTTGCACCCCAGCAACAACAAGCTACCCCGGAATCGACGGAAGAATTTCCCCTTCCTCGCGTGATCTCAATTGCTAACCAAAAAGGTGGTGTGGGTAAAACAACCACATCGGTGAACCTCGGCGCAGCCCTTGCTGAAACAGGTGGACGAGTTCTCGTCATCGACCTTGACCCTCAGGGGAACGCGACGACAGGATTAGGCATTCAGCATCGAGATCTTGAAGGTTCGGTTTACGACGTCATTATTAACGACAAAAGTCTTGATGACTGCACAGAGCCAACATCAGTACGCAATCTCTTTGTCGTCCCAGCGACCATCGACCTTGCTGGTGCTGAGATCGAACTTGTGCCCGCCTTTTCACGAGAGATGAAGTTGAAGAGAGCGATCACAGAAATTAAAGATGATTATGACTACATCCTCATCGACTGCCCTCCATCGCTGGGCCTATTGACCGTCAATGCATTGGCAGCTTCGGATGACGTGATTGTACCTATTCAATGTGAGTACTACGCACTCGAAGGTCTCGGCCAACTCCTTCGCAACGTTGGCCTCGTTAAATCTAATTTGAACCAAGAGCTGGAAATGAGGGGAATTGTCCTCACCATGTACGATGCCCGTACTAAGCTCGCCGAACAAGTTGAGTCTGAAGTACGAGAGCACTTTGGAACCAAAGTGTATAGAACAGTCATTCCCCGAACGGTTCGCCTCTCTGAGGCACCATCGTTCGGCCAACCAATTATCACATTTGATCCAACATCTCGAGGCGCAATAGCATATCGAGAATTAGCAAAGGAAGTCAGAAATGGCGAGAGCAAGCGGATTGGGTAAGGGCCTCGGCTCACTTATCCCAAGTGAAAATCAAAAACAACCATCTTCAGCAGGGGTCGATTCAATTCCTATTACAGATGTTCAACCTAACCCACACCAGCCTCGTAAATATTTCGACGATGAAGCATTATCGACACTTGCTGACTCAATTCGTGAATTAGGAGTTCTTCAACCCATCCTTGTTCGTCCTGTAGGCAGTGGCTACGAGATCGTTGCGGGTGAGCGACGATGGCGTGCAGCAAAACGTGTGGGACTGACATCGATTCCTGCATTGGTGAAAGAGGTTGACGAAACAGCTTCTCTTGAACAAGCCATTGTTGAGAACATTCAACGAAGTGACCTCAACCCTCTCGAAGAGGCAGCTGCGTATCAAGAGCTGATTGAAGAGTTCAAGCTCACTCACGATCAAGTTGCCAAGCGTGTTGGCAAGAGTCGAACAGCTGTCACAAATATTTTGCGACTTCTCGTTCTTCCGCCTTCTATCCAAAAAATGGTTCGGGATAATCGGCTATCAATGGGCCACGCTCGAGCACTCCTGAGCACCCCTGACAGAGTCTTCCAAGAGAAGGTCGCAAAGCAGGCAGCTGCAGAAGGCTGGTCTGTGCGCGCCGTTGAAGAAGCTATCCGTGGATCACAAGACAATGAAGTTGATCTTGTGAAAGCGGAAAAGAAAACTCCTTTGCGGGCTCCTGGTCTCATCGAGTTGGAATCACTCTTGGGTGATTATCTCAATACTCGCGTTAATATTTCTATGGGGTCAGACCGTGGAAAGATTGCGATTGACTTTTCGACGCTCGAAGATCTCGAAAGAATCTATCTTCTCATGGCAGAAAACCAAGCAGAGATTAACGCGTAAATATATCTAAAAAATTAAGCGTCGTTTGCGACAACGTTTTTAATTCCCGTGGCGATGGCCTGCGCAATTTCGCTACTGCGTTCGCGCACGTAACGGATCATTGAAATATCGGATGTATCGCACAGCTCAATGATGACCGATGGCATCTTGGATTCACGCAAGAGGGGATACATACGCCCTGCTATTTCATCAGGATCAGACTTAATAATTTTCGAAAGTTCATGTTGAATTGAACCAGCAAGAGAAGCCCCAACGAGCGAGCGGTAGCGAGTATTCGAAAAGAAAACGCAGCGTCCTCCTGCCGTAAACGAAGGGGTGATGGAGAAAATAAAATCGATGTTTGCATTGTTTGCTTCAGCCGCAATGACAGACTCATCGCCACCTTCATAATACAGAGGAACGCGCATACCGAGTTCGAAAAGTTCTTTGATAAGTCGATCGCCGACAACGGTAAATGTTGGATCGATTGAAATACCTACGCGATAGATATCTGAGTCTTCGCGCAATTGCCACTGAATCTCTTCTCGTAAATGCGTAGCGGAACTCGATGCAAAGGTGGAGACGCGTGCCAACGCAATGACAGTATTGGGACCACAAATGCCGTCCGAGCTAATGGCAAGGTTGCGTTGAAATTCGCGAAGAGCTTGTGCAGTTTCTGCACGGAAGAATCCGTCTTCACGCCCGGAATTAAATCCTAGTGAATTCAATCGATGTTGAAGTTCAGCAACGTCATCACCACGAAACATCGGCTGGCGTTCATAGAGCAAACGGTCACCCAGTTTATAAGCTGAAGTGGTGAGTTCATTCCATGTTTCAGCATCGAGTTCACCCGTGGCGTTTAATCCATGGATTTCCTGATAGGACTTTAACGCGCGAAGAGTTTCTGGACCGAGAGTACCTGATTCCTCGTGAGGGATGTCATAACCAAGACGACTTAAACGTGCTTGAAGATCGGCTAGTGAGTTAGCAGTCAATTCACCCATACCCACCCTTCCGGAATAATTGGTACTTATTGAAGATTTATATGATATCAGACAAATCTTCTAGGAGGCCAGCCTTGTTCTTTGCGCCCACGAGACGCTTGATGGGCTCTCCATTTTGGAAAACGATAAGTGTGGGGATACTCATAACCTCAAATCGGCGCGCTAAGTCAGGATTTTCGTCAACGTTAACTTTCGCGATAGATACTTTGCCAGCATTTTCTGTTGCGATTTCATCGAGAACAGGAGAAATCATCTTGCATGGACCGCACCATTCAGCCCAGAAGTCAACAATAATTGGTTGTTCTGATGTCGAAATTGCCTCGTCGAATGAATCAACGGTGAGTGTTGTTGTGCTGGAGCTCATGAAAGTCCTTCCTAATTCGCTGCGCGAAGATGTTGATGTATTCTACTTTCAACACCAACGGCGAGGGGAATCTTCCCAACTAAAAGCGGGTCTGATCCGCGCTCAATAGGGACTAAAGGTACGTGGGGACCCTCCCGCGAAGGTTAATAGCTATTCCAAAGCTTCGATATAACGTTCTGCCTCAATGGCCGCCATTGCCCCTGTTCCCGCAGCTGTAATTGCTTGGCGGTAGACATGATCGGCAACATCTCCGGCTGCGAATACACCATCAATGTTGGTTTGTGTGGACTTGTTTTTTGTTTCTAAGTAACCCAAGTCGTCAGTGTCGATAACACCTTTAAAAAGTTCGGTGTTGGGTGTGTGACCAATCGCCACGAACAAGCCCGTGACGTCGAGTTCAGATGTTTCACCCGTGACAGTGTTCTTTAAGACAAGGCCGGAAACTTTGGTATCGCCTTTTACTTCGATCACTTCTTCGTTGAGGCGGAATGTAATTTTTTCGTGAATGCGAGCGCGGTCTTGCATGATTTTTGACGCTCGAAGTTCTTCTCGACGGTGAATTAGCGTGACGCTATCGGCAAAACGGGTGAGGAAAAGCGCCTCCTCCATGGCCGAATCGCCACCACCAACAACGGCAATATTGTGTCCCGAATAGAAGAATCCGTCACACGTTGCACATGTAGAAACCCCATATCCAAGGAGTTTTTGCTCAGATTCAAGGCCAATCATCTTGGCTTTTGCGCCTGTGGAAATGATGACAGTTTTGGCCTGATACTCGGTCTCGCCCACATAAACTTTTTTGATGTCGCCTTCGAGCTCGACGCGTGTGACATCGTCGGTAATGAACTCAGCTTCGAATCGAGCGGCTTGTTTTCGGAACTGATCCATGAGTTCTGGACCCATGATTCCGTCAGCAAAACCGGGGTAATTTTCAACTTCGGTGGTGGTCATGAGTTGTCCACCCGCAGCTGCACCTTCGATCACGAGTGGCTTTAGATTGGCGCGCGCGGCATAGATAGCTGCCGTTAAACCTGATGGGCCAGATCCAACAATGATGACTTCACGAACTGACATATTTACCTTATACCTTTACGTAATTGTTGTGTGGGACTATTTCTTCACCCATAAGAGCGCACCAACGGCGACAAAAATTCCACCCCAGATGAGGTATGCTCCATAGACGGGAACGGCCAGGGTGGTGATGCGAAAAGCAGCGCTGACCAGGAAAAATGCAACGATGAGCAGCAAGGTGGCCGCAACAATTCCGTATACGCTGGCCTTCGCGAAACGATGTGCCGGACGAACAACTTTGTTCGTCGCAACATCGACAACGCTATCTAGTGTGTCTAAAACTGTTTTATCCCACTCGGACATAACTTACCTCTCATTGAACATCACCATGCTAGACGCAAAGGCACCAGCGTTGCCTTACGAGAGATGTGTTCAGTGAGACTGATTCCGTGCAGACTTTATTTTGCGCCAAACGGCAAACAAGAAAGCAACAAAAACAACAGCGCCAAGAACGAAAACCCCTGTTATTAAGAGATTGGGCCCTGACTCATCTTCTGATGAAGAGAGCGTATTTACAGTATTGCTCTCACTCTCAACGTTTGTGCGAGGAATAAGGCTTCCAGCTACTGGACTGTGACCGCTGATTTGTTGCTCAGTAATAGGTAAAGCCGTCGTAGGCACTTCCGCGGTGCTTTCTGTTGACTTTTTAGCGTTCTCGTCAGACTCTACGTGAGGCGGCGCACCCGCCACATCGCTTGTACTATTTTCCGAAGTTGTCGACACTAAAGCCTGTGTTTTACTGCTTGTATCGCTTGAATCTTGTGAATTTGTTACAGCAAATAATCCGGTAGCAACGATGAGAAGACTCGCAGCTACAGCAGAAAATGCAAGTACTTTGTATTTCTTCTGCGATGAATTCTGTTCTTCTCGCTGTGAGATCACGCGAGCTGTAATATCGTTTGAGGTAGATATATCAGCCTCGTTGAGATCTGGATGCTCATTATGTTGCGCAGGGAGACACGAAGTGAGAAGTGTTTTTTGAGAAGAAATGATGGCGGTGTAATCAGGAAAACTTTCCCACGTTGTCACTCGCGTATAGATATCGTGAGGGTTAATTGAGTCAACAAAATCAAGCGTTTCGAACGTTTCAGATACAATAGATTCAACGACAATCAGCGTCGCGTGCTCATCGTCGTTAGCAATATTGTTTGCCAAATCATGTGCGTTCACTGGATAAATCATTGCTGCTCCTCAGGAAATAAGACGTCACCATCAGGGGATAAAGTTCCCTGGTGAACAAGAATTTTCCGTAAATTCAACCGCGCCCGAGCGAGCCGCGAACGGACGGTTCCTAGTGCGATATTTAGCTCCTGAGCTGCACTTTCATACGATAATTCCCGGACATCAATCAAGATGAGAATGTCTCGGTGATGGGGTTCGAGAGATTCCAGTGCGCTCGAGATGTGCTCTGAAATATTGGCAAGATCGTCAGTTTCAGAAGAAGTATTGGCGACGTCTGAACTTTCGTCCAACGATTCCATCTGAACAATTGCGTTACGTCGCTTTTGTTTTCGCGCGTGATCGAGAAACGTGCGATATGTCAGCGTGTACACCCACGAGAAAAATGCAGAATCTCCACGGTATGAAGTGATGTTTTTAGCCACCCTGAGCAGGGATTCTTGCGCAATATCGGCTGCTTCAAGCGGGGGACGACACCATGTGCGACACAACGCAAAAATGTACGGCGAAGTTTTTTCAAGGACGGAGTGAAGGGCAGAGGAGTCCGCTTGTTGCGCCCGATGAATTTCTAAATCATGGGGTGGCTCGATCACACACAACAGCCTAAGGCACAATCAGCTCACGAGCTTGGCAAGTATCACAAGTACTGCAATGGCGACTCCAGTGATAAAAAGCGCCTTGATTGCGATATCAATTTTTGAAACAGAATAATCGGTCTGATTTGTTTGCGTTTTATACAGTCTCTTCACGGATCGAGCCTGTTTTCTGTTCACCGATACAATCTCATGTCCTTGGGGTGGAGTGACCATCGCATCGAGAAATGTCGGGTCAAGAATGCGCCCTGCACAGTCTCTCCTGATCTCACGGTGTGACGATGTCAAAGAGCCAATTAGTGTGCGAGCTCGCAATAACACTGGGGTTTCTTTGCTGCGAACAGCTGATTGTGCGCCCATTTTCTGTGTTTCGATCTGGCGTTGTTCGTCAGCATTCGACAGAAGAAATTGAGCAATCACTCCGAGTGCATAAAAGTCACATGATGCATCCAGTGCTTCGCCGTGGAAAAGTTCCGGCGCACACGCTCGATAAACACTGATGCCACCTTCAACCCCTGGATCGGTCGTCAGCTCAACACCAGGCACCGCAAAGTCAATAATAATGGGCTCTAATTCAGGTGTCACCAATATTGCATCGGTGCTTAATGCTCCATGTACCACGCCTTTTTTGTGCGCGATATCGAGCGCTTTAACAATGTCGGCAATCAATACCATGATCTGGTTCGTGCTCAATTCCACGAGTGAACTGTTGCGCGTAAGGGGAGTTGCATCGACGTAGCGCCAAATAATGTAGAACAATCCATCGGTGGTGAAACTATCAATAACGCCCATAAAATAAGGTTCATTGAGTCGTTCAGCGAGTTCAACTTCATATCGGATAGCGTTCATTGCCACATCATCGTTTGTCAATGATTCATGGAGTGTTTCAATAATGACTCGTTCGCCATCGTGGATGCGTTGACCAATGCAGCGTTTACTGATGCCACGCACACTCAATATTTGTTCCACGCGATATCGTGAAGAGATGATATCGCCAGGCTGCATTAGACGCCTCGGCTTATCTGATTAAGCATTCGAAGGCTCAGGCTTTTCGTAGATGAGTTTCACGAGTCTCGTCAGTTCTTTCCGAGCAAAAAAACAGCCGATGAGCTGGATAAATAGGCACGCAGTCAAGCCAAGAAGAACTGCAAGGTAGGGTGAATTTATATGCGTCGAGAGCCAATAGCCCGCACCCGCTCCGAGTGCGCACGAGCACACAATCACGGCAGTTGTTTTGTAATCCACAATCTTTGTCGATAGTTCTTTATTCACAACATGGAGAGAAAACCACACGACAATAAAGTACGACAGTGAAAACGCAAAGCTCAATCCGACGATGGAAAACATATTTCTAAAGAGGACAGCTAAGAAAATATTCAAAGAATTTTGTGCAACATTGATGTAAAAAATAACTTTGGTTTTATTGAAAACATTTGCGAGACGGACGATAAACAAATACAGCGAAAACGCAGGTAAGAAGGCTAAAAAGCCAATGAGGACACGGCCTGTTTGTTCAGCTTCTGCTGTTGAAATGTTGCCGTGACCCACTAAGAGCACCATGGCAGGAACAGCAATCGCTATCCCCATCGCAGAGACGAGCGACATCATGACGGTTAGTCCAGTAGCTGTTTGTCGGGTGATGGTAGACGTGTCGGACGTGACGACAATATCGTCAGGATCATCGGTTGCGGTGACAAGAGTATGTGTAATGCGCGGAACCATTGTTGTCATGACCGAATGCGCAATCAGCCCGTGAGGTAATTGGAAGAACGACCACGCCACGAGATACATGACCACACCACCGGGGTATTCGTTCGCAAATGCAATAATGAAAAACAGGGCAATTTGGTTGACGATGGCATATCCCACCATCCATTTCGACCGTGAAATAAGCGCGCGAACATGCTTATTTCTCAGCGAAGCAAAAGTGAAGCGTCCTCCCGCGTTGAGATATACAGCACCGACAATTAACGTCACCAGAACAACTCCAGCCGTTGTTCCTATCGCCAAGATGACAACAAGGACTGATGATTTAACAACGGAAAGCGGAGCATCGAGTTCGGATGCTCGTGATCGTATGTACAAGAGAGTTGCAATGACAACAATGTTGTTCACAACGGGTGCATAAGCTGCAGCAACAAATCGATTTCTCGCTGCTAAGAATGCCTGCATGGCAGAGGTCATGGCATAGAAAAATATTTGGGGAAGAAAAAAGAGAAGGAAAAAGATGACGAGTTCTCGTTGAGAACGAGCCGAGTCTGACGAGTTCAATAATGTCATTATTCTTGCTAAAAACGGAGACGCGATCAGCGTGACTGCCGTAAGAATGAGGGCTGAGACCAGGACAAACGACATTAAAGCATGGTCGGCTTCGCGATCTTTGCGCTTATATTGCTGTACAAAAAAGGGAACCATCGTCGACGAAATGAGACTTCCCAAAATGAGCTCAAACATCATGTTGGGTGTTTCGTTCGCTAACGAATACGAGTCAGATAAACGGGTATAGCCCAGAGTCGTTCCCAACAAAATGACACGAATGAAACCAAGAATGCGCGACGATAACGTGCCGGAAAAAACAAAAAGAGATTGACGTGCACTAAAGGAAAGTTTCACGACTAACCAGCGTTTTCTTGGGAGAGTTCAATCACCGGAGCTAGAGGTTTCTTTCGAGATTTACGAATGGACGATCCCCACCAGAGCGCCAAGAAAAGTGCTGCGCCTACCGCGATTGCAATTCCCGCACCAGAGACAACAGTGGAGCGCACCGTAGCATTTTGTTGTGCCACTTCTACGCCCCCAACAGGGGAAACTATCTTGACCGTAATAGGGAAAGACCCTGATGTTCTGGCTTTGACAGGGATTTTTACCGTTGTATTTTGTTCTTTGAGAACAACGGGGAATGTCTGGCCCTCCGGAAAAGCCAGTTTGTCACTGTCGATGTGCACGACGACGGTAATGGGTGACCCCGACGAGTTTTTTATCGTGACAGGAATTTTGTTTTCCCGTGACGTGATCGTTAACGTTCTTTTTTCGGGTAACGCAATTTTGCTTTCTACACTCATCGTCAATGTCTCTGCTGAACTCGGATTAATCACAGAGCTCACTTCGCGATCAGCTCGAGAATAAACTCCATTTTCCATCCAGAAAGCATGTGAAAATTCTTGTGTGTTGGGAGAAAACATTGATTGTGTTGCACGCGAAAATTTTGCAACAGATGCGAACTGCTCCTTATCGAACGTCTTAGAAACACTTGTCGGATAATCTGCCTTTGAGAGCTTCTCGCTCGCAGCTTTATCGCTCTTGAGCTGGGAAAAGTAGTCGTTTGACGTGACAGGGATGATTAACGGATTGTTCATCGTTCCCTGAAGAAATTGAGTGACCGTCACTTGGTTGAGACGCGAGAGATCTAAGGGAAGGATGAGACCGCGCGCAACGCTCGGAGCTTCCAGTGTGACAACGGTCGTTGCAGCAAGTAAATAGTTTGCTTGTGCTGTAGAAGAAAGTTCAGAAGAGAGATGGGTATTAATTGCCGTGTCTGCAACACCAACACGCACCAGTGCAGATTTCTGTTGGAGTGTCACAGTTTTATTTGTAGGACGCTGACCTCGCGCGAAAGTTGTTTCGTCGACAATGACATTATCGATTCCTGATTGAGCAATGCGCTCAATCGATTCAGGAGTGATGGTTTGTGTCACCAGCGTTCTCGCAGTCGAACCATAACCTGCTTTGGTGATTTGTGTGCGACCCAACGTCAAAAGTTCAGTATAAGCGCTGCTCACGTCTTGTTTTTGCAGCTCAGCAATATTGATGGGGGTGTACGTATCGGGGACGTATTCCGTGCCAGATGCTTGCGTGGGAAACAACGGAGTGTCAATATTTTCTGCCGGTGAGCCTTGATTGAGAATGGAATTCGTGTCGATCGCTTCGGGACTTAATACAGCAGATAGTGGTGTGTTGGTTGACATCATTGCATCGATCGTGGCACGTGCAGTCGAAAATCGTTTGCGTGTATTTAATCCGTATTCCGTCAGTTCATTTTTCTCGTTCATTAAAGACATGCGATTGATAAAGGGTGAAAATTTTACAAGAGGAAGAACGGTGAGCTTTTGTGAATAAGCAGAACCGCTTGATCCCACGGTGGGAACGTGTGAAATGAATGTGTATTCCGTGTTTACTTTTTTTTCAGTTGTCGGTGTGGAAATCGCAATGGGATACACTCCGGAAGTCCCAAAAGTAAGGCTCTTTTTGCCCTCCTCGCTCGCCAGATTGACGGGGATGTCAATTGTGTACTCTCCCGATGTTGATTCGTTCGGAGTAAATTCAGAAAGCGGAATCTCGATGGAGCTCTTAACGCTCCGTTTCCCTAAGTTGTCGGCGAAATCAAAAAGTTCGCTTCGAGTGTTGGTCGGTGAAAGAACGGCAATTGTAAAAACAGGATCTGCCAAGGTAGTGGAAATAGTCATCTTTACCGATGAATTTTGAACAGTGTAGGGACTAAAACTGAGAATGGAAAAAGAGGTATTGTCTTTGACTAATTTTGTTGCGTGCTCATTGTGAGTCGAAAATGCTGTTGGCAATGAGCGGCGTGTTTGGTGCCCCGACGCAGCAGAAATGCTCGCAGCAATGAGAAGTGTGACGCACATTACTGACGTTACGATTGCAGTGCTCGGTCGGGCGAGGGATCTAATAGTCTTCATGTCTCGCTCTAGATTAGGCGGTATTTTGGGCCTTCGTGTCATTCGCTTAATCTGGGACTAGTTACAAAAAAAGCTCTCTATTCCTCAAAAAGTCCATTAAGTCGATCCATTTAGTCGACGATATAAAAATATGGTTGATTTAGATGAACTACTCCGCTTTGCCATTCATGTTGGCGCTTCCGATCTTCACATCAAGGTTGGGTCACGACCTCGTGTGCGCATTGACGGTCGTTTAGAAGAAACAGAATTTATGTCTGTTGGCCCCAGTGACACAGAACGCATTGCCTTTACCATCATGCCGAAACATCGTGCTGATGAATTCGTTGTTAACTCCGAAGCAGATTTCGCATACGCCGTTGCAGGTTTGGGCCGTTTTCGCGTGAATGTATTTCGTCAACGCGGAACAGTCGGTATGGTTTTTCGTCGCGTGCTCCCAGGAATCCCCTCTTTTGAAGAGTTGGGTCTTCCCGCGATGGCTCGAAAACTTGCCGAAGAACATCATGGCCTCGTCATTGTTGGAGGTCCCGCAGGATCAGGAAAAACAACAACGTTGGCCGCAATGGTGGACCACATTAATCACAATCAAGCACGTCATATCGTGACGATCGAGGACCCCATTGAAGTTCTTCACAAAGATCATCTCTCTATTGTGAATCAACGTGAAATTGGTACTGATACAGATACGTATGCATCAGCGATGCGACGCGTGATCCGTCAAGATCCTGACGTGATCGTCATTGGCGAACTCGATGACTTAGAAACCGTTCAAGCTGCTTTAGCCGCTGCGGAGACAGGGCATCTTGTTCTCACGACGCTGCACACAATGAACGCAACCGAAACAATTTCTCGACTGATTGATTTCTATCCAGAACATCAACAACGAAGTGCACGAATGCTCATTGCTGCAAGTCTGAAAGGCATCATTTGTCAGAGACTTGTTACCAAAGTTGATGGCGTGGGTCGTGTACCCGCATGTGAAGTCATGACAATGACATCGCGTGTATTCGATCGCATTGTTGAACCAGGGGATACGCCACTCGATCTCGAAGACATCATCGCAGATGGTGATTATTACGGCATGCACACAATGGATCAATCACTTCTTCAACTCTTTGGGGATGGACTCGTCACTCGACGCGAAGCACTCGGAAACGCAATCAATGCAGGTGAACTTCGCTCAACAATGGAGACAATCCGAGGCGAATAACCATCGACACAATTTATAGCGGGTAAACGGGGTTATCTAATACACATAAGAGGAGCGTAAATGCTCCTCTTATGCCGTCTCTTGTGGTTACTGTATGAAACTTTATGCTGGTCGCGGTACGAGATTGACCACTAATCCTGCACTGAGTTGACCCGTTATATTCATCACTGTCCCGGGAACTAATACCGAAGGGTCCTCCGCAACGTGGGCGGAATAGGGAATAGTGACCGTTGCCGATCGTGATCCTCCGCCCACATGTTGCGTGATCTGGAAACGGCGCTTCTTGCCCGGTGACAGCATGCCCGAACTTGTATAGCTTGGGTCGGCAGGCAAGCTCACGACAGTGCCGTTTGAGACCGTGAGATTTTCTAACAGCGCTTGACCAGTATTCGTCACATCAACGGTGTAGATAACATCGCTATCTTCAATGACGTTCGTTGGTGCACCCACGATTGTGGCAGTCATCCCAGCGGTCAGCGTGGGTGCTGGCGGACACGTTTGTCCAACAACGCTGAGCAATTGTGCACCCAGTGTTGTATCGAAGTTCGATGACTGGAACCAATTTCCTGTTCCGAATGTATTGGTCATACGAGTTGCTCCCGAATTTCCTCCACCGATGAGTATTCCGTGAACTTGAACGGGAGTAAAGCTGACGGTGTTCGATGTTGCAAGTTTTCCTGAGCGAAGAGAATCAACAACAGTCTTTGTACGCGTGGCGTGCGATGTTGTTGAGTCATTTCCATCAAAGTTTTCATCGATGGTCTTGTTCTTCATGTAGGGATCGCGCAACATATTTGCTCCGTCATCCAACGTAGGTACTCCATCAGTGATGATGATCACCATGTTGTAATCTCGTGCAGCATTACCAGGCGCATTTGCAGCTGAAATTGTTTTTTGTGCCATCAAGAAGGAGTCGTGCCAATTGGTACCATTGAGTTGTTCGATCAACTTCGAGTGCGTCTCGCTGTCGGGATTATATCCGTAACTTGCTGTTTGGTTCGCAGGAAATTGCGCGCCGTTATCGTTGCGGAAGTAGATGTCTTGTGTCATTGTGTCGTATCCACTCAACACATCAATATTTCCTAAGTCACGATCGCCATCGTTGACCACTCCATCTTTATTGTTATCTTTTGCCAATAAACGTGGCATCTGGTCAGCCGTGCGTCCTCCAAAAGCCCAAAGATATCCAGAGGTATAACCGCCGTAGGTTTTAGAAATGTTGTGCAATGTATGCCACACTTTTTTCACTTGATCTTTATACTTTTGAACGGTTGCACTTCCTTCATTGGTGACAGAACCCGAACGATCAACAAGAACGAGAACCTGTAAGTTTTGACACATGTCAGAGGGGGGAGCCGGATTGTTGACTGCAGGCAATGCAAGTGCCGCACGGTTCTTAGCAACAACTTGTGCATCTGCAGCCTTTCGTGAAGGAAGAGATACAACTGCCAAACTCAGTATCAAAGAAATGCTGAGAATCCCGATTACAACTGCTTTTTTATGATTTCGTGGTGTTGATGCGTCTTTCATGGTTCCCCCCGATTCTTAATAGGTAATTCGACCTAGATACCCGTTTTTATAAGAAAATAAGTTACGAATTGGTAATATAGTTTGTGTAGCGATGTGTACTTGGTGCGCAACGAAGGTGAACTGTGCGCATGTTCGTGTCGTGCGTCTGGGCCATTGGCCTCACATGGGGCCCATTTCGAAGAATGCGACAACGTTCAATCTCAATTCGTCGGTCGATCATTTCATTCGCGGGAGCCTTACGGAGATCATCAATGCGTTTAGTAAAGTAGAGCATTCGCATGATGTGCGAGAACTTATGGAACTAAATCAACGCCTCTCCCAGCTCGCTGATCCGTCGACGCCGACGTATGAACTCGCCACTCTTTTTGATCGGGCGGGGTATGAGTTTTACCTGGTCGGGGGCACTATTCGTGATTGTGTTTTAGGGGAAGATTCGTACGACATTGACATTTGTACGAATGCGCGTCCCAAAGAAATCCTCGGAGTATTAAACGACGTCGCTGATGATGTGTGGCGTCAGGGTGAAGCGTTTGGGACCATCGGCGCAAAATACAAAGGTCTCGATTTTGAAATAACGACGTATCGAAAAGAAATATACGTGAACGATTCGCGTAAACCTGATGTTGAGTTTGGTGATGATGTAGAAACAGATTTATCACGACGTGATTTCACGATCAATGCAATGGCATTTTCTCTTCCCACAGCACAACTTGTTGACCCTTACGGCGGGTTGGATGACTTATTAAATAAGCGTCTGCGCACTCCACTTTCACCCGAAGTTTCTTTTTCCGATGACCCGCTGCGCATGATGAGAGCTGCACGGTTTATTGCGCGCTTTGGTACCACGCCTGATGAAGAACTCGTTAATGCTGTTATTCAGATGCGTGAACGGTTGAGCATTGTTTCCGCGGAGCGTATTCGCGATGAACTCTGCAAGTTGTTGGTTGTGCCTGACCCTTCTTTGGGCCTGTATTTCTTGAGTGAAACGAAACTCTCCGACGAATTTCTTCCCGAACTCAACGCAATGAGTCTCGAACAAGATCCCGTCCATCAACACAAAGATGTCCTCGTGCACACTATTGCTGTTGTTGCAAACACTCGTCCCGAACTTCGCGTTCGGCTTGCTGCACTCATGCACGACATTGCCAAACCAGCAACACGCGCCATAGGTGAACATGGTGTGTCGTTTCATCATCATGAAGTCGTGGGCGCAAAGATGACGCGCAAGCGAATGAAGGAACTTGCATTTTCTAAAGAGATGATTTCTGATGTAAGCCAACTTGTGTTTTTACATTTACGCATTCATACCTACGCAATGGGATGGACGGATTCTGCGGTGCGACGATATGTTCGAGATGCCGGCCATTTACTCGACGATCTCAACCATTTGCAACGATGCGACTGCACAACGAGAAACAAACGCCGCGCGCACGAGCTCAAAGAACGCATGGATTCACTGGAAATTCGTATTGCCGAGCTCTCGAAAAAAGAAGAACTCCAAAAGATCCGCCCTCATCTCGATGGCGGACAAGTCATGGAACACCTACAGCTCAAGCCAGGGCGCGAAGTAGGTCAAGCACTCGATTTTCTTCTTGAACACCGATTAGAAAATGGCCCCATTGAAGAAACCGGCGCTTATGAGTTACTTGATGAGTGGGCAAAAACGCACCTGCCGTGAGGCTTGCACTGACTAACGCGGGAAGATCGACCTCTGGAAAGAATCAGCAATGCTCACAACATAGTCAGCTTTTCGGTGAATAATTTTTGACACTTGTGCTGACGTGAGCACACCCGTTGCATCGAGTTCGTCGAGGACGACAAGACCAGGGCTTCTTTTTTCAACAGGAATGGAATCGGGTCCGTCCGGCGCATTCTTTCGAACAATATCTTTCGTGTGCGGATTGAAATCAATAACTGCTTCGTCAATAATTCTGTCGATAGAGCGCTCAGCAAGTAATCCAAGTTTCGCAAGAGGCGCAATCAGCTTGTAATCATTGAGGGAATTG
Source organism: uncultured Burkholderiales bacterium (assembly GCA_964516875.1). Taxonomy (GTDB): domain Bacteria; phylum Actinomycetota; class Acidimicrobiia; order IMCC26256; family JAGPDB01; genus JAGPDB01. The sequence continues at coordinate 15,972 of CAZFAO010000023.1, forward strand.
GGATCAAGGAAAGGGAACTCGCCGAGCGCATGAGTAATTGTTTCGCGATCGTGCTCTGTTAGTTGTTCTGGAGTTTCTGCAAGAGATTGCAGCCAGGCAATTCCATATCGTCCATCAAGTCGAACCTCGGTGGGTACTCGATCGACAGGGATCGTTACCATTGGCCAGATGTTGTATCGTCGTCCATTACTCATTGTGCTCTCCATAGCCTGAAACGTGGTCTGAGTCTACAAACCTTCTTTTCGTGCTCTAAATACAACAGCGGGAGGAACCATAACGGTTGACTCGGCGTGTTGATCGGGCATGGGTTCGCAGATGGAATCCACTTTGAAACCATGGCGCATAAAGAGTTCGTGGATATGGGCAATTGAACGCGGATATACAGTGACGTGTTGCCCATTACGTTGAGATTCATAGTCGGATGTATCGAAAAAACTTCGAGTGATGCGAGGTGTGCTCATCGTTAATACGCCAGGTGTAGGGATTTCATCGCGTTCAACCATGCGCGCAAGGGGATGCTCAAACGAAACAACCATGGTGCCGCCCGTGCGCAATACCCGTTGACTTTGGCGGATGACACGATCCAAGTCGTCAATTTCGTCGAGAACCAAAGGAGAAAAAACAATGTCAATTGAATCAGCACGCAAGAAAGCAAGGTCGGCAAATTCACCTTCGTGAAATTCAACGCGAGCTTCTTGTTCGGTCGCGAGTTTGCGAGTCATGCTCATCCGCTCAGTTGAAGGATCAACAACAATCACATGTGCGCCAGCGTGAGAAAGCGTAATAGGAGAGAGCAATTCACCGGCACCCAAGACCAAAATGCGTTTCGCATCAACATTTCCTATAAGGCGAATATCCGAATCCGTCACGCCATATCCATATTCAATTGCGCGGGCAAGAGTTGCTGTCATGCATCAATGTAAGCGCACAATCAGGCCAGTTAGCAAATGCTGGCTGGTATTTACTGATCGCAATGCAGTCTTTAGTGTGTCTCGGCGACAGTAGAATCAGCTAGTGGAATACGGAATTATTCGTGGCTTGTGTTGGTTCAGGATTTTTGCAGCGATATGGGCTGTATGTATTGTTATTTTTTCGCACAACAAACTCCTCTATCCGTCCTTCGCGGTCATGGCGGCGGGTTCATTAGTGATTGTTGCACTGACAATGCAACAAGTTTCGCGGCACAACCCATCGGTGCTCATGCGTTCAGAAGTTGTAGTGAGTGAACTGATTTTTGCAGTCCTTGTCACGATTTTGGCGGGAGCTTTATATCAACAAAGCACGTCAGCATCCACCCTTGCCTTTGCCGGACAATACGTTTTGGCCAGTGTTCTCATGACGGGCGTTGCTTTTGGGATGTGGGGCGGAATTGTTGCCGGTATTGTCATTGGAATTGCGCGCGTGGGTTCAGCGCTCATCAACAACACCGATATCACAACGGCGTCGCAGTCGTTGTCGCTTTTTTCAACAACAGTGACATACTGTTTGGCGGGTGCGTTAGTGGGTGGCATTGTTTCTATCATGCGAAAAGCGGGTGGTGAACTTTCTGAAGTGCGTGCACGTGACAATATTGCTCGCGTGCTTCATGATGGTGTTTTGCAAACTCTTGTCATCATTCAACGTCGTTCGAAAGAGCCTGAAATCATCGATCTTGCCGCGACACAAGAACACGAACTTCGAGAATTTCTGTTCACGCATCAGTCTCACAACACCGAACCTGTCGTGGCTCTTCATAATGCATTGGCAAGCGTTGTTCACAATTTTTCAAAGAAAAGTTCAACACCAGTTTCCATTGTGATCGCTCCCGACATCACACAATTGTCGCGCGCGAGTATCAAAGCAATTGCTGGTGCGTGTACTGAATGTCTTACCAATATTTCCAAACATGCAAATGCAAACTCCATTACGATTTACGCCGAACCTGACGATGAAATGTGCATCGTGAGCGTGCGCGATGATGGTGTTGGATTTGATGTCGAAGCTGCACTTGCGAGAGGCGATCGTCAAGGAATTCGCTCGTCGGTGATGAGTCGCATCGAAGAAATAGGAGGCACGGTGACCATCCGCTCTAGCGAAGCAACGGGAACGGAAGTGGAAATGAGAGTTCCGCTGAGTGCAACAACGCCCAAGAAAGCTGTGTCTTCATGACCCTTAGGATACTTTTAGCGGACGACCATTCTTTATGGCTAAGCGGAATTGAAAAAGAGTTAGATAGTGAGTTCGATATTGTTGCCACGGCCACTGACGCCAAAGAAGCCGTGGAAATGGCAACAGAATTAAAGCCGGATGTCATTGTGTCTGATCTCAATATGGGAGAGGGCGGCGGAATGTATGTCGTCAAAAAATGCAGCGACACAACACCTGTTTTGATACTGACTGCTTCCGATCATGAACGAGATTTGTTACGAACAATCGCAGCAGGTGCATCTGGTTATATTTTAAAAACAGCAACGCGAGAAGAACTCGTCGAAGCTATTACATCTGTGTCGCAAGGTAAACCAGCCATCACACCACATTTAGCTGCATGTGTTTTGAGCGAGTTTCGTCGCATGACAAAAAAAGAAGTTGATAATTCTGATGAGGGTTCGTTGTCTGATCGTGAAAAAGAAGTGTTGCGATCAATTGCAAAGGGATACACCTACCGACAAATTGGAGAGGAGCTTTTTATTTCTCCCAAAACTGTCGAAAACCACACACGTAATATTATGGCCAAGCTTCATCTTCGCGGCCGCGACGAGTTAATGACCTATCTCAATGAAACCGATCTCGACGCGTGAAATCAAACGCTACTCTGCGAATACCAGGGATTTTGGGGGCTCCCCAGAGCACAATAGGGGCATCTGATCGTTGTATCTGTGTCCGGGAGGTGTGACAATACATCCATGGAAACAAACACAACTCCTCAAGAAACGCATGACGTCTCTTCGCAATCAAATGTTCAGAGTAAAGCAGTTGCATGGCTCGGTGTAACGGGTTCGTCACTCCTCATGGTTAGTGCGACCATCTTTGTGTGGTCAGAATGGAACACCTTTCCTAACGCAACCAAGTTTGGGATCATTGCACTCATTACTGCGCTGTGTTTCGGTACAGGAAAGTTTTTGTCTAAGTCGCTACCACTGATGAGTTCGATTTTTACTCACTTAGCAATCTTCCTCACACCCATTGTTCTTCTCTCGGGCAACATGGAAGGGTTGTTGCCCTGGAGAAACTTCCTTGTGTTCCTCGGGTTCTTTTGTGTTGCGTGGTTTGGTGGAATTGCACAGGTCTACAAAAGCCGTGTTCTGATTCATGCCGCATTGATGTCCACGACGTTGATTGCGTTGGGGCTTTCTTCTCTTGAAGATACTGTGTTCGGGAGCGTTCCTGCTTCGTTGTACATGATTCCTGTTGTCATTGGACTTGCTGTTTCCCAAAAATATTCGCGTGCTTCGCTTTACGTGCTAGTAGCGGTGGGATTTTCTCCCATCGTTACTTTTTTACAGCCATCGATGGATACAGGTCGAGTTGTTGTTGGAAATTTTGGATTTACCGACACGCTTGACTGGCGATACTCGCTCGGAATTGCACTCGGGCTCTTGATCGCAACCGTTATTGCATCACGCGTGCAGAGATCCATTGCGGTACTTTCCCTCATCCCGCTTACGGTTGTTCCTTATCTTGTGATGAGTCTCACGAGCGCACATCTCACAAACCAAAGTCTCTATATCATTGCACCGCTGATCTTGCTTGTTGTCCAAGCATTTTTATTCTTGGGTAAAACCGACGAATTCTTCTCGCAATATGTTGCTGGACTTACAAAAGGTTTTAACAACTTTGTGTGGATTATCGAAGGCTACGTTGCTGTTGCGTTAGTGCTCACGTATGCTTCGTTTCTTTTAGACAATTACGGCAATAATGTTGCTTTCCTGACATCGCAGCAGTCTGTTGGTCTCGTTTTACTTATCTGTGCGGGAATCGTGACGTACTTCAGCGAACCCAACATCATTCAACAGGTCTATCTGAGCTTTTTTGGATTCTTCGCCGTCGGAATTATTGGTGAGGTTACAAACCTTATCGATCATTCCCATCGTGAAACACGCATGGTTTTCGCCGCCATTATTGTTGGTTTAGCTTCGATGGCATTTAAGAAAGAAATGCTTGCCTCGATTATTGTTCCGCTGACATGCGTTGCGGTTTATGTCTCCGCTTCAGGGTATTCCCTCGACAGCGAACGGCTTGTGATGTCTGTTGTCTTTGTCACACTTGTTGTGTTTGGACTTTATCAACTCGATCGAAAAAACGAAATAATGCAATGGTTGGCAACGTCATCGTTAGCGATCTGGCTCGTTGTGTTTGGTTTGGTGTCGGTGGCAGATTTCTTGCCCCACACAGTGCCCAGTGTCATGGTGTACGAGGTGGCATTCATCTTCCTTGTAGGACTTGCGCTGACAGAAATTTCAGAACTTTTCACTGTTGGAAAAAGTTATATCTTTACTTCCGATAGCGAAATAATGTACGTGCGACCTGCGCGCGTGCTTATGGTTACTGCATACGCATCGACATGGCTGCTTGTGGGTTCAACCGCAGAATTATCTGCAGGAATACTTTCGGGTGTCGTTGTTGCTTTCGGAATATTTGGTGCATGGAGACGACGTGAATCACTCACGATGATTCTCACCACCCCAACATGTATCAGTGGAATATATTTACTCAGCGAATATTTCAAGCTAGATCAAAAAACGCTGTTGTTAATTTTGATTGGTGGCGCAGGAGTATGGGTATTCCTTTCCACCTACATGAAGTATGCAACATTAGGGTGTTATATACAGGCCGCATTTGCTGCACTGATTGGAGTTGCAACCTCGTTTGATAGTGGCGAAACCGCAGGCCAAGCGTTGTTTCTTGTTGGATTAATTATCATTGCAATCGGGGTCATTCGATCCGTGCAAGTGCTCATCCCTCTTGGAGCCTGCGTATCGACGTTGGGTCTGTGGGTATCACTTGCATCTCAAGAGATCGAGACATTGACACTGTATGTTGCTCCGGTTTGTATTGGTTTGGTTGCGTTGGGAATGTACAGTCGTAATGTCTTTCCTTCACAACACAATGCACTCACAGATGCTGGAAAAAAGAAAACATCGAGTTGGGAAGCGTATGGTTTTGGGCTGACGTTGTTTGTATCTGCCGCTTTGATTGATTCGATTGTTCAGGACTCACATATTCATTCACTCATCGGTGCAGCAGTCTGTGTCCTCGCGATTGCACTAGGCGCGTGGAGAAAACTCATTGGTCCACTGTTGATTGGTACGGTATTTCTGATTCTCTTTGTCATTCGTGAGACCTTTAATATGGCCAGCACTGTTCCTCCGTTTGTGTGGATCGGCATTGGTGCATTTATTCTGATTGGTGTTGCTGTGGCAATGGAAAAGAGTCAGATGACTCCGGCTCAAGCACGCAAAAAGGTATCCGCTGTTGTTGCAGACGAGTTTGAGTAATGCCGCGAGGTTTGCCCTGATGATTGCCCTCGTGGCAAGGAATCTACAACTCTAACCGACAGGCCATATTACGCAAAACGGACACAATGGACTATACTTGTAGGCCTGGATTATTCACCGCATCCACCGAGATAACAAGGAAAGTCACGTGGTTCACAACGCCCCGCGCGTACGCAATTATAAATCTGCAGCACCGATGCTGAGAGCAATCGAAGACGAGTTCATGGTGTCGCCCCATGGGCCTTTTCCCCGCGCGGCGCCGTCATCACACGAAATGAAGGATGCACTCGACGGCTGGTACCTGAGTCATTATGGTTCTGATTACAAAGCCCTACCCGGCCCTCAACCCCATAGCCGTGCGATCGTCAGATTAATAACTTTCCACGTAGAAAAGTTAACGCATGATCACGGGCATACAATTTTTTCTTTTAACGATATTTCTCCAGACGAGAGAAGCGAACATATTCGTCAGTATGAACAAAAAATCCGTGGATGGGTTTCTGCTGTTGCGTCATTGAGTCCATGCACGCGCAATGATGTTGTTGATCGCAATGTCGGCAAAGAAGTGCAAGATTTTTTTCTCAGTAATAAGGGCGCGCTTGTACGAATATATGGCAGTCACGATCTTCTCACCGATTTTGCTCGTCGAACGCAAGGACATTCTCAGGCTCCCGACGGATCACTTTTGGCACCTTATGTTGGTTCGCTTCTTGCTATTGCTCTCGCTCAGGAATTTGGTACCTGGGAGGGCGAACACTCTCGTTGGGATGATGATCCGTTTCCGTGTGTGACGTTGCGCAATGTGGATCAGTCGATCTTGGATCAACGTGGTGTGGGGGAAGCATTCGCTGCAGAGTGTAGACAGATACGAAGGTTCAGCGAAGGTATCGAAGGATTTGGAACGGCACAGTGGTACATCGACAATGGTTTGGCTCCGTTAATTGCATCGTTGTGTGACCAATCGCGAAATTTTGAACAAGGCATCATTGAATGTAATAAAAATGCATCTTTCCCGTTTGAACGTGACGATGATGAATTTGCTGTTCTTGAACGAGGGGTCGACGAGAGCCATTTCCCGCTTAGTCAAGCGTTACAACTTTTTCGCACGTATACAGCAGCACATGCATTTTCTAACGCAGTCTATTTCGCATTTGGAAATACCCAATCTCGCGAAGATCCCCGTGTGAAAAACAAAAAAGAAATGTGTGGCATAAGAGGAATGATCGCAACGATCAAAGTTATCGACAACGTAGTTGATGACAAGGGACTTTTTGGCCGCCTGTGTGAAATGGAACGAGATTTTTCGCGCACACACAATGTTCTCGAGAGACTGCGGAGTCGTCGAACAATCGAAAAAGAGTGGTCAATAGGCGAAAGAGCCGCTGGCCATTCGGTAACGAAAGACGGTAAATCCTTAGCCGAAGTGACCGATACGCTTTTTGAGAACTTTCCTCGAGCCGATGATCGCGAGAAGGCCATTGAGCTTTTATGTGATTTTTATGAACCGTGTCGTAGCTCTTTGGATCCTGATCGCCACTCGCAGATCACTCGCTTAGTTCTCCGTGAGCTCGCGCGCGGTCTTGAGCCACCCACTCCACACGGGTCGCTAGATCGCAGATAGTTATCTCGTTCTCGCAACACCTTTGGCACTCTGGTATATTTTTTATCTCACAAAGGATTGTTTATGAGTTCCATCACCCCGAAAGCTATTGCGCACTACAACGATGCAGTTCGGATCTTGCAGGAGATTGAAAGACATATCCGCGAAGAAGATCGGGGACTGTTGGGTCTGCGTGAACTTCGTGAAAAGTTTGGGCTGTGGTCAAAATTGGTGCACGGTTCTTATGGTCAGATTCGCGGTACGCAAGCAGAACAGGCTGCGATTATTGATGTTATTTCGCTTCACCTTGCCCACAACCAATTAGACATTGATCGTCTAGAGAAAGCTGATGCGCAGTTTGAAAAACACTGGCCAGACAAAATTGAGGATTACAACTTCTCTGTGCGTAACTGGGTCGCCATAACAAGCAGTTTGTGTCCCACCCCACAGGGTTCTTACAGTTCACTTCTCGAGGAACATGTCGAAGAATTTTTGACGGTAAATGCTGATGCAATTAACAGGGCATATCCTGGCGTTAAAGGTATTGCCATGTATTCCAACGACACGCATGACTCGCTCCTTGCATCGCATGCAGGAGTGTTGCTTGCGCGTGAGTTAGATCGAGAACTTCTTACATCGAGACAAGCCAATACAGGCGTGAAGGAAAAGCCGTGGTTGCATCCGCCCCGTTTGTTTGATGTTGTTGACGATGAAATATTTTTAATCCCAGGTGTTTGGAATAAGTTTTATGATGAGGTGAAAAAACTCGCGTCACGGTGTGGAAACAATGGCGTTCAAGACTTTCGCGACTTTCTCTGGGGTGCTCGTCGCAATGGTCTCATAGAAACTTTCCACGCAATGGCAAACAGTTCTCAAGAGTTCAATTTTCTCATGGGTGCGCTTTCAGATACAACATCTGATTCTCTTGTTTTTCAACGACAAGATTCAGCAGTAGATCGTTTTATGTCGGAAGTACGACTCGAGTTTCGTGAACGGTCGACACCACAGATGACTTGTTTGTCAAAAATATTGACAACGATTCAAGAAGGTTCGATTGATCCGGCTGCATTTGCTGAGTGTTTAAATGTAATGTCAATATTTTCGAGAGACTTAGCGGTTCATCCTCTTGCGTCGCGGTGGACCGCAAAAAACTTTGTGAAAAGCTGGAAGAAATCTCGCTTGGCACATGATCGTGAATTTGATGCGAGCGATCCCTCCATGGAGAATTTCATTGCGATATTAAAAACAGAATTTCCTGATAAAAAAGATCTCACAACAGCGGTGGGTCTCCTCGAAGAGGTATATGCACCCACCATCCGTTATGTTGACAGAGATCGTTTTAATGCTTTTGTTACCGCTGCAACCGAGGAACTTGTTCGTTTAGGAACACCCTCTGTTGGCATTGTTCGGTAATGCAACATCGATTATTCGTTAATGAAATGCTCCACCATTTGGTAAGCAACATCATCGTGAAACTGCTTTGCAGGTGACTTCATGAAATATGCCGATGCGCCCTCGAGCGGTCCGCCTAATCCGCGATCCATTGCAATTTTTGCGCAACGAAGAGCGTCGATGATGACACCCGCGGAGTTCGGTGAATCCCAGACTTCCAACTTGAGCTCAATGTTCAGAGGCACGTCGCCAAAGTTACGTCCCTCGAGACGAATGTATGCCCACTTGCGGTCTTCAAGCCATCCAACATGATCCGAAGGGCCAATGTGAACGTTGTCAGCATCGATTCCGTTTTCTAGTTGGCTGGTGACTGCTTGTGTTTTGGAAATTTTCTTGGATTCCAAACGGTCGCGTTCCAACATGTTCTTAAAGTCCATGTTTCCACCGACGTTGAGTTGGTACGTGCGGTCCAAAATCATTCCGCGGTCTTCCATCAAACGACCAAGGATACGGTGAACAATTGTTGCACCGACCTGGCTCTTGATGTCGTCGCCAACGATAGGAAGTTTTGCATCCGTGAACTTTTTCGCGAATTCTGGGTCACTTGAAATGAATACAGGAATGGCGTTCACGAATCCCACACCAGCATCGATACATGCCTGCGCGTAAAAACGCTGCGCTTGTTCAGAACCGACGGGAAGGTATGAAACCATAACGTCAACTTTGGCGTCCTTCATTGCTTGAACAACATCGACTGGTTCTGCAGGTGATTCTTCACATGTCTCTTTGTAGTACTTGCCCCAACCGTCGAGTGTTGGTCCGCGAAGAACTTGAACTCCGGTGTCAGGAACATCAGAAAACTTGATGGTGTTATTGTGACCAGACCAAATTGCTTTTGATAAATCTTGACCGACTTTGGTGGCGTCGACATCAAACGCGCAGACGACGTTCACATCGCGAACGTGGTATCCCGCCATTTCAACATGCATAAGGCCCGGAACTGTGTCACCAGGAGTTGCATCTTTATAGTATTCAACACCCTGCAAGAGACTGCTCGCGCAGTTTCCTACTCCGGCAATTGCTACTCGTATTTCTTTATTGGTGTTGCTCATTTTTCTACCTTTTCTTTGGGGCGCTGTGTTTTTGTCAGCATTTCTGTCGACTGGTCTTGGTTGATTGAACCAAGAAAAGCGATTTGTTTTTCGATGTGCTCGCGTTCGACTTCATTCCACAATTTCAGTTTGTGATTGTTGGTCGTACGAATTTGAGTGAGCCGAGTTTTTAAAGCCATGATTCGGCTGTCGATAAAAATTGTTTTTTCATCATCGGATGCAAAATCTAAAAATGCGAGATGTGCGACGAACGCACGGTCGTCATCTGCGTGCTCGACATAAGAACTAAGAAGTTTTTCTTTGAAAGCCTGCATTCCTTTTTCTGTGATGGTGTACACCTTTTTTGTTTTGCGAGAAGAGAGAAGTGGTGTGCGCGCAAAAGGTGATTTTGTTCCCACAGCAAGATCGCCGCTGAGCGAACCGGTCGAGAAAATTTTTGTTTTTTTATTGATAGTAAGAGGCGCTTGTCCGAGCTGTGTGTCGATCAAACCTTGACGATGGAGCTTGGCCAAGGTGGGGTACAAACTGCCGTATGAGATCGCTCCCGAAATTCCTAAAAGCTCGCTGAGCTGCTTACGGATTTCGTATCCGTGAAGAGGGTCTCCCATAAGAAGACCGAGGATCGAGAGCGCCAACATAAGCGTCCCAGTATATCGCAGCGATATAGAAGGGGGTCTGATCCGCGCACAAAACGGACAAAACGCAGCCACTCTGAGAATGGAAAAACGAAGTTTTGTCCGTTTTGTGCGCGGATCAGACCCCC
>CAZFAO010000024.1:0-25836 GCA_964516875.1 uncultured Burkholderiales bacterium
GAGCGGCGAGAGTGCGCACAGCTCCGCGCGTTCCCACCGGCATAAAGGTGGGTGTGTGAAATATTCCTCTCGATGTCGCAACGGTGCCACACCGTGCGCCCAAACGTTCAGCGGTGATGTCGACAGTTAATTTCACAGCATGAACCTAGCGTCGTCCGACCAGCATGGCATCACCGAAACTTAAAAATCTGTAGTTTTCAGTGAGCGCATACTTATACAACTCTTTCCAGCGCGGTCCGATGAACGAATCTAAGAGAACTAACAACGATGATTGAGGTTGGTGAAAATTCGTCAGAAGCAAATCAACAACATTGAACTGAAAATCTCCATGACAAAACAAATCGGTGTCACCCGATAGTTCTCCATTGAGTGCAACTGATTCAAGTGTGCGCAGAGATGTCGTTCCCACCGCAACTATTCGCGAACCATCGCTTTTTGTTTTCTGGATTTTTTCCCACACACTTTTTTCCATGTTGTATCGTTCGGAATGCATCACATGATCTTCAACATTGTCGGTCATGATGGGACGAAAAGTTCCAACACCAACGTGAAGAGTGACTTCGCACATATCGATGTTGTTATCAGCTAATGATTTCTTCACGTTCGGAGTGAAATGCAACCCCGCCGTTGGCGCAGCAACAGATTGTTCGTCACGAGCAAACATTGTTTGATAGCGCTCGAGGGGAATATCGACATCACCCAAATACGGAGGCAACGGAGCTTTGCCTGCTGCGTGAATCACATCGTTTTCATCTGCGTCAAGAAAACGAATTGTGCGATGCCCTTCTCCCGTTGAGTCCCCTATTTCTATTGTGCACGGATGACCATTTACGTCGATCAATGTTGATACCTTTTCACCCACATCGATTTTTGCGCTCGGTCGAACAAGCGCACTCCAAATGTTATGGTCGATGCGATAAAGGAGAAACACTTCGCCCTTGCCGCCGGTGGAACGAATGACAGGTATTCGCGCGGGTAAGACTTTTGTATTATTCACCACGACAAGGTCACCAGGCGTGAGCAAAGAGGAAAGCTCGGAAATCACCGAATCAAAAACCGGCTCACCTTTATCCCTACTGACCAGTAGTTTTGCGCTATCGCGTGGCTCAATCGGGACGTGGGCTATTGCTGACTCAGGCAGTCGGTAAGTGAAATTTTTGGTCAGCATATTGACAGTTTTACAGATGACAAGCAGACTCATCCACAGGGACACATAACAAAAGAGGAAAATTATGACTCATATCCGCCCCTCTTCAAATGGAATTCAGGATGAACCTCAAACTCCAGGCAACAGATCTGATGAAATCTCTGAAAACTTATCTAGTGAACGTCTCATTGAACAAATTTTTCAACCTCTTCTCGTACCTATACGCCGCGTTCCTATCGACACAGCCGAACATGAACGCCTTACCCAAGCCTGGTCGCAGATGCTGCACGACCTCGCTCTGATCAGGTTGTCACCAAGCGAAATCATTGAAGCAGAAATATGTCTTCAAAGATTTGAAGATATGCTGCCGACCATTGGCGCAGATGTTGAGCGAGGAAATCGTTCGTCACACGATGCACAATATGAAAATGCGTTAGGAAAATCATTTGCTGCTCAAATGAATAATTGCATCAAGATTTTGCGACACGATCTTGGTTTAATTTTTCAACAGGTGGTTCTCGCCATCGAAGCTCATAAAGAACCACAGGTTGGTCAACTTCCGCTCCCCTTCTTCATGGACCCTAAGGGCAAGATCGAAATTGGCCAAGGATCACCATTAAATGAATGCGTATCGAGACAAGCAGGGATAGTCGATCCCCACAGCATTCACGTGCGAAGATCTGACACAAACATGAATGGTGCGCAGCTAATGAAGGATGCGCAAGACTTAAATCGCGGTCCGGAACCGTTGGATCGGCGCGTTGCGTAACGCTCTTTATACACGGGAATAACAGTTTATTTTTTGCGTTAGAGTTGGACATGACTCGTTACACAAAAATCTCCGCTTCAGAGCGTTTTCATTCAGAAATTGATTGGCTCGATAGTTACCATATTTTTAATTTCTCACAGTTCTATCGCGATGGTCGTAATGGTTTTGGTGATTTGCTTGTCGTCAATGATGACGTTGTTCGCGGTGAGCGCGGATTTGGGATGCATCCCCACCACGACATGGAGATTGTGACATGGGTATTGTCAGGAACACTTTCTCACGAAGACAATCAGGGGAATAAGGGAACAATTTCTCCGGGAGAGATTCAGCAAATGAGCGCAGGTTCTGGCGTGTTGCACTCTGAAGTTAATCCATCCAGTGACGATGTTCACCTCATGCAGATGTGGGTGCTGCCCGATGTCATGAAAGCCGAGCCGCGTTACCAACAAGAAAATGTTGATCACTTGGTACAAAATCAGTTGGGTGTGGTTGCCAGCGGTGCCGTCGATGCACCAATTCACTTGCACAATAAGTCTGCGTCACTGTGGGTAGGACGATTTGATTCTGCAACTTCTATTGCGTTGCCTGTGAACGAAAAGTTGTATGTATATGTTGCGCGTGGCACAGGAAGTTTCATGGGCGATGAACTTGTTACGGGAGATTCGCTGTTGATTGATGATGCGTCAGAAGATTTATCGCTAGATGTTTCTGCTGACAGCGAAATTATTGTGTGGTCCATTGATTCACACGCGCGGTCGATGAGTCGTTTTCGCGATTAGTTTTTAAGGGTAAGACCCTTTAAAGGGTCTTACCCTTAAAAACTGAGCGCAGTGCAGTGAGTGATCATGCATCACTTATCGTCACTTTTTCGACGTTTTTGTCGTATGTGCATCGTACAATCACCTTATGAATCTCGACACAATTAACAAAGTTCATGCGGTCGAGATCATGATCGATTCTCTATTTGATGAAATCTATAGTGCCGATGATGAACTTCTGACTTCGATAGAACGACTTACAAACAAGGTCGGTATTCTTCGGGCGTGTGCTGCACAGGAGTGGGTAGATTCTGGCGTATGGGCACAAGATCCTGGGCTCATCTCTCCTGCTAACGCGCTGGCGCGCCACATCAACATTCCTCGCACGCATGCGCACGGTCTTATCCGCGCGGCGGAGACGCTAAATGAATTTCCTGGAATTAAACAACTTGGTATAGATGGAGCCATTTCGCCCGAGCATGTGCGGAGCGTGTCGGCTAGCAACGAGCCAGAACTCAACGACCTCCTTCACGACAATGAAAAGTTTATGTGCGACATTTTACCATCAGTCGATGTTCATCAATTTGCGCGCGTCATGCGACGTTGGAAAGATCACGCGCGCGCCGCAACGAACTCGGAGCCCACACCAGATCTATATCGCGGTCGGCGAAGTTTTCATCTGTCCACTTTGCTCGATGGGATGTACAAACTCGACGCAACTCTCGAACCAGATGTCGGACTGATGTTGCACCAAGCCATTGAAAAAATGAGTGACAGTATTTATCATGCTCAGGCTCGTGCTGAATCGTCAAGTGAGCCTGATGCTTGTGGTGACACAGCGGGAATCGACTACACCTCACCATCACAACTGCGTGCAGATGCCTTTTCCGTTCTCGTCCGCAACTCCATTACCCAATACAACAACAAACGCGCACAACCGTTACCACTCATTAGCGTCGATGTTGACTACAACCAACTCTGCGACCGTGCAGGATATAATCCTCTTCACAAAAAGCACGTCGACACAAAAAGTTCTGACCTTAGTGCTTCTATCCTTCTCAAACTTGCCTGCGATGCAAAGATTATTCGCCAGATTACAGATGGAAAATCCAATATTCTCGAACAAGGACGAACAACGCGTGTTGTTTCTCCAGCATTAAGACATTTTCTTCACCGGCGCGATCAACATTGCACTTTTCCTGGGTGTGATCGGCCCGGCAACTGGTGCGATGCGCACCATATTGTTCATTGGGCAAATGGTGGGGAAACCAATAAAGAAAATCTCGTTTTATTATGTTCGACACACCACACCGAAGTGCACGATCGAGATTACGAAATCGAAGTCACGGACAATGGAGCTATTTTTAGACAGAGGGCAGGGCCGTGAGGGTGGATCCCGTTAATCCTCGATGCCTCGACCAACCGGACGAACAGTTACATCCAATCCAAAACTTTTATTAAGAAAGTCGCCCATCTTAACGAGGTGCGAATAAGGTATCTTTTCGTGCAGCGCCGGGTCTGCAATCCACGCAGCAGGATCCGTCATGAGATGATCAGCAACTACGGGTATCAAATCAGGATCGTTGAGAAATGCCTCAATATCGGCTTTATGTGAAGAAACAATCTCAAGAATCATTTTGTGATCTTGAGGGCTATGACGGTTTCTTCCCTGGATACCATGATGAGCAAGTGCCCACTGATCATACACAACAAGAACAGCCGGAGTTTTAATCGAAACTTGGTCGAGAGCGACTTCATAAGTGGCTACGACTTTTCTTTCATCGTCAGAACCATGTGCAAAAGAGATACGCACACCAGGAATTCCTTTATGCACAATTACACCGGTATTCCGCTTTTCTTTAGCACCGGGGAAGAAAAGTAAGTCAAGCTGGTATGGACGACCTAAGTCCCTACCACTCAGAGAACGGACAGCATAAGGACCAATATGTGGAATGTTGCCTAAGTAAGAAGGACGAGTCGGGGCATCAAGGTTGACACCGACAAGAGAAAAATCCGCTCCAGGTATTTCCTCTGAACTTGGCCTGTTAGAAATTGCTGCATCCATTTTCTCTCCTTAGAAATGCTGTGCATCATCTTACATTCTGTGACCACACGAACGCACTATGACTTCTTTAAAAAGCCAAATAGGCCCTTTTTCGGCGCAGACACATTCATCACAGGATATAAAAACCGAGAATCCGCACTGGAAAAACTATCCCATGCTTTTTCAAAGATGCCTCGCGGAACATGAACGTTCTCGCGGGCAGGCAGGCCTGGATCGTTGAGGAACAGACCTTTATCGTCATAGCCACGAATGACGACGAAATGGCCGGTGTATTCGAGTTCTCCCCGAGTTATCGATGAATCGATTGAACACATGACAGGATATTTTTCAAGGGTCGAAATAATATCGTCATACGTAGGATTTCGTTTTTCGATACGAGCGCTCGGCAGAAGTTTTTTTATCTTCTCTTGATCGGCAGGCAAATCATTATTTTCTTCTTGCCACTGAGCAATTTCATCGCCGTACATCGAGCGGATATATTCGACACCTTGTTCAACAAACTTTTCGTAATCAAACGGAGTCACAATCGCAACGTCAATACCCAGCGACCGAAGGTATTCCAAACCCTGGAGCGGCCATGTCCCGTGCCCGGGGATGTGATCTGTTTTCTTATCCAACTTCTCGATCGATACCGATTCCTCGGGACGAAAATATTGAATAATCATCGACAAACTTGCTTGGAAACAATGCATGTCATCGCTTTCATTTGCAACAAAGGGTACGTCATAGTTCACAGTCATTGAAATTCCTCTAGTCGTTGACCAAGTCATGAATTTTATCGATTTTTTCTTCCGCCTTGTTGGCATCGGCGCCTTGGATCTGGAGAAGTTCATTACGCGTTGCTTGCGCTTCTTCCTCTGCTCCCACATCCGCCGCAGCGATACGTGCTTCGATTCCCTCTTCCATAATTGCCCGCGCTTCGTCAATCAGTGCTTGAACCATCTGATCTTCTGGCACGACTCGCACGACGTGACCTTTCACAAACAAATGACCTTTGCCGCGACCCGCTGCAATTCCAAGATCCGCTTCGCGAGCTTCGCCCGGACCGTTAACGACACAGCCCATAATGGCAATCTGTAGTGGAATGTCTTTCTCTTCCAGTGCTTTTTGCGCTTTGGCGGCAACATCGATGACGTCAATCTCGGTACGACCACAACTTGGGCACGCAATAAGATCAAGACCTGTTCGTTCGCGCAGACCAAGAGCTTCCAAGAGAGTGCGCCCAGCTTTTGCTTCTTCAACTGGATCTGCCGTCAATGAAAACCGGATCGTGTCGCCAATTCCTTCATTCAACAGTGTTGCAATTCCTGCAACAGATTTAATGAGCCCGTTGGGCATCGGACCTGCTTCGGTCACGCCTAAATGCAACGGGTAATCCACTGTTTCGCTGAGCAAACGATAGCTTTCGACCATGAGAACAACATTGGATGCTTTCACGGAAATTTTGACATCATCAAAATCGACTTCCTGAAAGTAGGCCAACTCTTTTTGTGCTGATTCCACAAGTGCTTCGGGAGTTGCCCCACCGTATTTTTCATAGAGCGCAGGATCGAGCGAGCCCGCGTTAACACCGATACGAATGGGGATGCCACGATCTTTCGCTTCGCGCGCGACAATTTTTATTTGTTCGGGTTTGCGAATGTTCCCAGGGTTAAGGCGTAGTGCTGCAACTCCGGCTTCCATCGCTGCAAGGGCGAGTTTGTACTGGAAGTGAATATCAGCAACAATCGGCAGCGGTGACCGAGGAACGATCTGCGCCAAACCTTCAGCAGCTTCGGTTTCATTACAGGTACAACGAACAATGTCGCACCCTGCACCACGCAATGCATAAATTTGTTGGAGCGTCCCTTCGACATCGGATGTTTTTGTCGTTGTCATCGATTGGATCGAGACGGGAGCATCTCCCCCGACGCCAACATTACCAACATGAACCTGGCGAGTCTTTTTGCGATTAATCACAGCGTTTAGCCTACGACGTCACAGGGGAAAGGTCGAGCTAGGGCGCTCACAAAATATTCACATACGAGATTCTCAGGGAAAGAGCTAACGTGCGATCTGCAAAATGTCGAGCCACAGCGAGCTCAGCATAAAGAGCAGCATCGCTCCGACAAAGACGCTAATGACAGGCATCAGCTTTCGATGGTCTGCGTATACTTCTTTCTTCTTAATCTTCGAAGCGATCCGTTCGTAGATAGCAACGGCAGCGTGGCCTCCATCGAGAGGAAGAATCGGCAACGAATTAACCAAAGCTAAAAAGACATTGATGAATGCAATGAGGAGAAAGATTGACCAGATATCCTGGTTAACAAATTGTCCACCTTGATCGACAATCCCCACAACAGAGCTGGGTCGACTTTTACTTTCGTAATCACCTTCAACAACCGTTTTCGAGTAGTCCGCAATGCCGGAAAAACTAAATCTATCCATAACACCGTTAATCGATAGTTCTGTGAGTCTGTACAAACTCGTTGCTGACTTTCCGAGTGCTGAAAGCACTGCGACACGTTCGTATTGTGTTTCTTGCGTTATTCCGAGTTGAGCTTTTCCTGTTTCGTCGCCTCTTTCATCAACGCCAGATGTCAACGTTGTTGTTTTGGAAATCGATTTTCCATCCCGCTCAAAGGTGACTTTGAGTTTGTCACCCACTTGTGCTGAACTGATGACCTGCGAGAGCTCGTTGAATGTTGCGATTTTTTCACCGTTCAACTGTGTGATGTGATCACCCTTGGCAAGACCAATTTTTTCTGCCGACGAACCCGGCGTCACAATTGAAATGACGGCACGCGAGCTTCCAGCATCTTTCGCTTCCCCGTGACCCACGAGAGCTGCAAAAATGAGAATAAAGGCAAGCAACATGTTGACGGTGACGCCAGCCATGATGACGATTAGTTTTTTAAGTGTTCGCCCTTTGCGGTACGTCCGAGCCTCGTCATCTTCGTTGACTTCTTCGAGGTTTGTCATCCCAATAATTTTCACGTAACCACCAAGGGGAATTGCCTTGATGCCATATTCTGTTTCGCCTCTGTGAAACGACCAGATACGCGGACCAAAACCAACAAAGAATTCCGTTGCTTTCATTTTCGACCACTTCGCTGCGATGAAGTGACCTGCTTCGTGCAGCATGATCGAAAGTAAAATGGCAACACCAACCAACGCATATCCTCGCGTCGCGGGATCAGCGATTAACACAACAATGACGAAAACAATGAGTGCAAGGATGGAATTGGATCTCGCTTTACTCCACGGAGATTTCGGTTCGAGATGATCACCTGAAAACGTCATTATGCACTCGCCTTTTCTACAAACCGTTCTGCCCGCTCGCGAGCAATACGATCTGCTTCATATACCTCATCCTCAGTATCGACAGAAGGGATTCCCTCCTGTAATACATCAGAAACTATCGAACAAATATCATTAAATTCTATCTTCTCATCCAGGAAAGCTTGGACTGCAATTTCGTTAGCTGCGCTTAGTGTGGCAGGAGCGCCACCTCCTGCACGTCCTGCCTCATAAGCAAGATCAAGCGCAGGAAACGCCTGCCGGTCGGGTGCTTGGAAATCGAGGGAAAAAGATTCTTCGAATGTGAGTGCACCGTATTGATGATCGAGCCGATGATCGACACCGAGAGCTAAGGAAATTGGCAGTCGCATATCCGGTGCAGATAGTTGTGCAATTGTTGCACCATCACAAAATGTCACCATGGAATGCACGATCGATTGTGGATGCACAACAACTTTGATGTTGTCAAAATCGGTTCCGAATAATTCATGCGCTTCGATAACTTCGAGACCTTTGTTCATCAGAGTTGCAGAATCGATTGTGATTTTTGGACCCATCGACCACGTCGGATGCTTCAACGCCTGTTCGAGCGTGACGTGTGCCAAGTCTTCTCGTGTTTTTCCTCGGAAAGGACCCCCGCTCGCAGTTAACACAATTTCTTTGACTTCGTCGCGCGCGCCTGAACGCAAACATTGCCAGATGGCGCTGTGCTCAGAGTCGACAGGAATAATCGTTCCGCTAAATTCGGGTGCGGACGTAATGGTTCGAACAACGGGACCACCTGCAATGAGGCTTTCTTTATTCGCCAATCCGAGAACTTTATTGGCGCGAAGAGCTGCGAGTGTGGCTTTGAATCCAGCAAAACCCACAACGCCGTTAATCACCACATCAACGTCGTCCGCTTGTGCGTACTCGCTCAATATTGCCGGGTGAGAAATGGCGCTGCGGGCATGCTCAGCTGAAACGCCCCAGGCAATGCGTTGCTTTTCGAGAAGATCAGTGTTGTTTCCTGCAGCGAGACGCGTTACAACGAATTCATCGCGAAAATTTTCAAGTACATCGAGTGCTTGTGTACCGATCGATCCCGTGGAGCCAAGAATAGCGACACGTGTTTTGATTGACATTACTTATAGTGTACGCCTTATTGAGAAAATATCAACATACGAAAAAGATGGTAAAGAAGGCCTGGCCTCCTTATAGGAGGCCAGGCCTTCTTTCTACAGCAGCGTTAACGCCAAGTAAAAAGCTACCGGCAGCGCAAACAAGAGGCCGTCAAAACGATCCATCAACCCACCGTGACCAGGCAAGACGGAACCGAAATCTTTTACTCCACAATCGCGCTTGAGCATGGATTCGACCAGGTCGCCAAAGATTGACGCACAGGCCACGAGCGCTCCTAGTGCGATTCCGCCCTTGAGTCCACCCCACACACTTCCTGCAGGAATAGCAATAAATGCACCAACAACAATGGCTGCAACAATTCCCATCGTTGTCCCCTCCATTGTTTTGTTCGGTGAGATTGCAGGAGCCAGAGGTGTTCGGCCGAAGAATTTTCCGGCAACGTATGCTGCTGTATCGTTTGCTGCGACACACAACACCGTTGCGACGAGAACGGAAATTCCTACAGACTTGCCGTCATCGTTTGTCAGTCCCAAAATCATTCCGGCAAAAGACCCGAGCACACCGACATACAGATAGACAAGTGTTGAGATTCCTAATCCAACAACAGGGCGAGCTTTGACAATCGCAAAGAGATACCACAACGCTGCAAAAACAAAGAACGTCACTGCACACAGTGCAATAGCGCGGTCACCTACGAGGTAACCCGCGATCACGGAAAACAACGACATAACTCCAATGAGCAAAGTTGCAGGTTTGCTTCCAATTTTTCGAAACGCAGAGCACAATTCGAGGCTCATTGCCGCAACAAGAAGTGAAGCAAGCACAAGAGTAGGTATAACTCCCATCACAACGCAGATAACAGCTGCGGCTGCGAGCACGGCTGCAGTTGCAGTTCGCGTGATGAGCGTTTGAGTTTCACTTTGCTTGTCCTCAGATTTAGATTCACCCGACGTCTGCGCATACGGTGCAGCACCTGAACGCTTTTCCCGTCGAGCTTTCGACGCTGCAGCTTTCACTCGCGATACGCGAGTTTCCGGAGTGCTCGTAATGCTTTCTCCGACGATCGGTGCGGTTGATGCCGAGTCAGGAACAGTTGAGATTTTTGCGACTCGTTGCGATCCCGTATCATCTGCATCATTAATTGAAATCACTGGTGTTGCGGCGGTTGGTTCGCCTCGTTTCTGAGCAACATCTCGTTCGAATTTTTCATCATTATCGTCGAGAGAAATATGGTCATTTCCTAATGCGCCGACACTTATTTCATCATGCATCAAGGTGAGCTCAGGATCGTAATCGACTTCTTTCCAGTCATTTTGGTCGACGCGGATGCGCGGCTGACTTCCGGTCAGCGCTTCCCAACCATCACCTTGACCTTCAGAATCAACAATGGTTGCAGGAACTTCACCTGTGGGGGCTTCGCTCCAATGAGGAAGATCAACGTTGGACGATTCGTCTGTGGGTACAGTTGCGACCTTGCGTGCAGCTGCTTTGCGGGATGACCGTGAGGTGCGAGAGCTGCTCGAAGTACGTGTTAACTCTTGTGCTTCTTGGGCACCAAGAATCCTCACACCTTCCACTTCGTTTCCGTC
Organism: uncultured Burkholderiales bacterium; assembly: GCA_964516875.1. Lineage (GTDB taxonomy): Bacteria > Actinomycetota > Acidimicrobiia > IMCC26256 > JAGPDB01 > JAGPDB01. Next base: position 10,730 of record CAZFAO010000024.1, read on the forward strand.
ATCGGCCATGTGTCCCCCTGTATTTACTTTCGATGCCCGTCGGGCTAATACTTAAGCCTAGGTGATCCCTAGACCTCCATCAATTCCGCTTCTTTTGAGACCACCATTGCGTCAATTTCATTCACAATATCTGTGGTTGCCTTGTCGAAATCTTTTTCTGCTCTCTCTAAGTCGTCCTTCGAAATTTCGCCGTCTTTTTCGAGTTTTTCCAGCTCTTGACGGGCATTCCGACGGGCATTCCGAGCAGACACGCGAGCGTCTTCGGCTTTGGCTTTGGCAATTTTGACAAGTTCTTTTCGACGATCTTCCGTCAACGGAGGGAAGGTCAATCGAATGTTGCTTCCATCGTTGCTCGGGTTGACGCCGAGGTCTGATGTTTGTATTGCTTTTTCAATTGCTTGAAGAGCGCCCTTGTCGAAAGGAGAAATGAGAAGCTGTCGCGCTTCAGGAACAGAAAAACTTGCGAGCTGTTGGAGCGGAACGGAGCTCCCGTAATAGTCAACATTGAGGCGGTCAACCATGCCTGCATTCGCTCGGCCAGATCGGATGGCAGAAAATTCTTCCTGCAAGTGAGCAATTGCTTGACGCATATGATCGTGCGTTGTTTTCTTGAGATCGTCGATCATTTTACTTTCCTTTTCTGGAGGTCCGTCACTTATCGCCCAAAACGGACAAGAAGAAGTGAGTTCCTCTGTTACTATTCGCTATCTTTCGTCACCGTTGTGCCGATGTCATCTCCCATGAGAACCTTCTCAATATTTCCTGGGGTTTCAACATCAAACACAACAATAGGTAAATCGTTATCCATACAAAATGTCAACGCTGTTGAGTCCATCACTTTGAGGCCCTTGTTGATGACATCCAAGTACGTGGTGTGCGTGATTTTGGTTGCAGTTTTGTCCGTGCGTGGATCTGCTGTGTATATTCCATCAACGCCCGAATGTGTTCCCTTCAACACTGCCTGAGCACCAACTTCTGCGGCACGCAATGCTGCACCTGTGTCGGTTGTAATGAAAGGCATTCCTGTTCCCGCTGCAAAAATAACAATGCGACCTTTTTCCATGTGGCGAATTGCGCGCAGCGGTATATAACTTTCCGCGACTTGTGCCATGGTGATTGCGGTTTGAACACGCGACGCTTGACCGATTGCTTCGAAGGCATCTTGAAGAGCGAGTGCATTAATAACAGTCGCGAGCATTCCCATGTAATCTGCGCGGGCGCGATCCATACCGCGCGATGCTCCAGCCATTCCCCGAAAGATATTTCCTCCACCGACGACAATGGCAAATTGCACATTTGACGACGATGCAACTTTGGCGATTTCCTGTGCGGTGCGGGCAACCTTTTCGGCGTCAATGCCATATCCCGTCTCATTGGGGGCGAAAGCCTCACCCGATAGTTTCAATAGAACTCGTTGGTATTTTGGCTCTGTCATAAAGGCTCCTTATGTGCATAGAGAACTTAGCGCAAACGCGCAGCAGATGGAGAAAAAGAGCAAAAACTGGGTACCGGATTTGTTAAAACGATCAAGACACTATAAAAAAGACCCCAGTCTTCTCTTTACTTACTTCGCCTGATAGCAAATAATAGGCATACTGATCAAAGGACACCTAGTGAGCAACAATAAAATCTTTTTGCCCTATAGCGGCATATTTGTTGAGCCCGTTCTGAAGCCAATCGCGCCTAGTGCAATTTTTATCGCGAACAGCGTTGCTGTGGGAGCTGGGATAGCTGCCGCACCTCTATTACCCTTTGTGGCTACCGTTTACGCCAGCAAACGGTTGTTCTTCGACCCGTTCCAAGAAATTTCCAGTAATGAAGGCCGACTGAAATTCCTTAATGAGCAGCGGAAACAAGATCTCGAGAAAAGAGTAAGTGAAATTGAAAATAAAATATTCAGTCCTGAGTTTTCGAGCCAACCATGGCATAAAAGATTGTCTGATAAATTTGAGCGCTTTTCAGCCAGGACTCATTTAGCAATTGAAAAAATGCCCCTTGTGTTTCGTGGAGCAACAAAGGCGGCACTTCGAGTTGCAGAAATCACAGCAGTTATCGGTGCAGCTGTCGGTCTTGCAGCTACAGCTGCAGCGACCGCCGGGATTGCTGCTGTAGCTTTGGTTGCAGCGCCGACAGCTGCTTTTGCAACTGCATCACACTTTCTAGATCCAAGTAATAAAAATTACAAAGAGCACAAAGCTCGCTTCGATAACTACGTCGAAGCGCAAAGCATTGAAAAGTTGAGAGAAGCACAACACCAACATGCAAGAGAACTCGTTATGGCTGATGTTGAAATTCAAGGATTATCAGAACAAGAAAAGACCCAACTGTTAGAAGAAGCAGATAGACAGTTCGGACCTCAGCTAACACGGGAAGAAGCACTTGCTAGAGACCATCAGATCGAAGAAGAAATAGAAAACATTGATCCGTCAATGCACATCGCTAATCGTGATATTAACCCTGAATTGCGAAAAGTTCTCGAAGGCATTGCATACGATTACTTAACCCATTTAGATGACGAAATGTATCACGGGTTAGATGCCGAAATGTGGAGAATTAAAACTACCTACGTATATGCATTGAAGGCTTCAGAGGGTATCGACCACGGATTGACAAGAGATGAGATAAGGAAACTATATAAAGAAATTGAAGATTGGATAGCGGAATCCCTCGAGCAGGAACGGTCAGCTGCTGTCTCTGTAAACGAAACAATCAATGCGGTGTCCCCCGAGGTTGTTACACCAGTACCCATCCAAGATAATGGCAGTCGAGTCCAAGCAACCATACACTCTGCGAGAGAACAAGCTGTACAGCCACAATCACAACAAGTGCAAAGAGGCTTAGGAAATTAAAGAAGCGCCCCGTTTCCGGAGCGCTTCTTAAGATCCTTCGACTTTGCTCAGGATGACATTACTGGTTATTCTTCACCGATCTTGATTCGTGTGAACTGTTTCACCGTCACATCGGCTCCCAGCGTCCCAACCAAATCTTTGATCGACTGCTTGTTATCCTTCACGAAGGGTTGTTCTATCAGACACACTGACTTATAAAAACCATCGAGGCGTCCCGTGATGATTTTTTCCATCGCAGCTTCAGGCTTGCCTTCGGCGCGAGTGATTTCTTCAAGCACTGACTTCTCTTTCGCAACAACGTCTGCGGGAACTTCTTCGCGCGTGACGTAGCGAGGCGCAGCAGATGCAATGTGCAACGCAATGTCGTGAGCGACTTCGCGTGCAGCTTCGGAATCTGCAACGTTCACGAGTTCAACAAGAACACCGATGAATCCACGGCCTGCTTGGAGATGCTTATACGCATCGACCACGCCTGTTGATTCATAGCGAGCACTTCGACCAAGTGTGACGTTCTCGCCCACTTTTGCACCGAGAGCTGTGATTTTTTCAGCAACAGTTGAGTCGCGGAACGATTGTCCTTCAAGACCTTCTGTGCCGTGCTTTGCAACAAGCGATGCAAGTTCAGAAACAAAACCTGTAAAGAGTTCACCCTTGGCAACGAAGTCTGTTTCGCAGTTCACTTCAACCGCGGCTGCTACATTTCCGTCAAGGATAACGTCAATCGTTCCTTGATCGGCAGCACGACCCGCACGCTTTGCAGCGCCAGCAAGGCCTTTCTTGCGTAACCATTCTTTTGCGTTTTCGATATCGCCATCGCTTTCGGCGAGTGCGTTCTTACAATCCATCATGCCCGCGCCGGTCATTTTGCGCAAGCTCGATACATCTTGGGCTGTGTATGACATTGTTCTACTCTTTCTCTTTTTTCCAGGGTCTTGCCCTGGAAAGGTATTAACAAATAATTACAAAATTTATTCCGCAGCAGCTTCTTCGGCGGATGCTTCAGCTGGAACTTCTGCTTTAGCTTTGGCTTTTGCCAACTTTGCTTCACGTGCTTGTTGCTGAGCCGCAGCTTGTGCGCGCGCAGCGTTTTGCTGTTCTGCTTTTGCCTTGAGCTCTTCCATTGAAGGTGCAGCTTTCGCCTTAGGCGCTGCGCCACCCTTTTTAATCGCAATTTGTTGACCTGCTTCGACTGCATCTGCAATCACACGGCACATCAAGTCGCTGGCACGAATAGCATCATCGTTTCCAGGAATAATGTAATCAATAATGTCAGGATCACAGTTGGTATCGACCATGGCAATAACAGGGATACCAAGTTTACGAGCTTCGGTAACTGCAATGTGCTCTTTTTTTGTATCGATCACGAAAATTGCGGACGGCATTTTTTCGAGGTTACGAATACCGCCAAGGTTGCGGTGAAGTTTTTCAAGTTCACGCGTGAGCTTGAGCGCTTCCTTTTTAATCATGTGCGATGTTTCGCCCGTACGCACTTGTCGCTCGATTTCTTGCATCTTGTCGATACGCTTGCGCATTGTTTGAAAGTTGGTCAGCATTCCCCCCAACCAACGGTTGTTGACGTAGGGCATTCCCACGCGTGCAGCATGTTGGCGAACAGGTTCTTGCGTTTGCTTCTTCGTTCCGACGAAGAGGATGAGACCCCCATCAGCAACAGTTGAACGAACGAATTTGTATGCGTCGTCGACGAGACCAAGTGTGGTTTCAAGATTGATGACGTGAATACCGTTTTTTTCACCAAAGATGAATCGTTGCATCTTGGGATTCCAACGGCGAGTTTGATGTCCAAAGTGGACGCCCGCTTCGAGCATTTGTTTCATGGTGACTACAGCCACGTTTCCTCCTAGGTTGAGCTTCTACCGCACCGATGCACACTGTATATATAGTTACAGGAGACCTGGATTGATGGTCCGGTATGTTTATTTGTGAAGAGACATTCTACGTGCAAGCAGCGGAAATTATCGAATTGGCCCAGCTCAACAGGTATATCAAGCCTCATTTTCCCATTGAGAAGCCTTTGTTATCCGACAATAGTGGATTAGTTAAAGCTGTTCATAAACTTCGACACCGTTGAATAATCCTGAGCATTCGAAATATCTCGTGCAGCGCGAGACACTGTAATTTCTGTTGCGTGCACAGTTGCTGATTTCACAACCGAATTCACTGCATTTGTTGGAGACACACACGGGACTTTCTTTCCTTCGAGAATGTGCTGCGCTGCCGATGTTGACGCAACATCGGTCGTCAGATCCGAATGCGCGGTGATGGGACCCAACAAGTGAGCACCATCTGTATCAATAATCACTTCGTCGACCCCATCCACATGGGGCGAGGCAGCTGAGGCAACAATATCGGAACTTGATCGGATCACATGCACATCGAGCTTTTTCAATTTTTCGTCTTTACTCAACAGCGCAGCCAATTCCCCACCTTCGGTTACTTGTGTCACGGATTGCGCATCCGCTGGCGGAATATATTCACTGCCAACAATGCGATTGAGGTCATCGTGCAGCGCACGACTATCGCCATCGGAATCGATAATTTTTCCCCCGCTCGCTAACGACGTACCCGTGAGCGGTGGCGCATACAAAATGATTTTCCCTAAATCGGGATAGGACGCATCGTCTGGATCATAATACTGAGCAATCCACAACGCCGTTATATTTCCGCCGAGCGAATGTGTGATGAGATCGAGCTTTTGATTCGGATGGTCGATTTTCCATTGTTTGATTTGTGCATCCATCCGTTCTGCCGACACATGCACATCTTGATACGTATCGGTTGTCTCAAAACTTTTTCCTGTTCCGGTGTAGGAATAAAACGAAACGTCCGATGGCGAATACCCCAATGCATTCCACGGAAAGTTAACTGGCTGCCCAACTTTTTTTCCTGCACCTTTATCATCTGCTGACACATCGGGCGAACCACTTGAGTTCAATCCCGACACAAACATCACACCATTGTTCGAACCTCGATATCCCCCACTGCTGGTTTGCACAGAAAACGAACTGTTTGGATCGCACGCGAGTTTTATCGCAGTTGTACACGCATAAGCGAGACAACTTGCGGGAATAATCATCACACGCGCCAACGTTGACCAATCCACATCGAAATATTGATCGAGTACTTTAAGCGTTGTATGGGCAGCTGATAATCCTGCATCATAAACACCCTGGATAATATCGCGTTCAAGCTGCGCCAATAAAACAGGAATCATGACCATACGTTGAACGAACCATGTTGCAACGTCAACGCCAAGTTCTAATGCTTGTTGATATGCACTTGCGTATGCTTTCGCGAGCTTCACGCCGAGACGTATTGCTTTTTTCATTTGAGTTATTGCTTTTTGTTCAAGCTCTGCAAGTTTCTTTTTCCCAGCAGCAACAGCTTTTTTCGCACCGTCAAGAGAGTCTTGTGCGATCTGTTTCGCAACGTCTTTCATTTCAGAAATAGTTTTCATTGCTTCGTCGTACGCACCGATGGCTTCGCTTCCGAACTTTTTAAAAACGATCACGGTATCGGTGGTTGATTTTTGCATATACTCAACAATTTTCTTTGACGCTCGCGAACTAAACGTCGCAAAATCTTTTACATCATTCACAAAACTAGTGAGCGCCTTTTTCTCATGCGCTTGAAGCTGAGTAAGAAGTGAATCAGATTCTGCGTGAAGTTCGCCAAGATGAATTTCTCGTGCTGGCTGCGTTTCAGAAATGTATAGCATTGGATCAACGTATTTATTTTTATATCGCATCGATAAAAAGAGCGTTTGAGTACTCGATGACAAAGAAAATCCCGCAGCTGTTCCAATGAGCTGTCCTTTTGTGACAACATCTCCAACAGAAACAGTTTTGGTTGCCATTGATGAGTACGTCGATTTGTAATCGCCGTGTTGAATTGTGATGTAGGTGAACCCTGCAACTGCGCCTGCGAAAATAACTTGTCCTTGCGCAATCGAAAAAACTGCTGTGCCGCGAGGTGCAAAAAAATCTACCCCTCGGTGCCCTGGCCCATATTCCGATGCGGATGCCGAGTACGGTTTCTGGATCGTGTGATTTTTTAACGGGTACCCGAAGCTCGTTTCATCCTGCGCACCAAAAGCGGGCACAACACCAACAAACAAACTTGATACAACAAGGACACTCAGCCAATATGTAAAGCCAGATCTTCCCATGACGTTCTCCCCATAACAAAAAAATCAGGGAAGAACTGTGAGGAACACGAAACAAATTTGTTCGCTCGATGAGTTTGTCAGAGAAATATGGATATGTAAACAGGTCGTCACACCTCGTGATATTTCGTGATGTGTCGATAGAGGAGAAACGCCCGAACGAGTAGTTGATCGACGCACAATGCGAATAAGGCTTGCAGATCATGGCGATTTCAGAACTATATAGTCACAATGAACTATGGAGAATAGAGCCTTAAAAGTCGACACTTTATAGGTGATAGGGGTTATTGGATTTTCGAGACTTAAAACGGGAGTAAACACGCTCACCCGATTCTCGATGCTACTTGTCATCCTCGCAACATTTTTCTCTTTTTTAGTTATCAATACAGCTCAAGCAGCGCCACGACACGAACTGAGTTTGTCGCCAAGTTATACACCTGACGAATTTGTGACAACGTGGAAGACAGACACCTCCACCGAAGAGACCCCGTGGACACAACTCACCGATACACAAATTGTCATGCCAATCTACGGAAGCAATTTTACAATCGACTGGGGTGATGGACAAACGAGCACATCGCTCACTGGACCAACAACTCACACGTATTCAACACCGGGGACGTACGAAGTTAAAGCAACGGGATCATTTTCCAACTTCAGACTCGGAAGCTATAGCGAATCTGCACTAAAACTTTTAACAGTTGAACAATGGGGTACCAACCCTTGGTCAACAATGGAAAACGCATTTTCTTATGCTTCACACTTTACGCTGAACGCTGCCGACACGCCAGACCTTTCTAACGTCACCAACATGTATGGCATGTTTGACCATGCCACAGCATTCAATACCGACATTAGCGACTGGGACACTACCAACGTCACCAACATGATCAATACGTTCCTCGGAGCTTCAACATTCAACCAACCGCTCAACACCTGGGACACAAGCAACGTCACAGACATGGTGCGCATGTTCGCCCTTGCCTCAGCATTCAACCAACCACTCAATAGCTGGGATACAAGCAACGTCACCAACATGAGCGAGATGTTCGGTAATGCCACAGCATTCAACCAACCCCTCAATGATTGGGACACAAGCAACGTCACAGATATGGCAGGCATGCTCGCGGGTTCTGCATATAACTATCCGCTCGACAATTGGGACACGAGCAACGTCACAGACATGCAACGATTGTTCACCAGTACTCCATTTAATTATCCACTCAATGAGTGGGACGTATCGAACGTCACAAACATGTGGCAGATGTTCGGCGGCGCTGCAGCTTTCAACCAACCCCTCAATGATTGGGACACAAGCAACGTCACCAATATGGAACGAATGTTTCTCAGTGCCGCAGCATTCAACCAACCACTCAGTGATTGGGACACAAGCAACGTCACGACCATGAATATGATGTTCGGCAACGCAACTTCATACAACTCGGACATTAGCGGATGGGACACAAGCAACGTCACCGACATGAGTTATATGTTTACAGTAGCAACGTCTTTTAACCAGACACTCAACGACTGGGACGTATCTAACGTCACAAACATGAGCGAAATGTTTCACAGCGCAACAGCATTTAACCAGCCTCTCAATGATTGGGATACAAGCAGCGTCACAGCTATGTTTGACATGTTTCGAGAAGCAACAGCTTTCAACCAACCCCTCAACAACTGGGACACAAGCAACGTTACAGAGATGTCGTTTATGTTTTCTCTTGCCACGACTTTCAACCAACCCCTCAACGACTGGGATGTCAGCAGCGTTACACACATGGGCCAAATGTTTACTCTTGCAGCTGCTTTCAACCAACCACTTAACGACTGGGACGTCAGTAGCGTCATAGAAATGGGCCAAATGTTCAATCAAGCCACTGCTTTCAACCAGTCGCTCAACGACTGGGATGTCAGTAGCGTCATAGAAATGGACGGCATGTTCATGTTCGCGGCCTCGTTTAATCAACCGCTCAGCAATTGGGACATCAGCAGTGTCGAGGATCTTACGGCGATTTTTTTAGGAGCTAATTCGTTCGATCAGTCACTCGCCAGTTGGGACATATCCAATGTGACGCAGATGCCGTACATGTTTTATGAAGGAGATATTTACGAGGGCACACAATATGAAGGGATGCTTCCGGAAAGCCATTCTGGTTTATCAACACAGAATTATGACGAAACACTCGAAGCGTGGGCTCAGCTCATCCTCCCCACCGGCATCACTTTTCATGGTGGCACAAGCGCCTATTGCGATTCAGAATCATATCGTGAAACGATTACACAAGAATATGGATGGACTTTCATCGACGCAGGAAACGGATGCTACTCTCCAGGAGAAACATCGACGACAACCATTCCCCCCGTCACTACGACTCAACCCATCTCAGAAACACCCACAACAACTCCCGTTATTTCACCAACTTCACCGCCTACGCCGACTGTGCCAACAACACCTCGAACACCAACGACGACTGTCGTAGAAGTTCCTGGTCCCGCCACAACTTCCTCAGGAACACTTTCGGCACTGGGCAGTCTCGCACTCGAGGAACTACCCTCTGTTCAGGGAGTCGAGAAACTAAAAAAATCACAGAACTCAGATAACGCTGTTAAATCATCACGCGTGATTCGCAAACCACTCCTGGGCACCTTCTCCCCGACGAAAAACGACATGTACGACACAATTTTGTTGATCATCCTCGTCCTCGCCATTATTGCCTACACACAACGACAAAAAATACACGACATCATCCGCCGCGAGAAATCAAATATCTCATCAACGCCGCCACCACGGGTTTGGTAATACAGTCAAAATAGCTACTTCCCTGAGCGCGCATACATACGAATACGACGCATGAAAACCGCTGTTCTTGTTGCCTTATCTCATATTTAGTCACTATGGACTATGTCAAAACATACAGTAAATGTCGACACTTAATGAGTGCACGGGGTTACTGGATTTACGAGACTCAAATCAGGAGTGAACACACTCACCCGATTCTCGATGCCGCTCGTTATCCTCGCTACATTCTTTTCCTTTCTCATCATCAACACAGCACAAGCAACCTCATATCACGAACTTGTATTATCGCCGAGCTATGCGTCTAATGAATTTGTGACGACATGGAAGACAGACAACATTGACTACGGCTCGTCGGCGAACAACCAGGTAAGTATTCCCGCATACGCTGGCGTGGAAGCATACCAGTATGATTTCAATATCGACTGGGGCGACAACACAACGACAAGCAATGCAACGAATGCCACAACGCATACCTACGCTGAACCAGGAATTTACGAAGTCAAAATTACTGGACTGTATCCTTATTTTGCGGGTGGCGCTAGCGGTGATGGTCGGAAACTTTTATCCGTTGAACAATGGGGAAACAATCCGTGGCAATCCATGGCCTACTCATTTAGAGGTGCAATAAATTTAACAATTAACGCAATAGATGCTCCGAACCTATCTAACGTCACCGATATGAGCTACATGTTTTCAGGGGCGACGTCTTTTAATCAAGACATTAACCATTGGGATGTCAGCAACGTCACGAACATGTCGTATATGTTTTTTATGCCTCATTACTTCAGCGGTGACATTTATTCTTTCAACCAACCACTCAACAGCTGGGACACAAGCAACGTCACCAACATGTCTCACATGTTTGATCACGCCCGAAAATTCAACCAACCACTCGACAGCTGGGATACAAGCAGCGTTACTGATATGTCCTACATGTTTTTCACGCCATGGATGTCCGGCGGGAACTACATTGATGGACCCTCTTCGTTCAATGGTGCAATTGGGGCGTGGGACACGAGTTCAGTAACCACCATGAGCAATATGTTTTATAATTCACCAACCTTCAACCAACCTATAGGTGATTGGGATACAAGCAACGTCACAGACATGGACCGCATGTTCTACCAAGCCACTGCATTTAATCAGCCGCTCGACAACTGGGATGTCAGTAGCATAACTAGCTTTTATGAAATGTTTACTGAAGCGGGTTCGTTCAACCAACCACTCAACAGCTGGGACACAAGCAACATAACTTCCTTTGATGGAATGTTTCGGGGAGCGTGGTCGTTCAACAGACCACTGAACAACTGGGACACAAGCAACGCTGATTCCTTCACAGAAATGTTTGCTGGCGCACGATATTTTAACCAATCGCTCGATAGTTGGGACATGACTAACGCAATTAACTTATCCAGCATGTTCTACGAAACACGAGATTTTAACCAACCGCTCAATAGCTGGGACACAAGCAACGTAAATGATTTGTCATTAACGTTTTCTGGGGCAGGTCACTTCAACCAACCACTCGACAACTGGGACGTCAGCAATGTCAGCAATATGAGTGAAATGTTTCGCGGTGCACTTGCTTTTAATCAGCCACTCGACAACTGGGACACAAGTAACGTTACCAACATGAACGGACTGTTCGCTGGAGCTAATTATTTCAATCAACCACTAAATAGTTGGGATGTCAGTGGCCTCACAAGTTTGACCGAAATGTTTTACGCCGCCTATGCATTCAATCAACCACTCGACAACTGGGATATAAGCAATGTCACCAGTTTGAGTAAAACGTTTGCTGGGGCGATGTCCTTCAATCAAGACATCAGCAATTGGGACACGAGCAAAGTTGTCGACATGCAGTCGACGTTCGAACAAGCCATGGCATTCAATCAACCACTCGACGACTGGGACACAAGCAACGTCACCAACATGAGCGACATGTTTCTTATAGCTCAGTCTTTCAATCAACCTTTAAGCACGTGGGACACTAGCAACGTTACAACCATGTACGGTATGTTCGCCCTTGCCTCTTCATTTGACCAACCACTCAACAACTGGAATACCAGCAAAGTCACGAATATGCGCGCAATGTTCGAACAAGCCACAGTATTCAATCAGCCCCTCGATAACTGGGACACAAGCAGCGTCACAGACATGGGATTCATGTTCAGCAACCAGGCGTCTGCTTATCCTTCAGCTTTCGACCAGCCCCTGGGAAGTTGGGATGTGAGCAAAGTGACAACGATGGAAAACATGCTCAGCATGTCGAACCTTTCACCGGAAAATTATGACAACGCCCTCACAGGCTGGGCGAGCCAGAATGTGCTCAACAATGTGACTCTTGGCGCACATGGTTTAATGTACGACAATGCGGGCGAAGATCGATCAACCTTAATCAATACATATAATTGGACCATCATTGATGATTCTTCTGGTCAATTCAGTCTTCAAGTATGGAATGAATACCCCGGAGAGGAGGCAACAGTCGGTGAACCCGTGAGAAATGTTTTCAGAATTGAGTACTATACAGACACACAACATCCATTGACAGAATTTTCATTCTCGCTAGACGCTAACAATTTTGATATCACGAATGTTGCAATATCAGAAAGCGCAACAGAAATAACCAACAGTCCAGGAACATTCGACCAATCCACCAACGCTTGGAGTGGTTCGGTGTCCGCCAGCTCAGAGCTGTATTTAATAGTCGATGGAATTGTTCCTGATTCAATTTCCGCCCAAGACTACATAGATGGCTACACAATTACGCTCAGCACGGACAATGTATATGCTGGGCCGATACGCATCACGGACACCAATGAATCAACTATTACCAACGGCATTGTTCCAAAACCAACAGATTTAAGCATTGTTGGCGAGTTCACTGATTCAACATCAACAAGTACGAGCGCACATTTGACGGTCACGAACGAAGGAGTTAACCCAGCAATTTTGCATACATATTCCACACTTTACATGTACTTATTTATACCTCCTGGTTTAACCTTGGAAAGTAGCAACATCACCACAATAATGTCATATCCAGTCGAGACAGCACTGCCGATGTACGCAGATTTATTTAGCGGCTACACGCTCATGTTTGCTTTGCTCAACACGAATGAAACAACAGTTATCGACAGTGGTCAGTCCCGTGAAGCAATCTTTAATTTTTCGGTTGCCCCTTCGATTAGCACACCTCTCATACTTAACGCATTCCTGATTTCAGGATTCCCAGAAGACGATGGGGAGCAACTGATAAATGCACTTAACGCAAGTCAAGATTTTCGAGAAATCGCATCTAATAACGTTACGGAACTGACCTACGAGCTTCCCGACGACGACCTTCCCGACGACGAAAACACCACAACGACAACTCAACCAGATACAACTCAGCCGAATACCACAACTCAGCCAACCACTCCCACCACACGATCAACTCGTACAGCAACAACGACACCCACCGGTTCCGCCGCTGCTCTACCAAGCGAAACGTTTGGAGAGATCCCCTTTGTTAAAGCTGTTGACAGCATCGAGAAAACAACCAAGAAACAAACTCACATCAAAGCAAACAGCGATGTACGCAAACCTCTCCTCGGTTCTTACTCCCCTACTAAAAACGATATGTACGACACGATTCTTCTCATCGTGCTCGCCCTTGCCATCATCGCATACACACAACGACAAAAAATACACGACATCATCCGCCGCGAAAAAGCTGACATCACATCAGCTCCGCCATCACGGAGGTGGTAAACACATCACCACTTCGCCTTATGCGCGAAAAAACTAAGTCATTCGAATCATTTTGCGTATCTGACTATATATAGATCGCGAATTAGTCGAAGTTGGGCCTGTAACTGCCGATAATACTTATATGATAAGGGGTTACCATAGACAGGCGTTGAGATTACTCGTGTTGCTCGCACTTGTATCGTTTTGCACCGCGCCATTTGCGGTCGCCCAAGCATCACACGTTGTCACGACCTGGGATGGGTGGACAAAATCAATCGTCACTTCTGATCCAGCCGGATATGCAAGAGCGCAACTGACTAAAACTGACTCACTAGGGAACGTTTATATTGTTGGAACTTATAACGGAGAGGTTGATTTTGACCCCTCCAATGATGAAGACGTTTTATCTACATTAATGAACGACACCTTCATCACAAAGTTTTCTTCGTCTGGCACGTACGAATGGACACGCACCTGGGAGAACACAAACGTTACTAATAATTGGATTTTTGATTTTTTGATTTTGCCCGATAATACAGTCAGTCTGAACCTCGACATTACCGCAGACGACTACCCCTACTCAGGATCATTTGACCTCGATCCAACCGCTGGTGAAGATATTTATACGTTCGAAGAGAGTCAAGAACCCCAAGGGTTTTCAGCACTCATACATCTGGACGAGGATGGTTCCTATCTTGGTGCTCGCGAAATCGGCAGCGGCTACCACATCAAGGCGCAATCAGACGGTGACATTGTGGGGACGGCCATCTCTGCATCTGACGATTATTACCACCCCCGAGGTGAAGCGTATATCTACAAAACGAATGGTCAAAATATTACCTTTAGTTCTCACGAAAATATGTCGTACAACCAGATCGCTATTGACAGCAATGACAACATCCACATCATCGCCTCATATTACTGCGATGTTCAGCTAAATCCGACCCTACCTCAAACGTCAACCACATGCGCAGTAGACGCTAATGGAAAATATCCTGATGGTTATGCGGTGCTGTTGAACTACGATCCTGAAGGAACGTTTATTTCTGCGTCGAACCTCGGAATCCGACTAGGTGGATATAACAACATTGGATACCAAAACAACTGTTGTGGCAGTCTCCATATCCGTGATGCCGTAGTCGATTCGAATGACAATATATATATCAGCGCACTGGTTCGTGGCGCTCTCGCGATAGAGGAAAACCCTCCCTCATCTCCACCCTCTGGCCCCGTGAGGGATGGAAACAGTAATTATGTTACGGGTCCATACGATTACTCAAGTTACTCGGAAGATGTTCCATTTCTCGCTCGCATCAACAGCGACGGAACTCTCGGCGGTGTAGTTGCAGATTCAAGTTATGGTCTTTCGTTTAATGAATTTACAGTTAACTCTCAAGATGAAATGGTAGTAATCCTCAGGGATAGCATTGCGACTTTTGATAACGATTTACAGATAATCGAACAAATTCCGTTAAACGATTCGAATGCTGAAAAAATTGCTTTTGGGCCAAACGGCGAAATGTACACAATTGCATAT
>CAZFAO010000025.1:0-23872 GCA_964516875.1 uncultured Burkholderiales bacterium
AAGAAATTGGGCGCCGAAATTATTTTGGGCAATACTTATCATTTGATGTTGCGTCCCGGTGCTGATGTCATTGCAGAATTCGGAGGACTTGGAAAATTTTCCGCCTGGGACGGTTTGACCCTGACAGATTCCGGTGGGTTTCAAGTTTTTTCTCTCAAACCAAAAGTAACCGACGACGGAGTGGAATTTCGTTCGACCTACGATGGTGACCTCATCAATTTTACGCCCGAAGATGCAGTGAACACGCAAGAACTTCTCGGTGCTGACATTCAGATGGTGCTCGATGTGTGTTCGGCGTTACCAGCAACCGATTCGGTTCTGCGCGAAGCAATGGTGCGCACTCACGAATGGGCCAAGCGTGCCAAGGCTGCACATTCACGCATCGACGATCAGTCTTTGTTTGGAATTGTGCAAGGGGGCGATTCTGAAAACCTTCGACTTGAATCAGCGGAACGAACAACAAGTTTGGATTTTGATGGTTATGCCATTGGTGGATTAAGCGTGGGTGAATCCCGAGAAGACATGATTCGAATTCTTGACGCGTTGGCTGAAAAAGAAGCGTTACCAAAAGATCAACCGCGATATCTCATGGGCGTAGGCGACCCGATTGGTCTCATCGAATCAATCATGCGCGGCATTGACATGTTCGATTGTGTTTTGCCAACACGATTAGCGCGACACGGAATGTTGTTGACGTGGCAAGGCCGTGTATCTATTCGTCGTGTCGAAAATTCTCGCAGCGATGCACCTATCGATGAAAACTGTTCATGCGAAGTGTGTTCGACGTACTCTCGAGCATTTATTCGTCACCTCATCGCGCAACGAGAGCCGAGTGGTCCTTATTTATGTACGTTGCACAACGTCGCGTGGATGTTTCAGTTTATGGATGCAATACGCACTGCAATTGCAACTAGCGACGATGCGTTAATCCATTTGCGCAACAAAATTGTCGCCGCGTATTCGTAGATTATCTCGAACGAAATTGCGTGTGCTCAGGATGAAGATGTTGCACGGCTGCATCATCAGCCAGTGAACCAAGGTGTTGTCCTGCGCGAACCATTGCGCCCGTCAACGTATGGGCGAGTGGAATGTTGGGCAACACACGATGAATTTGTTTTCCTGTTCCTGTGAGCACGGTCGACGCAGCGCTCAGTCCATCATGTTTTGTGAAGAAGGGAAGCGTGTGCGGTGTCGGATCGATGTGAGGATGTTCGAGAGCTTTGTTTAACGCATCCATAAACGCGTGACCCGATTCGAACGAACCGCGCACAATGACAATTTTGCTGTGGTGACCCTTGTCATCTTTTATCGCTGCCGCTAAATCATCGACCCTCTTTTGTTCGCGTTTGGAATAACCCTTTTTAGTTTGTCCAGGGATGGGATGCTTTTCCAGATCGAGAAGAAGACTCGCTGCTGCATGATAGCTCGCGCCCGATGCAATAATTCCGTTGCCGTCCCCAGAAGGAAAGCGCCTAATGCGCTCTATGAGCCGACTTTTTGCATCATTAACGACTTTTTCATGGCCGTGGCCAATATCAGCAATAAGGTCATGCTGCGCGTGGCTTCGCCCTTTGCCTTGAAGAGCAATGATATAGCGAAATGTCGGCTGCACGGGAGTATTATCAGGCGTTGTGACAACGTCTTTTCGCACTTGATGCACTTTGTCGGGATCGACCGTAAAATCGGGGATTTTCTCTCCCACAAGGCGGATAAAATGGATATTGTCGAGGAGTTGTCGGTCTTTCGTTTTGGGCATGAGACAATTATATTAAATATGACTAATTCGGACAAATTGTGCGTTCTGGTTTTTATCGCGTTGCGATGAGTCGTTCGCGATGAAGCATTTCCGAAACATCATTAGCAATGGGTTCAAGTTCGCTCAATGATATCTGGGTAATTTTCGCGAGAAGATAATCCGCCAGTTGGGGATTGCGCGCGAGCACGGGTCCGTGAAGGTAAGTCGCGAGGATGTGTTCCGAATAAAAACCATCGACGGAATTGATGCCGTTTCCCATTCCCGATGTAACTCTTCCGAGGGGCTGAGCGGTTGTGCCGAGAGTTGTCCGTCCGCCATGATTTTCAAAACCAGTGAGTTCATCGATTCCGTCGATCGTGCACGATGTTACGAGTTCGCCGATGATTCTCGGTGTTCCATGTGTCGTGGTGACGTCAATTATTTCTAGTCCTTCATGAAATTTTCCATTAGCAATAGGGAATTTATTTCCGAGTATTTGAAATCCTGCACACACAGCGAGCAAGAGAGAACTCTCGAGTGCTTTTTCCAAAACGCTTTGTTGTTCGCGAAGAAGTTTGGTGGCGAGTGTTTGTGCATTATCTTCACCGCCGCCGAGTAAATAAATATCAGCAGAAGTGGGAAGTGAATCTCCTGGCGACACCGTAATAATTTCTGAATCGATGTTGCGGAGGTGTGCGCGATGTTTTAATACCATTGCATTGCCGCGGTCGCCGTAGGTTCCCAAGAGTTCAGGGTAAATGAGTGCTATTGAAAATGTCATCTGGTCACCACCGCGCGTTCTGTGCTTTCAGCTCGCTTGGGAAGTTCACGCGACAGAGAAAGAAATTGCGTGTAACTTGCAACAAGATTGATACGTGCATTTTCTGGTGTGAGTGCAAGAGCATCAAGAATATTATCCGCGCGCTGAGTATTTTTTCCTGCAACATCGAGTCGAACAATCATGTCGGTTGCGCGCTCACCAAAAACGATGATGTCATCAGCTCGGAGCGATTCAAAGTCGACGTCATAGAGCCACGATGGGTCCTTTCCGTCCGCAATATTGCAGTTGAAAGCAAAGATGGTTGTGTTGTCTGGGGAAGAAATGTGCTTCAAAGTTTCATTCCATCCAGCTGGATTTTTCGCGAGAAACAATTGAATAGTTCGATTGCCGAGTTCAAAAACGGCGTTGCGTCCTGCAACGTCTGTGATGGTGGGCCATGCAGAAAAAATGGAGTCATCATCGATGCCCAGTTTCTTCACTGTCACGTAAGCCAAAATGGCATTGGAAACATTCCATTCACCCGGTATTGCAAGCGAGTTAGCAATTTGCTCCCGAATTTTTGGCACGATGGAGAGTCGACGAGGAATAGTGAAGTCACACGACGGACAATCAAAATGAGATTCGTCATCCCACTCGAGCAACGCGCCACACGCGGGACACGTGTGCGCATCGGAATGCCATTGCGAAAACAAATCGACATACTCAACAATGTTTTTATCGAGATCTGAAGTTGCAAAAACAATGTGAGGATCGCATGCGTTGGCAACAACATGCGTGTGCGTTCCTTGGAGCATTTTTTTCCAACTCTGTGAAATAGATGCGACTTCGCCAAAACGATCGAGTTGGTCGCGCGATAAATTTCCTAACACCAAAAGTTCAGGATGGAGTTCATCAAAAAGTCCCGGCAACGATCGTTCATCCACCTCGAGGACTGCCCATTGGTTTTTGTTTTTCGTCGATCCATTCACAAGTGCTGCAATGACACCTGCGCGCTGATTTGCTCCCAGCGCATTAGAAATAACGTCTGGATATTTTTGTGCAAGTGCGCTGGCGATGAGTCGCGTGGTTGTGGTTTTCCCGTTGGTCGCGCTGATGATAACGATGCGTTTATGAGCAGCGGCAAAGCGCAGCGCGTTGCGCGAAATCATATCGATAACGCGGCCCTGAATTTGCTCGCCGGACCCTTTGCCCAAAATGCGCGAAAGGAGCGAAGCTATACGCCCAGCACATCGCGCAAGGATGTAGATAAATCGCGAAAGCATCGCTATAGCTTTGCATATTTGCCCCCGATATCCGCGTTAGCTGGAAAAGTCTACGGATCTTCGGATACGCAAGAGGGGTAAAGGGGTCAAACCCTTGGAAATGTCACGAAATCATGTGCTACACTATTTGGTCCGTAGCCTATAAAACAGGATCCGCGTGGGGGAAATCCTCCGCGCTTTTTGATGTATGGGCTCATAACAGTCGCGGCTGTAACGATATATGCGCTCGAGGCGTGACCTGAGGAGGTGACCATGTCCATAAGTGATGGATTGACAGACATGATTGCCCCTGTGCTCGAAAATGCTGGGTTTCGTCTCTGGGAACTAAAAGTCACCAAGGCGGGCAAGCGTTCTATTGTTTCTGTGACTCTCGACAAGGAAGGTGGCGTCACCGTTGACGACATCGCCGAAATGAGCAAACTGATCGCTCCAATTTTAGATGAGAGCGATTCTCTCGATGATGCATATCACTTGGAAGTGGCCAGTCCCGGTTTAGAACGACCCCTCATCACTCCAGAACATTTTCAGTGGTCATTGGGGATGGACATCACTGTGTCTCATCGTGTCGATGGATCGCTGGTTCGATCGCGCGGAAAACTTATTTCTGTTTCAGACAATGACATCGAAATCGAAACAGAAGAATCCACACCGACAATTTCTCTTTCCGACATAACAAAAGCTCACACACTATTTGATTTTGATAAGGCTTTGAAAAATGGTCCTGCACTACGAACAACTGAAGAAAACACAGAAGAACTCGAAGGAGAGCTGACACAATGAATTCCGAGATGATGCAAGCACTAAAAGCAGTCGCACAAGATCGAGGTGTTGACGAAATTGTTCTTCTTCAAGCGTTGGCAGACGCATTGGTCACTGCGTACAAGCGTTTTCCTGAATCTGCAGAAGAAGCAGAAGTGGTGATCGATCCTGACACGGGTGAAATTCGCGTGATGGCCCAAGAGCTCGACGAAGATTACAACATCATCCGCGAGTGGGATGACACGCCAGAAAACTTTGGCCGCATTGCTGCACAAACTGCCAAGCAAGTGATCTCACAACGCATCCGTGAAGTTGAGCGCGATACAAAATTCGCAGAATATTCTGGTCGCGAAGGCGACATCGTTACCGGTATTGTTTCGCAAGCCGATCACCGATACACATTGCTCGACCTCGGTCGTGTTGAAGCGTTGCTTCCGCAAAGCGAGCAAGCACCAATGGAACGATACGAGCATGCAAAGCGACTCAAGGCATACATTGTCGAAGTGCGCAACACGCAAAAAGGCCCGCAAATTGTCGTGTCTCGTACACACCCCGGCCTTGTCGAAGCGTTGTTCCGTTTGGAAGTTCCCGAGATCGAAAGTGGTGTCGTCGAAATTAAAGCAATTGCGCGCGAGCCGGGTCGTCGAACAAAAATTGCTGTGTGGTCAACCGATGACAACGTAGATCCTGTTGGATCGTGCGTGGGTGCATCGGGTGGTCGTGTGCGCGAAGTCATGACGGAACTCCGTGGAGAAAAAGTTGACATCGTTCCTTTTTCTGAAGATCCTCAGACTTATGTGCGTGCAGCTCTATCGCCGGCAAAAAACATTCGCGAAGTAATCTGTAATTACGAAACAGGAACGGCTACCGTCATTGTTCCTGACCAGCAATTGTCTCTTGCAATTGGTAAAGAGGGTCAGAATGCTCGACTTGCTGCACGTTTAACGGGCTGGAGAATCGACATTCAAGCCGAAAGCGAAAACGGTGGCGAAGTAGGTGCTGAAAATGTTTCGGATGAATCCGATGCTCCGGACAAAACTGCTGAAACAATAAAAGAGAATCCAGAAATTCAATTTTCAGGTGAAACAGAAGCTGAAGCAATGGAAGAAATTGAAGAAGCTCTAGAAGAAACACAAGAAGCGTAAGAAACTAAATACAAAGAAACAAACAGGAACCAGAGGGATATAAGTGGCACAAAAGAAAGTTCGCGTTTACGAGCTCGCACGAGAGCTTGGCGTCGATAATTCAGTCATTATTGATTTGTCTGCCGAATTAAAGATCGGTGTTAAATCACACTCGTCTTCTATCGACGATCCTTCTGCTGATCGCGTCCGTCGTCTTGCTGATTCGAAAGGTTTGCGCCGCGAGCCTATCGTCGAAGAACCTCCCGCACCGAAGAAACCTGCTGCGAAAAAAGCTGTTGTCTCTTCTTCGTCCCGCGCAAAAAAACCTGCGGAGCCAGCTGTTGATGTTGATGTAACTGATGCGCAAACAGAAGCAACTCCACAACCTCGAAAAGTCATTCGCTCTTCAGCCGCTGTTGCCGTGGGTGCGGAAGGTGTTACGAAAGAACGCATTTCTGAACAGCTCAAAGAAGAAGCTGAAATTGCAAAAGCAGTTGCTCGTGTCACGGGACCAGAAACAGGAGCGCCACCGGTTTCCCGTCGCGGACCTGTTCCTCCACCTCCTCCGGGTCGACGCATTCAAGCTCCACCTCCCGGTGCACTCGGTGTTCGTCGCGGACCAGCCGGTGGGTCAAATGCTGGCGGTCGTGGTGGTGCTGGACCTCGAGGTACAGGCGCTGGACAAACAACTTTTCCTACTCCCAATACTCAAAACTTTCCTCCCTCGGGAGCTCCAGGCGGCAAAGGTCGTGGAATTCCTGGTCGTGGTGGTCCTGGTGGCGGACGTGGTCCGGGTGCTGGGCGCAAGAAAAAGGGAAAGAAGCGTCGTGGCGAAAGCGATCTGCAGCCAGCGCAGACAACAACGCTGACTCCAAAAGATACAGCAGTTCCCGAAGGCGAAATCGTTATCACGCAAGGTATTACGGTTCAAGATTTTGCTCCGAAGTTAAATCGAACAACAGCAGACATCGTCAAGATGATGTTCGAAGCGGGAGAAATGTTGACCGCAACACAATCACTTGCTGATGAAATGATCGAACTCATTGCAGAAGAACTTGGTGCAACGGTTCTCATTGTTGAAGCAGGACAAGAAGCAGAAATTGAATTGCTGTCTCTGTTGCAAGATGATGAAGAAGTCGATGAGTCCAAACTTGTTCCTCGCGCTCCCATTGTTACTGTGATGGGTCACGTCGACCACGGTAAAACAACGTTGCTCGATGCGATTCGTAAAACAAATGTCGTGAGTGGTGAGTCCGGCGGAATTACTCAACACATTGGCGCGTATCAAACAACGCATGACGGTAAAGCCATCACGTTTATTGACACACCTGGTCACGAAGCGTTCTCACAAATGCGTGCACGCGGTGCGAAAGCAACCGACGTTGCAATTTTGGTGGTTGCTGCTAATGATGGTGTGATGCCTCAAACTCTTGAAGCGTTGAGTCATGCAAAAGCTGCCGAAGTTCCCATCATTGTTGCTGTAACGAAAGTTGATCGCGAAGATGCCGATCCTCAGCGTGCGCGACAAATGTTGACAGAGCACGAACTTGTTCCTGAAGAGTGGGGTGGACAGACAATGTTCATCGATGTCTCAGCTAAAACAGGACAAGGGATGGAAGATCTCTTAGAAGCAATAGTTTTAATTGCGGAAACCGAAGAACTTACAGCCGATCCTGATGCCATTGCGCGTGCTCGAGTTCTTGAAGCACATCTCGACCCGGGTCGTGGTCCAGTTGCAACAGTCATTGTTGAAACAGGAACACTTCGCGTGGGTGACATGGTTGTCGCTGGTCAGGGCTGGGGTAAGGTCCGCGCAATGTTTAGTGACGATGGCGAGACCGTGAACGAAGCGCCGCCTTCTACTCCGGTTGCTGTTCTTGGTCTTTCTTCTGCGCCTCTTGCGGGTGATGAACTTCGCGTTGCTCCGAACGATCGAGTTGCTCGAACAATTGCCGATGCGCGTGAACGACGTCGACGTCTTTCTAATTCATTACAACATGCAAGTATTTCTGGTGGAGCACGACTCGAAGATATTTTCTCAGCTGTTGCTCGTGGGGAAGTTGCAACGTTGTCGCTTGTATTGAAAGCTGACGTGCAGGGTTCTCTCGAAGCATTGACGGATTCACTCAAGAAGCTCGACAAAGAACACGACGAAGTGCGCATTTCGTTTGTTCACCGAGCCGTCGGTGGAATTACAGAATCCGATGTCTCCCTTGCGGAAGTATCGAACGCCACCATCATTGGTTTCAATGTGCGTCCCGATCGTAAAGCACGCGACGCTGCTGAAAAAGCAGGCATCGATATGCGACTCTATGAAGTGATTTACAAAGTGCTCGACGACATGAACGCTGCACTCCAAGGAATGCTCGCGCCGACATTTGAAGAAGTTGTCACCGGTGAAGCAGAAGTTCGCGAGATCTTTTCTGTTCCCAAACTTGGAAAAATCGCTGGTTGCTATGTCCAAAGTGGTGTCATCACTCGTGGATCGAAAGTCAGATTCCTTCGTGATGGTGTCGTGATTTGGAAGGGCAATGTCATTTCTCTCCGTCGTGAGAAAGATGACGTAAAAGAAGTGCGAGATGGTTTCGAATGCGGTATTGGCCTCGAAAACTTTACTGACCTCAAGGCCGGTGACGTTATCGAAACATACGACGACAAGGAAGTCGCTCGCGGATAAAAATTCACAATCAAGGAGGATATAATGAGTAATACTTACGACTTAGACGGAGAGGGTTTCGTGGTATCTGAAAGACCAGACATTGGTCCACCGAAAATTCCCAAGGATATAAAACGGACACAAATTCCACTTGGTAAATATCTTGATTTTCTTGATGATCCAGATATGAAAAAAGCGATTGCAGAAGTAGCTGCTAAAAGATCCACAAAACCAAAAGAATATTCAAAACAAGGTCCCGAAAATTTTGGTGCACGAACAAAGCGGAACACTCCAGATACCAATGAACAACTTTATTCAATCGCCGAGGCAGTCAAGATTCTTGGAATCGGGCGTGTGCGAGCAATAAAATTATTTGAGAGAAGTTGTATAGAGTTTCACCAGAGACCGTTTGGAAGAAACCGCATAGGTTTAGGTGTGTCCGAAGACGACATTAACCAAGTATTTGAGGATAATCCTGATCTCGTAGATACAAGGAAACAAGACCTTCCCAAAGGTGCGAACGGAATAGCTTCGAAGTTCGATGCTCAGATCGTGCCGAATGTTCCTGCAGACTCAATAAGTGAGCATTTGCGTAGGTTTGTCAACCCCATAGAGCTGTAACGCTGCACCACTCTTGCGTTCTTACGTGAAGCGGACCTAGTATCGCTTCCGTGAGAGCACGGATGCGAATCTCAGTTTTTGTTGGCGTGGCAATTGTTGCTGTTTCTTTGTCGTCGTCTGCTTTTTCGATCGATCCAGAGCTCAATGCCACTCTCGCACCGGGCGCCGATGGGCAGAGTGTTTCCTTGTCGACGTCTGTTCGAATTCCTACTGCGGGTTCGAGCAGTGGCGATCCTGCGAATCCGACTGCGCGACGAGTGGGGCCGTTGATATGGTCGAGTCAATATATTCCAACACCCAGTGCCACGACTCCGACATGCGATCCGGCCCAGAGTATCGATTCACAACCCGCGGGAACTGTTCTGGGTCCATCGAGTGAAACAGGAATACTGACGTTTGGTGTTTTAAAAAATCGATCAACAGGAGCTGTTGTTCGCTCGGCTTTGTATTGTCGTGAACCGTCGATGTCGGCAACGACTCCTCCGTCCTTCATCCCAGCGCCACCGACGTATGCACAAATTTGGCAAGCGGTATATTCACAAGCGTTCAGTGATGCATCGCGCTCGTCGGGTGCGTACGTTGCGCCCGCTTCTCCCGGCCTCACGGGTTTGCCCACCAACATCTGGGCGCAATTTCCCGATGGTCAATCGCTCACACGCGACGTCACACTCGCTAACGGTTATCGTTTGCGCGCAACAGCACAGATTACGCAAGTGGGAATTATGACAACATCTCCCACGGGTCGACAAACAACATTGGTAACAATGTCGCCCTCGAGTGGTGGTGCAATTGAGGGAGGAAGTTTCGAAAATCCTGCAGCCACACATGTGTTTTCAACGGTGGGGGATTACGTTATTTCAACTGCGGTAACGTGGTCGGCAGATAACGCAACATTAACAGGGCCAGGGATCGGAACATTGAGTGTTCCCATTGGTTCCGTGCGACTCGAAATTAATCGTAATTATAACGTGCAACAGCTCCGACCAGGATTAACAAAATAGTTGAAAAGTTGGAACTTTTTTTTCGTAATGATGCGTCATACTCACCATGATGACACGTCGCTCGCTCACCGCTCTGAGTTTGTTTATTATTTGTTTTGTTCTGATCGCAGCGTTTGTAGGTTTTGCCTGTGCCTTTGACGCCGGCAAGTCTGAGCAACCACGTTCACCACATGAAAAAGATGAAATATTCTTCGAAATGTATGCGTCAGACGGATATCGT
Organism: uncultured Burkholderiales bacterium; assembly: GCA_964516875.1. Taxonomy (GTDB): domain Bacteria; phylum Actinomycetota; class Acidimicrobiia; order IMCC26256; family JAGPDB01; genus JAGPDB01. The sequence goes on from CAZFAO010000025.1 coordinate 10,160, forward strand.
GGCGAAGGAGATCTCAGTGAGAAAATATCAATTGATACTCGCGGCAACTGGTCGATTGCCGACATTAATTATGGTCCGGTCGATGAAATAGTTGAAGATGTTTTTGGATCAGGTGTTGTTGAGGAATCCGAATTTAAAAAGTTTAAAGATGTGGTGATCCGAGATGCAGGTAAGCTTCGGGATGACAAAAGCCTTGAAACTCTTTGTGAAATGGAAGAACCAGACGTTTTGTTTTTGACATATCAGTACAACATCGATCGTGATACAAGTGCCTTATTCGACAAGTGTTGGATTGAATCGAATACGGATCAAGAGCTTATTCGTCTCACAACAGAACTTGTTGAGAATATTTATCGTGAAGCAGACGATCCTTCACCCCATTGGGTGACACCTCCTATTACGGAACCAACGATACCGCCGGTCACGAGTTCGTATCGATTTCCGAGCTATAAAAACACTCTTTACTGTTACGACTTCAGTTGGGATAGCGGGCACGACAACTGAAATTGTGATAGGTACCGACGGCAAGTGGACAGAGGTACAAGAGACTCGATTGCCTGAACCTGATGCATTTACGCTTGTAGCTTCGGGTTCCTTGACGAAAGATCAACTCGCAAAATTTAATGCAGTGATATCGAAAGACGTTGAACGGCTCTTCGATGACAAAAGCCTGATGGCGGACTGCGAAGCAAATAATCCTGACGAGGTGAGCTTCACCTATTCATATACTGTCGATGGTAATAATAAGATGAGTTTCGATAAGTGCTGGCTTCTGGCAAACGACGATCAGAAATTAATTACCGTAACGCGAGAAATTCTCAAGAGTATAAATAGCGCGGATGAGCACGCATCGTAAATGTTATTGAACAGGCACCGCGTGCGCGACGTCTTCGTTCACGATGCGTCCTCCACGCGTGTTAACTCCTTCGCGTAAACCTGGTGTCATTTCGATGGCATCATTAAGGTCATTCGTCGCCAGCGCAACAACAAAGGGAAGAGTTGCATTCGTCAATGCATACGTTGACGTATAGGGAACCGAACCCGGCATATTTCCAACGGCATAGTGAATAACATCATGCAAAACATACGTGGGATCATCATGGGAAGTTTCATGCGACGTCGCAATGCAACCACCCTGGTCAATAGCAGTATCAATAATGACTGAACCTGGTTTCATGGCTTTCACCATATCTTCATCGACAACAACGGGTGCGCGACCGCCGGGGACGAGAACGGCACCGATGACAGCATCGGCACGAGTGAGACTTTCTGCAATCGCGGCGCGAGTGGAAACGCGAGTAATGAAACGTGCGTGGAAAATTGTATCGATCTCGCGAAGACGATCAATGTTGATGTCAAACAATTCCACTTGCGCGCCGAGTCCGTGCGCCAACATGGCAGCGTTCAGGCCAACATGGCCGGCACCTAAAACGGTGACATGCGCGGGAGGCACGCCGGGCGCTCCGGATAACAAAATTCCTCGACCGCCTTGTGGCTTTTCGAGAAAACGACACGCAGCTTGAACGCTGAGACGCCCCGCGATTTCTGACATGGGTGCTAACAGTGGGAGTCGGCCTTTGACAACGACGGTTTCGTAAGCAATTGCTGTAACGTTGGCATCGCACAGTGCTTTGGCAACTTTGGGATACGCAGCGAGATGTAAATAAGTGAAGAGCACAAGGTTGTCGCGGAAGTTGTGAAACTCACTTTCCTGAGGTTCTTTTACTTTGACGACGATGTCGCACGACCACGCGGTATTGGCATCGCACAATGTCGCGCCGGCAGAATGGTACATCTCGTCGGTGAGGCTCGCACCGTCACCGGCTCCGCGTTCAACAAATACGGTGGCGCCGTGGACACTGAGTTCAGCGACACCTTCGGGGGTGAGCGCTACGCGTGATTCATGCTTTTTGATTTCTTTGGGGACGCCAACACTATATGTAGTCATGGAGAAAGATTAGACGATTATTTCGGTGTGCTGCATCAACTGCTGTCATCCAGAGCGCACCTCACCCCGTCATCCAGAGCGAAACTCACTCTGTCATCCAGAGCGCAGCGAAGGATCTCAGATTCGCCACTCCGCTCCCCTGAATGACAAGGCTCCATCCACAATGACGTGTAATCTGATGGTCATAAGGAGCAGATATGGCTAATCACAACTTCATCAACGGTTCATTCGTCGAGGCAGCCGCGGGCGCAATAGACGATGTCATCAACCCAGCAACAGGCGAAGTCATCGCGCAGGTTCCCCGATTAGAAATGGATGATGCGAACAATGCGGTCGCTGCAGCCAAGGCAGCATTTCCTGCGTGGTCAGAAACGACACCGCGCGAACGTGCAGAAAAATTGTTTGCATTTGCGGATGTGCTGGAAAAAAATATTGATGAACTCAAAGACATTGAAATGCGCAACGTCGGTAAACCCGTTTCCATTATCGATTTTGAATTCGATCTCACGATAGACAACATTCGTTTTTTCGCAGGAGCGTCTCGAACACTTCCCACCCAAGGTGCGGGGGAATACCTCGAAGGCCACACAAGCTATCTTCGTCGCGAACCGTTAGGTGTATGCGTCGGAATTGCACCGTGGAACTATCCATTGAACATGGCAATCTGGAAACTTGGTCCCGCCTTGGCCGCCGGAAACACGTTTATTCTGAAACCCTCAGAACTCACTCCGCTGTCTGCAATTAAAATGGCAGAATTGTCCGCTGATATTTTTCCTGCGGGAGTATTAAATGTTGTCACAGGCCAAGGCGAAACTCTGGGTGATGCACTTGTTAAACACGCAGATGTTGCCATGGTGTCGGTGACGGGCGATGTGAACACCGGAAAATTAATAGCACGAAACGCTGCTGATACGCTCAAGCGCGTGCACTTAGAACTGGGAGGGAAAGCTCCCGTTGTTGTGTTTGATGATGCTGATCTTGAATTGGTTGCGCAGACATTGGTGGATATGGGCTATTACAACTCGGGTCAAGATTGCACCGCCCCGTGTCGTGTGATTGCCGGTCCAAAAATTTATGATGATCTGGTTTCTTTGGTGGCGAGTAAAGCGGCCGGCGTTGCTACGGGAGATCCGAGCAATCCCGATATTGCCATGGGTCCATTGGTCAGTAAAGAACAACAAGAACGAGTGTCAGGTATGGTTGCACGTGCTGTGGAATCGGGCGCGGAAGTAGTTGTAGGTGGATCCGACATTGACAGCGCAGGATATTTTTATCAACCCACCGTGCTGGCGCATCCCGCACAAGATTCAGAAATTGTTCAGCGAGAAGTTTTTGGTCCTGTTATTAGCGTGCAGCAGTTCACCGATGAAACCCAAGCAATCGAGTGGGCCAACGGAGTGGATTACGGACTCTCTGCTTCGGTCTGGACATCAGATGTTGGCCGAGCAATGCGAGTGACCAAAGCGCTGGACTTCGGGTGTGTATGGGTGAACGACCATTTACCGATTGTTTCGGAGATGCCTCACGGCGGATTCAAACAAAGCGGATACGGTAAAGACATGTCGATCTATGCCATCGAGCACTACACCGAACTCAAACACGTCATGATCCGCCACTGAGTGTAGTTTGAAGGGTCTTACCCTTCAACAGGGTAAGACCCTTCAATAATGTCGTACCCCTGTTGTATCTTGTTGGAATGCCGAGAAAAAACGTTATTAAACAATATGCCGAGAACCAGTTTTACCATATCTATAACAGAGGGGTAAATAAGGAAGCAATTTATATTGATGATGAAGATTACCGTGTTTTTCTCAATCTCCTTAAAAGGCTTTTAGGACATGAAGTGCAGAAAAATATATTTGGGCGAGAATATCCAAATTATTTCAATGAGATTGAACTGAATACATTTTGTTTAATGCCAAACCACTTCCATATTCTTATATACCAGCACACTGAATCAGCCGTCATTAAATTTATGCAGTCGTTGGCAGTTTCCTATTCAATGTATTTCAACAAAAAATATGACAGAGTGGGACCGGTGTTTCAGAGTCAATACAAAGCATCGATGATCACAAATAATAGTTACCTGTACCATATTTCACGATACATCCATTTGAATCCAACTAACTTTCGAGAATGGAAATATTCAAGTTTGCCGTATTATGTTTCGGGTCGAAATGCGACTTGGATAAAACCTCTGAGAATTATGCAGTTATTTAGAGGCATCGAAGAGTACAACGAATTTCTTGATGATTATTTTGGATACAAAATGTCGCTTGAACTCATTGAAGGGTCTTACCCTTCAACAGGGTAAGACCCTTCAAACAAGTGTGTCCTAGAATCTATCGGTGCTTATTGTCGACGACCTCACGATAGAAATTGGTGCGCGTACTCTTGTGCGCGAGGCCAGTTTTCGTGTTGCGCCTGGAGATAAGGTTGCTCTCGTTGGTCGAAATGGTGCGGGGAAAACCACCATGCTCAAAGCCATTGCTGGTGAGTTCGATAAAAATGGTGGCACCGTCGACCTTGGAGAATCCTATGGTTGGTTGCGCCAAGAAGTGCGCACGAATGAGGGAGATGCCGGTCACGCGAAAGATGTCTACGAATACATCCGCATGGCTCATCCTTTAGTTGAGGATGAACAAAAACTCGATGAACTTCATCAAGAGATTGATAAACATGTTGACGATCTCGACAAACAGATGGCCGTTGTCACGAAGTATTCCCATGCCGAAGAAGAGTTTCGTAATGCCGGTGGATACGAAATCAATTCTGATGTTGAAACGATGGCTCATGGTGTGGGCGTCGATGAGGAAATGTTGTTGTCCGAATTGTCGAGCCTCAGTGGTGGTCAACGTCGAAAAGTGGAACTCGCGCGTCTATTGCTCAAAGGTGGGGAAGTGCTTATCTTGGACGAGCCCACCAACCACCTTGATGTGGAAGCAAAAAAGTTTGTCATGGACTTTCTCGGATCCACCCAAGCAGGAGTTCTGGTGGTCAGTCACGATATTGCGCTGATGGATATGAGTCTGACGCGTGTCCTTGCTCTTGAAGATGGTCGGCTCGAACAATACAACGGAAATTATTCTCACTATTTGAAAGAACGCGACGAACGCGAAGCCATGCGTGCAAAACAAGCAGCGGTGGTGAGTAAAGAAATCGGACGACTATCCGATACGCGATCAAAATTTATGAAAGCAACAGCCAGTGTTGCGAAAAAACGTCATGCCTTGGAACGTCGTATCGAAAATCTTGCGCGTGAACTGCATGACAAAGCACCCAAAGTGAAACCGCGCGATGTGAACTTCACTTTTCCAGCTCCGATACGCACGGGTGATATTGCTTTGACAATCACTGATGTCACAAAAGAATTCGACGGTAAACGAATCTTCGAACCTATCTCACTCATTGTTGAACGCGGAGACTTTATTCTTATCGCAGGAAAAAATGGTGCCGGTAAAACAACGTTGCTTCGCTGTATCAAAGGTATCTACCCCCGTGAATCAGGCACAGTGAAGCCAGGAACGAAAGCAACGCTGGGTTTTTACGCACAAGAACACGAAGATATCGATCCCCACGCGAGCGTGTTATCGCAAATGGTTGAGGCATCGCCGCGCATGGCCCAAGCTGAACTTCGATCCGTGTTGGCGCACTTTGGACTCTATGGCGATGTGGCGGATCAAGAAGCGGGAACGCTTTCTGGGGGAGAAAAAACGAAGATGGCCTTGGCGAGACTGATGGTCTCTAATGCAAATGTTCTCTTGCTCGATGAGCCGACGAACAACTTAGATCCCGCATCGATTGAAGCATTATTAGGCGCGCTGCAAAGTTATGAAGGAACAATTATCTTGGTAAGTCACGACACAGATTTCGTCACACAGTTAGCCCCGACGCGTGTCGTGCATTTGCCCGATGGACTTGTGTCGCACTTCTCACCTGACATGCTCCATTCCATCGCAGAAAAGTAGGCATAAAAAATGCCGGCACACGAGAGTGCCGGCATTGCTGGATAACGACAGTGGATTTATGCTTTGACAAGCTCTGTATCAATAGAGATTTTGACCTTTTCGCTAACGATCAGTCCTCCGCCAACAGGCATGTTCCAATCAATACCCCAGTCGGAACGGTTGATTGCAGCGGATGCTTCAAATGCTCCGCGAGCAACACCCTCAGGAAATTCACTCGCTCCTTCAAAGGATGCTTCAAATTCAACAGGATGTGTTTTTCCATTAATTGTTAAGTCGCCAACAATCGTAAAATCATCAGGCGATCCCTTGATGGTAGTGGAGGTAAATTCCATTGTGGGATTTTCTGATCCACCAAAAAAATCTGCACTTTTCAAGTGGTTGTCACGATCGACGCTTCCTGTGCTGACGCTGTCGAGTTTGATCGTGGCTTGAACGGAAGAATTTTCGAGTGTGTCGCCCACGTTGACAGTGACGTCATAATCGTCAAAAGTGCCATGGACTTTGGTGAATCCAAGGTGCTTTGCGGTAAAACCTATACGAGTGTGGCTTGCTTCAGCAGTCCATTTTCCTTGGTCGATGGGTAGTGTCATTATTACTCCTTTTGTTGTTCGTATTTTCTTCAACACGTTGATGAGTCATTATAGTTCAAATTTGAACAAAAAAGTGTGTTATGCTCGTGATCAGGGAAAACGCACCTATAATTTGGTGAAACCAAAGGAAACCATGTCAAAAATTCCACGAAGATGGCTTACTCCAGAAGAACAGGATCTCTGGCGCGCCTATCTGGGCGCATGGTTTCGCCTGAGCGATACGCTCAATGATGATCTCGAAACGAACTCTGGGTTTGATCATCTCACGTATGAAATTTTTGTGAATCTTTCTGAAAGTCCGGACCATTCTTTAAGGATGACAGAGCTTGCGAACAGAGTCAGTGCTCACAAGTCGCGACTGACATATCGCATCGGTCAACTCGAAGAACAAGGTCTTGTCGAGCGCCTCACCTGTACAGAAGATGGACGCGGGCAGTGGTGTACTCTCACCGACAAGGGCTATTCCATTTTGGAAAAAGCCGCACCGCACCATGTCGAAGCTGTGTTGACGAACTTTATTGAAGCGGTCGACCCAAATGAGGTTGAGCAACTCACAAAAGTTCTGAACAAAATATCGCCTTCGGTACCTGTTCACCCCCAACCCAAGAGGGCGAAGTAGATTTATACGTATGAGTTTTTCGTCTGCTTATCTTGATCCTACGAATCCGGTAGCACTCCGCATCGCAGGAGAAAAACTTACCCATACGGACGTTATCGATGTTGTATCTCCATACAGTGCAAGCGTTGTTGGTCGCGTGCATATTGCAGGTATCGACGAACTCGACAGAGCTGTTTCTGTTGCGCACACCGCATTGAGAGACGTGGAGAGTGCACCCCACCAGAGAGCTGTCATTTTAGAAACTGCTGCGCGTCTCATTGCAGAGCGTCGCGAAGATTTTGCAGTTATCATTGCGAACGAAGCAGCGAAACCGATAAAGACTGCGCGTATTGAAGTCGATCGTGCCGTCCAGACATTTCTTTTCTCTGCGAGTGTCGCGCGCACAATGACAGGCGAGATGATTCCGCTCGGTGCTCATCCCGCGGGAGACAATAAAATTGCGTTCACGCTCCGTCAACCCATTGGAGTGGTTGCAGCAATCACGCCATTTAATTTTCCGCTCAATCTGGTTGCTCATAAAGTCGCGCCCGCTATTGCTGCGGGATGTCCTGTTGTCTTAAAACCTGCGCATAACACTCCTTTGTCCTCTGCTGCATTGGTGGATTTATTGATTGACGAATGTGGATTGTCGCCAGAATTATTGTCGTTTGTTCCGTGCCCAGGAGAAGTCGCAGCGCGGTTATCTACACATGAAGATGTGGCCATGATTTCTTTCACAGGTTCGCCAGGCGTGGGATGGTCGATTCGCGCACAAGCACCTCGCAAAAAAGTTGCACTCGAATTAGGAAACAACGCTCCCGTTATTGTTGAACCAGATGCTGATCTTGAAAAAGTGACGTCGTCTGTTGCTTCGAGTGGTTATTCTTTCCAAGGGCAAAGTTGCATCAGCGTGCAGCGCGTGTATGTCCATCGAGATATTTATGAAGATTTTCTTGGTGCATTGAAACCAAAAGTGCAAGCACTCGTCGTGGGTGATCCTCTCGATGATGCAACCGATGTTTCCGCATTGATTGCGCCTGCCGATACTGCGCGTGTTTCGGAATGGATCGCGCAAGCCGTCAAAGGGGGAGCGCGACTTATATCTGGTGGCGATACGAATGCCGACGGTGTATTAATGCCCTGCATTCTCGCGGACACAACAGATGATATGGACGTGTGTCGCAAAGAAGTGTTTGGCCCGCTGGTGAGTGTGATGAGTTATGACAATTTTGATGATGCTCTTGCGCGTTCGAATGACACAGCGTATGGGTTGCAGGCTGCAATTTTTACGAAGGATATTTCTCGTGCGCTCGCAGCTGCGAGAAAGCTAGATTTCGGAGGAGTTCTCATTAACGAAACGCCCACCTATCGTGCAGACAACATGCCATACGGAGGACTGCGCGACTCGGGAAACACAAAAGAAGGCCCCGCATATAGCGTTCATGAGATGACAACAGAAAAACTCGTCATCATCTCCGAATAGGAGGTCCGTCCTTCCTTATGGTACAAAACGCTCATGGCGTCTAGAATTACCTGGTGCCACATAAGTCGTATTCGCGGATTTCTCGCGTCAACCATCTTGTTCAAGAAGTTATTGCAGAAGAACTCGAACTCATCGACGATGACGATCTTGAGCTTGTCACCGTCACCGGATGTGAAGTCAGTGCAGATTTACATCATGCAAAAGTATTCATCTCAGCACTCGGGGTAGATGAGAAAACTGAAAAAGCTCTCCTCGCGCTCGAACGTCATAAGGGTCGCATCAAACGTGCAATGTCAGCATCGATTCGTATGAAATTTCTTCCCGATCTTCACTTCATGCGCGATCCTTCCATCGAGATGGGATTACAGATCGATGCCTTGATCAAAGATGTACACAAGCGCGATGGCTTTCTGGCCGTTCGAAGTGACAATTTCGAGGACGAAGAAAGTGGATGACACTTTAGAAAACGACATTGCTCGTGCCAGTGATGCAATCGGTTCAGCACACAGTTTTTTGCTGACGTGTCATATTCATCCTGATGGAGATGCGCTGGGCTCAACACTCGCAATGGCCCACGCGCTGAAATCTGTTGGAAAATCTGTTGTGGCAACATTTCCTGACCCCTTTGTCATCCCTGAAACTTTGCGCGAATCGCTTCCGGGTATAGAGCTTGTACAATCATCGTCTGATGTGCAAGAGTCAGGAAATATTTTTGATGTTGCTATGACTTTTGATTGCGGTTCGCGGACACGATTGAGCGGACTCGAAGAACTTCTCGATTCCGCGAAAATTTTTATCAATGTTGATCATCATCTCTCCAATGAACGCTTCGGAACGATCAATGTGATTGATGTTCACGCAGCGAGCTCAGGAACTGTTGTTCTCTCGTTGCTCGATGCATGTTCTATTCCTGTCAACAAAGATGCGGCTCAATGTATGTACGTGGCTCTGTTAACCGATACGGGGAGATTCCAATTTTCTTCGACGACCACAAAAGTTTTTGAACAAGCTGCGCGTTTGGCTGAATTCGATCTTCCCATTGCTGAACTTTCGCGCACATTAACCGAACAAGACCCTTTTGCCTTTCTCCAACTCACGGGTCAAGCGTTAAGCAATATGAAGAGAGATGAAAATTCGCAGGTCGTCAGCGCTGTTGCAACACGTGAAATGCAGGATCATTTCGGTGTTGCTTATGATGAGATTGAAGCATTGATCGAATATGTCCGCCGAACACGCGAAAGCGATGTTGCGTGTGTTGTCAAAGAATTTCAACCTGGAGATTATCGCGTATCACTGCGGTCTCTTGGAGTAATCGATGTCTGTGAGATCGCGTCGATGAAGGGTGGCGGTGGACACCGCTACGCTGCAGGTTTTTCTTCCACCGATTCGCCTGACGACATCATCACTTTTGTTCGCGACGAAGTTATCAAGCAACGATTGACTGTACAATCATAAAATGGCAACCGGATTTTTCTGTATCGACAAACCTGAAGGCATAACGAGTCACGATGTCGTGTCGCGAATGCGAAAAATTTTGAACATGCGAAAAGTCGGACACTCTGGCACGCTCGATCCCATGGCGACAGGAGTGTTAATTGTTGGATGTGGTCCGAGCACGAGACTATTGGATTATGTGCAAGCAGGCGTCAAAGAATATGTCGCCGATGTTCGTTTTGGAATAACAACATCAACGGGTGATGCGCACGGGAAAACTGTTGATGAATTTAATATGGATACCCTGACTCGAGAGCAGCTAGAAAGTTCTCTCGTGAAATTCACGGGAACGATTTCGCAAATTCCTCCTATGGTGAGTGCGATTAAGGTCGATGGAAAAAAGTTATATGAATATGAACGCGAGGGTGTTTCAATTGAGCGTGAACCGCGCAAGACTGTTATCGAATCGATTGTGATTGAAGATTTCTCTCCTTCGCGTGGTGGTTCGTATCCCGAAGCGCGTATTCGTGTTCGTTGTCATGCGGGTACATATATTCGTACGCTCGCGGAAGATATTGCTGCAAGTCTTGGCGGGGGAGCGTATCTGTTTACTTTGCGCCGGACCAGCAATGGAACGATTCGAGATGACCAATGTGTTGCTCTTGATGCATTGAGCGTTTCAGAAAATCCTTGGGACTTTCTGATCACGCCACTACAAGCGCTGTCGCATCTGGATCATATTGAGCTCGATGATGACCAAACGTTGGCAGTATCGCATGGAAAAGAGTTGGTTCTCAGCGCTGATCAACAAAAAATTATTGATGATTCCCAGGGAGAATACATTGCTGTTTCTGGAAAAACGCCTCGAGAATTGGTTGCGATCTATCCCGCCAATCCCGAGGAGGAGTTCCGCTCTCGCTGCGTAGTATTTCTTGACGAAACAACCTCGTAAGATTGGGCTATGGAAATTCTCTCTCCAACTGATGATTTTGCACAGCTCAGTGCTGTCACAATTGGTGTATTCGACGGTGTCCATGCGGGTCACCAAAAACTCTTAGAACAACTCGATGGAATTGCACAACCGGCTGGCTTAGCACGCGTCGTCGTAACTTTCGACGTTCACCCTCTTTCTGTTTTGGCTCCGGGACACGCACCAAAAATGCTTCTCTCGTTGGATCGTAAACTTGAATTGCTCGAACGCAGCGGTCTCGTTGATGCAGTATTGGTCATTGGTTTTGATCCTGTACGTGCGGCGCAATCGGCTTCTGATTTTGTTCTCGAGGTTCTCGTTGAACAGCTCAATGCACGACATGTACTCGTTGGTGCTAATTTTGCTTTCGGTCACGCGCGCCGAGGCAATACGACGTTGTTGAAAGAAATGGGGGAGGCGCATAACTTCTGCGTTGATCCAATCGAATTGCTCTGCAACGAATCCGAATCGCCCATATCGTCAACGTTGATTCGTCAATATATTTCTGTGGGAAATATATCCAAAGCAAATGAACTGTTAACGAGGCCCCACGAGTTAACAGGCACGGTCGTTCCGGGCGATCAAGTCGGGAACGACTTGGGTTATCCCACAGCCAATACTGAAGTGGAGCGCTCAATGAGTATTCCCGCAGACGCTGTCTATTCCGGACGGGTGCGTTTGCACGACGGGCGTATATATAAGAGTGCGATTTCCATTGGAGTGCGACCGATGTTTCACGAAGATAATATTCGCGTGATTGAACCGTACCTTCTGGACTTTTCGGAGGATATCTACAGTCAAGAAATCACAATAGAATTTGTAGATAAATTGCGCGAGCAGCTCGTTCTCGACAGTGTCGACGCATTGATTGCGCAAATCAATGTCGATGTTGAAGCGGTGCGCTCGACGATTACCCTCACTGATTGATCGCCATATCCACGAGCTTGTTTGTGTCGAATTGGGCAAATAGCCACCAAGCAACTAGTATTTACTCTTCACCAGGTTTCGCCACCTGATGAAACGGGAGGTCCGTCCTTCCTAAAGGTACAAAATTCTCACTGGCGAACATAGGAGTTAAATAATGGCATCTGCCTCAAATCCAGAAAAAGTAAAAGAGATTATCTCTGAACACAAGCTTCACGATTCCGATACCGGAAGCCCTGAAGTTCAAATCGCGCTGTTGTCGGGTCGTATCGATCACCTCACAGGCCATTTGAAAATGCACAAAAAAGATTTCCACTCTCGTCGTGGACTTTTAATGCTCGTAGGCCGTCGTCGTCGTCTTCTGGACTATCTCAAAGATGTTGACGTGGAACGATACCGTGCCATCGTCAAAAAGCTCGGCCTTCGCCGCTAGTACTGGCTATTTATCCTGATTACATACCCATGTCTAGCTGTCAGCTAGGATATCTGGGTAATATAAATCAACAAACCCCACACAGGGGACAAAAACCAGCGACATAGAAGTATCGATTGTCAGTTGTGAGACTTCGGAATCTTGGAAGATACAGATTCACACCTTTACAATTTTCCCAGTTTGACCACTGAAAATCGCTTTGTTGCTGGATTAAGAAAAGGATAAAAATGTCACAACCAATTAAAGCCTCAGGCGCTATTAACGCTACAGGCAAAACAATGACAATGTCGACAGGAAAGCTTGCTTTTCTCGTCGCTTCCGTTGTCGCAGAAGTAGAAGGTACCGAACTCATCACGACAGCTGCAACACAGCCTGCACGTGAAGGAACAGACTTCTTTCCCCTCACCGTCGACGTGGAAGAGCGCGCATACGCAGCAGGAAAAATTCCTGGCTCTTTCTTCCGTCGTGAAGGTCGACCTTCCGAAGATGCAATTCTTACATGTCGATTGACGGACCGTCCGTTACGTCCAGCATTCCCTGGAGACTTCCGCAACGAAGTGCAACTTGTTTCCACCATTCTTGGTGTCGACTTAATCAACCCTCATGACATCATGTCAATCAACGCAGCATCTGCAGCGTTGTTTATTTCAGGTATGCCTTTCGAAGGACCAATCGGAGCTACTCGACTCGCACACCTCGATGGAAAATGGGTTGCAGCACCAACGTATGAAGAACGTGAAGCATCAACATTTGAACTTGTTGTTGCAGGACGAGAAATTCCTGGCGATGTAGCCATCATGATGGTCGAAGCGGGATGTACTCCAGGAGCATTCAAAAAAATTGCTGCTGGTGCACCAAAAATTTCTGAAGATGTTCTCATCGAAGGTTTGGAAGAATCAAAGAAGTGGATCTCTGCAGCTATTGCAATTCAACAAGACCTCAAGAAGGCATTTGTTGCTGAGCGCGGAGAAATCGCTGCGATTTCGTACACTCCCAACGTGGACTACACAGACGACATCATGAACGCCGTCAAAGCTGCTGTGGGAGATGACACTGAAAAAGCTATGGTCATTGCCGACAAGCACGACCGTAACCTTCGTCTTGATGAAATCAAAGCAGACGCAATTGAAAAACTCTGTGGAACTTCTGAAGCTCCTGGTTCACTTGCGGGAGAAGAAAAAGCAGTCAAGAATGCTTTCTCGTCATTGCAAAAGAAGATCGTTCGCAAGAGCATCGTCGACAACGAAGTACGTATCGACGGACGTAAACTCGATGAGCTTCGCCCCGTCAGTGCTGAAATTGGTGTTCTGAAACAAGCTCACGGTTCTGCATTGTTCCAACGTGGAGAAACACAAGTTCTTTCCG
>CAZFAO010000026.1:0-19465 GCA_964516875.1 uncultured Burkholderiales bacterium
TGGAATCAAACCCAACGGAATGTCTGCCAAAGCATTGGGAACAGCAGTAGTGCAAGTATTTGACAAAACGGTCGCAATGACCGGAGCATCTGCTCGTCGATTGCAGTCTCTCGGTCGCGATTTCGTTTCTATTCACACCCACCCTAATGACCATGCTGGATATTATCCAGGAGCCGAACAAATGCACCTTGTTGTTCATATGGATCCTCATTCTGGTCAGATTTTCGGAGCACAAGGCGTTGGTTCTCACGACGTTGCTCGGCGGATAGATATAATCGCAACCGCGATTTCCGGAAAACTGTCGGCAGTTGATCTCATTGATCTCGAACTTGCTTATGCTCCTCAATATGGATCTGCCAAAGATCCCATCAACATGATTGGGTACATCGCCGATGGCATAGTCAATCAAAAAGATGTCGTTCTTTCAGTTGCCGAATTAGAGGGACGCCAACTTGTCGATGTTCGAACGAGCGAAGAGTTTGCAGAGGGAACTATTCCGGGAGCAGTTAATATTGATCTCAACGAACTCCGCGAAAAATATCGCGAGATCGATAAAAGTCTTCCGGTCGCAGTGTTTTGCCAAGTCGGCCAACGTGGGCACAACGCCGCTCGGCTGTTAACGCAACGTGGATATAACGTTAATAATGTAGACGGTGGTTATCTCACTTGGAAGGCGTTTAACAGTTCAGGTTAAATGACTTAGCTATTCAAGATTTTTACCGAGAGGTTGGATGTCAGCGCTTCCATTCTCTTGTTCTCGAACATTAAAAACTGGTTCGAACCTCTCCCTGATTTTGTCGTAGGCGCGTTTCAATGCTGACGGAGGTACGTTAGGGCGATCTTCGCAAAGCAGAGCTCTTACAGCATTTACTTCTTCTCTTCGCGTTAAAAAGTTTTCCCCCAGACCCCCTTGGATGCATTCTAAAGATGGCACGTACTCGTGATCAATGAAGTCAACGACATTTGGCCTTTGGTCACCGATTACCTTCAACTCGATCATCCCGCGGACCCAACCGAGCGTAATTTCTTCCTCTTGAGTTAACGGTCGATCTCCAGGATGAAACGGCCCAATTACTTGAAGAGTTCTACTGAGCATGATCCGAAAATGATCGAGTACATGACTTGGGTCTGAGAACTCTTGCCAAGGGTCTCCGAAGACCAACTTTTGATCTATATAGGCTTTTGCTACGGCTTCAATTGCTCGAAGTTTTAACACCGGTGAATTGTCGAACGCCCCATCTTTCAAAGCACCATAGACTGCCCAGCCATGTTGGCTTATCGTTTCTGGAACTGAAAGTGGTTCGAGCAGAAAACCGGGGCGTTCCTGAGCGAGACGAAAATTATCTGCAGACATTTTCTCGGAGTGTCGACCATTGATTTGATAGTTAATTTCATCCGTCGCTACAGATAAACCAAGAACAACAGATTCTTTAATCATGTGTTTTGTGATGTCGGTAGGATCATGCGGTACAGTTTGTCTGCTGGCAAAACCGGCGCTATGAACCATGCCCACGTGTGCGATTACTGATTGCATTGCTCGATCTATCAAGTCCTGCTTTTGTTGGGCTACTGGTTTTCTGGCCTGACCAAGGTTCAGTCCGAACTCTAAATGTTCTAAGGACGTTTGGGGTGTTTGAGTTTTAAATATTTTTTCCCATGCGCGTGTACGACGTTGTTCGGCATCAACGAAATGGGAAGCTTCCGATGCTGATTGTGCCGAGGGATCCATCAATTCTTATTGTATGTGACGAGTTGAAGAACTTATAGGTGTCGTATTTGTAGGGAGAAAGTACTTAATACGCAAGTCTTGACATGATTGATACTCTGACCCAAACCTTTATATACTCGTCAAATGGCTGAATCAGCATTTCAATCTGGCAATCTTTCCTTTACCCTTGCGGGCGATTGGCAAGAAGACTCGAATCCAGAAGAGGTTGTGTACTGGAAACAAACACCGGGCAGCGTTGTTGAGATTTGTGTCTATCCCATCGAACCAGAAAAGGCTATGCCGTACGGCCAAGATGAGAAAGTAATAAGTATGCTTCACGAACAATCAATTGATGAAGATAGTGGACTCATTGAGGTTAAATCACACCTTTCACCGCAGGGCAATTTTGTTCATTCACTTTTCAAAAGAAAAGCTCCAGGAAGCGGTCCTATAGAACTGATGTACAATGCAACGCTGTTTGCACGTTTCTCCGATGAAGCCTATTCTCTGCAAATAAGGGGAAAGGAAAATGGAACAACAGGAATTCGCGATGCAACGGTTTTAAATGAGATGCAGGCCAGAGGTTCGCTTGATTTCATAGAAGATCCTTCAAATGGAAAAGGGTTTATGCAAGGGTGGAATCGAGACCCATATGACGAAAATTTTGTATCGGGCTTTTTGATGAATCAATCGGAAGATGCACAATACGATGCGCAATTCCCAGAACACCCTTTGAGCGTTATCCGCGGTGCCATTAATTCATTTGTCGCTTCGTCACATACCAACTAAATACGACTTTCTTCGCAGTTCACGAACACACGTACAGGTTCTGCACTCATCGTGACTGCATTCCAAAGGGGAGGTGACAACTGTGCAATGATATTCCCCAATGACTGAAGCCCTGAACAACTTTCCGGAGAGCGATCCTTCTTACCTCGTTCCCAGCGTTCAGTGTTCATTGTGTCTGCACGAGATCGTTTTACCGTTTCAACTGACCGAAGAGACGAGCAAGGGCTACGTGAAGTGTCCTCGCTGTGAGTACAACCAACCCACAACAAAAAAACCTCGTAGCCGTGACATGGTGGTCTTTAGTGTCACTATTGGTGTCGTGTATTTAACTACCATTGTTGCTGTACTTCTTTCGCGATAATCGCACACACCTAAGGATATAAATGGCGACGGCTTTAACGCTCAATGACGACTTGACCCTCAACGTACCTTCAGATCCCATCATCCCTTATATCGAAGGTGACGGCATTGGTATCGATATTTGGCCAGCAGCACAGGCAGTGTTTGATGCTGCAGTTGAAAAATGTTTTAGCGGAACCAATGCAGTTGCGTGGATGAAAGTTCTTGCAGGACAGGCAGCTTTCGATGAAACGCAGGACTGGCTTCCACAAGAAACAGTCGATGCGTTTGAAAAATATCTCGTGGGAATAAAAGGTCCGCTCACGACGCCTGTCGGTGGTGGAATCCGAAGTTTGAATGTTGCATTGCGACAAATTCTTGATCTCTATGTGTGTTTGCGTCCGGTGAAATACTTTTCTGGCGTTCCATCGCCAGTGACTCATCCCGAAAATGTTGACATGGTGATTTTCCGAGAAAACACTGAGGATATTTATGCGGGGATGGAAGTTGAGTTCAATACTCCCGAATCAGCGAAGCTGATTGAGTTCCTCCACGATGGATATGGGTGGGATATTCGTAAAGATTCTGGTATTGGCATCAAGCCTGTGTCGGAAACTGGTTCGAAGAGACTCATTCGTGCAGCACTGAAATACTCGGTGGATCGCAACCGTCGCAACGTGACACTTGTTCACAAGGGAAACATTCAGAAGTACACCGAAGGCGCATTTATGCGATGGGGTTACGATCTTGTAAAAGATGAATTTTCTGACACGCATATTTCATGGGAAGATTGCGGTGGCGATCCGGGGGATAAAATCTTGGTGCAAGATCTTATTGCTGATAATGCATTTCAGCAATCGCTTCTTCGTCCGCAAGACTACGACGTACTTGCCACGTGTAACTTGAATGGTGATTATCTTTCTGATGCACTCGCAGCTCAGGTCGGCGGTATCGGCATCGCTCCCGGGGGAAATATTAACTATGTCACGGGTCATGGAATTTTCGAAGCAACACACGGAACCGCTCCGAAATATGCAGGCCAAAATAAAGTGAACCCCGGTTCAGTTATTTTGTCAGGCGTGCTGATGTTTGAGCATTTGGGTTGGTTTGATGTTGCCGAGACAATCACGCGTTCTCTTGAGGCAACGATTGCCGACAAAGTTGTGACCTATGATTTTGCGCGCGCAATGGATGGGGCGACACAAGTGGGGACCCGTGAGTTTGCTCAAGCGATGATTGAGCGCATGTAGTTCGCATCTTTTACACTGGAGATTCTTCGTCACTCCGTTCCTCTGAATGACGACGTTTACCACCCGTCATCCAGAGCGATTTACCTGCCGTCATCCAGAGCGAAGCGAAGGATCTCTCCCTAATCCAAACTAACTATTCGATCTGCAATAGTGTCTGCCTCGTCGCGATCGTGCGTCACCAACACGGCAGTGGTGTTGGTATCGCGAAGAATATTTGCAAGATCAATCGCTAACTGGTCATGAAGTTCACGATCGAGACCCGTGAGCGGTTCATCGAGCAAAACAATAGAAGGCTCAGGTGCGAGCGAGCGAGCAAGGGCAACACGTTTAGCTTCGCCTCCACTGAGTTCAGCAATACTTCGTTGATTGAATCCGCTCAAACCAACCAGCTCAAGCAGCTCATTCGTTTTTGCCTTTCGTGTTTTCTTATCCACGCCAGTCATTTTTAATCCGAACTCGATATTGCGCTCGACATTCATATGGGGAAACAGTTGGTTGTCCTGAAAAACCATTCCGATATTTCGTAAGTGTGTCGGCGTGTGTGTAATATTTTTCCTGTCAACAAAAACTTCTCCGGAATCAGGAATGATAAGTCCCGTGATCACCCGAAGTAATGTGCTTTTGCCAACGCCGGAAGGACCGAGGATTGCAATGATTTCGTTATCATCGACTTCAATCGAAACGTTATCTAAAACAATCTTGCCATCAAATGACACACAAATATTTTCTGTTTTAAGCATCACGAACCTCGATGGCAATAATAATCAGCGAGGTCGCCACAGCTAAGACCGTCGCCAACATAAATGCTTGTGCTCGAGGGATATCTCCTGTGCGTGCCAAGAGTTTTCCAATGGCGATGGGCATGGTGTCTGAACCCGAGCGTGTCAGAAATACGGTCGCACCAAATTCACCAAGAGATATTGCTGCTGCGACGCCAGCAGCTACCTGAACGGGCCTCTTGATGCGGGCCATATCAATTGTCACGAGTGCTCGCAGAGGGGAAGCTCCGAGTGTGCTCGCAGCATCGATCCATCCTTGTGGCCGTGCGCGCAACACAGGAAGCACTGTGCGCACAACAAACGGAATTGCAATAAGGGAGTGGCCAACAGGAATGATCCACCAACTTCCTCGCCAATCATATGGAGCAGATGAAAAGGTAATAAGCATCCCAAAACCAATGGTGACCGCGGAAGTGCCGAGAGGCAGCATGAAACCAATGTCAATGAGTTTGCCTTTATGTTGTGCAACAGAAATTGCCAGCGCACATAATGTTCCAACGGTGAGAGCAATCGTTGTTGCAACGACCATGAACCGCAGTGAAGCGCTCATTGCACCTAACGGATCAACTCCTGTAGATAAACCAGGTCGCAATGCAGAACCACGAAGATGCGTCCACGCGTATGTCGACCAGTGATCGCCCACGCGAAACGATGACCGAACGAGAACAACTAATGGTGTGAGGACACACACCATAATTGCAAGAGCACCGGCGCGCGTGGCTGCTTTTTGTTGTGGGGTGCGGGCAACTCTGCGAGCAATATTGTGTCCTTTGAGTTCGTGAGATGTTCTGCGCGCGAAGTGTGCTGACGCAGCAATGATGATGACAAGAAAAATAAGCTGCAACATAGCAAGCACAGCCGCGCCCCCCACATCACCTAGTGCAAGTGCCTTGCGTGCAATTTCAATTTCAATTGTCGGGTGCGATGGTCCTCCCATGATTTGGATGACCCCGAAAGATGTAAACGTAAAGAGAAAAATGATTGCACTTGCAGCCATGATCGATGGCGTAAGTAATACGAGTGTGATTTGGCGAAATGTTTGAAACTTATGAGCTCCCAAAGTTTGTGCAGCACCAGATAAATCGCGAGGAATCTGCGACCACATTGTTCCCACAACGCGCACAACAACCGTGACATTAAAAAAGACATGAACAATAATGATCGCAACCGTTGTGTTGTAAAGACTGTGCGGGAGCAGTGCAATGAAAGCTGAACTCACGACAACAGTGGGGAGCATGAACGGAATAGTAATGAGTGTCGAGATGAGACGGCGACCGCTGAACTCCCATCGCGCGAGTAAATATGCTGGCCCAATGCCGACGAGAAGAGTCGCAACGGTACTCACCACAGCTTGAAAAAATGTGAAGCCAATGATGTCCATCAATCCGGGTTGAGATAACGTTTGTTGAACATCGCGCGCACGGACAACCTTGCCCATCAAGGTGGTCAATGGCCACACGAAGAAAATGGAGAGAAAACATAGCGGGATCAGAGCAATTCCGCCACGAAACCACCCCGGCACCGTATTGGCGCCTTTCCAGGGTCTGGCCTTGGAAAGCAGTGGTGTCAACGAATGACGAGTTGTGTCCACGTGTTTACCCAGTCTTCGCGGTTCTCGTCAATTGTTTCTGGGTCCATTGTCAACGGGTCCGCAACAACCGATGAATACGTTGTGAATTCTTCGGGAAGTGCAACATCACTTCGCGAAGGGTAGACAAACAAGTTCAAAGGAATTTCTTTCTGGAACTCTTTGCTGATAAGAAAATCAATCAGCTTCTGAGATTCTTTTTCATGTTTCGTTCCTCGCAAAATTCCTGCAAACTCTACTTGGCGAAAACACGTTTGATCTGCATTACCTGTTGGCGCAACTTCTGTTGGAGGATCGGAATACACAACTTCAGCAACGGGACTTGTTGCGTAGCTGACAACGAGAGGGAAGTCGCCCTTGCCCGATGAGCCACTAAATTTTTCGTAGTAGGCGCTGTCCCAGCTTTCCGAAACATCAACACCATTGTTCCGCAAGTCGGTCCAGAAATTTTCCCAGTCATCACCAAAGTGTGCTTTCGTGGCCAACATAAACGCGAGTCCTGTCGATGACGACGCGGGATCTTGAACGGCGAGAAGGTTTTTGTATTCAGGCTTGGTCAGATCATCGAGCGTAGTGGGAACGGCAACATTGTGCTTGTTGAAATATGCAATGTCGTAATTGATGCACACATCGCCAAAGTCAACAGGTGTTGCCTCATTCTTTTTCACGAGATCTGTGTACTCCGAAGGAATTTCAGAAACACCGTCTGCTTTATATGAAGTGAAAACTTTTTCCTCAAGCGCACGCGACAAGAGAGTATTGTCTACACCCCACATCACATCACCCTCAGGATTTCCGGCAGTGAGTTCTGCCTTGGCGAGCATGGTGCCCGTGTCTCCGGCGTTGACAACTTTGACTGTAATTCCCGATTCCTTAGTGAAATCTTTCAATGCATCATTAAGTGAAGTGTCTTTGGTGGGGAACGAGTCGTACGTTACTAATGTGATGGTCGCTTCTTTGTTCGCACTGGATTCGGTATTATCGGAACTGCATCCGGCTAGTGCTGCAACAATAAGTAGTGCACCTAAAAAAGTACGTGAAAATATTTTCATAGTTCTCCCTCCGCTGGAATTACCCAGTTCAGGTTTACGGGTCGGTGCTAAGCACCCTCTCAGCCGTTAAGCTCCCCTGGTTTTATGTCGAAGCGCCGGCAGAGCCGGACACTTCTTCGGGTCGTTCCTCTGTCACTCCCCTCAATTGATATAACTAACGATAGCAGCGATCGTTGCGAATTTTCGATGTCCACAGTCCTAAACTATGGGGGCTCATCCCACATATTCTTAGAGGAGAAACATGAAAATCACTGTTGTAGGCGCAGGTTTTTACGGTTCGACAACCGTCCAGCGAATTGCAGAAGCGAACTACGCCGATGAAGTTGTCATGGTGGATATCCTCGAAGGAAAACCACAGGGTTTAGCTCTCGACATGATGCAAGCACGAAGCATCGAAGATTTTGATACTCGCATTATCGGAACAAACAGCTACGACGAAACAGCAGGTTCTGATATTTGTGTGATTACGGCTGGTCTTCCTCGCAAACCCGGAATGAGTCGTATGGATCTCTTGGAAGTGAACGCGGGAATTGTTGCCGGTGTGACTCGTTCGCTCGCAGAGAAATCACCAAACGCAATTTTGGTTGTTGTCTCTAATCCACTTGATGAAATGACTGCGCTTGCAGCAAAAGTTTCTGGTTTTGACTCGCACAAAGTCATGGGACAAGCAGGAATGCTCGACACTGCACGCTTCAAGCACAACGTTGCAGAAGTAACGGGTGTGCGTCCGCAAGATGTTGAAGCGTTGACTTTGGGGAGCCACGGTGAAACCATGGTTCCTGTTCCTTCACAAGTAACAGTCAACGGCAAAGCACTCACCGATGTGATGTCTCCAGAACAAATCGAAGCTGCCGTGCAACGCACACGCGATGGTGGTGCAGAAGTTGTTGAACTTCTGAAAACTGGATCGGCATACTATGCGCCTTCCGCTGCTGCTGCTCAAATGGTAAAAGCCATTGCAACCGATGCGAAGATTCAAATGCCTGTCTGTGCAGCAGTGTCAGGCGAATATGGAATCTCCAATGTTTATCTGGGCGTTCCTGCAATCATTGGCGCTGGCGGTGTCGAAAAGATTGTCGAGCTCGACTTGGAAGCAGACGAGAAAGCTGCACTATTAGCCGCGGCAGACGCGGTGCGCGCCAAGCAGCAAGACGTTAACCAATTTGTATAGGCGTCATCCAGAACGTAGTGAAGGATCTCATGTGCGCGATATCGAGTCAGAGATTCGTCGCATTCGCTCAGAATGACGACTGGTCGTAAACTAGGCACGTGATCATTGACTCGCCCATAGGTGAACTTCGTGTTTTCATTGACGACAATCAAGTCGTCGATGTTTTATTACCCGGGTGGAGAAGCGATATTGACCCTTCTTCGCCGCAAGACACGCCCTATGCGCGCAAAGTGGAAGAAGCGTTTTATAAATACTTCGATTGTGACTCAGCTAAAAAAGCAAAAGTTGCGCATAAAGAACTAGTTGAAATCGCACTTCCTAACGGTGCAACAATTGACGCACCTGGTTTTCACAAAGCTGTATACAAAGCTCTTCTCACGGATGTTCCTACCGGCCAAACCGTAACGTATGGAGAACTCGCCGAGCTTGCAGGCAATCCACAAGCTGCGCGTGCTGTAGGAACTGCAATGCGCAAGAACCCGATCCCGATTATCGTTCCCTGTCACCGAGTTTTACAATCAGGCGGAGGACTGGGTGGTTATATGGGCAACGGTGACGATGGCCAGCGCATGAAAAAGTGGTTATTGCGTCACGAGGGCGTCAACCTGAAAAATGTATAACTCGGTTTTGCTCACAACCATCGATGTTGTGGGTTCCTTGCCTCTCTTCACTTTTCGATATCGCGATATGCCTGGGAATTCTCACCGTTCATTATCCGTTGTCTACGGAGAAGACGAACAAGACTGCATCGTCCTCAACGATCCGGAACTTTCGAAAGGTTCTACGTACGAAATTCGTGGCGATGGGATATGGTCAGATCTCAATTGCGAAGTTATTAATGAACACTGGAGTTTGTCGTGCGAATCGTTTGCTCTGCGTGTACCTACTGATGAATACTTGGCGTACAAAGATACCCGTAATGCATTATTGATCGGTGATCGCATTCCGTTTGGTTATGAGCTCGATGTGTCAACAACAAACGGAGACGATTGGTTTTTAACAGGAGAAATTCTTGTTGAAAAAAGTGAAATCAATGTCGGGAAATTACGCGTACGATTTTCTCTTAAATAACTTGTGGCATTTCACCATTTTCAGAAACAAAAGGAAGTTGTTCGGACAACCACTCTATGGAACCACCAGAAATATTGGTGACGTTGTAATTAGCTTTACCGAGTAGCTGACACGCTTGGCTGCTTCGTCCACCACTTTTGCAGATAAGAAGAACTTCTTGATCCTTAGGGATTTCTAAATGGCGCTCATTGAGTTCGGTCATGGGAACGGACATTGCACCATCGGCATGGCCAGCTTCGAACTCGAAGGATTCTCTCACATCAACAATAAGCACCCCTTTTTGCTGAGCTGTGTAAGCGGTTCGAACGTCGACGGGAGGATTAATGGACATGATTCTCCTTATATCTTTTCAATAAGTTCTTTAAGTGCTGTTGTGAATTCCAATTAAGGTGAGTTTCCATAGAGTGATTGTCCGAACCGAAACTCATTGAAAGAGTCTATCTCGAAATATCATTTAGTATTTCAGGCTTTTTTTGTTGCGGACATCCTGGAACGGCTACTCTGACATACCATTCGTCACCATATGCTTGCCTAAATACTTCATCTTCAAGATCTGTGACTGATGCAGGCATTTGGTGTTTGTGGGCATTCATCGCCATGCGCTTAACAAGAATATTTCCGCCATTGATGGGTACAACGTGGGTGATTTCAATGGACGACTTTCCGAGTTCATTTGTTTCGTGGCCATGAGCCGTCCCGAGGGCTTCCATCTGTTCTTTTGCAAAGTCATAGGAGCTGAAAGCCTCTTGAACGACATGTGCTTTGGTGAGAAGAAAGTGAAGTTGCTCGCGATCAACTGTAAAAGTATATGCTTCGGAGATGTGCGTGCGTTGTGCTGCACGCATTCCCACATCGTGAGATGCTCTGTGGTCAGGGTGTCCATAAATGCCATTTTCGTCATCAAAAAAGATTGCATCGATTTCGTATCGTCGAATAATTGCTTCAAGTTTTTCTGCAGCTTCGTTGCGGTCACACGTGGCAAAAGCGTTATCAGGAAATTCATCCGGGTCGAATCCACTGTCGTGATATCCCAGGAAATCAAGATGAGAAATCCCCAGTATTTGTGCTGCATCCATCGATTCAAGGAAGCGCGTCTTAGCGGCATCTTCTCCCTCTGCCGATTGGCCGAGCTCTCCACCTGTGCCAAAAACAACTGTAATGTTGTGTCCCTGTTGGGCGAGGCGCGCAATAGTACCGCCGGTAAAAATCGCTTCATCGTCAGGATGCGCGTGGAGAAAGAGAAGATTTGCCATGGGATTAGATAGTCTAGTTTGATGGATATCGACGGTGACCTCGAGCGGGATGAGGATCTTTTTGACTATTTAGAGGATGAAAACGGTGCTCTTTCCGAGCAAACACTCACCGTTCGCCAGGTCAACGATGCGATTTCTGAAGCTGTAACGGATTCATTTCCCAACGATATCTGGGTGCGCGGAGAAGTCCAGCGGCTTCGCTTTCATTCCAGCGGTCATATTTATTTTGATCTCGTTGATTCATCCAGCGGCAAAGCGCCGTGCACGATTCCTGTGACACTTCTGAAATGGAATGCGGGCAAGATCAAAGGAAATCTTCGCGAGATTCTGCTGGAAGATCGAGAAGTGCGCATTCTTGCGCGGCCTGACTTTTATGCGCCCTATGGGAAGATGTCTCTGGCGGCAAGCAATGTCGATGCTGCATATACGCTCGGTCAAATCGCGATTGCGCGACGAGAACTTATCGCCAAGCTGACCGCCGAAGGAATTTTGCGTTCTAACGGTGAGTTGGAACTTTCTTCATTGTGTGCTGATATTGCATTAGTGACATCGATTGATTCTGCTGCGTACCACGACGTTGTCGATCAACTTAAGGGAAGTGGATACGGTTTTCGTATTCACGCTATTAATGCGTTGATGCAAGGTCACGATTCGCCTGCATCGGTCGTTGCAGGATTGAAATATGCCGACGCACTCGATGTGGACGTGGTTTTGTTGTGTCGAGGTGGGGGAGCAAAGTCTGACCTGGCAACATTTGATTCAGAAATTGTTGCGCGAACAATTACTGCAATGAATACTCCTGTTATCACAGGACTTGGTCACCAGATTGACGTGAGCGTTGCCGATATCGTGGCGCACTCCACACTCAAAACGCCAACGGCTTGTGCACAATTCATGATCGAGCGAACAACGGAGGCGCTTGAGGTTGTGGCGGAACTGGGCCGAACAATTGATGATGTCGTGACTGATTTTCTGACAACAAGCGAAACGCGTTTGGCTAATATTTCACAGCGTTTAAGCGATGTCTCGTATGTGTTAGAGCGTTCGTCGAGCGTTCTTGAGAACGCAAAAATTTCGCTAACAGCAAGTACTCAGCGCGCATTTGAAAACGCAAAAGAATCGCTCTCTTCACTCACTGCATTGATTAGCGCGCATGACCCCATGCGTGTTTTAGAACGTGGCTACTCGCTCACCACCAACGTAGCAGGTGAAACAGTTCGCAGTATTAAAGATCTAAAAAAAGGTGCAACCATTACAACGCGAGTTGTGGATGGAGAAATCATTTCAACAGTAGATAAAACAGAAAAAGGATAGACGTGGCTACAACGACAAAGAAGAAACCAGCTGAACCAAAAAGTTATCAAGAAGCACATGAAGAACTCGAGACAATTGTCGAGCAAGTCGATGATCGCAATGTTGACATTGATGTGCTCAGCGAGAAAGTGAAGCGCGCACATGAATTGATCGCGTTCTGTCAGGAACGTATCGATGCAGTGCGCTTTGAAGTTGACAACATTATGTCCACCGACGAGGAGACGTTTTAGAGGGTCTTACCCTGTAAACGGGTAACTTATTACAAAGTGTGGCCGACCCCACAAGGAGAAATGAATGACTTATAACGAAGCAACCATCGATGATTTTGAAAAGGTCAAAATCGCTGTTGGTCGAGTGATCGCGGCGGAAGATTTTCCGGAAGCGCGCAAGCCCGCCTATAAGCTCACGATTGACTTCGGTGAAGAGATCGGAACGAAACGATCTTCCGTCCAGATCACCGAGCACTACACGCAAGAAGACCTTATCGGCCGTCTCGTAATGGGTGTTGTGAACTTCCCACCGCGCCAGATCGGGCCGTTCATCAGCGAGTCCTTAACCCTGGGAGTGCCCGACGAAGCAGGGAAGGTGGTCCTCATTGCTCCCGACCACGATGTTCCCCTCGGCGGCCTTCTGTTTTAGGGTCTTACCCTTAAAATGGGTAACTTATTCAGGGAAATGCCTGTTCAGGGCATGATTAAGCAAATACTTTAAGCAACCGCTTGACAAATGATTCGCCAAGCTTTATATTAAGCATATGCTTAACAAATACCGAGAAAGCCGAAAGAAGAGAGTCACCCTCACCGATGATTTTGAGCGTCGCACTCAAAAATTTCACCCCATAACACTTGGTTACTGGGGACTTGTTTCTCACGTCACTCTTTTTCTCAGCATCATTGGTGTAGCTCTCTACCTAACGTCATTTTCGGAAGTTACATTTTTCGAAGTGTTTTTGAGTGTTGGGTTTTGGGTTTGGTGGAGCGCAATTTTCGGTGGGGTCATCATGTTCGCGTTTGTATTGTATGCAATTGGAAGCATTCCATTTCTCTTTAGTTCAGTTGCGCGCCGGCGCCTTACAAAAGAAAACGCAACACTCAAGAACATCAACACAGCATTGGCACTCTTCGATAAGACGATATTTATTGGGCTCATTGTTTTCCAGGCTGCTT
The DNA here is from genome assembly GCA_964516875.1 of uncultured Burkholderiales bacterium. GTDB lineage: Bacteria > Actinomycetota > Acidimicrobiia > IMCC26256 > JAGPDB01 > JAGPDB01. The sequence goes on from CAZFAO010000026.1 coordinate 13,481, forward strand.
TTCCGCTTATCTGTTTCGCAGATGTCGTAATAATCAATCAAGGCTAGGAGGCCAAAAAATGAACACAAATACATACATCGTCAACGTCTACGTGATCTATACGATTCTTTCGATACCGCTGGTCACATGGTTGGCTGCAACTCTCTATCGAAATGGCGCGCATTTTTTAGCGGTTGTATTTCGCGATAACGAACCACTTGCCAAAGCAGTGAACAGACTTCTCGTTACGGGTTTCATCATGTTTAGTTTGGGATTCGCATCATTAACAGTTGCTGGCGGCAATGCCGACACAGTGTCAGAAGTGTTTGAAACAAGCACGCGGAAGTTCGGTATCTTGCTCGTGGTCTTAGCTTTTGCTCATCTGTTTAACATGCTGGTGTTGAACAATATGCGAAAAACGGCAGAGCAGAAGAACCTTCGCGAAGATAAATCATCGATGCGTCAAGCGTACGAAGAGACGCTTGCCAAGTACAACGAGAATCTTGCAACAGCCGGTGCATCTGTTGGACAGGAAACACCAAGTCCGAAACTTCCAGGAAGTTTGTAATCTAATTATTGATAATCAGTGGCGGCTCAGAATGCCGTCACTGATTTGTGCGTTAGGGTAATCAACAAGGTAAGGTGATCGAAATGGGTCGCAATAAAACAACACGAGACAACAGCGCAACACAACAACAACTCATGAAGGCTGCGCTCGATGTGATCACCGAAAAGGGAATTGATGGTGCAACAGCGCGCGCAATTGCAGATTCTGCAGGAGTGAATCAATCGCTTGTCTTTTACTATTTCGGATCAGTGACGGGTCTCATTATTGCGGCAGTATCAGACATGAGTGCTCGAAGATTTACTCTGTATAAAGAACAACTTGCCGATGTAGAAAATATGGCGGACGCGTCCATCAAGCTCTACGAGGTTTTTGTTGAAGATCGAAAGACCTGCTCGTTTATGATCCTCAGCCAATTCGTTGCAGCAGCTCAGAACGATGAAGACATTGCACAAGCGGTGGAGAAAGTGTTTGATCCATGGATTGAATTAACACATCACAGTCTCGTGAGAATTCTGGGCAATGCCAACCTGCCGAACGATTTGACGTACGACGATGTTGCCATGGGATTGATGTCACTGTTTATGGGGGTGCAATATATGTCGTCGATTCCTGCTTATGAAACAAAAATGGAAGAGCTCGTTGGGAAAATTCCAACCATGGGTCCGCTGTTTGCACTCCTGCCAATGCTTATGGGCAAAACGTCGTGACCCGTGCTGAAATAACAGAGGCAACGAGCGAGGCGGATCTTCGCGATACCTATGTGATTGTGTACGACGACCATTGCAATATTTGTAAGAAGTCGCGACAGATGTTAAGCGAACATGAATTACGTGAATCCATTGTTACGCTTGGTGCACACACGGATTTAGCGCGCACGATGTATTCGCATCTTCCCATTGGAAAAAAACTTGTTGTTGCTCGCCCTGATGGAACAGCCGCTGTTGGAGGAGAAGCGCTTATTGCTTCGATGGGTCTCACCAAAAAATATCACCGTCTCGCACGCACCTTGTCGAGATTTTCAGGGACACGATGGGCTGTAGAAATCGCATGGCGCGCTATTGCCCGGAACCGAATGCTATTTTCACGAGCCGTTAAATGTGATGATGCCTGTGGGCTTTAAATAGTGAGCCAATAACAATTACGTGGCAATTTGGACAGGGGCTCAATCACGAGGCAGAATAACTTGCAATGAATTGCGACCATGTTAAGGATGATGATGAACCAACTTGTCGATAGATACAACGAGCGATGGCCAGGGCAGTTGCAGCCTTTTATCAACGGAGTGTTTCAGGCGCCCATTCAAGTGAGAAATGGATCTCGGGGAACACTTCTCGTATTTACACGGCCTGCAATTGTCAGTATCGCAACGGCTGCACAAAACACTCTTGTATCTACGTTCGGAATACAGCCGGGTGATTGTCAAGCGCCTGTTGAAATTACAACGACCGACTCATTCGAAAGATCAGGTCCGTTCAAATATCAATTTGATGGAGTTGCTTCACGACCTCACCAAGGTGCACGTATTGCTTTATCCGAACCTGCTGATGAGGACTACCTTGACGATTTGTGGGAGGGGTGGGGTGATCCTCGTTCCACAGTTAACATTCAAACCTGGGGAGCATGCGCGGTGTTGGCTGAGCGCTTGAATGTTGAAGAAGTAGAACCGCACGTTATCCTCGATCATGATGACCCGATGATTGATGCGCTTGATGATTATGAAGTGCTCGCAGGTCGCGTTGTTGATTCATTTGAAGACGAACCTGGCCTTTCCGATTCTCAGATCGTTAACTTGAATCGTCCGCAATCTAAAATTCGTCTCGTTTCTCTAGCGCCTGGCTCGCGATATTCAGTGACTCGAGCACAAGGAACGAAAGTTGGCGGTATACGAGGTGAGCAGGGAAGTGCATATTTATATGACGACATCAACAAGCCAGATAGTCCTGCGATTGCTTGGACCTTAAATGCGCCTCCACGCAAAGAGCGACATGGACCGCGGCGGGGGTGGAACTTTCTGGGCGCTGCGGATGGTGGCCGACTTGTCAATGCCTCAGATCAACCAGCAGTTGTGCGCATTGAAAACCTTGAACTTCGCGCACTCTCTCCGCTGAGGAGTAGAGCTACGTATTGAGCACCACGAGTGCAATACCAACGACTGTTAATCCAAATCCAACAATTTGTGGTGCAATAAATCGCTCGCGATTGATGAAGTACGACAGCACAAGTAAAAGAGACACATACAAAGCCGATGCCACGGTCGACACGACTGCGGGCGTGCCGTTGGAAACGGCATAGAGCAAGAAGAGGGCACCCACGACTTCACCGATTACAAAATACGAAGCCCAGGAAAAATGTTCTCTTTTAATCTTCCATGAACTCCGTGTGAAAATGTGAACTCCTAACATTGCGCAACCGCTCGCCAGTTGAACAATGGTCATCGTCAAAAGGGGAGTTGCTTTGGGCGCGAGAAAAAGACCGACGTAATAAAATCCAAATCCAATTCCGGAAATTGTTCCGAGAATCATGTCGTATGTCACAGTTGTTGTATGAGCAGATGACTTCTGTGAACGAGTTACTAGCCAGGGAACAAAAAACAAAACGATTATTCCAACAAGGGCAATGGGTTCTGGCAATCGGTGTGAGAAGACGGCATAAATAAATGGAACGACAACTCCAAGCGTGGACGAAAGCGGTCCCACAACACCTGCGCGCCCTTTCGAAAGCCCAATGGAAATGACGGTCATTCCCACGGAGAAGGCAAGACCCGCGCCGATTCCAGCAGCAAGGGTTTTCCCGACGATATTCGAGACGTTCGAAGTTTCGATAGCAGCGCGTTCATCGCTGAGCAAAAATAAAATTCCAAAAAGGACCGATGCAATACCGCTATAAATCGCTGTTAACAGAGGAGCGCTAACGCCTCGAACGGCGCGACCCGACGCAAAGGTAGCAATACTCCAAGCGGCTCCTGCACCGAGTGCTGCAAGAACAGCGCTATTCACTAAAGCTACTTCTGACTTACTGTTGCGCGATTTTTCAATTGGGCTTTCACGTAGTCGCGGTTCATGAGTGCAATAAAGTCAATTGTTATTTCTTTTGGACATGCTTCTTGGCATTCGCCGTGGTTCGTGCATGAACCAAAGTATGCATCCATTGTTTCGACCATGTTGATTGCACGATCGTAACGCTCGGGTTGACCTTGAGGAAGCAAGTTCAAGTGCATCAATTTTGCGGACGTGAATAAGTTCGCGGCACCATTGGGACATGCAGCAACACATGCTCCGCACCCAATACACTGCGCTGCATCCATTGATGCATCGAGCACTGCTTTGGGAATGAGAGTTTGATTCGCATCACCTGCAGCACCTGTGGGCGCGTCGATATATCCACCCGATTGAACAATTTTGTCCAAAGCGGAACGATCAACAGTTAAGTCTTTGATGACAGGAAATGATGTTGCGCGGAAAGGTTCAACAGTGATGACGTCACCATCGCTGAACTTTCTCATGTGAAGTTGACATGTTGCAGTCCCATTTTCAGGACCGTGCGCTTGTCCGTTAATCATCATGGAACACATTCCGCAGATTCCTTCGCGACAATCTGAATCAAACGCAACGGGTTCTTTCCCTTGAGAAATCAATCGCTCGTTCAACGTGTCGAAGAGTTCTAAGAACGACATCTCTTCACTGATGTCGCTCACATCATATGTTTCAAAATATCCGTTTTCTTTGTTGGAGTGTTGTCGCCACACATTGAGTGTTACATGCATTGCACTATTCCTTATTTGTACGATCGTTGAGCGAGATGAACTTCTTCGAAGTCCAAGTATTCTTTGTGGAGTTCAGGCTGGGAAGTATCACCGGTGTATTCCCACGCAGCAACGTAGGCGAAGTTGTCGTCGTCGCGGAGTGCTTCACCTTCGGGAGTTTGGTGTTCAACACGGAAGTGGCCGCCACAACTTTCTTCGCGATGAAGTGCATCGCGCACCATCAGTTCACCGAATTCCAAAAAGTCTGCAACACGGCCAGCTTTTTCTAGCGTCTGGTTGAGTTCGTCATCAGAACCAAGAACGCGAAGATCTTTGTAGAATTCTTCACGAAGTTTTGGAATTTCTTCCAGTGCTTTTTTCAAACTTTCAGCGCTTCGTTCCATTCCGCAGTTTTCCCAAAGAATTTTTCCAAGTTCACGGTGGAAGTCATCAGGAGAACGCGTTCCGCCAATCGACATGAACTGATCGATGCGATCATGCACGGCATTTTCAGCTTCGACAAAAGCAGGATCATCGGTTGCAACAACAGAATCGCCCAAGAGGGGAGCGAGATAATCGCCAATTGTGTAAGGCAACACGAAATATCCATCTGCCAGGCCTTGCATGAGTGCAGAAGCACCCAAGCGGTTAGCGCCGTGATCGGAAAAGTTTGCTTCGCCAATAACGAACAGTCCATCGACAGTACTCATGAGGTTGTAATCCACCCATGTTCCACCCATGGTGTAGTGCAACGCCGGGAAAATACGCATTGGAACTTCGTAAGGATTCTCATCGGTGATGCGCTCGTACATTTCAAAAAGGTTTCCGTAACGTTCGGCAATTACATGCTTGCCGAGACGTTCAATGGCATCGGAGAAGTCGAGGTACACACCATTTTTCAGTGGGCCGACACCGCGGCCTTCATCAACAACGGTTTTTGCATTGCGCGATGCAATGTCGCGAGGAACCAAGTTTCCAAAAGCAGGATATTTACGTTCTAAGTAATAGTCGCGTTCGTCTTCTGGAATATCTTTTGCTGCACGGTTGTTGTCTTTTGATTTTGGCGCCCAGATGCGTCCGTCGTTGCGGAGAGATTCACTCATCAATGTCAACTTTGATTGAAAGTCATCACTCGCAGGAATACACGTGGGGTGAATCTGCGTGTAACACGGGTTGGCAAAGAACGCACCTTTTTTATGTGCGCGCCATGTTGCCGTGACATTACAGCCAACTGCATTAGTAGAAAGATAAAACGCGTTTGCGTAACCGCCAGTTCCCAATACAACAGCGTGTGCCGAGTGGCTTTCAATCTCACCCGTGATGAGATCTCGCGTAATAATTCCGCACGCCTTGCCGTCTTTGATGACAACGTCAAGCATTTCCGTGCGCGTATTCATTTCCACATTGCCAAGACCCACTTGTTGTTCAAGCGCTTGGTATGCACCGAGCAAGAGTTGCTGACCTGTTTGGCCGCGCGCGTAAAACGTACGGGAAACTTGCGCACCACCAAAACTTCGGTTGTCGAGCAAGCCGCCATATTCACGTGCGAACGGAACACCTTGAGCTACGCATTGGTCAATAATGTTGAGACTTTCTTGCGCGAGGCGGTGAACGTTGGCTTCACGCGAACGGAAGTCACCACCTTTGACGGTGTCGTAAAACAAACGTTGAACAGAGTCGCCGTCGTTCTTGTAAT
>CAZFAO010000027.1:0-17945 GCA_964516875.1 uncultured Burkholderiales bacterium
TGAGTCGCAAATAGTAACGACGGGAAGCACGGTGTTGTTAGAAAATATCGGATCTGATTTTTCAACACGTTTGCTTCGGTTAGGTGTTGCAAAAAGTTCGCATCGTCCATCAAAAATCTTTCAATCATGGATCTATAGTGCAGGAAATGCTGTTTCGTCAGGCTCATCAACGCTGCAGCCAACAGAGCGGGCATTTGTACCCGTAGCTGTAGCTGATGTTTTATACCTCTACAATCCGCATGATTCGAATGCGCAAGTTTCGGTTTCTATTTTTGGAACATCACGTAAAATTACGGTGGAGCTTAGCGCGAAGCAGTTTAAAGCGGTGTCGCTCTCAACATTAGGAGTTGATGTCAGTACAATTCTTGATGTCGAATCCGATAAGACGATTGTTTCAGGCGCTGGAGATACTGCCTTTACGCACTATGCACAGGGGATAGAGATTCGCTCATGATGTGGGTTATCTATGGAGCATTTATTCTGACGACGCTGACAATATTCATCGTTGTTCATCGTCGACGTGTGAGTGAAGTTGCCCCAACGACGTACGACCCGCCCGTCAAGATTGAACGTAACGATTTTCCTCAGGCAACAGCTGAGACACTCGTCGTTTTATTTTCATCAAATGTCTGCGACTCATGTTCTAACGTTCGTGACAAAGCACTCGTGGTGAGTTCAGATCAGGTGAATGTTATCGATGTGGAATATGAAGACACCGTTGGTAAAAAGCTTCATGGTAAATATCAAATAGAGGCAGTTCCGACATTGGTTATTGCTGACGAAAATGGAGTTGTGCTGAGCTCGTATGTTGGACCAGTGACGGCAACAGATTTATGGGCTGGGGTTGCTCGAGCACGAGGCGACGAAGTCCAGGGCTGCTCGAATCACTAATTAACTGCTTTCCAGGGTCCGACCCTGGAAACTAGATTTTCACTTCGGAGGCAATAACGCTATTTGCACAAGGTCGACCCATTGCTTCATCGACGAGCCGTGCAACTTCTTCACCAGAAATCTCTTCATGCTCGACAAGAGCTTCTCCAATAGCATCAAGACCAGCACGGAAGTCGGTGAGGACTTTTGTGACACGTGCTTCGGTTGTCATGAGGATCATTTGCGCTTCGATGTCGATGGTGTGAGCGGTGTCGTCGGAATACGATTTGGATTGCATCATGTCTTCACCAAGGAAAACCATGTTGGAATCACCCCATGCCATTGGCCCAACTTTTTCTGACATTCCCCATTCACGAACCATTGAATGTGCAATTTCTGTTGCACGAACAAGGTCGTTGTGCGCACCTGTTGAAACGTTTTCGAAAACTGTCCTTTCAGCTCCGCGTCCACCGAGCAATACCATGAGTTGGTCATCGAGATAACTTCGGTTATACGAATGACGTTCCTCCAAGGGGAGCTGTTGCGTCATTCCTAATGCCATACCTGTGGGAAGGATGGTGACTTTATGCACGGGGTCAGCATGTTTTGACAAGTAAGCCATCAGTGCATGACCACCTTCGTGCCACGCGGTGAGTTTCTTTTCGTGCTCATTCATCATGATGGAAGGACGACGAAGACCCATCAAGACACGATCGATTGCTGAGTTGAAATCAGGCGCGTGGATGTCAGTTTGACCGCGTCGAACTGCATGAAGTGCTGCTTCGTTGACCAGGTTCGAAAGTTCAGCACCGCTCATTCCTGGTGTTGCACGTGAAAGGGTGTCGATAGAAACATCATCGGCAATTTTTTTGCCCTTGAAGTGAACTTTCAGTATTTCGGAACGCTCTTCTTGTGTGGGAAGAGGAACAACGATTTGTCGATCGAATCGGCCCGGACGAAGCAATGCAGAGTCAAGAATGTCAGGACGGTTCGTTGCAGCCATCATCACAATTCCTTCGGTGGGTTCGAAACCATCCATTTCGGAAAGCATTTGGTTGAGGGTTTGTTCACGTTCGTCGTGTCCGCCACCCATACCGGCTCCACGTTTGCGTCCGATGGAATCGATTTCATCGACAAAAATAATTGCAGGTGCACTTTTCTTTGCCGTTTCAAATAGATCACGGACACGCGATGCTCCAACACCGACGAACATTTCCATGAAGTCAGAACCCGTCACAGAAATAAACGGAACACCCGCTTCTCCGGCGACTGCTCGCGCAATCAACGTCTTACCTGTTCCCGGAGGGCCAACAAGTAAAACGCCGCGAGGAATGCGCGCACCAATATCGCGAAACTTCACAGGGTTTTTCAAGAAGTCCACAACTTCAGAAATTTCTTGTTTAACAGCTGAATAACCAGCCACATCTTCGAAGGTCGTCTTCGGGTTTTCTGTTGAATAAATCTTTGCTTTGCTTCGTCCGATATTCATGACGGACCCCATTTGTCCTTGCGCGCGCCGTGACAGGAAGAGGAAAACCCCTATGAGGAGCGCAATCGGTAAAACATACGGGATCAGATCGATAAGCAGGTTTGATTCAGCTTTCTTATAGCTAAACGCAACGTCGTTTTCGTTCATGAGTTTGAGGACACTCTCGGGGAGATCATCGAGTGGCCCTGCAGTTTTAAAACTCGTGTTGCCTTTAAATTCTTTATTTAGTTTTCCTGTTATGTTTCCCGTCAGCGGCTCGAATGTTGCCGACTTCACATTGCCGTTTTCGACAAAATAAATAAAGCTGTTTTCAGCGCCGGAATATTTCAGCGTCGTTTGTTTTTCGTTTTGGAATAGCTGGTTCGAGCCCATGAGGAGAATGAATAAAACAGAGCCCATTGCTACCCATGCCCACATATTGATGCGTCGTGGACTTGGTTGCTTTGGTGTTTTCTGGTCGCCCGATTTTGATGATGGCTTCTTTGGTGTTGAAGGGGTTGGATTTTCAGGAGGGTTAGTCATCTATATACCTTAAGAATGGTGAACGGTTTCTGTGGTTACGCCACCGACCATGTTAGGCCGAAATCTCTTAATGCGAGGAGCTAAGAGCATGGCCCGATATAAATTATCGGGTCATATATTTTGCTGCAAACAAACGGTAGCGCTACGAATCCTTACAACACCTTGATCTCGACAAAACTTCCCCTGTGGAGAAAATAGATGGTGCAACCGAGCGAATCCCAAGATTTTGGCTTATTGCAGGGATTGGGGCTATTGCTGTCTATCTCTTGAGTTCCGTTCCCTATGTAGGGATTGTCTCCTTTCTCAAAGTGCAGTCGCTGAAAGATGCAAATCCCGACATTTCCTCACAAGAAATCTCTGACGCAATTGGAGATCTCGTCACGTCTCATACTTTGCTGATTGGTGCTCTTGTCATTCAATGTGCTTCATTATTCTTCTATGTTTGGCTCGTCAGCATGGTTCGAGGGACGAAGAACCCTTTCCGCGATGTTGGTTTTCGATTTACACCCAGCGCGGCATATTATCTTCTCGCGGGTGTTGGTCTGCAGTTTGTGGGGATAGTGCTCACCAGTCCGTTTCAAAATATCATCGATGGAAACCATGAGCAAGATGTTGTGACAAGTGTACGGACGGCGTCTGGTGTTACCTTTTATATTTTTCTTTTTCTCGTTGCGTTTGCAGTCCCCGTTGCAGAAGAAGTTTGTTTTCGAGGATTATTCATGCGCGGTCTCAATAAAAAAGTTGCCCCTTTTGTGACCATTCTCATTACTGGCGTTCTATTTGCAGCCGTCCATTTGAGCGATCCGAAATCTTTTTATGGGTTCACAACTCTTGTTGCTTTTGGGTTTTTGGCGTCCGGGCTGGCAATGTATCGCGGAAGACTCGATGCGTCGATCTGTTTGCATATCGGATTTAATCTCACAACGGTGATTATTATCTTCCTTCAGGGCAACAACTATATTTCTGTATAAGCAGCATTAGTCCAGCGTATGGCGCAGAATCACGCGATTTAAGTTTTAGCTCGAATATGCCGAATATTCGTTTATCGAGATTTATTAGGCCCAAGGAGACACTCATGCGTTGCCCAAATTGTAAAAGTGATACTTATGTAGAAATCACCATGTCACTCGGCGATAAGGATGTCGCATTTCGTCGCTGCGGGCGATGTGAAACTCAGAAGTGGGAGAGTCAAGATCAAGACGTCGATCTCACAAGTGTGCTGAACTACGCAAAAAACCTTCAAGCGTAAACTGAAAAAATCCCGTTAACGCCAATTCACGCTCCATATATGGATGATTGCCATAATATGTCGCAGATTTCTGCAACAATAGAACCGTGACATCTGCTGACGAAAAAGAAACGACTGCTCCGTCAGCACCATCGGGCCATCCTTTGGCCGAACGCATTTCTGATATTTTCCATCGTCGTGTAGTGAGAATCAAAAATCAACCGTACGCATTTGTCCGAGCTGCTGCGACTTTTATTGGTGTTGGATTATGTATGTGGATTGTGTGGATCACGCTGCATCCCGATCTCATCTTCGCCGATACCACTCCAACGGGTGGCGATATGGGCGCGCACGTATGGTGGCCTGCTTTTATCCGCGACTTTTTACTTCCGCATGGTCGCATTTTTGGTTGGACCATGGACAACTATTCGGGCTTCCCGATTGGGCAATATTATTTCCCCGTTCCTGCTCTCATGGTGATCTTTTTCGATGTCTTTCTTCCCTATAACATTGCATTCAAAATAGTTACTGTTCTCGGTTCTGTCTTCCTTCCTCTTTCCGCATACGTTATGGGACGTTGCATTAAGGCACCAAAACCAATTCCTCTTCTCATGTCTTTTGCCGCAATGGCATTTTTGTTTTTCGGTGGGGACCCGCGCGGAACGTCAAGCGGAACAGCAAGCACTCTTGTTAATTATTCGAACGCCAACTTCAACCACCACATTATGGGCGGACCGATCTTGTCGTCTATGGCAGGGGAGTTTTCCTTTTCGATAGCACTCACATTTGCACTTCTCTTTTTAGGAACATTCTTCGTGATGTTGCGTGAAGGAAAACATCGTTGTTTGGTTTCTATTCTTTTTGCGCTCACGGTGATGAGTCACCTTGTTGTTGCGATCTTTCTGGGTTTCGCGGCATTGGCTTTCTGGGGAGCAAGTTACGCGGCACGCAAAGGAATAACTCGTTGGCTGGGATACGCACTTCTCGGTTCTGTCATATCGCTTTCATTGGCGATTGGGATTATTGGAGAGTTCTTCTTTGATCGCACAGTCGAAAAATCGCTGACAACAGTCTCTCTTATTTCGATGATTGTGTTTGGATGCTTAACGCTCTTCATTGTTGGGTCGATCATTTATTGTTGCGTTAAAGATCGGAAAACAGCTGCTGACATTGGACGGGATACTTTCCCGTTGTTCGTAGGATTTTTGTTGTCGAGCGTATGGCTGGTTCCTCTGCTCGCGCGTTTCCAATATACGTCCAACATGCGGTATGAAAAACTTGTCGATGTTGTAACAACGCCTGGCGTAAATGAAGTGTACGAACTTTATATTTTGCCGAGCTACATGATTAAATTTGTTTTTGTTCCAGCCGCGATTGGTTTTATTATTTCTGCTGCACTTCTTCGCAAGAGCATTATCCCGATTCTCGTCACTGCTTTAGTCATGGGAGCAGTCTTTGTTCAGTGGCCCGAAGGTCATGCATGGAATTTACGCTTCTTACCATTTTTCTATCTCTTTATTTTCTTTGTCGCTGCAGCGGGATATGGCGAAGTATTTCGATTGCCCAGTGTGCTTGTATCTCGGCTTGCCTACACTCTGCATAACCGATCGATTCTCACGGCTTCAAAATATGTACGCACGGGTACGGTTATTGTGCTGATTATCTTTGGAGTTGTTCAACTGATTGGTTTCGGGTCAGTACCCAAGGACACTCGCGGTTGTCCAACAGTTGATGACCGATTTTTTGCAGACAAGCGTGGTCTCGCACCGGGTTGGGCTCGATTTAATTTTGAAGGATATGAACGCAAACCTCAGCGCTATTGCGGCCAAGAAGGCGAGGCTGTTTACAAGACATCCGAAGAGTACAAAAAAATTATGGAAGAGATGTCGGCGTTGCCACAAGGGCGCGCGTTGTGGGAAACGATCCCTGGTGTTTATGGAACAACGCTTGCATTGATGCTGTTGCCCTATTTCACCGATCACAGGGTTGCCTCACAAGAGGGACTGTATTTTGAGGCAGCTGGTTCAACTGCATATCACTTTTTGACGGTTGCTGAGTTGTCGAAGAATCCGTCAAACCCTATGCGTTGGCCTGTCTGTGCACCAGGATCACTTGAACCTACCGATGTAGAAAAAAACTGTTGGGTGAGTGCATATGGCAACCTTACAAACGATTTCCATCGTGGTGTACAACACATGCAAATGATGGGCGTCAAGTATTACATGGCATTTTCTCCAGAAGCGATAGCAGCAGCTGATACAAATGGTGATTTAACACTCATCAAAAAATTATCTGACGTCGACGGTACCGAACCTTTGGGATTCAATATTTATCAAGTGAAAGATTCACCCGTCGTCGAAGCGATTGCGCAACAGCCGGTTGTCGTTACCGATAAGTCGAGTTCAGCGGATTGGTCGCAAAGTGGAAACCGTTGGTTGTACTACTGGTTCAATGCAGTCGATGCATATCCGATCTTGGTGCAAGATGGTCCAAAGAATTGGAAACGTCAAACAGCCCGCAAAGCACTATCTCAACCATTGAGTGATGCTCAACGAGCAAAAAAGCCAAAAGTAAAAGTTTCTGATATTAAGGTTAATCACGACTCGGTCAGTTTTCATGTCGATAAAATCGGTGAGCCTGTTCTCGTGAAGGTTTCGTATTACCCAACTTTTTCAACAAGCGGCGCGAGTGAGGTGTATCGCGCGAGTCCAAACTTTATGGTTGTTGTTCCAACAGAAAAAGATGTCACAATTAAAATGGAGCGAGACGCTGTGGAGTGGGGCTCGAATATCGCATTTTTCTTAGGTATCCTTGCCTTATTGGCAATGGCCTTTTCAGTAAAATTCTCTAAACGGAGGAATTTCAGGTATCTATCGATATTATTCGGTCCAAAACGGTAGACTTTATCTCCGTGACCGATGCTTCAACAGTTAATTTAGATACAATTTTCAAGGCCTACGATGTTCGTGGTCTTTACCCGGGTGAATGGGATGCTTCGCTTGCGCGACTGATCGGAAATGCCTTCGTTCGATACCTCAATGCCGACTCAATCGTGGTCGGACACGACATGCGTACATCATCGCCTGCTTTGGCACATGCATTTATCGAGGGGGCAACTCTTGCAGGTGCCGATGTCATTTCTATTGGTTTAGCGTCAACAGATATGTTGTACTTTGCGAGCGGTCAATTGAAGATGGCCGGAGCTATGGTTACAGCATCACATAATCCCGCTGAATATAACGGTTTGAAAATGTGTCGTGCGTCGGCTGCACCCATTGGTGAAGATACTGGTTTGAATCAAATCAAAGCAGCGGTAGCAACGGGTCTTATTGAACGTGCCGAAGAAATTGGTGAGATAACAGAAAAGAATCTGCTCGAAGATTTTCGTGCGCACTGTTTATCGTTTATTGATCCTCAGTCGATCTCACAGCTCAGTGTTGTTGCCGATACAGCAAATGGTATGGGCGGACTTGTTGTCCCTTATGTTTTTGATTCGCTTGATTGCACACTCGATGTTCTCTTTGGTGAACTCGATGGAACTTTCCCCAATCATCCTGCTGATCCCATTCAACCCGAAAACCTGAAAGATCTTCAACGTCGCGTCGTTGAAACGGGAGCCGATATTGGCCTTGCTTTCGATGGTGACGCCGATCGAGTGTTTCTTGTCGATGATCTCGGTCAAACAGTTGGCGGTTTCGTCACAGTTGCAATGGTCGCACAAGCGTTGTTAACGAAATATCCTGGCGAATCTATTGTGTATAACCTTATTTGTTCTCATGCCGTGCCCGAAACAATCGAAGCACTGGGCGGTAAAGCAGTGCGTACGCGCGTGGGTCATAGTTTTATTAAGCAAGTGATGGCAGACACCGGCGCGATCTTTGGTGGAGAGCATTCGGGCCATTACTATTTCCGAGATAATTTTAAAGCTGATTCGGGTTTGATTGCTGCACTGATGGTTCTTGAGGTCATTGCGAATTCTGGCGTCAAACTTTCTGAACTGAGAAAGCAATTTGAAAACTATTCTCAAAGTGGTGAAATTAATTCGAGGGTCGATAGCGTTGCTGAATCAATTGCTCGCGTGGTTGAAAAATATAAAGAGTATAAGAATGATGATCTTGATGGATTCACAATTGAAGATACCAACTGGTGGTGCAATGTTCGTGCGAGCAACACAGAACCGCTCGTGCGATTGAACGTTGAAGCAGATACACGTGAATTATGTGAAGAAAAAACACGTGAGCTTCTCTCTGTCATTCGTGGTGAAGCATGACGCTAAATAACAACGAACTCAGTGTGACTTTGTTGAACATGCTGGTGTGTCCTATCGATTATCAGACGCTTGCGTATGTTCCATCAGAAAACGTGTTGTACAACCCGCGGTTAAAGAAAAGTTTCGACATAGTTGATTCCATCCCCGTGATGCTCGTGGAAGAAGCAACCGATGTTGATGATGCAACCCACGAAAAATACCTTAACGCCGCAACTCGATATACCGGACCGCGCGATAAACATATCCTCTAGAAAGAAAGATCAGTATGGATTCAATTGGCTATGTTCCTATGACACATTCTCAACCAGAGCAATTCCGCACTGCCGTCGATGATGCCCTGAAAGTAGATGTATCCGCGATTGATGTGTCATCTCTGACGTCAATCATCGTTCTCGGCATGGGAGGATCGGGCGTGAGCGGCGATATCGTCTCCGCCATCCTTGCACCGACGTGTTCCTTGCCCGTTATTGTCTCTAAACATTATGAACTCCCTGGCTTTGTTGGACCAAACACCTTGGTGATAGCAGCAAGTTATTCCGGCATGACAGAAGAAACACTCAGCGCTGTACGTGAAGCACAGAAAGCGAATGCTCCAATGATTGTTGTGTGTTCTGGTGGTGAACTCGCAACCATTGCTTCCCAATCGTCGAGTCCTTGTGTTCGCTATGGTGCACCCGAAGGATTGCAGCCTCGCGCTGCAATGGGCGCGCTCATCGGACCCATCTTTGTTGCCCTCGATAAGTTGGGTATATTTCCCGGAGGTATTGCGCAATGTGAATCTGCAATTGCTCAAGTGACCAAGCGGCGAGATGAATGCATCGACCCCAAGGGCGACCACATTGTTGCAGAGTTAGTCCGGAGAATTTCAACAACAATTCCTGTGCTCTATGGCGGTGGTGCTCTTGGTGCTGTTGCTGCATACCGATTTAAATGTGACGTAAATGAAAACGCAAAAGTTCCGTGTTATTCACACTATTACCCTGAGCTCTGCCACAATGAAATCGTTGGGTATGGGCAAAACGGTGATGTGACCCGACAAATGTTGACGCTTCTTGAGTTGCGTCATGATTACGAACATAAACAAGTTCAACGACGTTTTGAAATCACTCGTGAACTTATTCGCGAAACGCTCCACGACATTATTGAAGTTCGCGCGCAAGGCGATACACCTTTGGCTCATCTTGTCGACCTGACCTATATTGGATCATTAACTTCGTTATATATGGCGTTAGCAACCGGTGTTGATCCAGGACCCGTCGATGTGATCTGGGAACTGAAAAACGCACTTGCGTAATTTTTTATCGGAGCTATGTCGTAATGGAAGATGATCGGTACGATCCGGTATTAATTCGCGACGGCGATCCACGCAATGTCGTGAATAAATATAAAACGTGGACAGTAGAAGCCATCGTTGCAGATTTAGATTTAACTCGTGCGCCACTTCACGTTGCCGTTGAAAATTGGGAAAAAGATCTCAACTTAGGAACTATAACGCGCAGCGCGAATGCATTTAATGTTTCTGGCTTCCATATTGTTGGTGAAAAGAAATGGAATCGTCGAGGCGCAATGGCGACGTATCGCTATGTGCATGTTTATCATCACGACACGGTCGAAGATCTTCATGAGTTTTGTGAAAATAATAATCTCACACTCATTGGTATCGATAACTGCGAAACATCCATCCCGATCGAAGGAGCAATGCTTCCAGAAAACTCGATGTTGCTCTTTGGCAACGAAGGTGTTGGCCTAACCGACGAAGCGAAAAAGCGATGCGACAGCATCTATGAGATTTCAATGACGGGTTCTACACGTTCGCTGAACTCTTCTGTTGCTGCGGGCATTGCTATGTACCACTGGCAAGAACATCACAGTACAAACAATTGACGGACGAAGGAGAGTCATGACATCTGTAATAGATACGCATGAATATAAAATTGCTGATCTTTCTCTTGCGGATTTTGGGCGCAAAGAAATTGAACTCGCGCAGGTGGAGATGCCAGGGCTGATGGCATTGCGCGAAAAGTTTGGTGAGACTCAACCGCTATTGGGCGCATGCATCACGGGATCGCTTCACATGACAATTCAAACTGCAGTGTTGATTGAAACACTCGTGCATTTAGGCGCGCAGGTGCGCTGGGCAAGCTGCAACATTTTTTCTACGCAAGATCATGCTGCGGCAGCAGTGGTGGTTGGTCCAACGGGAACAGTTGATTCGCCAGCGGGCGTTCCTGTCTTTGCGTGGAAAGATGAGTCGCTCGAGGAATACTGGTGGTGCACACAACAAGCTCTTGATTGGGGAGATGTCGGACCGACAATGATTCTCGATGATGGAGGAGACGCAACTCTTCTTGTTCACCTCGGCGCAGAATCAGAAAGCGCGGGGAATGTTGCGCAATGGAGCGAATCCGATCCCGAAGAAATGAAATATATTCTTTCCACCATCGAAACATCGATGAAAAAAGATCCAGGTTTTTATACTCGGTCTAGTGATTCCATTCTTGGCGTGAGTGAAGAAACAACGACAGGTGTTCATCGTTTGTACCAAATGTTTAACGAAGGAAAGTTGAAGTTTCCTGCTATCAATGTGAATGATTCAGTAACTAAATCTAAATTCGACAATCTCTACGGCTGTCGGCATTCTCTTGTCGATGGAATATGTCGTGCAACAGATGTGATGCTCGCCGGAAAAACTGTTGTTGTCTGTGGTTTTGGTGACGTGGGGAAGGGGTGTGCTCAGTCGCTTCGCGGGCAAGGCGCACGTGTCGTGATCACTGAGATCGACCCTATCTGTGCGTTGCAAGCTGCGATGGAGGGCTATGAAGTGGTTCGCCTTGACGATGTAGTTGAAACAGCTGACCTCTTTGTGACCGCAACGGGGAACAAGGGAATTATCACGTTCGATCATATGAAACGAATGAAAAATAATGCGATAGTTGGCAATATCGGTCACTTCGATAACGAAATTGAAGTTGCGAGTTTGTACAGCGACACCACGGTAACGAGAAATAATATAAAACCACAAGTCGATCAGTTCACTTTTGCCGATGGTCACAACATTATCCTTCTCGCTGAAGGTCGTTTATTGAACTTGGGATGTGCAACGGGGCATCCTAGCTTTGTGATGTCGACAAGTTTTTCTAATCAAGTGCTTGCACAGATTGAATTATTTACACAGAGTTACGACATAGGTGTGCATACGCTGTCGAAAAAGCTCGACGAAGATGTGGCTCGTTTGCACTTAGACAAACTGGGCGTTCGACTCACCGAACTCACTCCTGAACAATCGGCCTATCTCGGGATCGACGTTGCTGGTCCGTACAAACCAGATCACTACCGCTACTAAGGGCTTTCCCGTCCCAGCGCGCTTTCCAGGGCCAGGCCCTGAAAAAGACTGTCGTAAGGAGGGTTTATCATTGAGCCATGCACTGTTGCTTATGCGATCCGCTCACATCGTCACTGTCTCGTTTTCACTGTCACGAGTTGGCTGGTTCTCCATTGGATGCACACGTCTGGTTGCATGATTACTCAGAACTCGCCGGTGTTTTGCGACGAGCAAAATACGCGCGAGAATCCAGTCACTATACCCACCTTGCTGGTTATCTTGCTCGCGCAATTATGTCGCTCTCACTCGATAAAGGCAATCTGATAATGGCGTACATCCCGACGATCACTTCTCATATTCGCTCTCGGGGAAATGATCACGCCCAGATCTTGGCACGAAGCGTTTCTCGCAATTGTGGCATTTCGCTTACCCCTGCACTTGTTGCTTCACACGACAAAGCCCAAGTACGCAGCGATGCTAATTCGCGTCATGTAAATCCTCATTATCTCCCCACACGTTCCCTCCATGGTGCAACGGTGGTGTTGATTGATGATATTGCAACGACGCGAACAACGCTTGAGCATGGCGCGAGGGCCCTTCGAGCGAGTGGTGCGCACCATGTCATCGGAGCAACATTGGCATATCGTTCCTATTTGACGTGAATTATTTTGTCGGTTTTGGCGCATTGTGCGCAGCGGGGACAAAGTCGCGTTTCATCGAAAATATATCAGTTAAGCAAATGACGCATTGTTCCGATTTTGTAGATGCATCTGTTCAGAAGAAAGTGAGGATGTTATGGAATATAAAGCATCCCTGACCGAGCCGGTTGAGTGGTCAGATGCTGAAATCACTATGGCTGCTGCTGAAGCATTCGTCGATGATCTCTTCGAAGAAGCCGATAACGACTCGAAATACCACCATTCACTTTCATCCGTGAGAGACGCGATTAGATGCGGACAGTGCTCACATCGATCAGAAGATATTGCAGAACGTATCCTGGCCTGGTCAGGAGCGCTTTAACAAACTATGATGAAACTACTTCTCAGTTAAGGAGGACGCGTGGACATCACCGTTCATGAAAAACACACTCACGTTCCACAGAACATTAAAGATCTAGCCGTCGAAAAATTAGATAAAATAACTCGTTTTGTCCATGATGCTCACCACGTTGAGCTCGACTTCATTGAACAAAAAACAAAAAATCCTGAACAACGTTACGTGTGCGAAGTCACCGTTCACTGTAAAAAGAATTTCCTCAAAGCACATGCTGAGGGAGCCGATGTCGCGGTGGCTCTTGATCTGGTTATCGATAAAGTTGAACACCAAGCACAAAAGCTCAAATCTCGTCGAGTATCGCGTTTCCATCCGCGAAAGCGAGATTCGCGTACCCATGCAATGGTTCCCGATGAAGATCTTGCATCGCTGATTTCTGAACAAGATGAGGTTGAAGAAGCCAAAATGGTCAAGGTCAAGGAACTTGATGTGAAGCCGATGGCTCTCGAAGAGGCAGCGCTTCAGATGGATCTCTTAGGCCACGATTTCTTTGTTTTTCAAAATGCGGACACGGAAAGATTTTCCGTGATGTATCGAAGAAAAGACGGTCATCTTGGGATGATCTCACCCTCATAATTCATTAAACACTGAGCGAATCCTTTTCGTACAAGCGATTCCTAGTAACGTTATAGGCCGTGGCAATTCTCAAAAAAGTCCTTAGTGCTGGCGAAGGCAAAAAACTCAAGCGCCTTGAAGCCATTGTTCCCAAAGTTGCAGCTCATGAAGCCGCAATGGAGGCAATGTCCGATGCCCAGCTCGCTAATCAGACGCTCCTTTTCCGTGACAGGCTCGAAAAGGGTGAAGATCTTGACGATATTTTGCCAGAAGCATTCGCAACAGTTCGTGAAGCTGCAAAGCGCGTATTAGGTCAGCGTCATTACGACGTCCAGATCATGGGTGGGGCAGCGTTGCACTATGGCTGGGTTGCCGAAATGAAAACGGGTGAAGGAAAAACGCTTGTTTCTACGCTCGCTGCATATCTCAATGCATTAGCGGGCAAAGGTGTTCACGTTGTCACGACAAACGATTACTTGGCACGACGTGACGCGGCGTGGATGGGTCGTGTGCATGAATTCTTGGGATTAACTGTTGGTACAGTATTGCCAGATATTGATGATCCTGCAGAAAAACAGGCTGCATATGCTTGCGATATCACGTATGGAACAAATAATGAGTTTGGTTTTGACTATTTGCGCGATAACATGGCAGTGCGAAAAGAGTATCAATCACAACGCGGACACTTTTTTGCCATTGTCGATGAAGTCGACTCCATCCTTATCGACGAAGCGCGTACGCCTTTAATTATTTCTGGCCCAGCAACAGAATCAAATGATCTCTACGGACAATTTGCTCGCATCGTTGCAGGTTTGGTGATCGAACGCGACTATGAAGTCGATGAAGCAAAATTTACTGTTTCACCCACCGAAGAGGGTATTGCGCGCGTGGAAGAAGCGTTGGGCATTGATAACTTGTATGAACACGTTCACCAAAACTTTGTTCACCAACTCAATACAGCAATTAAGGCGAAAGAACTCTATAAAAAAGGTGTGGACTACATCATCCAAGATGGTGAAGTAAAAATTGTTGATGAATTTACTGGGCGCATTCTTGAAGGTCGACGCTGGAGCGATGGTATTCACCAAGCGGTTGAAGCTCGTGAAAATGTTGCTATTCAAGAGGAAAACCAGACCCTTGCAACCGTGACATTGCAAAATTATTTTAAGTTATACGACAAGATTTCAGGCATGACAGGTACCGGTATTACTGAAGCTGGTGAATTTATGCATACCTATGGTTTGGAAGTTGTTTCCTTGCCGACTAATCGTCCTGCAGCTCGCATCGATGAACCAGATTTCATCTATAAAACAGAAGCAGGAAAATTTAATGCTGTGGTGAACGACCTCATTGAGCGTCACCGCAAAGGCCAACCGGTTCTCGTCGGTACTGTTTCTGTTGAAAAGTCAGAACGGCTTTCGCGCATGCTTACCAAAGCGGGCGTTAAGCACAGTGTTTTGAACGCGAAGGAACACAACCGTGAAGGACCCGTAATTGCTCAAGCGGGACGTATTGGCGGAGTGACGGTTGCAACCAACATGGCTGGTCGTGGTGTCGACATTCTCTTGGGAGGTAATCCCGAAGGTCTTGCTGCACAAGAGTTGATGGCGCAAGGGAAAAATCCCGATGATGTGCCGGACGAATTCAATGCTCTCACAAAGAAAATTCAAGCAGCGTGTAATGCAGAAGGCGATGCTGTTCGCGCGCGCGGTGGTCTGTATGTTTTAGGTACTGAACGACACGAATCGAGACGTATCGATAATCAGCTTCGAGGTCGTGCAGGACGTCAAGGCGATCCGGGAGAGAGTCGTTTTTATCTTTCCCTCGAAGATGATCTCATGCGCTTGTTCGCAAACAACGCAATGAGCTGGGTGATGAGTCGTGCTTTCCCCGAAGATGTTCCGCTCGAAGCGAAAATGGTGAGCAAGGCAATCGAGCGCGCTCAGCAAACCGTTGAAGGTCGAAACTTTGAAATTCGAAAAGATGTTTTGAAGTACGACGAAGTGATGAGCGAACAGCGAAAAATTATTTATCGACGCCGTCAACAAATTCTCGATGGCGAAAACTTAGATGAAGAAGCACTACGCATTATCCAAGACGTCGTGATCCGATTAACCGCAGTGCACTGTGAAGGTGAGTATCCAGAAACCTGGGATATCGAGAGCATTTTGAAAGATGCAGCGAATTATTACCCCATTACGCTTTCTGTAGAAAGTATCTCGAAGTGTAATTCTGTTGCTGATTTACAAGAACTGATGTCTCACGATGCCCTCGATACTTATGCAAAGAAGGAAAGCGAACTCGGTTCGGACCGTTTACGCAACATTGAGCGACGAGTGATGCTTGATGTGATCGATCAACATTGGCGTGAGCATCTCTACGAGATGGATTACCTTCGCGAAGGTATTAACTTACGTGCCATGGGTCAGCGCGACCCCATTGTTGAATGGCAGCGTGAAGGTTTCCAAATGTTTGAAATCATGATGGAGTCCATCGAAAATGATTTTGTTCAGTTCGTGATGAAGCTCAAAATTGTGCGCGAGGATCAATCTCAACGCAGACAAGAAAAACTCAACTACATCGCACCAGACAATCCCGTCCAGGGATCATCGAGCTTTCAAGGTATGAACATTGATCCATCGATTGCAGCTGCGGGACAAGGTGCCGTTCAACATTCTGGTGAACCTGTAATTCAAACTCCTGTGCATGTCGAACAAACGCCTGGCCGCAACGATCCATGTATTTGTGGAAGCGGTAAAAAATATAAGCACTGTCACGGCAAATGAACTCACCTGCCCGGTGCACGTATAAGGGGATAAGCAATGCGTGATTTTTCTGTACTGATTAAAGAGTTGACGCGCCGCGTCGACGAGGCAAACGTGTATCTTTCTGTTGATGATGCGCGCGAACAGGTTAAAGAATTAGAAACACAAGCTGCTGATCCTTCATTGTGGGACGATCAAGATCGTGCTCGAGAAGTGACAAGTCGTTTATCGTCTTTTAAAGCCGATATCGACGTTGTTGAAGAACTTCATACCTCACTGAGCGATATAGAAACACTGTATGAATTGATGCGTGAAGCATCCGATGAGTCTTTGGAAAGCGAAATCGATCAGTTAACATCGAGCTTGTCACACCGCCTCGATCAGCTGGAGCTGCGTTCTTTATTTACCGGTGAATATGACGAACGCGATGCTATTTGTTCAATCAATTCAGGGGCTGGAGGTACCGAAGCGTGCGATTGGGCAGAAATGCTTTTTCGAATGTATTCACGATGGTGCGAGAGAAGCAATTACGAACTTGTCGTGACGGATTTATCTCCTGGTGAAGAAGCAGGAATTTCTTCGGTTACTTTTACCGTGAAAGGACGACATGCATATGGAATGTTGACGGGAGAAAAAGGTGTTCATCGACTTGTGCGAATTTCTCCTTTCGATTCTCAATCGCGTCGACACACTTCGTTTGCATCATTTGAAGTTGTCCCTGCACTGGAAGTTCAAGAACTTCCCGAGATCGATGAATCTGAATTACGTGTCGATACATATCGAGCATCAGGTGCAGGTGGACAGCATGTCAACAAAACCGATTCAGCAATTCGGCTCACGCACTTGCCGACGGGAATTGTTGTGCAGTGTCAAAATGAACGCAGCCAAATTCAAAACCGGGCGCAGGCGATGGCGATTCTCAGCGCAAAACTTGCCGAGAAACAACGACTTGATCGCGAAGCAGAGTTAGCCAAAATTTCTGGAAACAAAATGGAAGTGGGATGGGGAAGCCAAATCCGAAGTTATGTTTTGGCTCCGTATCAACTCGTGCGTGATGAGCGAACAAAAAATGTTGATGGTAATAAGCAGCCGATTTATGAAACTGGAAACGTCATTGCAGTGCTCGATGGTGATATCGATAACTTTCTTTCAGCATTTCTTCAGTGGCGTCGATCCACAACGTAGTAACAGGGTCCGACCCTGCAAAAATTGTGTGAAGTGGACGAAATGCAATGATTCACCCAGGTTGACGCCAATTATTTTTGCAGGGTCGGACCCTGCAAAGTGCCACGGGAGGTGAAGTCTTTGGTAACCTGGTCATTCCATGATTCGCTTTGAAAACGTTACAAAATATTACGGACAAAATGTCGTTGCTCTTCGAGAAATTAATATTGAGATCCAAAAGGGCGAATTCTGTTTCCTCGTGGGGCCATCGGGTTCCGGAAAGTCTTCTTTTCTGCGATTGCTTCTCCGTGAAGAAGTCGCGAGCACCGGTCGTGTCCTCGTAGCTGGTCGCGATATTGGTCGACTTTCTCAGTGGAAGGTCCCTCAGCTGCGCCGCAATATTGGGTGTATTTTCCAGGACTTTAAATTGTTACCCAACCGTACTGTTTATGAAAACGTCGCTTTCGCCCAAGAGGTGATTGGTCGTCCTCGTGATGTGATCCGCGCGCAAGTTCCACAAATTCTTGAACTTGTTGGATTGGCGGAAAAACAGAATCGTTTTCCCAATGAACTCTCTGGTGGTGAACAACAGCGTGTCTCGATTGCTCGCGCATTCGTTAACCGACCGTTGATCCTGTTGGCCGACGAGCCCACAGGTAACCTTGACCCTGCAACCACTGTTGGAATTATGCGTCTGCTCGATCGCA
>CAZFAO010000028.1:0-17776 GCA_964516875.1 uncultured Burkholderiales bacterium
CAAAGAGAAATTAATTCCGGGTATGTCTTGACCGGTACACAATTAGATCGTCTCATTGAAATAAATAATTGTGACGCAAATAGTCTCATTCTCGATACCATAAAAGTAGGTTACATACCATCAGATGATCAATTGGAAAAATTGGCAACGAAGAAAAGCGAAGATGCGCACACTGTGCTCTCGTACGCGTACGCTAGTGGATCAGTTCCAACAAAAACACAAGTCGGTAATCTGATCAAAAATTTTACACATATATCGGACAGTGCGCTTATAGCTGCATCTCGACAGGGTGTATTCCCCACAATTTCGCAAATGGATAAACTTGTTAAACATACAGATCGTCGTAATTCCAGTGGCGGACCGGCCCGATTTGCTATTCAAGAGATATTCAGAAACGGATATAAGCCTTCCGAGGCACAAGTTGATCGTTGGATTAAAGCAAGACGCGACTTGGAATTTGTTGTTGAGTACGCGATAGATAATGGGTACGTCCCGACAGAAGACCAGCTGCATAGCTTACTAAATAACCAAGCTGGATATGCTCTACGCGGATTAGCACAGCAGATCGAAAATGGTCTAGATGTTTATTTAGATCATCTAGATGGATGGGTCGCAAGAAACGGCACAGGAGAAACATGGTTGGCGAAGGCGACAATTAAAGCAGGTTATACCCCAACATCTCAACAGATTGATCTGTGGTTGAGCTATGGAACTGTGAAGGCATTTTCTGTGATTGATGCAGCAATCTCTGAGGGTTACGTTCCAACAAGGAACCAAGTAGACAAACTTGTTCAGTTAAGTACTTCAACAACAAATGCATTGCTCGCATCTGCGTTTAGTCACGGTTACGTTGCATCAATAACACAGGTTGATGAATGGTCCCGCGACGCTGAAACCAAACCTGCTGCACGGTGGGCTGCCGATCTAGCATTTTCTGACGCTGAAGTTGTAGTCGACGTTGGTGCTGTAGGTTCCGGTAAAAAAATGTCTGGCCACTATAAGAGTTTTCCAAATGGGAAAGGCGTGCTGGAAGATCGACTATTGGTTAAGGCAGGATGTATCTACTTCGGTGGAGAAACACCTATTGAAGATATCCAAAAAAATATTTTTGGCGTCCCTGAGCAGTGGAGTGGAGCCTCTTCAGAACAATTAGGTCCATGGAGAAGGTCTGTAAATCGAGGACTCGAACGAATTCAGAGTGCTCACTTACAATCTAGACAGGTCTAGTGGCTTAAATGTCTGGAGGTCCGTCCTTCCTAATGGGACGTTTAGACCTTACGCTTTTTTACTGCACCATAAATGAACACGCCAGTCAGTGCGAGCAAAATAGCACTTCTGACAAAGATCATAAAAAAACTGATTTGTTCAGTGATGAATATCGATTCGCCATAGTCTGTCGAATGAAATGAACCGAAGTAATAAACACCGGCCTCATCAGAAATATCTCCAGCGAATATGGCTGCTAGGAAATAAAGTGCGACCAGTCCCGATGTAGTCCAAGCAGGAAAACGATTTTTGTCCATGATTACGAGGTAAAGCGTCAGCCCAAATAAAAAGGCAAGAAATAAGAGCAACAATGGGACTTCGTAGAATAATAACCATCCCCAGAGTTGTGTCATATAAAGCCGCACGCCAAAACTTGCAACAATAAGACCAAATAAGACAAGTGGGAGATAGCGTTTCATCAATTAGACATAGTACACGGTGCCCAGAGCGAATATGCGGGAATCGGTACCGTCCGAAAATGTCGTACCCCCTTGGTACAATCAAGCTATGTTCGATTTCCCCGTCGTTATTGTCGATATTGAAACTACAGGTCTCAGCCCTCGAGGCTGCAAAATTATTGAAGTATCTGCACTGCGCGTTGAGAACGGAGAGATTGTTGAATCACTGACGTCACTGGTAAATCCGCACAAACACATTCCTGAATTCATTTCGTCGCTAACAAACATCACAGGAGATCTCGTTCGTGAAGCGCCCGATTTTGATGATCTAGCGCCTCGGTTAGCATCACTCTTCGAAGGTGCAGCCTTCATGGCGCACAATGCGTACTTCGACTTTTCCTTCATTAGTAAAGAAATGAAAACTGCCGGTTATCCATTCAACCCAAAGATTATTTGTAGCGTCAAACTTTCTCGAAAGCTCTATCCTCAATATAAAGCTCACTCGCTTGCAGCTATCATCAAACGTCATGGTATTTCTACGTCACGCCGACATAGGGCCCATGCTGACGCAATGGCCGTTTATGATTTTCTGCACATCGCCCGCGAAGAAAAGGGGAGTGACGCACTCGACAATGCTGTTGCGCTGCAGTTTGAAAATTCAACATTGCCAAGCAACCTTGACAAATCTACAATCAAGAATCTTGTGACAACTCCTGGCGTTTACATTTTCAAAGACACACACGGCGTCCCTATTTACATCGGAAAAAGTGTCAATATCAAACACCGCGTGTTGTCTCACTTTTCGCAATCAAAAACACATGGCCGCGAACTGCGGCTCGCAGAAAAAACTCACGATATTGAAGTGATTGAAACTGATACGGAAATCGAAGCGCTCTTACTTGAATCAAAACTTATTAAAGAATATGCTCCGGTTCATAACATCAAACTCCGACGGAAACGAAAACAAACCGTCGTGGTGTGCGATGTCAATAAACAGGGATATTACGAACTCAAAATTGTTGATGCTCACATCGACACTCTCGATCAATTAGGGAATGTTTTTGGAATTTTCAACACACGAAGTTCAGCTAAAACCGCCCTGCAATCCGCGTGTGATGAATACGGTTTGTGTTCCAAACTTCTTCATCTTGAAAATGCACAACAATCATGTTTCCGTTATCAGCTCGGAAAGTGCGACGGTGCATGCGTGGGTGATGAACCACCTGCGGAATACAACGCACGCGTCGAGGAAGCTTTTGCCAATATGAGAATCAAGAATTGGGATTACGCTGGACCTGTCGAAGTAAGCATTTCAGAGACCAGGAAGCTCGTTGTCGACCAGTGGCTGGTTCTCGATGCAATTGGACTGGGTACGAATTATGATGCTGACATTCAGCTTGATTTTGATGTGGATGCTTACAAAATTTTAAAGTCGTACTTCGATAAATACCCAGATCGCATAAAAATCGCATCGTAACTAGTCCATGAGGTCGTGGAATCCATGGGCTGGCGGCTTCGCGAGTCGGGAAACTTTGATTCTTCCGATCACTGTAATTCCATTCGCCGATTTACTGTTATCTACAGGTCCATGCGATGGTGAACTTTGAAATAGTTCTTCCAGTGCATCAATTTCAGCACCTGCCTGAGGATCAATTTCTTGTTCACTAACCTCTTGCCCATTGACAAGACCTGCCAATGCGACAAGCTCTTCTTTCTTTTCGACAAGGTCTTTTCTTATTTCAGCAAGTATGAGTGAAATGAAATGTGGCTCAGGATTATTTGGTACATAAAACGTATTTTCAATGTTGCTGACGTAATCGATAGCCCACTGAATACCACATATCGTTTTAAAACTAAATCCTGGACTATTGGGTCGAGCATAGGAACCGTCGATTAATTCCCAAATATCTTCAAGCATCGGCAGTTGGTTGTATCGAGGTAAGTCAGAGCGGAGATAATCGCTATGAATAGTTTCACGCCGCTTTCTTTGTTGTCGAGCGAGAGTCTCGTTGTCGATGAACTGGAAAAACTTTGAATCGTCACGTCCAATAATTTGATCGAGCGTATCCGCGACGACTGCTATTACGCCATCTTGGATGAAAACATCAGGTCCATATTCTTGTGAGTGAATATCTCGTGCTGATGTGAGTTCACGGATTCTCGAAGCGTTGCGCTTTTGTAGAAAGTCAACGATTGCATCTGCCTTCCACGCATACTTCACTGAGTTTTCAAGAGTGACAGCTCCGACAACGAAACTGGGACTCATCGCTATAAAAGCAGTTAAGAAATCTACATAGTTAAGCGATGTAAAAAATATTCCACCGACAACTCCATTGGCTGCGGTCGCTCCTGCAACTGCTCCTACTCCGATCAAGTTTGCAATTTTCTTGCTCGTGTTGCGAAGCGTACTTATCCGAGGAGCGTTGCTTAAGGCATCATTCTTATCTTTGGCGAAGCGTAAATCGTTTGCTGTGTTTGTAAATCGCTTCGTGAAATAGCGTTTTCGCTTCCAAATCTCAAAGGATGAGAGCTTGGCCGCATCTCCTAATTCGTCGTATATCGTGAGTTTTCGGGGCATCAATGGTTCCTTTACGTAAAGAATCATTCTAGACAATATCCGCCAATACGGACAAATGCCCTACAACATTAATCTTGCGATAAACCTAGCTGCAGCGGTATGTGACATTCCATAATTCTCTCTCAATGTCACCGATTCTGGCGACGAAGAAACCCGTATTAAGGCATATCCTCGCCTTCATGCAAAGGGACACATGAGTACAAAAAAGAATGACCGTATGTACACAATGGCAGTTATCTCTGCCGTTGTCAGTGTTATTGCTATTGCTGGTGTAACGGTATTGGCGTTGTGTCAACTCATTATCAAAGGCGTGGACGTTCTTGTCTCTGAAGGTCGGGTCAATGGAGCCTATCTTGCCTTGATATTTCTTGCTGTTTTGTTTATTACGTCGCTTAAGTTTGTCTATACGCATTGGAAGGCCCAGACATCATTCATTCATATTTCCCACCACCACTACGAAGTTGAGCCTGTCAACCGTCGTGACGGCATATTTTTTGAGGATTAATAACGCCACACGAGCGCTGATCGCGTTCATCTGATGCTTTCATTCATCACAATATATGCGAACATGTGATGTGGCTATTTCAAAACACGACTTTCGTAATCGCGATCTCGACAACGAAGAGGAGATTGGGATTCTCGTCCAGCGTTTCTATGGCGATGTGGCACAAGATGAGCTTCTCGGTCATATTTTTAATGATGTTGCCCACGTCAATTGGGATGCCCACCTTCCGAAAATAAAACAGTTTTGGTCAAAAATGTTGTTGGGTATTCCCGGTTACGAGGGGAACCCGCTTGCGGCTCATGAAAAGATTCATCTCCTCGAACCTTTTACGCATGAACATTTTCGACGGTGGCTCGAACTTTTCCAAGAAACGGTCGATCTCGGGTGGGAAGGTCCCTACGCTCAGGAAATCAAACGAAAAGCGGTCAAGATCACGTTGATTCATTCGCGTATATTGACGGGCGAACCACTTGATGTTTTGCTCACTATCCGCGAAAAGCCTCGTGATGCCTAATACATCACAATCGCTCAATAGTGAGGCCCCGTAAGGCCATCCGCATAGTCACTCTACGTGGTAACTACTGATGCGTCTCTTAATACTAGAATGGCTTGATTCGCCTGCTCAGGCAGGGTGAATACTTTCAAGCGGGCTCCCTCAATACGACTTAGTGGTCATTGTGTGCTTTGTACTTGAGAAAAAAGTGAAATACGACGACAGGGAATATTCGTATATGAAACTCAATCTAACAATCGGAAATTTTTACCAGAAGATGCTTTGTGCACTTTTCGTCTGCCTTGGAGTTCTGGCGCAGGTTATGCTCTTGATTCCAGCCCGCGCTGATGCAGTAGCTGATCCTCACGAGCACAGTGCAGCTTCTTCGTACCTCAACAATCTCAACGCCACACGTTCGGCGCACGGGCTCTCATCGCTTGCGCTATCAGGAACATTATCCAGTGGCGCCCAAGCACATGCGGAACAAATGGGTGCAACAACAAGTCTTGATCACACACCAAACATTGGAGCACTGTGTTCAGTCGCAGGCACATGGGATGATTGTGCAGAAAATATTGGCGCAATCACACTCTTTGAGAACTCTGTAGAGATGATTGCTGCGACTTTTATGAATTCTTCGCTGCACCGAGGGCATATTCTCAACGGAAATTTCGACACTGTCGGTATTGGTGTTGAAGAAGCAGCAGGGAAGATGTGGATTAGTGTCACCTTCATGGATGCATCTAATGTTGCGCCGGCACCGACGGCTCCACCGCGACCAGCCCAGCAATCTGCTCCCAAGCCTGAGGCGCAACCAACTCCCACAACAGTGCCAGCACCCGTGCAGCCACCTGCGGTTGTGGAAAATCCACTTCTCGCCGATGGATTGATGTTTAAAGGTTCACGTGCAAAATCGCACAATTGGTATGAACAACTTCCCATGATTACGCACAAAGATTTCCTGGGCGAATAAATACCGATTGAGCACACCTGATGTTCGTAATGAACGAAGTGACATCAATGAGGATAGAATCGATCCCATGTCACAAACAAGCATTTCCATAAAAGGTCTCCGAAAATCATTTGGTGATAAAGAAGTACTCAAAGGTATCGACCTCGAAGTAAACAAAGGTCAGATTGTTGCCATCCTCGGACCCAATGGTGCGGGCAAGACAACAACAATCAATATTCTTTCAACTCTTTTACAACCAAACGCCGGAGAGATCACCGTCAACGGATACGACGTTCAAAAAGAGTCGTCAAAAGTGCGGGCAAGTATTGGATTGACAGGTCAGTTTGCTGCAGTCGATGAGTACCTCACGGGTGAAGAAAACCTCAACCTCGTTGGTGGTTTGTATCACATGAAAAAAGAAGAGTACACAAAGATTACGAAGCGCTTAATCGAACAAGTTGATCTCGTTGAATCAAAAGATAAACCAGTGAAATCATATTCTGGGGGAATGAAGCGCCGCATCGATCTCGCAATGAGTCTCGTTGCATCTCCACCAATCATTTTCTTAGACGAACCGACAACGGGCCTTGATCCGCGCAGCCGCAATTCGATGTGGAAGATGATCAAAAAACTGGCGAGCGATGGAACAACGATTTTATTAACAACGCAATACATGGACGAGGCCGATTTCTTGGCAGACAATATTATTGTGATCGATCACGGCGTCGTCATTGCTAAAGGAACGGCGATCGAACTCAAATCTCAAGTGGGGGATGATCGCGTTGACATCGTAGTTGGGCAAGAAGAAGACGTCGATGCTGTCATGAAGTTAGTCGAAAAAGAAGATGTCAAGATTGATGACGAAACAGGAACGATTTCTCTTGCAGCGAAAGAAGGCGTGAAGAAGTTGCAAGAAATTCTTCACCTTCTCGAAAACTCCGACGTCAAAGTGGAAACAGTGACGTTGCGCAAGCCCACACTCGATGATGTGTTCTTAACGTTGACGGGGCATGGGACACAAAGACAAGACGATGTTGCGACTGAATCGAAAGGGAAAAAATAATGAGCACACAAGTTGACGCTGGCCCTCAATTGATTTCAGGATCAAACCCGATTTGGTATATCCGCGACACCTGGCTGCTCACGAAGCGTTCTGTATGGCACATTATCCGAAGCCTCGATCAAGTGATGGGACTCGTCATGTTTCCCGTCATGTTCACCATTCTTAATAGGTATGTACTTGGTGGTGCTATCGAAGGTGAGCTGGGTGAAGGTATTACCTATGCCGATTATGTTTTCGCTGGAGTGTTTGTTCAGACTCTTGCATTTGGTGCGAACTACACAACTATCAACTTAGCCGTCGATCTCAAAGAAGGAATTGTCGACAGGTTCCGTTCACTTCCCATGTCTAATAGTGCATTAATTGTAGGCCATATCATCGCCGATCTTTTCCGGAATATCATCTCGGGCACAATCATTATTGTTGTAGCACTGCTCATAGGGTTTCGTCCCACCGCTGATTATTTTGGTTGGATCTCCATCATTGCTATTGGAACATTATTTTCGCTCGCAATATCTTCGATGTCAGCAGTGATGGGACTCATGGTCAAAACACTCGAAGCGGCTCAATGGATGGGTTTTGTCATTATCTTCCCGCTGACATTTATATCAAGCGCATTCGTTCCCACCGAAACGATGCCGTCATGGCTCCAAGCCTTTGCGGTCAATCAACCTTTATCGCAAGTGATGAACTACGTTCGCTCTGTTACCGTGGGGGATCCTGCCGGAAACTCTTTGCAAATGAGTATTATCTGGTGCGTAGGAATTATGGTGGTGTCGTTGCCACTCACGGGATGGATGTTCCGCCGTCGTTCCAATAAATAGTGGCGTTTTTACGCATTGTATATTCCTGCATTACATTGTAATTCGGTATGGGCACTTCGTTTTTCTCGTTAACTTCCATTTGCCGACGTATTAAAAATGCCACAAAAACGACATTTTTTGTATTGTATTGAAGCATTTCCTAGCGTATTCTGGACTAGTAATTACCTATCAGTAATACCGGAGGGGCACAATGGGAGCATATACAGAACCAAACATTGGTGTTAACACGCTTACTGATCTTTCTGATGTTCGCGCCGGTAGAAATCTTGCTTACTTACAAAAAACCTTTGATCTTTCTCCTGGCTTCCGTGAAAGAAACCCAGCAGGTATTGCTGAAAAAGACTGGAGTGTTCTGAAACCCACTCTTACGCAAACAATCGATCCCAGTCGAACTGGTTTCGACGCTCGATAACGATCCAGTCAGATCACAAACAAGATTTCCCTGTACACTGTCTTTATTATGCCATCTTTTGACGACCCCTTTGATGAACTAGCTGCACTCGCCGGTCGTCGCGCAGAGCAAGCAGTCAAATCTCTTCAAGAAGCAACCGATGCTTTTGAACAAGGTCGCGAACGAGACGCTCTTCGCGTCATCAAACCTCTTTATGAAATGTACCCATCTGCTTTAGGCGTTCAGGAACTTTACGGTATGAGTCTTTATCGCAATGGGAAATTTCCGCAAGCGCTTGAGGTTCTCGAGAAGTACACATCGGCCTCAGGAAGTTTTGATCAATATCCACTCATGATGGACTGTTATCGAGCAAAGAAAAATTATGCGAAGGTCGATGAACTGTGGTCAGAACTTGGTGCGCAATCGCCGTCTGGCCCAGTTGTCGCAGAGGGCCGCATTGTTCATTCACAGTCCTTGGCTGAACGCGGTCAGATCGGTGAAGCTCTCAAACAGCTTCGCAAAAAAGTGAAACCACTAGACCGTCCGAAGGACTATCACCTTCGCCTATGGTATTGCCTGGCTGATTTAGAAGAACGCGCAGGAAATATTATTGTTGCACGTCAATGGTTTGATCGGGTCTCCAAGAAAGATCCGAGTTTTGCCGATGTCTCTTATCGTATTAAACAGTTGAGCTAAGTGTGATCAGAAATTTTTGGACAGGAACCACCGTTGTTGTCGATTAATATGCAGTAATGGTCAATTCGAAACACCGCGGACAAAAAACAAAATATATTGTTCTTGCAGTTCTTGTTTTGGTTACTTTGCTCGTAGGTGTATTTATTTTTTCGCGAAGTTCTACTTCGGAGTATCAGGCAACAGACAATTCGCAGAGGCAAATCTTCCTCGAAGACCGCGACGATAAAACGAGTAGGACCACGCTATATCTTTATGATCCCATTTCTAAGAAAAAGATATTTATCAACAATAATGCCTCAATTAATGAAATTTCCTCCAGGTACATTGCAATACTTCGGGAACCGTGTAAAACCGCAAGTTGTTCCAAGAACGAGTACACACAATTTCTTGACCGAAAAAACAACTTTAAGGTAATAAGATCGACCGATGGATCTCGGAACTATTCACGCGATAGTAAAAAATACATTCTCACAGAAATTTCTAAAAATCAAAATCCGATTTCCTCAGAACCTTGTGATTTGTATGTTGATGTAATTATCGATGATGAGCCTCTCGGTTTAAATCTCAAAACTCCTTGTTCGGACGATAAACATCGAATCTCCCTGTCGTGGCTCCAAGATTTGTTGATTGCACGATACGTTGGTACGAATTATCGAGTCAATGAACAGGGGAACGAAGAATATCAAGATTCAATCGAATCAAGAAAAGTGATAGATCTTTCTGATCCTTCGACGGTGCAGTCTCAAATCGACGCAATGATAGAAACAACAACGAGCAACGACGTACGAGACCTAGATTTATTGCTTGAAGGATATGGAATTGACGGAGCTAAAGAACTTGACGCCTTTTACTTGATGGATTCAATGGTTATCAAGAATAATCTCTATTTGTTGTTGCACGACGGAAACGACGATGAATGCGATTACCGCATACAGTCGCTCGTTATCAATCAGCCTTATTCCAAGGAAGATATACGTGTGACGCGCAAACTTGAGTCCTCTCAGGCAGACGAGTCGGGGAACTACTGTGGTTGGCGATTCGGACGGGATTCGGACGAATTGATATTGAATGGTTTCGATGATGATGAAGGAGACTCGTTTATCTATTCCGTATCGAAAAACAAGCTCACACCATTTTCGTATTCAGAATTTCGAGTGGGTTAGCGGAGTAAATCCAGCACTGGTGAATGTGCACATACCGCGCGTTGATATGTTGCCACGCGATCCATAAAAGCGAGCATATGTTCAACAGCATCGAGAGCATGTGTATCGAAATCGTTGGAACGTGGAGATCGATACGTCTGCGAAATAATGGTGTCCCTGTTCAATCCAAGAGCATTTGCATATTCAGGCTCATCAACATCGCGCATCCCAACGATATATTCAATCGTCGATGGATTACCAAAAGACAACATCACTGGTTGACCTTCCACCTCAAAAAGCGCATTATACGTATCGACCTGAGTAAGTGCAGCGTCGATTTTGCATCGCTGTGCGAGCTCAGCAATGTACACTGCAAGAAGAGCATGTTGTTCGAGGAAATATATATCTTCAATTGACTTTTCAGGATAGGTAATGATTCCTTTGGGAGCGCTTCCATTGCGTATTTGCATGTCGGTTACACGCTGGTCGTGAAAAGTGATGATATCGAGATTACATTGATTGGAATCAAATGCTTTTTTGTGAGGTGAACGTTCGACTGCCGCCTCGAAATGTAGCTCCTCGATGGATGTTTTCGTTCCACCTTCAGGCGTGCGTGATTTCTGTGAATAATATCCTTGAATTCTTCCATCGCTGGTGCCGATGTTAAAAAACTCTTCAACACTACGTTGAACGAGGTCATGACCTTTGTCCTCGTATCTGTATCCGACACGAACGCTTTCGCCAGGCTTCTCAGGTTTTGCGCCATTGCGGAGATGATTGACGCAGTGATGACCAGACAGTCTCAACAATCCTGCACGAAGAGCAATTGACTGGCAGTACATCAGAATTCGCTGCGACACTTCGACCGATGGAACTCTTGTGGAACCTGCCATTGCTGAAATCTCAGCAATCTGGCGTTCGTGTGGCTGCAAATAAAATGCAAGATCTAATAAATTGGTAACAGCTAGTTTTTTCATGGCTTTATGCGATTGTTACAGAGTCATCTAGATAAACATCTTGAATGATATTAAGAAGTTCGACGCCTTCAGCAAAGGGGCGTTGGAACGCTTTTCTCCCAGCGATGAGACCAGCACCACCGGCGCGCTTGTTAATAATTGCGGTGACGACGGCCTGATCAAAGTCGTTATCTCCCGAAGGGCCACCGCTGTTGATGAGCGGGATGCGTCCCATGTAACAATTCGCGAGTTGGTATCGCGTTTGGTCGATGGGGCTGTCGGACAACAACTCGGAATAGACGCGTGCATCTGTTTGCTTGGTGCCAACAGTTTCGAAACCATTTCTTGCAGTCTCGGGAAGTTTTTGCTTAATGATGTCGGCGTGCATAGTGACACCGAGGTGATTTGCTTGTCCGGTGAGATCGGCAGCGGTGTGATAATCAACATCAGATGTTGCAAATGCAGGGTTGCGGGTGTAGCACCACAAAATTGTTGCGAGTCCCAATTCGTGTGCGCGGGCAAATGCTTGAGCAACTTCGACAATCTGGCGATTGGATTCTGGTGCACCAAAATATACAGTGGCACCAACGGCAGCTGCACCCATGTCGGCTGCTTGTTCGACTGTGCCAAACATGATTTGATCGTACGTTGGCGGGGTCGTCATCATTTCGTTGTGATTGATTTTGACGATAAAGGGAATTTTTCCAGCATATTTTTTTGATACAGCACCAAGAACACCGAAAGTACTGGCAACAGCGTTGCAGCCGCCTTCGATAGCTAAGTCAACAATGCGAGCGGGGTCAAAGTACTCAGGATTTTTTGCGAAAGATTTGCCAGCGGAGTGTTCAATGCCTTGGTCGACAGGAAGAATGGAAATATATCCGGTGTCTTTGAGTCGGCCATGCGAGTAAATCTTTCCAAGATTTTTGATGACATCGCTGCTACGATCGGAATCTGCTGCGAAGTTCTTTAAGGAGTCTGCAGAAGGCAGGTGAAGCGATGCTGCAGGTATGGTTTCACACTTATGCGTCAAGAGATCTTCATGTGCTGAATAAATGTCGTTCAGTTTCATTATGGCCTTTTCTCGGTGTCATGGGTCGATTTTCTTCGCTTTTAGTATAGTGGCCCGTGGCCCGAATTCGTCTAGACAAACTCCTGGTCAAACGCAAAATAGCTGAGACTGACCAAGCTGCTCAAGAATTAATAAGTCAGGGTGTCGTTCTCGTTAATGGTTCTGTGCAAAAAAGTGCTGCGAGTTTTGTCGATGGGGGATGCGCGATTGAGTTCGTCCCCGAAAAATCTCTCTATGTTTCTCGCGGGGGATTAAAACTCGAGCATGCCCTCGAAGTATTTCATATTTCGCCCCAGGGAAAAAGGTGTCTCGACATTGGTGCGTCAACAGGGGGCTTCACCGATTGCCTCTTGCGTCATGGGGCCAGCAGTGTTGTTGCCGTCGATGTTGGTCATGGCCAGCTCGACCTTTCGCTTCGTAACGATGAACGCGTGAGTGTTTTTGAAAAAACGAATGCAAAATCTTTGACGCCGGAACTGATTGGGGGAACGTGCGAACTTGGTGTAGCGGATGTGTCTTTTACGTCGATCATTCCGCTCATCAATCCCGTTGTTACCTGTCTCGATCCGATTGAGATCATTGTTCTCATTAAACCTCAGTTTGAATGTGAACAACGCCATATCGATTCGCGCGGAATTGTGACCGATCCTGCAGCGCATCGTGCGTGTATTGCACACGTGCGTGATGCATTAGCGCCGGGACTGATAATGAAAGAGCTCGACGTGTCACCCATTAAAGGCGGCAAAGGCAACATCGAATACCTCTGCCTCATCACCTTACCCGGGCCAGGCCAGCGAAACGTTGCAGACAGTAGAATTGAAGAAGTTGTAACAGGCGCGTTTGCTCGATAGGACATCAATGATTGAAAAACTGTATTTATGCTTGAATGTTGAGAAAAACGATGCTGATGAAATAGCGAGTCTCATCGAACGCAATGCACCGAAATATTCTATGTCTGTGGTTGAAGATCCTGCAGACGCCGATTGTGTTGTCACCATTGGGGGAGACGGCACATTCCTTTTTGGAACACGTTTAGCTATGGAAAATGACTGTTCATTGGCCGGTGTCAACCTGGGACGATTTGGATTTCTTCCTTCCTTTCCACCCGATAACGTTGACGTTCTTCTGTCAGCGCTCAATACCGTTGAACCCAATACACGATGCGTGCTCGATATTGATACAAGCATCGGGAAGTTCCACGCCATCAATGAAGTGGTGATCGAACGCAAAAGAGTGCAACGAGCAGCTCGCATCACGATGATTAGTTCACCACCGATCTTTGGAACGCTCCAGCGTGAAATAACAGAGACAGGTGTTGAAGAGCGCAAGACTTTTCTTCGCAACCAAATGGATGATGTTATTGACAAGTTTTCTGTTTATACCGATGATACAAACCACAAAGAAAAGGGTGCAACGTTTGTGTGTGATGGTGTTATCGTTGCGACTCCTTTAGGCTCAACCGCATATTCGTCGTCCGCCGGTGGGCCAGCGATTTCTCCATATAGCAATGTGATGAGTGTCACGCTGAGCGCTTTGCACCATCCGCGTATTCCACCGGTTGTTTTAACAAATAACGAAAATCTCTATTTACAAGCAGAAGAAGAATGCGTCATGGTCGTCGACGGACGCCACGTGGGTGATATTCCCGGAGGCGAAGCAGTCCGAATTTGTATTGGTTCCGAAACAATCCAAGTCTTTGAAAAAGCAGCCAGCGTTGTGTCGAGATTATCTCACGCATTTGGCGCAGATCATTTAGTCTGACAATGACCTTTCGTTAGCAAATTCCAGGCGTTGTTTCGATAAATCTGCATACTGAACCATTTCATGGAAGAATATATATCTTATGTCGATTACGGGAACTCTTCTTTGCGGACCACGCACGAAAGATCTTGCAAAAATCGCGCAACCTGGACAGATCGTTGCCATTGCGCATGACGATCTTGATCGTGTCGCCGCGGAGAGTCTCGTCCAAGCAAAAGTCGCTGGTGTCATCAATATTCGACCATCAATAACGTTGCGTTATCCCAATGGTGGGCCGGGCGTCCTTGTCAAAGCGGGTATTCCTCTGATTGATTGCCTCGGAATGACGCTCGACGACGTCGCAGAATTCGAAAAAGCCACGATCGATCTAGACGCAGGAAAAATTACCTTTGATGGAAACGATTCCATCGAGACAATGAACGTAACGGTGTGGTCGCACGATGCGGTTGAAAAGGCAATGGAAATCGCGCGCGACAATGTTGGAAATGAATTAAAGACCTTTGCTAAAAATACTCTTGAATATATTGACAAAGAAGTAGATGAATTTTTTGCACCTCTCGAACTTCCTGAGCTCACAACAAACTTTAAAGGACGACATTGTCTTGTGGTTGTGAGAGGACACGATTACAAACAGGATCTTCAAACTCTCAAGCCCTATATTAAAGAATACAAACCAGTAATCATCGCAGTTGATGGGGGAGCAGACGCAGTATTAGAGGTGGGACTAAAAGCAGACATCATTATTGGCGATTTTGATTCAGTCTCTGAGGCTGCCCTCGATGGTCCAGAACTTATTCATCACGTTCATCGAGATGGTCGTGCTCCCGGAAAAGAAGAGCTCGAAGCGTTTGGACGCCCGTATAAAGAATTCGTCAGTAATGGAATGAGTGAAGACGTTGCAATGTTGATGGCGTACGAAGCCGGCGCATCGCTCATCGTGGCTGTCGGGACTCACGGAACAATGGTTGAGCTACTTGATAAAGGTCGACGAGGAATGGCTTCGACTTTTCTGACGCGCACACGGCTTGGTCCCGTTCTCGTTGATGCAAAAGGCGTGTCGCGATTGTACGAAGGTCGTGTACGTCGGAGCGACATCGTGCTGCTCCTTGTCTCTGCTTTAGTTGTTGTCATCATTATGGCAATAGTTGCAGAGCCACTTCGTGTATTCTTAAGCGGATTGAGATTAACGGTCCGTGACCTTTGGTATTCAATTTCAGATTGGTTCTCATGATTAATTTTCGTTTTCACGTCATCTCCATCGTTGCAATATTTCTTGCACTAGGTATCGGCATCGTGATGGGTTCGACCGTCATCGATCGTGCCATTGTCGACGGCCTTCGCAACCGAATCGACAACGCTGAACAGAACTCGATTGATCGTAAGGCTGAGAACGAACGACTTCGCAACAGCATCGATAAGCAAGATGCACAAGATACAGTGTTATCACCGCACACGGTAGAAGGTGTGTTGGCTAACCAGACAGTTTTTGTTCTCAGCATTGGTAGCGTGCCCGATGATGTCCGTGTAGAAACTCGAGAATTACTTGCTGTGTCTGGCGGACGTATGGGTTCCGAAGTTGATTTCAATGAAGATTTTATTACCAGCGATAAGACAGATATCTCCAAAGAACTTCTTGCGCTCCCGAGTGTTGCAGAACTCGTCGGCGCCACGAAAAATAAAGACGCGCAAGTGGCGTCAGTCGTGAAGAGTCTGTTGAATGCCAGAGCAGGAGGAACTACACCTGCGATTGAATCGGATCTTGTTAGTGCTATTTTCAATCAATACAATGTATTTTCTGAAAAGGAACAAGCAACATCTTTTGATCCTGTCCAACCTGTATCCTTTCTGCTTTTAGTAAACAGGACACAACTGTCGAACAAAAAGATTTCTAACTTTATTTCACAATTCCACGGACAATTTCCCGTCACTATTGGATTGGTGGGAAGTGATGTCGACGAACCGTCACGCGCCAAGACAATAGATTCATTCGGAGAGAATGTTGCGCAATTTATGATTGTTGATAACGCCGAATCGCCGAGTGGTCGTGCAACGATGTTGCTCGCGCACGTTCAAGCAATCAAAGGCGAACGAACAATATATGGAATAAGCAATAAGGCAAGTGGCCCTGCTCCGGTACTGGGTTCATGACGGTACGCCGTTCCGTCGCATCGATGGCGGCCGCGACGGTCGCTTCTCGTGTATTAGGCCTTGTACGAGTTATCGTTATTGCAGCTGTTCTTGGAACAACGGCATTAGGAAATACTTTTCAGTCGACAAACTCGATTTCAAATATTCTCTTTGATCTCTTAGCTGCCGGAGCCCTCAGCGCAGCTCTTGTCCCTCAGCTCGTGCGCGCAAAGATGAACAGTGATGATGAGCTGAAGAAAATGACTTCTTCACTGATAACCCTTGTCATCATCATTCTCGGAACAATCTCACTTGCCGGAATTATTTTGGCCGAACCGATTGCTTCAGCGTTATTTTCTCGTGCTCATGATGCTCATCACGATGCCCAAGTCGCTACGGGAACTATTTTGCTGCGTTTCTTTATGCCACAAGTGCTTCTCTATGGTTTTGGTGCAGTCGCAATTGCAGTGCTCACAGCAAAAAAGAGATTCGTCATTACTGTCTTAGCTCCTATTGGTAGTTCGGTTTTCATGATTGTCGCTGTTCTCATTTTTGATTTTGTTCGAAAAAGCGATTCTGCTGTTGCTATGCCACTCCATGAGACAATCATTCTTGGAATTGCTGGAACGGGAGCATGTTTTGCGTTTGTTGCAATCCCTGTATATTTCTGTTTTCGAAGCGGGATTCCGTTGCTTCCCAGCAAAAATATGAGAAGCGGATTGCAGGTTCTTTCGACATCGGTGTGGGCGATTGCGATTCAAGCATCGGCAGCAATCATTCTTGTTGCAACATTATTGATGGGTAATGAACGTAGCGGGGCAGTGGTTGCCTATCAGCTTGCTTTTGTTTTCTTTCTTGCGCCGTATGCAATTATTTCTCAGTCGTTTTCGACAGTACTTTTGCCCGATCTTTCGCACACAGCAACAACGGAAAAAGAGTCAAATAGTTTTTCCTCCCTCGTAGAAAAAATGCTGACGTGGACATATCGTCCGATGTTGGCAATCACTGCTATTTGTATTGCCTTATATAAACCCGTCATTGATATGGTGACTGAAGGTCGTGCGCAAACAGGTCAGCCTATGGTCGAGATCGCTTTCGTCACACTTGTGATTGGAATTGTTCCCTACAGTGTGTTTCAAGCTACGTCGCGAATATACTTTGCAAAATCCAACATTCGCCTTCCTGCGATGACGATTTTAATTTCATCGATCGCAATATCGCTGGGTGCGTTGATCGGAACTCGATACGTGTCGGGGAACGCACTTCTTGCGTACATGGGACTCACACACACGTTTGCCTATTTGGTTGCTGCGGGGATACTTCTTGTTCTTTTAGCGAAAGAGGGGTATAGAGTTTTTCCAGACAAAGTGACATATCTCGTGGGCATCGCATCGATTATCTATGCAGTTGTTGGTGTTTTTCTCGTGCATCTTGTCGATGTGGATGGACTCTCTGCTTCCTTTATCTATATCTGTTTATATTTCGTTTTATCCGCGGCTGTTGGATATTGCATTATAAGATCAACTCGGCGAAATAAATTTAGACAGATGATTAT
>CAZFAO010000029.1:0-17295 GCA_964516875.1 uncultured Burkholderiales bacterium
CTGCTGCCGGAGATACTCTCGGTACTGTCGATCACTGGGGAAAGCGCAAGTTTGCGTATCCCATCAACAAAAAACTCGAGGGCTATTACGTCGTCGTTCAAGCTAAGGCTAAGCCAGAAACCATGACAGAACTTTCTCGTCAACTCGGTTTAGCAACTGAAGTTGTGCGTCACATGGTGCTCCGAATCCCGGAATCTCAATACATAGCGTAACGACAGGACGTTTTTGTCGTACCCCTTTGCTAAAAAGGTAAGTGACAAACAACTACAGCGAAAGGCATCAGAAATGACAAGCTCTAACTCCATCACCATCGTGGGAAATGTAACCCGCGAACCAGAACTCCGATTTACTCCATCGGGTCAAGCAAACACACGCTTTGGCGTTGCGGTCAACCGTCGTTGGCAAGATCGTGGCGGCGAATGGCAAGAAGCAGTTAGCTTCTTCGACGTTGTTGCATGGCGCGAAATGGCAGAAAACATCGGCCAATCACTCCAAAAGGGAAGTCGCGTCATCGTGACGGGTCGTCTCGAGCAGCGAAGCTACGAAACAAAAGAAGGCCAAAAGCGTTCTGTCGTTGAAGTGATCGCTGACGAAGTGGGACCATCTCTTCGATGGGCAACTGTCGACGTACACCGCAACGAGCGCAAAGACGGCCAATCAGGTGGATACTCTGGCGGAACCTCCGGATCAGCACCAGCAGCCCAAGAACCTGCAATGGCTACCGTTCCGAACTACGACGAGTACGGCGACGAACCATTCTAATCAACTTTCAGGTACTTCGCTACGCTCGTCATTCTGAGCGCAGCGAAGAATCTCTCAACAAAACCGAGGAAACAAAAAATGGGAAATAACAAAAAGCGTCGAGCACCAGAAGTCGACACACGAAAGTTTCGCAAGAAGACATCGATCTTGACGTATGAAGGCATCAAGTATGTCGATTACAAAGACGTCAACTTGCTTCGTAAATTTATGAGCGAGCGTGCCAAGATTCGTCAACGCGCCGTAACGGGTAACTCGCAAAAACAACAACGTGAAATCGCAAAAGCAATCCGTATTGCACGCGAAATGGCATTGCTTCCGTTCAATGTTCGGCAAGTGACATCAAAAACGAAGAAACGACGCGACGGCGATGACGAAGGAACACTCGAACAGGCTGAAAAAAGAGCAGAACGCGGCGAACGTGGAGAGCGTGCACCTCGTGGTGAACGTCCTGAACGTGCTCCGAGAGAAGATTCTGCACCAACAGAAGAATCAGCTGTTGATGTAGAAGCAGCTGCACTTATTGAAGCAGAAGCAGTGAGCGCTGAAGTTGCTGCAACAGAGGAGGCATAATGAAGGTCATTCTCCGTAAAGACGTAAAAGGCCGTGGCCGCACAGGTGACATTGTTACCGTAGCTGATGGCTACGCGCGCAACTTTTTGATCCCTCAGGGTTTTGCAACTTTAGCGAGCGTGGGTGCAATTGACCAAGCAAAGTCGATGCAACGTGCACGTGCTATCAAACTTGAAAAAGAGAAGGCAGGCGCGCTTGAACTTGCTGACAAGCTCAACGCAACAGAAATTTCTATAGCTGTTAACGCCGGCGATGAAGGCAAACTTTTTGGTTCAGTGACTGTTGCTGATGTAGCCAAGGCAATCACGAAAGCTTCAGGTATTGAAATCGATCGACGCGATGTTTCTCTCAGCTCTCAAATTAAAGCACTTGGAAACTTTTCTGCATCGATTGAATTGCATCCAGAAGTCAGTGCAAACGTTGCAATTGAAGTTGTAGCGGTCGCTAAGTAAGTTATCGCGTGAACTTCTACACGCAAACACTGATTGAGCTTGTTCTTGCACTCGGAGCGGCAATGGCCATTGGCAACATTGCCGCGATAGTGCGTCGCACTCGTGACCGCGATCGTGCACGCGAAGCCCTCAAAACGTCAACACGTACTTCACGACAAACGACGAAGGTGCTTGCAAAAGAACAAGTCAAACGCGGTACAGCAACCTTGGCAGTTGCTCCACTATGGAGATCAGTTGTCTTTGCTTGCATCGGTATATTCGTAGCATTTGCCGCTGCCGCAGCACTCTTCCAATAAGTCGATATTGTGCAATAAGTTTCATGTCGCGGTGATGTGAATTTAACGACCCTTATCTTTCTCTTCACTATCGTTGGGTGGAGAAACTGTTTTTTTCTTCCGAAATGAAGTAACGCTGTCAATCTTTGAGACATAAGGATTGACTCGCCGAGTCACTGTGCTGACAATTTTTTCACTGGGATCGTAGTAATCGACAAGAGCTCTTGTTTTAATGTCGAAGCGAACTGCGGTGATCCGAATGAGAAACGCGATGACGATAGCTGCCCATG
The DNA here is from genome assembly GCA_964516875.1 of uncultured Burkholderiales bacterium. GTDB lineage: Bacteria > Actinomycetota > Acidimicrobiia > IMCC26256 > JAGPDB01 > JAGPDB01. The sequence continues at coordinate 2,350 of CAZFAO010000029.1, forward strand.
CTGCGATTTTGATATCGGCTTCGAAAAATTCTGCGAGCAAGAGATAAGTAGCAATCGCCACACATCCGGCGACTCCAAACATGCGAGAAGGAATAAGGGTTTTTCGTGTCTTACCCATGACCGTATCGCGCATAAGTCGTCCGCCGACAACATTAATCAGACCAACAATGACTGCTGCGTAAATACTTGCTTTAATATCGAGCGAGCGTTGTGTTCCATAAACGGCGTTCAGTCCGATACCTAATGCTTCTGTTGCCATAATGAGGAGTGCAATGGGTCGTGTGCGCAGTGCACTTCTCGCCAAAAAAACTGCTGCGATTGCTACGAATAAAACTGCTGAATATCTCCAATCTCGAATCAATGCAGGTTGAATGTTGAGAAAAACCGCGTCACGAAGAATTCCACCACCCGCTCCAGAAATAATCGCGATGATAATAACGCCCACGGGATCGTATCCCCGTTTAACTGCAATCAATGCACCGGTAAGTGCAAAAAGAAAAACAGCGACAAGGTCGTATGCAACGGGAAGGACAAAAGTGTTATTCATCGGATGAGTCCATTGATAGCGCTTGGGACATAGGAATGTTGTTTGCTCGTCGATCTGATAAAACGCCGCCGAAACACGCAATGATGACCCAACTTAATGAGGTAATACCACACCATGTTGTGATGACAATCGCTACTCCCAGCGATCCAAAATTTTCCCAACTACTCAGGAAGAGCGGAAGAATGATGGCAAATACAGTAGGGAGAATGATTGCCTGAACAATCATTCCGAATACGCCAACGACCATGAGGTAACGAATACCTGCCGAACCATCACGCACAAGCACCGCCGGTGTGAGAGTCCAAAAAACAAAAAGAATCACCATGTAAAGCACATATGAAGAAAGTCCGGAAATACTGAGGTAGTGGCGAGATGTAACTTGACCAACAGTTGTAGCGGTGAGGAAAAGAGCAAACCATGCGCACCCGCGGATTACTTCACGATAGTAGGGAAATCGTCGTGAATCGTAGGCCTTTGCAAAAATACGACCTACTTGTATTGCAAGAGGGATTCCGTACACTAAGTATCCCGCCACTCCAAAAAATGTGTACAGGGGACGCAAATCGTTCCCAGAAGGAAATGCATCGTGCATCAGTGTGACGAGATTTCCTTCGATGCCCAAGCGTGCAGCGAGACGATCGCCGACTGTCAAATGAGGTTTAGCAAGAGTTAATCGCCCAATACCGAGGACAATAATAGGAATGAGTGTTGTAAAGAGAGAGAGCGTTAACAATCCCGCCAAGTCAGCACCAGAGATTTTAAAAAAACGTTTTGTCGTCGCAGGGAGAATGCCAATTCTTTTGCTTTGCTCAAGTTTGTTGACTTTTTCGAGAGCTTTATCTAGCGCTTTGCTGTATACAGCAGTGGATTTTTCTTTTACGGATTCTTTTGTAGCAGAGAATTTCTTTCGTTCCTTTTTTGGACGTCGTTTGAATCCATCACCTTTTACAATTTTCATAGCGAACACAATATAGAGGACTGTGGGAGCGGGCGACGGGAATCGAACCCGCCTCTTGACCTTGGGAAGGTCACGTTCTACCAATGAACTACGCCCGCGATGTAATTACATTAGCTTTTTTGGAGCGTTTGCAGGGGTGCGAGGGCAAAAGAGCGAATCGAAAACACACATGAACGACGAATATGTTCCCCCATGGAAAGAAGCGTTGCGTCCACTCCGCATAAACGACACCCTACGTATTATTTACACTTTGTTTCCGCAACACTTCACGACACACACGTCGTTCGTGATGCGTGATCGGATAGCGTATCACTTATGACAGGTATTAGTAAAGGCAATCAAAATCCGAACAACATTTTTTCGGTTGCAGATGTAAAAAATTTGTGGGATGAAAAAGTAAAACACACACTCGATGCGTATATGGAAATACCAAATGTTTCTCCCGCATTCGATGCAGATTGGATTGCATCTGCTCACATCGAAAACGCAATGAGTTTGTATGAGCAATGGGCGAAGGACAATGCGCCTGCGAATGCTGACGTAAAAGTGCAGCGGATCGAAAACAAGACACCGTTTTTAATTGTTGACATTCCTTCGCGTGATTACAACGGCGATGATGTTGTTCTTTTGTATGGCCACTTAGATAAACAGCCCCCGATGACTGGTTGGCTGAATGGACGAGAACCGTTCGCAGCAACATACGAGGGTGATCGAATGTATGGACGCGGTGGTGCGGATGATGGGTATGCACTTTTTGCTGCAATGTTGGCATGTAATTATCTAGAAGACAACAACATTTCCCATGCGCGTTTTCTCATCGTGATTGAAGCGTCCGAAGAGAGCGGTAGCCCTGATTTACCTGCTCATTTAGCGCTAATCGACGACACTTTATCGACTCCAATGGGAGATATTTCGCTGGTTGTTTGTCTTGATTCTGGATGTTTGGATTTTGACCACCTATGGATCACTCAATCGTTGCGAGGGCTTCTTCAAGTTAACGTCAGTATCCGAGTATTGAACCAAGGAACACACTCAGGTGGTGCTGGCGGAATTGTTCCGAGCGCAACGCATATTCTCCGCGCGTTGGTCGACCGCATCAGCGAATCACCATCGGGAAAAATTGTGTTGCCAGAACTCTATACAGAAATCCCACAACGCATTATTGATGCTGCTGATAACGTTGCAGAAATTTTGGGCGATTCCTATTCGCACGGACTTCCCTTCGCCAGTGACGTTGCGCCGTTGAAGAAAACGGTGGCAGAGCAACTCGTTGCAAATACATATGAGCCAGCACTGGAAATAATTGGTATCGATGGAATACCTTCCACAAGCGACGCAGGAAATGTTTTGCGACCAGAAGTCACACTTGCACTCTCGTTTCGTCTTCCCCCAGGAGTTGATCCTCACATCGCTGCGGCTGCAGTTAGTGAACAACTTGTCAGAGATACTCCTTTTGATGCACATGTATCTGTCGTTGTTGACTCGCTGGCATCAGGCTGGTCGGCACCCGAACCTGCACAATGGTTAGCCGATGCTGTTGAAGAATCATCACAGATTCATTTTGGACGAAGTGTCCAATACATGGGCGAAGGCGGGACAATTCCCTTTATGGCAATGTTGGGAGAGAAATATAGCTCTGCCCAATTTATGGTGACAGGTGTCCTTGGTCCTGAAACAAATGCTCATGGACCTAATGAATTTCTTCATATTCCAACAGCGCATCGGGTCACAGCATGTGTTGCAACTGTTTTGTCGCGACATGCAACCAGATCATAAGTTTACGCAGCGTTATACGGCCACGTGTAAAAAGCTGACGTTGATATCTGCATCACCAAGAATAAGAAAATAATGATTTTCATAGTGCGTGGAGAAAAGTGCGTGGTTAATGACAGAAAAATTGCTGGAGCAACGGCATAAAACCGCGGCGATCCACAAGCAATATTATTTGAAAGCGCAAGAACGATGACGATCATCGAGGGAATGGATACAGCTATTGCGATCGGAGAATATTTCGCTTTGTGAACGTAGAGCACAATGGATAATAAGAACAGAAAACCAAGTGCGATATAACAAATGATGACCCAGTTGTGGAAGGGATGCCCGGCATGAGGAATTTCACGAATGTATTGAAGGATTTGTCTGAACGGTCGCGTTCCTTCGCCCCACCCTTCTCTCTCAATGCGAAACCATGCGTCGCGCATTCCTGTTATGTGACCAAGATAAAGCATGAAGGCGACGAATCCAGATATTGAAATCAAGAAACTCACACAAGCTTTAACAAGAGCGATGCCATATTTTTTTAAACGCTCGATTGTCAGTTTGTAAAAGTCGCTATCGAGAGCACTCAGGACAATAAAGAGAGGAACCATAATCGCGAAGGCCAGTCCATTTGGTCGCGTAAGAGTTGCACAACCAATAAAGATCGAAGCGATCCAGATGCGTTTGGTCGCGAGACTATACAGTGCGCACGCGATAAAAAATGCGAGAAATGCTTCTGAATAAAACCAAAAGAAAATAAATGCACCTGGAAAAAATGCAAAAGCTAAAAAAGTTAAAACAGCTTGATTGTGTTCTTGAATAGTGAGACAGAATCGGTAGAAAACGTAAAAGGTTGCAAGTGTGACAAGCGCGTTGAGGACAAGGCCAGCTGCCAAAGTTCCTCCCGGGAAAATTTTGTCGAAGTAGCGCACCGCCATGGGAAATGTAGGGAAGAAAGCATTTTTATTCGCCAAAATTCTTCCGTTATCCATGGGAAGATGGCGAAGATATCCCCCTTCGCTGATGGACTGATAGAACGACGTATCAAATCGTGAAAACGTGCTCGTAAATTTGAGATTTTGCCAGAAGGATGCAATGTAGAGGCCGCCAATGGTAGCGGTAAGAGACGTCAACCAAACAACGGGAACAAATAGACGAGATTGATCGAGCGTGCGGATTGCGTGAATGAGCTTTTTCATTAAGTGTTTAATAGTAGCTGCTGATATTGTTCGCTCCAGCGCTACGGCAGCAAAATAGCTGCGTAAACGCACAATGGAATAGTGAGAACTCATAAACGTTTAAACTGGTACAACCATTTTGAACAGAGGAAAATCATGGCGAATAAGGTTTTAGAATCAGCGCTCAATAATGCAGCGAAGGAAGAAGCGAAGCCAGGCTACGCAGCGCCGACGCTTGATCCGTCACAGCCATACGGAAGTGCTGACATGGGTGGCGGCAGTACTATAGGAACTTCGGACCTTATGTCAACGACAGGGTCTGCACGCGTTGCACTTTTTCTTTTCTCATTAGTGGTAGCTGGAGGTGCATGGGCATGGATTACTATTCCAGATAGCGCATACACCACCACTGTTATTGTTACATCACTTGTTGCCTTTGTCATCGCTATCGTAACAGTTGTCAAACCTCAAATCGCACGAATCACAGCACCGATATATGCGGTTTTACAGGGTATTGCAATGGGTCTCATTTCACGCATCGCAGAAGATTTTTATGACGGCATTGTTGCGCAAGCTGTTTTGGCAACTGGTGCGATTGTGTTTGTCATGTACACACTGTATTCAACTCGAATTCTCAAAGTCACAGCGCGGTTTCGAAAAGTTGTTATAGGCGCAACGCTTGCAATCCTTGTGTTTTATATGATGAATTTGCTGCTATCGCTCTTTAATAGCCAAATGCCTCTCATCAATGACACTGGATGGATGGGTATTGCTTTCTCTGCTTTTGTTATCTGTATTGCCGCATCGAATCTCGCACTCGACTTTGATTTCATTGAACGAGGGTCAGCAGCTGGTTTGCCAAAATACATGAACTGGGCAGCTGGATTCGGGCTTATCGTTACTATCGTATGGATTTATATAGAGGTACTGCGACTTCTCATGAAGCTCCGCAACTAACCAAACACTGTGCAGGTTATTCCTGCAAGGTTTCACGTGAGTCAAACAGGTAGCATGGAAACATGACTGGATATTTATCTCCGGCGTGGTTTCACGTCACCGATCTTAATGTTGTGCGTGGCGAAGGTTGCTGGGTTTATACAGACGATGGCGACAAGTACCTCGATCTCACATCGGGAATTGCGGTGACGTCGACGGGTCACTGTCACCCTGTTGTTGTTAAAGCTATTCAAGACCAAGCTGCACAATTCATTCACGCCCAAGTGAACTGTTACACACATAATTTGATGCAGCCTTTAGCGGACGCTCTCGAAGAAATCACACCATCGGGCATCGATACTTTTTTCTTTGCGAACTCGGGCGCAGAAGCAACAGAGGGTGCGGTCAAACTCGCCAAGCAAGCAACAAAGAAACCAAACACCATTGTTTTCAAAGATTCCTTTCATGGTCGAACGCATATGACCATGGCCATGACAACCAGCAAAACGGGATATCGAGCAGGATATATGCCGTTGCCGGCAGGAGTTTTCGTAACGCCGTTTGCAAAATCTATTGGTACCGACCAAGAACGCGAAGATGATATCGATGCGTGCTTAGCGTCGTTGGATCACTTGCTTGCGTCACAAACAGCGCCGAGTGAAACAGCAGCAATAATCATGGAACCCGAACAGGGCGAAGGCGGGTATGTTCCAGCACCACACCGCTTTATGGAGGGCGTGTACAAGCGCTGCAAAGACAACGACATTTTGTTCATCGCCGATGAAGTCCAAGCGGGTTTTGGTCGTACAGGCAAATTTTTTGCAATGGAACATTATGGTATTTCGCCCGATATCATCGTCATGGCAAAAGGTATTGCGAGTGGGTTTCCTTTCGCAGCAATTGGTTCATCGAAAGAACTGATGGACAAATGGCCTGTGGGGAGTCATGGTTCAACGTATGGTGGCAATCCCATGGGATGTGCTGCTGCTTTAGCGACAATCGAAGTGATGAAAGATCCTTCGTTTCTTAGCAATGTTGTTGCACGCGGCGAACAGTTACGTTCTGGTTTGCGCGAGCTCGCGAAAGATCACAGTGTCATTGTCGACGTGCGTGGTTTTGGTTTGATGATCGCAGCGGAATTTCGTGATAGCTCGGGTGCGCCAGATGCTGGGCGTTGTGCCGCAGTGATCGCACATTGCAAAGACGAATCAAATGTTTTGATGATGAATGCGGGCACGTGGGGCAACAATATTCGCTTTATGCCACCGCTTATTATCAACGAAGAAGAAATCAATATTGTGCTTGCCGCAGTCAAAAAAGCCCTAGAATCCACGGAATAATCCCTGGTATTAACACTCAAATATTTCTCTAAGTATGACGATAATCACCTAGAGGCACGTTCGTCCTTTAGAGGATTTCTATGCATTTCAATCTGCAGCACATTAATAAGCACATGATGCCATACAAATATATTGTAAAAAGCGCATTTTTTGCATTGGCTCTTCTAATTGTTTTTGCTTTTCCTCTCACAAGTGCCTATGCAGCACCAACGCCGAGTGTGACGTTGTCTGCTTTTCACAATTTAACTGAGTATCCCACTGGCACAGAACTTCCTGTTGGTGCAACATGGGACTACCTCGTCAACTATTCATGTGCGGTAGAAAGCTGTGACGACTATAAAATTGAAATACCTTTGCCTGCAGGTGTGAACGTTTCATCGCCGAGTTATGGTCCTGATGTCGCTTCTTATGCAACGACAGGAACCATTGAAACAGGAATTACAGTCACCTTTACAATGATCCCAACACTTCCACCTGGAACGTCGGGTCAGATTTCTTTTTCAGGAAGTACACCAGTTGGTGTCACGGAAGATAACTCAAGTTTTTCTACTGAAGCCACAATGTCATCGTTTATCGGACCAACAGTGGTCAGCGGCACTGTCACTATTGTGACTCGTGCTGACGTGGAAATACGTACAGAAGCAGAATTGAGCAAGGGTGGAACTGTTGATGATATAGCCCGATATCAAATTTCTGCATGCTTGGATCCGAAAGACCCCTCATCGGTTTGGGGATTTTTGAGTACGGAACCTTCGACGTTGGTTGTTACGCTTCCTGAAGGCGCAGAATTTGTTGAATCGAATCCATCAGGCACTTTCGAAGCAGGCACGGGTGGTAATCCAGACACAGTGACGTACGCAATTAGTGCCCGGACAGATTTGAACTGTTTGATTATCAACATGGTTCTGAACTATCCAGATTCTGATCCGTCCAATATTGTGGGAGCGGAAAAAGAACTTGAAGTAGATTGGACGGTTGCCAAGCTCGGTGCGAGTGAGCAGGTTTATCACAATTCAGCAATTCATGAACTCATTGCACCCATTGATCTCACTGCTGTAGGTACAGTCTTCTTTCCAACACTCACCACGCCGAGAGATTATGGCGATGTACCTACTAAAAAAGTCGCGGTGGGCGAGAACATCAGTATCGAATCTTTGATTTTGAACAATACAGATTCATCGTTGACATCGAGCACGGTCACCATCCCTGTACCCGACATTGCTCGCCCAACTTCAGTGACCTTATCGAACCCCGGACGAAGCGATATGACCGCGGAAATTAAAACAACATGTGGTCCCGACCGCACAAATGGTACGAGTGACGACGGTGATTGGGAACCCGCAGCAACAATTGATGCAGGGGATTCCGAAACTTTTGATCCTGAATCCACATGGCCGTCACTTGCTCCTGGCATCGATGACACGTGTCACATACTTTCTATTCGAGCTCAGGTTGGTCGTATATGGCCAGCAAGTACGGGTTCACCCATCTCAATCGTTGCAGAGATTCAAGAGAACGACCATGACGATAACGAAGTAATTGCTGGAGATGACTTTGAAATTGAAGCAGATTATTCGGGAAGCAACCTCAACGGACCTGTCACGACATCGGTTTCTTTAAATGGAGAAATTGATGAGCCTGTTGTTCCCATACCAGTAATTGGTGTTCGTAACTTCGGACCAGGCGCGCTGGATCCAGGAGATTTCGAAGGTGATTTCACCTTATCGATGACCGTCAATACAGCACCATTAAATGATCCTGTTATGACTGTCCTCTTGCCTCTCAATACCACTCTGACAACGTGGAGCGGATCTCCAACTGACTGGACCGGTGCACCTACTCCGACAAAAACAGAAATATCAGATTGGCAAGGTACCGGTCGCACGCTCGTTCGTTGGACATTCCCCTCGGGTACTGTCATGCCTTATTCAGGAACGGCGTCAGGATACAACATTGCTTATACCCTTACGCTCAACGAATATGCCTACGGAAGTTTGAGTGCGTTTGGCTACGGGGGAACAGCAGATCCCGATGCTGAATACAATTGTCTCGATAACTATTTTGCGGTTGAGTACGATTCCAACGATACCGACGACGATGGGAATACCGAAGAACTTCTTTGCCGATGGGACGGAGGCATCACGCCGAATGCATCAGCAACAGCATCACTTTCGTTCTTGATAAAAGGCTCGTGGGATTCTGCTTTTGTTTCATCGCCAGGAACTGGATTTTCATCACCTGGCTCGAATGACACTTATAAGATTGTTGTGAAAAATAACGGCCGTGTTGAACTCAGCGATATCAATATCGTAAATCGTCTGCCCAAGCCGGGAGATACAAATGTGCTGACAACAACTCCACGCAATCCTTCGAGTGATACCTTTCCTGTTCTTCTCCGCGCAAAACCGACGTTACCAACACTTGATGAAGAACCCATCTTGTATTATTCGACAGCTACAGGAAACGTTTGTCAGCCTGAACTGAATTATTCTCCATCCGGGTGCACAAACCCCAACTGGCAAGACTGGGATTTAATTCCTCCGTTGAGTTTCAGTAGTGTCACAATGATCCGAGTTGATTTTGGCGACACTGTTCTTAAACCTGGTTACACGTTAACGATTGAGCTTCCCGTGACGACACCAACATCGGGTGCAAGTGAACCTGATTTTGCAATTCCTAACCCCGATGCGCTCACTGTTGATAATGAGTACGCAATCAACACTGCTGCCTTCCGTGCAAGACGAGGCGATAATAGTTCGTTGCTCAATGCATCGGAGCCTCCCGGCGTGCGACTTGAAATGCCGAGTTCTATTGGACCGCTCACGGATCCACCTGAACCTGATCCTCTTACCACCACGGGTGCAGGTACGACTGTGCACAATATTTCCCTTACTCTTCCACTAGAAGGTACCGTCCACTTGCTCGATGGTGATGGTGACGAAGTAACAACGCTGGTTGTTGATGGCGTCGGAACATACGAGGTCAATCCGACAACAGGTGTAATGACATTTACCCCAGAACCTGGTTACTTGGGTGAAGCAGATCCTGTTGACTATCGAATTACAGACGGTTTTGATCAGAGCGGAGATTCAACATGGACCGCAACGGTAACACTACCGCCTGCTCCGGAAACTCCAGATGTAACAACACAAGGTGAACGGGGAGCAGTTCAGAACATCACCATCACGGTTCCACGTGGTGGATCGATCATACTGATCGATGAAGAGGGCGACCCTACAGAATCAATCGCGATTGATGGTGTCGGAACTTATGAGATCGATCCCGATACTGGAGTCATCACCTTCACCCCCGTGTCTGGATACGTTGGGACAGTGCCACCCGCAACGTATCGTGTGACAGATTCCTATGATCAAAGTACAACCGGAAGCTATCAACCAGTGATTGTGCAAGCGAACGATGCTCAGAACAGTGCCCAACAACCTTCGACCAATGCATCGGGATCACTTGCCGCAACAGGTACATCTTCATTCCCTCTTGTTGAAGTAGCGATGGCGCTTGTTGCCGTTGGCTTCGTTTTACTGCGCGGGAAAAAGCGGGCACGCACCATTAGTTGAGAATAATCACATAAAATTTTGCGAGTGTATTACTCGTAGTACGAATATTTCTTGGATCGCTGCTTCGCTACGCGATCAGAGATTCACTGTTTTTTTGGTTCGAAACTCTTGGCCCGCACGTTCGTGCCTCGAGTGCGGTCGAAGAGATTCGAACTCCCGACCTCCTGTTCCGTAGACAGGCGCTCTATCCAACTGAGCTACGACCGCGTTAAGGTGAAACAGTTTAGTGGAAACGAAATCGATTACTTCTTTCGAAATAAATTCTCGTGAGTGTACGTTTTAGCCGCGGAATCCGCGGCCTATAGCAGCCATCACGGAAAAAGTTGGCGGAGAGCGAGGGATTTGAACCCTCGGTCCACCTTACGGCAGACACTTGCTTAGCAGGCAAGCCCATTCGGCCACTCTGGCAGCTCTCCGATTCTTTGTCGATGCACCGGCGGAGCCGGATGCATCTCGCGGTCGCTCCTCCGATCGCTCCCTGTGATTTGCGGGGAACTATCTTTCTAACGACTGCTTTCCAATGGCTTACCAGTATAGGAGGCGGAGTTAATTCTCGACGAGGGATGCGATCTTTTGGAGTGTTTTTTCGATATTTTTCTTGTTCTTGGCGGGGAAGCGAGCAAGACGCAGTCCAAGTTGAACATACCAGGGGGATTTTTCCCAGCTCCATCTTTCTGTCACCGTTGTCGAACCGTCGTTGTTGTCGTGAAGTTCATATCTCCACGAATGTTTTGCCCAGTGTGTCCATTCAATGGCTTTACTCTCATCAAAATCAATCACTGTGATCTCAATCGTGTAACTCACACCTACATGAACGCGCATAGAAAAGGTTGCACCGAGAAACAGACGCTCAGGGGCAATGAGGTTTTTCACGAGTGAATCCGAACCATCAAATTCTGTATGCCGATGAGCATCAGCAAGAAGATCAAAAATGACTTCAGGCTGTGCACCGATTGTGCGCGAAGCACTCACTGATTTAGTCATGAGAACTTTTTATGTTGCACACGCTAAACACAGATGAGGCCCATCTTGTGATTCGCACTCTTTACAAATAATCATTTGTGCACCGCAAGACTCGTTCGTGCAATGAGAAAAACGCTCTGTTGGCGTTCCACATTCTCCGCACGAACTGATGACGGCAGATTTATCAGAAAATGCTTGTTGGATACGCCTATCAAACACGTAACATTTCCCTTCCCAAAAACCTTTGTCGCCAAACTCTTTACCATACGTTACGATTCCGCCATCGAGTTGATACACATTATTGAATCCGCGATTCTTCATGAGGACAGAAAGAATTTCGCAGCGGATACCGCCCGTACAATACGAAACAATAGGGCGGTCTTTGATTTTTTCGTACTCAGGTTTTTCGATCTCGGCGATAAATTCGCGACTTGTATTCACTTGAGGAATAACAGCGTTCTTAAATTTCCCCACGCTACTTTCGTATAAGTTTCGTCCATCAAAAAACACGACTTCATCACCGTATTTGTTGATGAGATCATGTACTTCGCGAGGTCGCAGTCGTTCGCCACCACCGATCACACCCGTTTCATCATCAACTTTGATTTCCTCAGGTGCACCGAATGTAACGAGCTCTTCTCGTGAGCGAACACTGAGTTTGGGAAATTGTCCTTCGTGCATGACATCCCATTTGTAGTGGATACCACGAAAAATTCCACTGACATTCATTGCTCTTTTATATGCGCGCAAAGATTCGATGTCGCCGCCAAGAGTTCCGTTAATTCCCTGAGGACTGACAATGATGCGACCCAATAAACCGAGACGCGTGCACAATTCGTGCTGCCAGCGGACGGTCATCTCCGGGTCAGGAACGTTGACAAACTTATAATAAAGAATAGATTTTTCCATGGTGGAATAATTCTAGAGCGCATCCGCCTTCACGACCTACTCGCTGATTGTTTAGATTGCTCGATCAAACCTGCCAGTATCGAGCATGAGATCACGGAAGCGTTCTTCTACTGCCAGACCCGGTACAAGTTCTTCATTCGTGCGGGGTGTAATAGTTGAATACTCTCCATCTTCTGGCCCGAATGCTCTGCGTGAACTGTAGCCAATTACTTTTGCAATAGGGCCTTTCGACTCGTGGTCAGGATCGTGAGGAAACTGATCGTCAGGTCGTTCTCGAGCTTCTTTTTCATATCGTTTTATTCGAGGATCAAATCGTCCAACATTGCGTTCAAAAACTTGTACATCCACCACGTGTACATCGGCTTGCCGTGCAAACGGATGTGTAGGTCCGAGTTTCCACAGAACCTCAGCGGCGACCTGTCCAAATTCAAAATCGCGACACTGTGGATTGATATTAATTTCAAGAACACCACGAGAGGCTCCCGTAGTATTGATGTGATTCGAGTTGTACGCTTCGCCCAATCCCATAATCTCTTCATTAGAACGGTAGGGATCGCCCTCATTGTAAACGGCAACCAAACTGTATTGATTCAGTATCGCAGGATTTCTCGACACGGCCTCAGTGATTAAATCTTCAACTCTTTGCGCATGTTGCTCAGAAGGATTATGGCCAACATAGGCAATACGCAAGTCGCGCGGTTCTTTCTTGCCAACTTGGTACGTAACTTTGTCGATACTTTGGAAGGCAGAATATTTTAAATATTCGTTATATTTAGGATGTTGCGTCCATGCATAGCGTCCTGTTTGTGTAGGAATATTTGCCTTGATGGTTTTATACAATTTCTTAGGGGCTTTTCTGACTGCCTCTTTTCGAGATGCGACTACTGCAGCGGCCGTTGCTGCGAGCCCAAAGAGGATGCGTTTGGTATTGCTATTTCCTGAAGGCCCATTGGAGGAAGCATGAAGAGGACTCTGTGAAGGGGTCATGGCCGCTTGCGGAGATCTCGCAGTATTTGCTGTAAACGCAGTTGCAGCTTTTTGTGTACCGGAAGGTTGCACAGCGACTCGTGCACTCTCAACAACGTTGGCCGTAATGGTAACTCCTTGTGCTTTTTCAATCGTATCTTTGAAAAAATCAGCTACACCCGGAGGAAGATCATCGATGCCCGTTGCTTTATTGTTTTGATACTTGTTCCACATTTCGTCGATCGTGCCATAGCCGAAAACAGTTGCAGACTCAGAAAGTGCACGTTTCATTTCTGTTGGGATAATAACTTCGCTGGCGGTGAGAAACGTCTCAACCTCCGCTAATTCAGTCTCGTTCACAGCTAGATCAGCAAAGTGTGCTCGGGTAATTGCGAGACGTATGTTGTCTTCATCTTCTATGCCTGCAGAAGTATCAAGTGATCCGTTCTTGTCACTGGCGGTTGCCTCAATATAAATGCTGGAGACTTTTTTTCCCTGAAGACTTTCTGCAAATTTGTCAATTGCGTTTTGGTCTGCAGTTGCTTCACCCGTTGCATTCGTTAGCTTCAGAGTTTCTTGTTGGATTGTGTAAATTTCAGCAGTATCATTCGACGATTGTTGTGTTGTTGTGTTCGAAGTATCTTGCGCGTGGGCTTGCGGTGCGGGAAGTGCCATGCCGAGACCCAAAGAAGTCAGCGCGCCAGCAGCTACTGCTGCAAAAGCATTGCGTGCAATACGCCGAGTTGCTCGTGGGCGATTACTTACCTCGAGCTGAGCAATAGTGAATGGCTCGGTGCTCTTGGCAACAAGACCAGCCGATGGTTTGGTGTATATCCGCATAGCTAAATCGTCCCTAATTAGTCTAAATAGTACAAACGCTATTTTACACGGTTAAAGCGCGATCCGCAAAAATGCTGGTTATTTACGGGTTGCAGCCTCGTTAATGCCATGCGAGATAGGCCATTGCAACAGCGGATGCGTTAATGGCCCAGTGGAAAATGATCGGTACCCACAAACTTTCCGTTCGTCGTCGCAATTCGCAGAGAAGAACGCCTGCGCAAAATGTTGCAACAACTGTTGCTCCGATAAGGAGCGGAAGTGCTGCTGTTTTTGGGATGCCCGCATCGATGAGAAAACTTTTATCCATTCCTCTCGAAGCAAGAACGTGCCACAAACCAAAAAGTGCAGAAGAAACTATTGTTGCTCGTTTAGCATTCCAATGGTCTCGGATATAGCCCCATAAAATTCCACGGAAAAGTAATTCCTCAAAAAAGACAGTGAGGAGGGGAATGCCGATAAAGATATATATAAGTGTGGACACCATGTCCCTGTCGTAACGGCTATCTAAAAACCAATCTGCGTTGATGATGTACGCAAGATACACGATTCCAAAGATCGCAATCGTTCCTGACACGCACCAGAGAAGTACGTATTTGAGTTTTCCGCTTGTGACACCAATGCTTCGTAGGTTCATGCCCGACGCCCAGCAGAGGTATGCCATGAGGAAAAGCGCAGCGATGAAAAAAACTATTTGTGTTAATCCTGACACCGAGCGAACAGCAATGTTGAGGACGGTAGTGATAACGACGAGGATAAGAACAACGAAAGACGGTCTTGTCCGTTCCAATACTTGTTTCATTATCCGCTTCCACTATTCGTGATGGCTGCCAGGAGCCGCGGAATCCGCGGCTAAAGCGTACACTCACGTTAAAAATGTGGCGGAGGGAGGGGGATTTGAACCCCCGAGGCTATTAACCTGCCAGTTTTCAAGACTGGTGCATTCGGCCGCTCTGCCATCCCTCCGTTTTCCATTTTA
>CAZFAO010000030.1:0-17127 GCA_964516875.1 uncultured Burkholderiales bacterium
ATTTCGCTCGACGCTGTGCGTGGGCAAGTTGAAGAAATTATTGGCCAGGGTGGAGCTGCTCCATCGGGCCACATTCCCTTTACTCCCCGTGCGAAAAAAGTTCTCGAACTCTCTCTCCGCGAAGCTCTCCAACTCGGTCATAACTACATCGGCACCGAGCATATTCTTTTGGGACTCATTCGCGAAGGTGAAGGTGTTGCCGCACAAGTACTCGTCAAACTCGGCGCTGATCTCTCTCGTGTACGTCAACAAGTGATCCAACTCCTTTCTGGTTACGGTCAGGGTGGAACTGCTTCTTCAGGTGGACGCGAAGCTCCCGCAGGCGGAGGTGCGCGTGGCGAAGCCGAAGGCAACGCCGGTGGTTCAATGGTTCTCGATCAGTTCGGTCGTAACCTCACACAACTCGCTCGCGAAAAACAACTCGATCCCGTCATTGGACGCTCGTTAGAAATTGAACGCGTGATGCAAGTTCTTTCTCGTCGTACAAAGAACAACCCTGTTCTCGTTGGTGAACCTGGTGTGGGTAAGACTGCAGTTGTTGAAGGTCTTGCGCAACAAATTGTTGCCGGTGACGTTCCCGAAACTCTTGAAGGAAAGCAACTCTACACACTCGACCTTGGTGCACTTGTTGCAGGTTCGCGTTATCGTGGTGACTTTGAAGAGCGCCTCAAGAAAGTTCTGAAAGAAATTAAAACGCGTGGCGATATCATTTTGTTCATCGACGAAATGCACACACTCGTTGGTGCTGGTGCTGCCGAAGGTGCCATCGATGCAGCTTCGATCCTCAAGCCAATGTTGGCTCGTGGTGAATTGCAAACCATTGGTGCAACAACACTCGATGAATACCGAAAGAACATCGAAAAAGATCCTGCGTTGGAACGACGATTCCAACCCGTCAAAGTTGAAGAGCCAACAGTTGCTCAAACAATTGAAATCCTCAAGGGACTTCGCGATCGTTATGAAGTTCACCACAAGGTGACCATTACCGATCAAGCAATTGTTGCTGCAGCGAACCTTGCAGACCGTTACATTTCAGATCGTTTCTTGCCGGACAAGGCAATCGACTTGATCGACGAGGCGGGTTCACGTTTGCGTATTCACCGCATGCAAACTCCTGCAGATTACAAAGAACTCGAAGATGAAATCACGAAGGTGCGCACAGAAAAAGAGCAGGCCATTGAAGGTCAGCAATTCGAGCGCGCTGCACAAATGCGTGACCGCGAAAAAGAACTTCTTGCTGATAAAAAAGAAAAGGAAGTTCAGTGGAAAGCAGAAGGTGTTGATCTCTTTAATGAAGTGACGGAAGAATCCATTGCGGAAATTCTTGCAATGTGGACAGGTATTCCTGTGTACAAGTTGACCGAAGAAGAAACTGCCAAGTTGCTTCGCATGGAAGACGAACTTCACCATCGAATCATTGGTCAAAACGAAGCCGTCAAGGCTGTGTCACAAGCTATGCGTCGTACGCGCGCGGGTATTAAAGACCCCAAGCGTCCAAGCGCCAGCTTTATTTTCCTCGGACCATCGGGTGTTGGTAAAACCGAGCTTGCAAAAACTCTTGCAGAATTTTTGTTCGGCGACCAAGACGCAATGATCCAACTCGACATGAGCGAATACATGGACCAACATACGGTATCTCGTTTGTTCGGTTCGCCTCCGGGATTCGTGGGTTACGACGAAGGTGGTCAATTGACCGAAGCTGTTCGTCGCAAACCATTCTCTGTTGTGCTTCTCGACGAAATCGAAAAAGCTCACCCGCAAGTGTTCAATACTTTCTTGCAAGTGCTTGAAGATGGACACCTCACTGACGCACAAGGTCGAACAGTTGACTTCAAGAACACGGTCATCATCATGACCTCAAACTTGGGTACTGCTGATCTTCGTAAATCAAATGTTGGTTTCGGATCTTCGGATGCAAGCTACTCGTATGACAAGATGAAGGAAAAGGCAATGGAAGCGCTCAAGGGTCACTTCCGTCCTGAATTTTTGAACCGTGTTGACGAGATCATTGTCTTTGGTGAACTCACTCGCGAAGAAGTAACGGAAATTGTTGACTTGTTCATCGATCGTTCACGCGTACAACTCATGAGCCAAGGAATTGGTTTGGAGCTGACGCAAGAAGCCAAGTTCTTCATTGCAGAAAAGGGTTACGATCCCACCATGGGTGCTCGACCGCTTCGTCGTGAAATTCAACGCCGCATCGAAAATCCAATGTCAGAAAAGATTCTCAACAAAGAGTTCCACGCAGGTGAAACTGTTCTTGTTGATGTTGTTGACAAGATTGGTGAAGATGGAAATCCTGTAGCAGGCGAAAAAGAAATTACCTTCAAAGGTATGCCCACGATTGCAAAGGAAGAAACTCCTGCGGCACCAGCTGAACAAACGAGCGCACCTTCGGGTATTGCCAGTGCGGCAAAACCAAAGCCACGCTCTTCTCCAGGTGGAGCAGCTGCATCTCCTGCTTCTGAGTAATCATTGACTGATTTCGATTACGGCGTGCCTCGCAAGAGGCAAATGGGTAACGAATAATTAGCGGTGATGGAAAGATCCATCGGCAGCTTTGAGATCATCTTCGTCGAGTTGCCATAATTGCAATGCAGCTTCAGCGCCGTAAGCACCTTCACGGCTAGGAAGATTTGCGTGTCCTAATAATTCACGAGCGCGCTTGGGAAGCGTGCGTGCTAATTCGGGCGACACGGCTAGCGGTACTGCTTCTTCGGGCGTCAACCAACCGACTAAGTAAGACAAGTACAACGCTTTTCTCCAACGATCGGTTGTTTTGTTTTCGCCGCCAGAGTGAATAGTGCTGCCTGTGTAAACCAGCGCATCGCCGGGATCCATTTCGGCTTGAACAATTTCGTGTGGCTGTGCAATACGATCGTGTGGCCAGAGATGAGAACCCGGAACAACTTGAGTCGCGCCTACTTCGGCATCGTAATCTCCGAGCGCAACCAAACACGAAAGTTGTAAATCAATGTTGGGAATAGTTGCAGCCAATGGCCAATTCAAATCATCGCGGTGAAGTTCTTGCACGGGTTGTTCAGGACCTAAGTAAATCAATTCGCTTTGCGATAACCAATAGTCTCCACAGTGGGGATGAAGGATTGCATCAGCGAGACCTAAGAGAACCGGATTAAGTAAAACTTCGTTCACCCATGTTTGACTTCTCCGTGCCATGGATTGCATACGAATGGTATTTGTTCCATAAAAACTTTCATCATGTCCTTCGAGAAAACCTGGTTGACGTTTATCAACGCTGTCTTGCAGTTCGTCGGCAAGTGAAATTGCTTGAGAAGGAGAAATGAGGTTAGTGAGAATAACGCCGCCATCAGTTTTGATGACATCGATTATTTTTGCCAGATCACTATCGGCGGGAAGCCTGTTGAGCGAAGGGGCGAGATCGGGTTCGTTAACAGTAAATGTAGTCATGGTAATAAATCACTTTTGTTGTTTATAGGTACAGGAGATGGCAAATCCATAGTACAACTCCGTCTTAACGCTTGAAGAACCAGTGTGTGAAGATCCTGAGACCACAAGCCAAGAGAAACACTCAACACTCCAGGTGAGAGGTGTAAAAAACCGCTTGATCGCAGAGCAAGGCCAGACGATAGATCAACTGATAATCTAGTTTGTTCGTTTTTTCTCGTTGTCATAAGAAACGGACAAACCGATTGATAGCAGTAAGTTACCGATTTGCAGGGTAAGACCCTGAAAAGGAGGAGCGGTGGCGGGTTCATTAGATGACATTCGTGACTACGTACGTGAGCGCGTCCAAGGCCGTAAATTCATTTTTACAGGAGACGGAGCTTCATCGTTTGAAGCGAAAATTGAACAGCTTCGAGGACTTGGTGCGGGACCTTTTCTTGCGATCACTTTGAAATCGATGCTGAACAAAGATGTTGACTTGGGTGATGACGTTACTCACATCGAATTAGAAATCGGTATCAATCCAGAAAATTTTACGTATGAAGATGGCTGGAATGAAATATTTGATAACCCAACACAAGAAATAAAAGAAGCGCTTGAAAATTTTGATCCCGAACACAAAGCGTTCTTTACTGTTTTTCGTTTTCGTACAGCAACACATGCTTTTGGTCGAGCCATCGATGCATGTCGCAAACCAGAATGGGTCCAGCTCGAAGACAAAACATTTATTGATGGTTTTTTTGCGCAACATTCCATTCCTGCTCCACGCTCGACTGTTGTCGACGCAACACGCGAAGCAATGACACACGCATCGGAACTCATTAATTCCGGTGATGGAACAGTGTGGTCGGGAGATAACACTTTGGGTTTGAACTCGCGTGGAAATATGGTGCGCTGGTTGCGTCCCGATGCTGAAGCAGAAGACCTTGGGCATTTTGTTCGCAAGTTTTCTAGCGCATGCGAAAGTATCCGCATTGCTCAGTTCGTCGAAGGTCGTCCGTGTTCTATTCATGGCTTTGTTCTTTCAGACGGAGTTGCTGTTTTTCGTCCCGCAGAGATTCTTGCGCTTCGGGGAGAGCATGGAAAGTTCTGGTTCGCAGGTATGAATACTTATTGGCAACCTTCGATCGAGTTGCGTGTGGAAATGCGATCCATCGCGCGACAAGTAGGTGAAGCGCTTCGTCGTGATTATGATTACCGCGGAGCTTTTTGTTGTGACGGTATTGCAGGACGCAACGGTTATGTCATCAACGAACTCAACACGCGCATTGGTGATGGGCTCGGTTACGTGTCGAATGCGTTACCTGATTTTCCTTTTGAGGTTCTTCAAGATTTGGCTGTGGCGGGTATGGCAGAAGACTTAACATCTGATTTTGTAGAAACTCTCGAAGACGCTATCCAGTCTGCTGGCGACACCATTCCTTGGGCAAAAGTTCGTGTGTATCAAGCAGGCGACTTCGACAAAATTCAGGAGATGGAGCTTTTCACTCGCTACCTGGATGATGGCGAAGACCACCTCGAAGGCGATGCGGACTTAAATCGTT
The DNA here is from genome assembly GCA_964516875.1 of uncultured Burkholderiales bacterium. GTDB lineage: Bacteria > Actinomycetota > Acidimicrobiia > IMCC26256 > JAGPDB01 > JAGPDB01. The sequence continues at coordinate 4,971 of CAZFAO010000030.1, forward strand.
ATACCGAAGCGGTTGTGCGCACCGAAGAGAAAAAAGATCTCGACCACTTTGGAAAAGTAACGGCGTATCCAGGAACTAATTACGGAATTCTTGACTTTGCGCTCGACCCTGATGTTCCCACGGGTCCATCACTGGCTCGCCACGTTGCATCAGCGCTTCGCCGTTGTGCGGAAGAGTTTGGTGCTGCAACAGTGGGAATCAGTGTTGCAAATGATGTGTACGGGGAACCCGAAGAGTACTAACACCTGCAGGTGCGCATCCGTTGCACACTGACTATTAGCGTTCGGGCACTTCGTGAGTAGGTGAAGGAATCGGACCCGCGAGTTGGCGAGTTAGCTCTTCTGCTTTTCGTGTAACGAGCGAAGCGGCCTGAAGCTTTTCATTGACTTCAGTCACAGGTATTCCGCTCTCCAATAATGAAGAGACTTCTACAAGACGTCCGATCGCTTCATCAACTACCTCTTTTACTTGCTCTGGTGTTGATGCATCTTTTCTCGGCGGTACAGGCGTTTTCACGAATAGTTGTGTCGAGCTTCCGTCGAAGAGAGCAGGAAACAATTGCTCCATTTTCGGGCGAATCTGATTGAGGTCAACACCAAGTTCATCCAACATCTGTGCTGCTACATCTGGTGCATAGTAACTATGATTTGCTCGTTTTGCAGGCGCAGCTGATTCCATAGCGAAGCCAAGAAGAAGGTGTTCCGTGCCTATGTAGTTGTGACCGAGTTGAAGTGCTGCACGCAAAGAATAATCAATCATTCGCTTTGCTCGTGGAGTGAAGAGAATGTAGGGATATTCAGTACGTGTTCCACGTCCAGCAAGTTCTTCCACCTTCGCTCGTGCAGATTTGATCGTTATTCCAAGTGCTTCAAGAGTGTCGTGCGCTACACCTTCTTCGTGGAGAAGTCCGAGAAGAATGTGCTCTCTCCCAATATGCGTGTGTCCAAAATGTTTTGTTTCTTCTTGTGCCAATACAATTGCGTGACGTGCACTTTCTTTAAATAGTTCTTGCATTGCTTACCTCTCTCGAGGAGGAAGTGGTGGACGTAGCGGAGTTGACCCCAACGGAGGACGCGACGACGGAAGGTTCGACGTTGCTCTAGGCGCTATAACATTGGAAGCTTTGGCTGCAAGCGGTGGGATGAGGTCTTTACTCGGCGTATCGCGCGGCTCGAGTGACTCTTGTGTGATCTTATCCGTTGTCTGATCGGGACCGGTCAACTCTCGTGCAATTTCCACAAGATCAGCAATTGCACCTTGAATTGTGGCGCGTGCGAAATCTGAAGTCGCGGGCGAGGATAAGGATAAGTTGTCGTCAACAATCTCGAGCGTACGAATAACTTTGCTTAATGCATCTTGTAAATCAGGATCCGGTGAAACGATGTTAGCTTCGGAGGGGTCTGATGGTGGATTTGGTGTCATTGATCATTCCTTTGATTGTGAGTGTAAATATTAGCTGTATGTAAGTTCGAGCACCAATGAGGTAGTGAATCGAAACTGGTTTTTATCCACCACCGATTTCCAGTTCCACAACCTCTCGTCCGTGGTGAGGATGTCCAACGAAATCGACAATATTTCTCATTTGAATTCTCATTAAATCAAGCCACGCATGTGCAGTTTCTTTATCTTGTATGTCGGCTAGTCCGAGTATCGATTTATATAAAGCGCTTCCAATTTCTTCGATAGTAATATCGTCACGCTCTAAAGCTGTGCCCAGCTCATTCGTGTCGCCTGTTTGATGTGGATCGATCTTTCCAAAAGGAATATGTGAGTCGACAATTCTGGAACATACATCAAACGCATGATCAGCAATTGTTGCAATAATGACTTTCCTGTCATCTGGTGAAGCGTCACGACTTCCGACAACTTGTTGCTTTGTAATTTGAGCGACGGATCTAAATGGATTGTTGGGAAAGAAAACGGGTCGATTGGGTTTCATTGATGGCACTGAACTTTCTGCTTTTGCTTTTCTCTTAAGAGATAAGCTTTCTATTGTAGGGAATAAAAAAAGGGGAGCGCAATTGCACTCCCCTTAATGTCCCTGATTGCGAGTTAATTAAGCATCTACAGCGGGTGCAGCTACCTTCTTTGGCTCGTTGAAAACATACACAGCAATGACCGCTGCGATGATTGCACCAATCAGCGGGAAGACAACAAATGCCCACACTTGATCGAGTGCGAATCCACCCTTAAAAATTGCAACACCAAAACTTCGTGCCGGATTGACAGATGTGTTGTCCACAGGAATGGAAATGAGGTGAACCAACGTCAACATGAGACCGGCTGCCAGTCCGCCAAAACCAGCGGCGAAGTCCTTGCGCGTTGTGTGAATCACAACAAGAACAAACAGCGCCGTGAGAACGATTTCAGCTATAGCAACTGAAGGGAGAGGAAATCGTCCTGGCGAGTGAATGCCATAACCATTGGTTGCGAATGCTCCTGCACCACTTCCCATTTTCCAGTCCTTGACGCCGCTCGCAATGATTTTGATAATCAGTGCGCCGAGGATACCTCCAGCAATTTGCGCTGCCCAATACACAGGAAGCATGACGCCTTTGGTTTTCTTGGCGATGACCATTCCGAGAGTAACTGCCGGATTGATGTGACATCCCGAGATAGGCCCAATGGCATAAGCCATAACGAGCAGGCTCAAACCGAAAGCAATGGCGACCCCGAGGATGCCAACACTGGCAGCGAGCCCACCATCTTTAACAGGGAAACCTCCCGTTGCGAGCACAGCTGTACCGCAACCACCTAAGACAAGTACCATCGTACCGATGAGTTCTGCAATGAAAATTTTTACGTTGTTGTCTTTCACGTCGCCTCCTTCTCTGGGATCAAGTGATAAGGATGAGAACACTAATGCGACTGCGTCCGCCAGACGTGGACTATCGCGATATCGTGTTCGCAACGCGCCCATGTTTGTGTGTGCGCTTGTGGTGTTTTGCTTTATCCTCAGCGGGTGTAAGGCCACGAGCACGCTGACGGTGACGTTGGGAGAAAATGCAAGCGGAACTGTTCATTTCACACTTGTTCTCGATCAAGAGGCTGCTTCGATTTTGCGGCGAGATTCGTTTGATGCAACGACGCTGTCAGAAGTTTTCGATAAACCTGAGCTTGAAAAAGCAGGTTTTGATGTTGAGGTGAATGATACTGAGCAAGGAACGTCGATCGATATTAAGGGATTGTTTTCGAACGAAAAGCAATTGCGTGCAGCGCTGAGTGTCTTTGCGCCATCGAGTGTGGTGGACGGAAAATTTTCTCATACATCGTCTTTACTGAAGGAAAAGCAAGATATATCCATCACTGTTGATGTACCCACGTTGAGAAAACTTTATCTAGAAAATCCAGACGTCAAAAAAGCTGTGGAAGAAGCAGGCATTGAATTTACTGAATTCGAAACATTGATCAACGATGCAATGAAGGCAACGACATTCACTGTAAAAGTGGATGCAAACGGATCAACCGACAGCGGAAAGTTCTCGGGGACATCTGACGATGCGCAGACATTGGCAGCATCTCACAATTCATTTCGCACTCGCTATCTGCTGAACATGGCCGGCGCACTGCTTGCCCTTGCTGCTGCGGGCGTGGTGATCTGGCGAATGTGTCGTACCCCTCAGGTACTATTAAAACCAAAAGAAGACTCAGGGAGGGTCCGACCTCGTAAAAATTGTGCCATTGTAGGCACTGTTTCTAGTTTTACAAGGTCAGACCCTAACTGCAGAAAGTGTGTGAATGAAAACGCGAACAGTATTTGAATGTCAAACGTGTGGAAGCCAGTTTCCTAAATGGCTGGGGCGCTGTAATGAATGTGGCGGTTGGAACACATTGGTGGAATCGCTGATTGGTCCAGATGCTGATCCAACTTCTGGCGTCACGCGGTCAGCGTCGATTGTTTCTGAAGTGATGTCGCTTAACGACGTCGATATTCTCGAATCCACTCCTTTCCCCACGGGCATTGACGAGTTCGACCACGTGGTCGGTGGCGGATTAGTTCCGGGCTCTGTCACTGTTATCAGCGGTGAGCCAGGTATTGGAAAATCCACATTGGTAATGCAGATTGTGGGTTCACTTGCGCAACGCAACATTGCTTCTTTATATGCAAGCGCAGAAGAGTCTGCGGCACAGATTCGTGGGCGCGCATCGCGCCTCGGTGTTGACTCTCCGTTAATTAAAGTTTTGGCAACATCACACATCGAAGACATTATTCATCATGCAGGAGAAACAAAAAGTTCTGTTGTGATTGTTGATTCGATTCATTCATTGGTGTGCAATGAAATCGGTTCTTCGGCGGGAACGGTTTCACAAGTGCGTGAATGTGCACATCGTTTAACGGAGTTTGCAAAGTCAACAAACACAACAATCATTGTTGTTGGGCAAGTTACAAAAGAAGGAACGCTTGCAGGACCGCGTGTTTTAGAACATGTTGTTGACACAGTGTTGTCTTTTGAAGGTGACGACAGCGGGTTGGTGCGCACGTTGCGCGCAAGCAAGCACCGTTTCGGAACAACCGAAGAGCTCGGTCTATTCGACATGACAGAACACGGACTGTTTCCGCTCGATGATCCTTCTGCATTGATGGCAGTCACGGGTAACGCTCGACCGTCAGGTTTGGCAGTTGCATCCGCCGTTGATGGGTCCAGGCCATTCTTGATTGAAGTTCAAGCATTGGTTGTTCCGACCACTGCACCTGTTCCTCGACGCGTCGTGCAAGGCGTTGACACTGCTCGAGTTTCAAGTTTGATTGCGGTATTGCAGAAGAGATGCGGTTTGTCGTTAGCAACGTGCGACGTGTACGTTTCACTTGTTGGTGGAATCCGAGTCAAAGATGCAGGACTTGATCTTGCAATCTGCATGGCTATTGCATCAGCGAATAAAGACATTGCACTTTCGCGTGATGATGTGTTTGCCGGAGAAGTTGGTTTATCAGGTGAAATTCGACCGTCGACGCACACCAGTCGACGTATTCGCGAAGCTTCTCGCCGCGGACACACCACTATTCACATCAACACAGGAAAAACAGAACTGTCCGCTGCGGATCGAAAAAGTATTGCAATTGCCAATGAAGATTTGGTGGCAAAAGTTTTAGCAGACGTTGGACTGTAGCGCCTTTGTTCTTCATTTTTGTTTGTGAAGGTACTTTTGTCGTAGAATAGTATTTCGTTCAAATTGACCATGGAGGAAATATGAACGGTCAAGGATTTAAACCAATTAGAGATAATGTGCGAATTGGTATCACCAAAAGAGCACCGTGTATTTCTTCTCCCTCTCGCGGCGCTGAATTGAGCGCTGGTGTGTACGATTTTCCCTTCGGAAAATATGTTGAGTTCACATTAGATGAGAGAAGGAGTGGGAAATTTGCACAGAAACGCAATAATCCTGACGTGCGGAACGAATACAAAATACGTGTAGGCCGAAAAGTTAGATTTTTCAAAACCAGCTATGAAACTTCGCCACCTCCCAAGGCTCATAATGGTCAGCCAGCGGCGGAATATGACACGCAATTGTTTGGCGGCAAGAGGACTTATGAGGAATTCGATGCTTTCAAACAGATATTGGCTGACGAACTAGGCAAAGTTGATTTATCGCGAGCATTTTCCTCTGAATCGTTATACATTCTTGATGCTGCTTTGAAGCAACTTGGTATTAAATTAGATCAGCTCAAACCACTTCATGTGGTCAACCCGTTTGCTGGTATCAAACCCGACTCTCATGTGACAATTCTTCCCTCGCCGGTTCGATAGGCTCAGGTGTGCTCGATTTTCTGCCCCACGGATCAGATGAGGTAGAACTGACGCACTCCGTCTTGTCGTCGGGAACTTCCGTCACCGTTGCACACCCGAAAGAACCGACCCATATTGGCTTGGTACTCATCCCCGATATTTTTGGTCTGCGTCCGCTTGTTGACGAAACGTTGACACAATTAGCAAGCGTAGGAATTGCAACGATTGCAGTCGAACCGTTCTCACACATGTCAGATAATCCTTCTGAACTTTCGCGCGACGAAAAGTTGGCACGCATAAAAGATCTCGATGACACAATGCAGTGCGCAGATATTTTGGCAGCGGGACAAATCCTTCGCACACAACACAACTGCGCTCGTGTGTGTTTGATTGGATTTTGCATCGGCGGAATGTATGCATTCAAGTGCGCGGGTACCGGTGAATTCGATTCCGTGATTTCATGTTACGGAATGATTACCATCCCCGAGAGCTGGAAAGGCTCGGGGCAGCGCGAACCGTTGGATTATCTTCAGATGGAAAGCGTTTCACCCGTCCTGGCAATTGTTGGCGGACAAGATCACGGTTATGCGCGAAGTGACGATGTCGAAAAATTAAAAAAAGTGTTAAAAAGCCCACAGCATGAGAAGTTGGATTCTGAAATAGTGATTTTTGATGACGCACGACATGCTTTTATGCACGACCCCGAACGTGAAGAACATAGACCGGTGGATGCAGCAACAGCGTGGAGGCAAGCACTCACTATCATTACCGGAAAATAGAGCAGGGCATCCGCGTCACTTTTCGGATCACGTATGTATATTCGTTACACTGTTAAAACTATTTCACCATCGTTAAGGAAAACCGGTTGATCAATGGGAAGATTCATTAATGGTAGACACACTCTCCCTATCTCGAGAGTGCCCTCGATTACTCCGAATCGAAAAGTAGCATTTTTCGAAATTGAATTAACTCCAGGAAAGACTATTTTCATTTTTGCTGATACTCATGAAGGCAACCCTGTTGAGCCAGAGGACATCGATGCGCACGGGATGTTAAAAACTCCTGCATATCAATATAAGATCACCGTTGATAAACGCAAAGGTACCTCGTGTCGATCGCAAAGTTTTCGTGTGGGTCCGAAGAAACTACGAACACCAAATGGCAAAGTAGATACGTTCTCGCTTACATCTGCAGAGGAAAAAATGACTTTGTCCGAAAAAGAACGCATGCATAAAGAAATAAAAGCAGTATTCTCGAGAGTTCGAATCCCCGAGTTGGGATACAAAGGACATCGCCAAATAGTTAATGCACTTGGAAAATTGCAGATCACAACGGGAGACCTTCCTCCCACCGAGGGACTGAGACGCTTGTAAGAATTTCTTTCCCGAGGAGAGAATAGACAGTTTCACCTCAAGGTTCTATGCTCGTACACGTAGTACTAACAGCAAAGGAATCACAATGAGCAGTTTTTTCAACGGTAAAAAAGTAATCCTTCTGGCGAATGATGTGCCGAGCATCACAAACCCCGGCGTAACAGGGGATCTTTATGTTGAGGTCGCGGGGAAGAAAGTCATTTTTTCTATAGTGCAAGGATTGCCAGGAGATAGGGTGGAGACAGGACATGCGCTTGATCCGTCAAATGAATTTCTTGTATTGAAAGATAGCCGAATTCGCGATTATCTCAATGTTGTCCCCAAGACAGATGGGTTCGTTCAAAAACTCGGGATGATCGGAGTTTCTGGCGGCGGGTATGCGTATGCAAAATCAAAAGCAGATCCAACACCTCTTACCGAAGAGCAGATAGGCGCATTTGCAGAATTGATTGAAACAACATTTGCGAAAGATAACATCGGGGTTAGCTTCTCGGATAAAGACACAGCTCTGCTCTTAAAGGTTTTGGATTACAATCTTGGTATCGATCCGGCAGGTCTATCGGGGAGCAGAGGGAGCCTGTTCTATGCTGATAAGTGACCATAGTTTTTAAAAATTCCAAATATAAGGTACAATAGAGGGCTACTTACTTCGCAAATACCTTAAAAGGAACATTATGACCTTCAGTGTCGGTGATAAAGTCGTTTATCCTCATCATGGAGCGGCCACAGTCGAAAAAAGAGAAAAACGCAAGATAGAAATTGACGGCAAAACGAAGAATGTCGAATATCTCGTGATGCGCGTTGCTTACACCGATCTTGTTGTTCGCGTTCCTGCTGAGCGTGTTGATGAAATTGGCATTCGTGACGTTATCAATACCGAAGAAGTCGAAGAAGTTTTTGCTGTAATCCGCAAAACCGACGCGCGTACTCCTTCGAACTGGTCTCGTCGTTTCAAGAACCACATTGAAAAGCTCAAGAGTGGCGACATCTATCAGGTGGCAGAAGTTGTACGAAACCTGTCATCTCGTGATGGCGATAAAGGCCTTTCTGCCGGAGAAAAAAGAATGCTTTCTCAAGCACGAAACATTCTCACGTCTGAACTTTCCTATGCGCTCGATCTGAATCGAGAACAAGCGGAAGAAACATTAAATAAAGTGTTGAACCAAGAAGATGTTTCTGACGTTATTGCAACAAAGAAAAAGAACGCGAAGGAACAAAAGAAACTTAAAGCAGCGAAGAAAGCTGCTGCTGATGCAAAAGCTGCGGCGAAAGCAAAAGCTGCACCGAAAAAACCCGCGGCGAAGAAAGCTCCAGCTGCAAAGAAACCAGCGGCGAAAGCAAAGGCACCTGCGAAAAAAGCCGCGCCCGTGAAAAAAGCTGCTGCTAAAAAACCTGCCGCAAAAGCAAAAGCACCTGCGAAGAAAGCAACGAAAAAGAAGTAATCATGTCAGACCAGATGCGAATGTTCGCCATCGTTGTTGCATCTGGGACATCTACGCGTTTCGGTTCTAACAAACTCGAAGAACTTATCGGAACAGAAACTGTTTTACACCGCTCGGTGCGCATTGCTCAAGAAGCGTGTGACGGTGTTGTTGTTGTTATTGATCCTGCAGCGTACTCTGGACCTGACGTTTACGCTGTTATTGCTGGGGGAGATACGCGTTCGCAATCTGTTCGTAATGGTTTAACAATGGTTCCTGATGATGTTGAAATTATTGCTGTTCATGATGCTGCACGTCCAGGTGCAACGGCTCAACTTTATGCTCGAGGGAAATCGTTGATTGAAGGCGGTGCTGCGGGAGCTGTTCCTGCGATTGATGTTGCCGATACAATAAAAAAAATCGAAGACGATTCAACTTTGAAAACGCTTGACCGTTCATCGTTGCGCGCCGTTCAAACACCGCAAGTTTTTAATGCGCAGATATTGCGTGCTGCGTATGAAAATGGGGACGAAGGTACAGACGATGCATCGCTCGTCGAAGCTCTCGGCCAACGAGTTGTCCTCTTCGAAGGTTCACACAGCAATCGAAAAATCACCACCCCCCAAGACCTAGGAGGCCTGGCCTCCCAAAAGGGACAAACACAACGAATTGGATATGGTTATGACATCCATCCATTTGGTGTAGATGTTCATAAGAAACTTGTCCTTGGCGGTACCGAAATTGATTTCCTTGGTCTTGAAGGCCATAGTGATTCCGATGCCGTTATTCATGCGCTGACGGATGCTTTACTTTCCGCAATCGGTGCACCTGATCTTGGAACACTCTTTCCTGCGAGTGATGCACAGAACGAAAATGTTTCTTCGGGAATCTTTCTAGAAAAAGCAGTGACTCTCGTCCACAACGAAGGGTTCATTCTGGGAAATGCTTCCATTGTTATCAACGCCCAACAGCCCAAACTGATCGAACACATTCCTGACATGAAAAAAACCCTGGGCGAAATTTTAAGTCCTATTTCAAATGGCAACACCCTTGTATCCATCACGCCAAAGCATGGCGAAGGAATCGGGGAAATAGGTCGAGGCGAAGCCATTGCTGTTCATGCGACCGTATTGCTCGTTCCAAGCGCGAACTAAACTTTATCCGTATGTCTACCCCAAAATATTCTGACGTCTCGGTACGCTTTTTCGATACCCGTCAACGCGGCGAGGTCGAACTCGAGACGCGTGATCCCGGAAAAGTTTCCATCTACGCATGTGGGCCAACCGTCTATGACCATCCTCACCTGGGCCATGGACGAACTGCATTTACATACGATCTCATTCGTCGATTCCTTCGCTATGTTGGTTACGACGTCACGTTAGCGAGCAACATTACAGACATTGAAGACAAAATTATTCGCAAAGCTCAAGAGGAGGGTGTCGACGAATCAGAAATCACGTCACGCTATGAGAAGAGCTATCGTGACCAACTCGATTCGCTGGGAATTGAACGCCCAGATCATGTTCCTCATGCAACAGAATACGTTGCGCAAATGCAAGAACTCATTGCACGCTTAATCGACAAAGGTGTTGCATACCAAACATCAACCGGTGTGTATTTTTCTGTTCCCGATTATCCTTCCTATGGAGAACTTTCTGGTCGCAACATTGAGGACCTTTTGGAATCTGCTGGCGCTCGCGTGGATGTTGATGACGAAAAGCAATCACCGCTCGACTTTGCTTTATGGAAGTTTGCAAAACCAGAAGAACCAACGTGGGATTCACCGTGGGGGCCGGGACGACCAGGCTGGCACATTGAATGTTCTGCAATGAGCGTCGGAATTCTCGATCAGGGTTTTGATATTCATGGAGGAGGAAGCGACTTAGTTTTCCCTCATCACGAAAATGAAATAGCTCAAAGCGTTGGCGCAGGCGATACGTTCGCAAAATACTGGATTCATTCCGCGATGCTCAATATCTCTGGCGAAAAAATGAGCAAGTCGCTGAATAACTTCATCACGTTAGCTGATGCCATTGCACAACATGGCCCGCGCGCATTGCGGTTGTTCATGATCCAAACTCACTATCGAACACAGATGGAAATCTCGGACGAATCGTTAGCGGCTGCAAAGTCTGCGCTTGATCGCCTCGACACTTTTGCTCGACGATGTGTGCAGCTCCAGTTCACGCGTGAAGGAGCTGTTGTTGATCCAGATATCCAAAAGCGATTTGTGCAAACAATGGCTAATGATTTTGGAGCACCTCAAGCATTGGCCATTATTTTTGAAACGCTTCGTGAAGCAAACACTGCAATCGATATTGAAGATTTCGATCGAGTTGCACAGCTATATGCAACAGTTGTTGAACTCTCTGAAGTGTTGGGGATAGATCTTGAAACGAAGAAAATAAAATCAAGTGTTGATGGTGCGTGGGTGAACGAACAAATAGAACTGCGAAAAACAGCTCGAGAGAATAAAGACTTTGCGCAATCAGATGCAATACGTGACGCATTGGCTGCCGCTGGTGTCGTTATTGAAGATACAAAAGATGGAACGACGTGGCACGTCGAGTAATCGCACCGCTCCAGATGATTAATTAGGAAGAATAAACATGGCACGCCGAAACGAAGACAAAGTAATTCGCAATAACAATAAAAAAGCGCATTCAAAAATCAAAGCTCAAAATAAAAAAGAAACAGGTCGAGCCGCTGCACGAACACGTGCGACGGGAGCAAAACCAGCTCGAGCTCCCAAAGTTGAAGCGAATCCTCGTGCAAGTGGTCATCAACTTCGCAACGCAACGCTGCAATATGGACTTGGGGGAGAACACGTTGAAGGTTTTCACGCCGTCGACACGTTGATTGAGCACGGCAAGCGTCGTGTAACGCAAATGTTTGTTGATCGTGAAGTGGCAGACACTCCGGAGATGACACAACTTTTATATAAGGCAGAACGCAAGCATGTTCGTGTGACGAAACTTTCGCGTGAACAGTTCATGGGTCGTGCTCGCACCGAGGCAGCCCAAGGTGTCATTGCATACTGCACAGAAAAAAAGCCGAAAGACATCGACGATCTCTTGCTCAATCCAAAAGCGTTCCTTGTCGCGCTCGACGGTGTGACTGACCCTCGCAACATTGGTGCCATTGTTCGAAGTGCAGAAGTTGCAGGAGCAACGGGTGTGATCTTGCCCAAGCACCGAAGCGGACATTTATCGCCGTCGGCCACCAAGTCAGCAGCGGGTGCGGTTGAATTTATGGAATTTGGTCTTGTCCCGGGAATTCCTACGTTTCTCCAGCGCGCCAACAAGGCGGGTGTGACCGTATTTGGAATGGCGGGCGAAGCGGAGATGTCGCTGTATGACCTGGATGCAAAGGATAAAGTCGATGGACCGCTCATTATTGTTATGGGCTCCGAAGGCAAGGGTTTAAGCCAATTGGTTCGCAAGCGATGCGATGCGCTCTTGCGGATACCACAAGTGGGGAAGGTAGAATCTCTGAATGTTTCGGCCGCGGCTGCCGTAACGTTGATGCACGTGAGTCATCTGCGATTATAATAAACCGCCACGCCGGATTAGCTCAGTCGGTAGAGCAACTGATTTGTAATCAGTAGGTCGTCGGTTCGATTCCGACATCCGGCTCC
>CAZFAO010000031.1:0-16749 GCA_964516875.1 uncultured Burkholderiales bacterium
AGCGACCGCGAGCAACATCTGGCTCTGCCAGTGTTGCGATAATAAATCACAGGGAGCGAAGGAGGAGCGACCGCGAGCAACATCTGGCTCTGCCAGTGTTGCGATATAAAACCTGATGGAGGCGGAGACGGGATTCGAACCCGTGTCCCAGGTTTTGCAAACCTGTGCCTGAACCGCTCGGCTACTCCGCCATCACTGTGAAAATACCAAACACAGCGTGGACATATTAGTAGAACAAACGAAGCGAACTTCTACCTTCGACAATATCGCATGAATTCTGATGCTTAACCGATGTAAAACTGGGCTAACCCTGCTGTTCAATAAGCTTAGGAGCATTAAGAATTGGTAGCCAGAATGCAACAACGAGCATACCGATTATTCCACCTAAGAACACGATAAGAAGTGGTTCCATCAGTGACGTGAGCCCTTCAACAGAGGTTGACACTTCGTCATCAAGCGTTTTCCCGTACCGCTCTAATAGCGATGGGACCGTTCCGGTATCTTCACCCATTGCAACGAGCTCAACCATGACTTCAGGAACAAGTGGCTCATCTTTCATAGCTAAAGCAAGCGAACTTCCTTCACGAACTTTATCGTGAATCCGAACCATTGCTGCTTCGACGGCCATATTTCCGGATGAATTACCCGCCAAAATCAACGCCTCGAGCAGACCAACACCTGAACTCATCAAGGAAGAGAGCACGAGTGTTAAACGCGCAAAAGCTGCTTTGTGGATCAACGATCCAAAGACAGGAATTTTCAACATCGTTGTATGCAACTTCATTTTCCACTTGTTGTTACGTTGAAATTGAACAACAATCGCGACAATAGCGGCCAGAATAAGCGGATATGCCCACCACATACTGATCATCATATGACTCAGCGCAATCACTGCACGCGTTGGTAACGGAAGCTCACCGCCAAGTTGAGAATAGATATCTTCAAACTGCGGAACAATAAAAACCAACATTGCTGCTGCCATTGAAACCGCAATAAAGAGAACAACAATGGGATACATCATTGCTGAACGAATTTTACGTTTGATACGAAGTCGAGATTCCGTGATCGAAGCAAGGTGTTCAAGAGACTCATCCAGGCGTCCCGAAACTTCACCAGCCTCAATCATCGCACATGTGAGATCCCCGACCTTATCGGTTTCATCACGGAATGCATTAGTCAACGAAGCACCGTCACCAACTTTTTGATGAACACGAGTAAGAATTTTTCCGATGGGTTGCTTCACTCTTTGACGGGCAAGAATTCCAAGCGCTGGATACACAGGAAGTCCCGATGCTTGAGTTGTCGCCAACGAACGTGCAAGCCACGCAATTTCTTTGACGCTTGCTTTCTTACGGAGGTTAATATCTTTTGTTGCTAAAGAACTTCCGCCTTGCTTGACGACCTTCATCACGAGCAGGTTCTGCTGACCAAGCACAGTGCGGACTTCTGATTCATTCTCCGCTTCGAGCGAACCGTGAATTTCTTCACCTGCTCGAGAAAATGCTTCGTACGTAAATGATGCAGACATTTAACCCACCACCCTTGATAGTTCTTCGATTGATGTAATTCCTTGCGCAGCACGATTTAAACCATCCTGCAAAATTGTGATCATCCCCGACTCAATTGCGAGGGCCTCGATTTCATGTGCCGTTGCATTGCGTGTGATGAGTTGTGAAATGTCGTCGTTGAGGATCAAAACTTCTGCAATTGTTGTTCGACCGACATAACCGGTTCGATGACAATAAGCACAACCCTCTTCATGCGCTTTATACAAAGTTGAAGGAGGATCGCCGACCCACGGGAAAGCATCTTTAATTGCATCGCTCACTTTGATGGGTTCATAACATCGGTCACACAGTTTTCGAACAAGTCGCTGAGAAATAACTCCACGGAGAGACGAAGCGACAAGAAATGGTTCAACGCCCATATCAATGAGACGCGTAGGAACTGCAGATGCTGAGTTAGCGTGAACCGTTGAGAGCACAAAGTGTCCTGTCAACGCAGCTTGAATACCAATCGATGCGGTTTCACCATCTCGCATTTCACCAACAAGAATGACATCAGGGTCAGCACGCATGAAGGAACGAAGCGCACGAGGGAAGGTCATGCCTGCTTTCGAATTTACCTGCACTTGTGTGATTCCTTTGAAACGGTATTCAACAGGATCTTCAATGGTGAGAACCTTTATGTCAGGTGTCGCAATTCGATCAAGAGTTGCATAGAGCGCAGTCGTTTTACCTGAACCCGTTGGACCTGTTGCAAGAAGTGTTCCTTGCGTTGCGGTGATGAGAGGAATATAGCGTTCGAGCACTTGATCGGAATACCCTAAGTCTTCGAGTTTTGCGACTTTGCTTCCTCGGTCGAGAAGTCGCATGACTGCACCTTCTACTCCCCAACTTGTAGGGATGGTAACAAGTCGAATATCAATTGCTCGACTTGAAATTTCAATATCAAAACGACCATCTTGCGGGACACGTCGTTCACCGACGTCGAGACCACCGATAACTTTGAGACGGTTAATGATTCCCGATGTCGTTGAGATGGGGTACTTATTAATAACGTGCAGAACACCATCAATTCGATATCGCACAATGACATCTTGACCATTGGGCTCAATGTGAACGTCCGATGCTCCTTGTTCAGCAGCATTTTCGACAAGAGTTTTTACGAGACGAGCAATTTTTCCTTCGCCACCATCATCTTTAACAATGACTTCTTCAACCTTTGTCTCATCAAGTCCAACTTGAAGCTCTTCGGTTCGACCCCGCGTCTCCATAATGGTGAGCACATCTCGAATGGCTGCTAATTCTGCAACAACCAATTCAATTTCTTCACCAACAAAAAGTTGTTCAATATCGTCGATAACATCAATATTTGTTGGATCAGCAACAGCAATCCGAATATGGTTGTCCTCGGTTTTCAAAGGAACGGCAAGCAAACGCTTTGCGCTCGCAATCGGAATTTGCGTAAATCGTTCTTTGTCAACCAACGGAAGCGTCACGTCGACTGTGTCATATCCTTGTTTAATCCACGCTGCGCGTTCCAAAGTTTCCAAAGGAACACCCGATCGCACAAGAGCACGAAGTGGTCGCATTCCAAAATGATGACCCGCTTCAATCGCTTTCATGACACGATCGCGATCGTCGTAACCCGCTTTTTCAAGCGCATCTACAAAGGATAAGAAATCTTCACTGATGACAATCGATGTACCAGCAGAGGTTGAAAGTGATCCTGTTCCGGACCCTTCGACGACAGCAGGAACGAGAGAATCGTCAGATTCTGTCACCTTCTCGTCGTCTTCCCTGTGCATCGACATGGTCATCAGTTAGAGCCTTCCTCAGGATTATCGACGGTGCTTCTGTTACAGTTCGGATCGTTCTCTATCGATTCACTTCCGGTTTTTGCAGTACAACCACTTGACTCGATATCGGCTCCCTTGTCCCAACCAATAATTTCGAGCTTCAACGTTGCTTCAACAGCATCCGGTCCAGCATCTGGCTTGAATTGAACATCGAGGTTACTAATCACGATAATACGGCCAATATTTTTATTGGTGAGTTCAGACATAAATCGAATGAGATCCGACTTTGATCCTTGAACCAACATTGTAAAGTCGTAACGAGTGAGTTGTGGAGCAAGTGTATTTGCTTGCTCTGTTCCTGCACTACTTGCTGCAAGAGTATTAGCTTCAGCTGGATCTCCTTGCAACCATGTGAGGTTGTTCGCTGCTGCTCGTTCGTCAAGACGAACAATGAGGTTAGGAATTTCAATTGAACTTGGGATACGAGCTTTCAAGTTCGTAAGCCGAGCACCGATTTCCTTCTCGTTTTTCTTGAGCTCTTCAGCTTTGCGCAGTTTTGCATCAGCAGCATTTTTCTCTGCTGTAGCAACATCAGCTTTTTCTGACATCTTTTGATATTGCGGGTAAACGATCATCGCAAAAAATGCTATGAGCAAGACACCTGCACATAAGAGAAGGAGTGAACCAAGTTTTTTTTCACGAGTTTTCATTCGCCACCGCCTTGGGTAGTGTCGTCGACTTCTGTTCCATCAGATGCCGTTTTTGATTGTTGAAGAAGCGTTGACGTCGTAACAGGGGTTGACGTTGCGGGCTTGCCGTTTGCGGCATAAACGAGTGCGCCCGATGAATCAAATGTTACAGAAGTATCATTTGCATCAAAGCCAGCTTCGACTTTCTGTCGTTGACTCTGTGACAATCCACCAACGTACCCATCGCACTTGTCGATGTTGGGCACCTTGAACGATTCGAACATAGGAGTAGTCCATCGGAATGAGCTATCTTTTGTTTGTGAGTCAGGATTGAACTTGAATGATCCAACGCTTATCTGACTTGTGTTCAATGGAGTCTGCGCACTGATCGCCACTTTCAAACGTTCTTGCCAGTCACCAAATACTTGGAAACCTGCTGATCCATCTTTCACTTCAACAACAGCATCGACCGTTGGGCCAGTCTCTGACGACGCAACGGTAAGTGTTTTGAATTTTGTTTCGACGCCATCAGGAGCAGAGCTCATTGTTGAACATACAATTTTTGTATATGCAGGAACACCTGTCTCCAATACTTGGACTGCGCCTTCACCGATTTCGAGCTGTTCATTCGCTTCAATGAGAGCTTGATACTGAACAATTTTCTTCTCGGCATCTTCGCGATTCGATGTCGCGAGTGCTTCACGTGTTTTTGCGTAACCCAGAGGCAAAATTGCTAGAGCAAGAACTGCAGCAACGCTGATTGTGCTCACTAAAAATAGTTTGCGCTGCTTTGCTCGTCGCTTCGATGCAACAACTTGTGCATCGTAAACGGGGTTGGGCAAAATTGCATACGGTTGTTGTGAAAAGTCTGAATACGCTGCCGCAAGTGCTTGGAAAGCTACTGGCTTTTCATGATCGGCCATTGCCATGTGGACACCGCGAGGTTCAGGCGTTGGACTGATATTAAATCCAGCGTCACGAACACGAGTGAGCAATGTAGGAATAGTCGCTCCTGCACCAAGAACAATAATGTCTGGCGGAACTTCAGTTCCTTCGCGCTTCCAGAAAATCAACGTTTTGCGAAAGTCACCAACGAGCTCATCCAGATATGAATCTGTGATTTCTGCGGCGGACTTTCCGGTATCACTATTTTCACCTGTACCATCAAACGTAGGGTTGAATCCTGCTTGTTCGCTTGCATGAATGCGGCGTTCAAGTTCGTCAAGACCACCCACACGAAGTGCACGCGATAAGAGTGGTACTCCCCCGCGCAAGATAATCATTTCTGACGTTGCTCGTGCAACACGGAGATATAAACCGTCTGCAGGAAGGAGGAAGGATGCAGAGGTTATTGGTGCGCGACGTCCACCGAGTCGACGCCACACAGGATCGAGATCATCAGATTCAACGGCGGCGATCACCATGTTCACAGCGTTCGATGCACCGCGAGGGTCGCTTGCATCTCGAACATCGTTTGAATTTCCGATTACTAAACCGGCAATAGATGCAGCTCCCGGAACGATAGGAAGGTTTTCTTCTGCAACGGCCATCATTGCAGCACGCATTGCTTTATCAGGTACGCGAGGAACTTCGACACGACGAACGTATTGTCGTCCACCGGTAAATGCAACACGAACAATTTCTGATCGCGATGGAATTGCTTTCAATGCAGCATCGAGTGCGCGCGCAGATGTTTGGTCACGAAAATGTTCAACACGAACAGTACCGCTACCATCGACATAGGCAACATGAACTTCAGTACCATCGACTTCAATACCTACTAAAGTTTTTGGCCCTTGATCCGGATTTTGTGCGCTCACGGGTCGCGTGCCTTCTTTGGCTATCTTTTTCTTTCTAGTCACTTTGGGACCTCCTACCTGACATGTATCTGTCAGCCAAAACGAGTCGTCCATGACCCACACGTGCTTAGAGCCTGCATGTTGTTGAACAGTAAATCGTCACAAAAACGACATAACTTGATCACTAAAATGAGGGAAAATAGAGCCGATTTCGCAGAAAGTGCCTATTCGGCAGCATTGCTCGTAATGGGCTCGTCGTGGAAGATATCTTCAATGTGGGCAAGGCGTTCGGCCCTATCTCGCTCAACGTCATTGGAGACCTTCTGGCCATCCCACTGAATAAGCGATTTCAGCTGATCTTGACCGACATGGCCTACCAAGACAGGGAGATCAATGGCTAAGAGCTTCGCGAGGAGCCTCTCGGGGAGCTCCCACGCCAAAATACCCACTACTTTGCGAATACCTCGTGCCCATTCCAGGATCTCGAGATCTTTTTCGGCATGAATAACAACAAGTACTGCCTCGTCTTCGTCATCGCCCTTTCGGTGGATGGGCAAGGAAAGTCGAGCAGCTACAGTGCGCGCAGTATTGGATGTGTCAAGAACAGCTAGGTCACGATCAGTCATAAGTGTCTCTCCCCTTGTCGGATTTACCGAACAATTTTCTCTTCTTCTTCACCTTCGGCTCTTCGTAGACTTCTTGTTCTTCGCGTGAAAGGATTTCATCAAGCGCACTCACCGACTGTGAATAGTTATGTTGAATTTCAAATTCATTCGCAGCTTCATCCGGCAATATTTTCTTCCAAATATCATCCAGCAAGTGATCAACATCATTTTCACCACTGGTTGCAACGGTGCGTGCCATGTTTGCGTTCCCCACCCATAGATGACGATCATCAGCAATGACGGAAAGAATTTCGATTTGTTTACTGGGGTGGTTGGGATCCCCACCACCGAGGACTGCTTTGATGTCGTCGACTTCGCGACCAACATTGTCGACCTTTTGGTTGACAACCATTCCCACTGTTGTGGGATCGAGTCCCAAACCGGGAAGACGCTGAGAGTCTTTCGGACGACACATTGCTTCGAGTGCACGACGAGCATCTAACAGTGTTGCTTGTTCGTTGTTGACGACCATCACCACTTGTCCTGCTTCTGTTAATGCAAAACCCGATACAAGAGGGTCGCGCAATTCAACAGGACAATCCAAAATGATGACATCGAATCGTTCTTTTAAGAGCGTGAGAATTTTTTTATATGCTGCGGGCGAAAACTTTCGTCGGTTCGTTCCTGTCTCGGGACGCAATGGTGCAAGAAGTGCAAACAAACCTGAGCGACGATCATAAACAAGGTTGCGCGCAATTGATTCGCCATCGATGTGCGATTCGTTGAGAAGTTCTCGAACTGTTGGATTATACAAACCTAAACGTGTTCCCACATTTCCGAATGCAATATCAAGATCGACAATACACACTTGGAGCCGTGTCGTATAAGCAAGACGGGCAGCCATGTTGACCGAGATTGAAGTTTTTCCGACTCCACCCTTGGGTGAATAGACACACAGCACAAGTGGCTCAGAAAGGCTGATGGCTTTGCGACTATCACTTCCGTCAGGAAAATCTGTCATAGATCCTGAGTTGTTGCGGCCAGAAGGATGTTCGATTTTTGAATCAAACATTGTCCACATTTGCTGGTTGCCATTGTTGTCGACAGGAGTAAAAGCTACATCGGGCAAAAATGAAGCAGGCGATGAATCCTCAACGTCATAAGCGTTCATATCTGATTGATTCGAAACGTATGCTTCAAGTTCTAGCGAGTCCGAATGCACGTAAGGATGTTGAGCATGTGCAGTGGTGGCAGCCGGAGCGCCAAAGTTCACTGTCGATGATGGTGTTTTTGGAGTGAGTTCTGACCACAGTGATTCAAGTGCAGCATTCGCTTTTGCAGCATCGGCTGACTCGAATTCTCCGGGCGTGTTATGTTCATGAGTTTGTGGGGCTGTTTCTTTCGCGACAGGAGCCTGAGAATCAGTTGCACCGAACGGTGAAGGTTCACGTAATGAGTTGACATCTTTCCCGCCAAAATACTCTGGCAAAAACGATGGCTCATCGACTTGAACAGAAGCAGTTCGCGCGGCTTGCTCAGCTTGCTCATCGAGTCTTTTCGCTTCGATTGCTTGTTCGAGTTTGCGCTGTTCATCTGCGATCCGTTGTTGTTCAGCCGGTGGCAAAAATTGAGTGGGATCCGTCATCTGAGTTTCTTCAACCTGTGGCGCAAAGTTCATCACACGTGCATCAGGTGGTTCTTCGATGTAATCATCACCATCAAATCGTGGTGGTAAATCTTTCATTCCTGCATGTTCAAAAATCGATCGACGCAATGTATTGGCTGTTGGTCGAGCGGAGCACGCGACGACATTGAGCGCTGCGAGATCTTCTTCGCGGGATTTCCACGGAATAAGAATGACATTCTTCCTCACAAGAGCAATCACTGCTTCGAGCGGAGCAACGCGTTGCGATAACGAATCAGAAAGGAGAACGATGGAGTTGTTGGTGGATATCGACTTTGATAGTGATGCTTTGACAAAGGAATCGTAATCAAAACAATCTGGATAGACATCGAGTTCAGGATCACTCATCAAAGCGAAGTGCACACTGGGTTCCGCCACGACAATGACACGTGGTTTTGTACTTCTCTCGCTTTGTCCTTGTATCAGTTTTAATCCCACGCTCATGCTCCTTGCACCACAACTAGGTGTCAGCCTGTTGTTTTGTTGGTGACACAGGTATTTCGACCTATCTGAGACACGAATTAAGGGTTTATTAGGGCCTTATTCGGGCTTAATGACGCGCGGTGTATGTGATAACCGGCAATGCGGGGTTAGTTACAGAGTTTCTTTTTCTTGTTGTCCACATCCGATGAGTCACAGGGCGATTCGTCCAGTGAACCTCGTACAACATTAGCTTGGGTCGTTCTAAAGAAATAGGGCGGCTGTTGCTCGATCAATCGTCCGTCCATTTTCAGTGTTTTGGCCCAGCCATGCTCAAGTTTTCCATCCCCACTTGAATAGTACGAACCAAAGATGGGGTGATCGTGAGAGATGATCGAGCCATAGAGCGTGAAGCGAGGAAAGTCATCGGGGTTGTCCGTTCCAACGGGAGAATCATCCCACTCTGCGTTGTAAACTGTACCGTTCGGTGCATCAAGGACAGCAACAACATTGACGTCATCACATCGGCCTGAAACTTTCCTACACTCAAGTATAATATTATTCGCTGTCGCGATTCCCAGAATCACACCATCATCAGTGGGTGGCACTCCCCCATCTTCTCCCTTGAAAGTTTTTGATCCATCAGTAGACTCGTAAGTGATACCCTTACTTCCAATTGTCACATCGCCATTTGCATAGATCGATAAGCCCCGTGAAAACTTTCCTGATATTGTTACAGTGCCATTGACATATATAACCCCATTGCTTGGGTATGGGTAATCGTTGCCACCAATGTTCACTTTACTTGGTTTGAGCTCAATGGTCGTAGGACCTGTGTTATAAGGGCTATCGCCAGATTTGCCGGCCAAAGCTGCAAAGACAGAATTACCGGCAAGAGGTGTATTCACATTAGCTCCGCTGCGATTAACCTGACCTGGTAAAAACTTATCGTCTCCTCTAATAGCACTAATTGCAGAAGTAGTATCCTCACATGCATCTATACCTTGTGTATGATCGACTATTCCCGTCTCGTTTTTCAATTTTTGTTTGCTGACATTTGTGATCTTTCCGCAGTAATAGATTCTGTCATCGTTCGTACTTATAGATCCTTCAATCTCGTCCGATGGGATGTATGCTACTGGTCTACCTGGTATGACATCACTGTATTCAGTTTCAGAAATTTGAACATTCTCCACGTATGCACGCGTGCGTAATACTTGTTGAAAGTTACGATATACACAGTTTTTCGGTGTACCACCATCGCTACGACAACCACCACGTGCAATAACGTCAAGAGTCACTCGTGATCGAGCAAGAGGACCTTCAACGGCACGGTCGCCCGAAAGTTTCATTCGTGCAACAAAACATGTCCACTTGACATCGGTGCAATGTTCCAGCTGACCTGAATCAGAAATGTGAAACCATTGACTCCCAAAAGATGGAGCCCCCGCATCTGGGAATTCGGAATAATACAGCGGATGCCTCTTAGTCGGATCAGTTTCTGAAGGTACTATAAAGCGGCTATTTGCCTCCTGTATATAGTTTGTTTTCTCTCGTGCAATCGCTGCAAAAATAGAATCTGAAACCGATTCAGCAACAAAACGTGTTTTAATTACAGCACGAGCGCGCGCACTCGACTTCAAATCAGCCGATGTTACAGCAGCAACTGTTGCGACAATTGAAACAACAAGAAATATCACCATGAGGGCAGCGATAACAACGAAACCGTCCTCGCGTTGTGACTTACGTGGCAATAGTTTCTTCGAACTACCCATCGTACCCCTCCTTGAGTGCGGTTAACGATTTTCTCAATACGATCGTTTGCTTAAAGAGATACCTGCTTGTATCAGTTCCTTTTCCATTTTCGTAATCAATATTGAACATTATGTCTATCCCGATGATATTGGTAAGGTCAGTCACCGCACCATCAAAGATGTATTGAAACAAATCACTTCTATCGGGACTCGCTATGTTTGACCCTAAATCTGCAATCACATAAGCATTACCTGTCCGACTCATAGAATCTGGCCAGTCAATGGAAGTACCAGTACCAGTACACGTATATCTATACACGAGATCTTCGTCGCGACCGTAGCTCATATCATTGATGCAACTAGATGCATTGATATTATGCAGCGTAGGTGTGTTAGTAATGGGGATTTCTGCAGTACCGTAATCCTCATTCCTCCCATCGACGCCACGTGCAATACACATGATTCCTGGTGCTTCTGTGCTGACGACATCCTTTTCATGATGAGGGGCTTTGTAATAACAAAGCTGGTTTGGTCGAGCATAAGCAATAACATAACCCGTTGATGAAGTTTCGAGACAATGATCAGCAGAAAAACCGGGATGTCCAATGTCCTCCGGGAGTGCTGTGGCCAAAATTTCCTGGTTTTCTTTGTTGTCAGCAACTCGACAAATTTCGAGAGAGTCAGCATCAGCTAAGTCAGCAAATATTTTTGAAATAGAATCGCGCGTATTTTGCTGGGCTTCTGATTTTGCCAGAACGCGAACTGCCGTTGAATTTGTGGCACCAAGAATCGCTACTGACATACCCATAACTATCAAACCCACAAAAATTGCAACGAGAACTTCAACGAGGCTGAACCCGTCATTTCTCTCGTTGCGAGAACGAATACGACACAGCACGGACCTCATGACACGACCTCAAAGGATTGAGGGTCTTTATCTTCAGGAATCCGCACTGATGAAGCTGAACTAGGAGTGTCGCTGTCATCAACCCATCGGTCTTTGCCATCTGCCGTAATATAAGGAAACCACACACATTTTGTTGGCTGCCCTAACATCCCGTCGACATGGCGTTGGATGTATCTGTTTCCATTAATAACATCAGAAGAATTGATTGAAGGAGCTAACGTGGCGTACCAGCTACCTGACGAAGGGGCTTTGACCAGAATGTTAACCCTATTCCCCGACACGAACACGACGTCATCGCCCGGCACTGGTTCGCGCTTGATGAGCGTTTCTTCTCGCGGCACTGATCCTTCTTTCCATTGCACACGAAATGCACGCGTGAGAATCAAAGGAAGATCAAGTTTATCATCAATAGCGCTGCACTCTAATTTATGGGTGCTCTCACCCGGAACTTCCCACCAATAGCGAATGGAGATGTCAAACTTTTCAATGCTATTTGATTCGTTAACTTTTTCTTTGAGTTGAAAGTCTTGATCTCCTGCATTTCTAGGATCAGTTAGGGAATTGTCTTCTGCCTTATCTTTAAAGTCGCAATTACTGACTGCTTGGCGAAAGTCTCCGTAACCAAGATCTGTTGCCTTCGCAAATGAATCATCAATCCGATCGACAAGGTACCCACAACGAAAGACTCTCGACAGTTCTTCATAATTTGAAATGATCGCTAGTGCACGATCACGCATTTCGATTCGAACACGTTGATCCGCCATTGACGAAAGTGAAACCGTCGTTACGGTAAAAACAATTATGAGTATAAGCATCCCGACAAGAACTTCGACGAGCAAAGACCCTTCTTCATTTCGTCGGTGACGTGCGCGAGCAGTGCGAGTCAAACGATCGCGGGTTACGCGAACGAGGCCAACACCTCCAACACGGGATGCGGCATCAGTGATGCACTTTTTTATCATGATGCTTTATTTGTCGGCCACTAATCGGATTTAATGACGGTATATTGCATTCGTTTTTTTCGTGTTGTGCGCAAAAAACAAAAGAAGTCCGCGTTTGCGTCTTTTTTTTGCCGTGTCCTGGCGCGAGCACTCCATATTGGCCGACTTAACAGGGTATATGATCAATCTTGCCCAGCTTCGGCTCGCTACTGCCATCGTGTATCACATGCCTGGCGCATCCATGACCCTGACTGGCGGGGCAAAAGAAATCCTCGTCGCACCCACATCGGAATCTCGCGCAGACCTTCACCCTGGCGACCTTCGCGACCTCGTGCACTTATGCATTCGCACACAAAACACAAAGAGCCTGTATGAAGGGATTGGTTTCCCTGAAAATGTAGAGGTCGCAATCAACATTCGTTCCGCGCCTCCTTTATTTGAAAGCCTCGGCGCCGGCTTGTACAGCATCATCCCGCCTACAACACGCAGCGTTTATTGCTTTCCTACGCTGTTGATGCCCCGCGAAGTTGAACAGATCATTTCGACAGTGTCGCGCAGAACACTCTCGAGCACACTCGATTACGACGAAGCTCTTTCCGTTACCATTGCCACGTTCGAACGTCGCCAACTCGACGAGGAAGAACCCGAACGCGGCGGAATTGTAGGACAAATACTCGCAGAATGCGCCGTTGCGGAAGAATTCACCCACGGCACGATGCACGCATAAATAGGGCATTATTTATTAATTTTGGCCTCATTACACCGCCGTAAGGAGTCGAATAAGAGACATGGCACATCGTATTGTAACCAGTGAAGAGCTGAGAAATGTCTCTTTCCCTGAATCGGAATCAGGATACCCTTCACATGATGTTGATATCGTCATTTCCGCGTGTGCTGACACTATTGAAGAACTCGAAGCGCAAGTAATCCAACTCCACAATGCTCTTGCCATGGCACGCGCTGAATCAGCGCCCATGGAACTTGCTTCTGCAGGCGACGATGAAGATGTCATTGCGCAATGGCTCACCACACTTGACCCTCTCGACATCGACCGTGAAGTTCAAAAAACAATTGCGGAATCAATTGTTGAATCAACTATGGCTGCCAGTCACATTCGATCAGAAGCGCGCGAACGTGTGAAATCTCTCATCGATGCTGTTGCTAACGAAGTGCAAAAACTTATGGGCGTCGTGAAAGATTCGCGTAGCTCGGTTGCGGCGGCACAAAATCTTCCCACTGCACTTGTTGAATGGCAAGGTGAATTCGCTGTTCACATTGGAACGCTCTTAGAACAACTTCAACTTCCGTGGACAGTTCAAGTTTCACAACTCGCGAAAATCTTGACGCACATGGCTGAAAATGGTCCCGATTATGTTGACCCTGTGATACAACAACAAGAAAAGCGTCCGCCGTCCTCTTCAGCTGCAGCAATTAAGCGACGTCTTATTAACCAATCAGATGAAGACGAAGAAGAAATTTCAAATTCATCGAGCAAATGGACTGTGTAAGTCTTAATTATTTCTGTTAATCGCGATGACTTCTCCCGGATAAATAAGATTGGGATTGCCTGATTTAATAGTGTGTGCGTTATCCGACATGATGCGTTTCCATAACTCGGCAACGTTGTCTTCGCTTGCATAGTGCTGCGCAATTAACCACAAATTTTCGCCAGACACCACTGTGTGATATTCACTTTCCGATACAGCAGGTGTGATCGCGACGACCTCGGGATCAGCCCACGGATCGCGGGCCGTAGCAGAATGAGGTGTTGCGAAGAGAAATATTCCCGCTAACCACCAACTCGAAATCATTCGAAAAGCCCAACGCAATTTAATCCGCATCAGAATCGATGCAATATATATCGTTGCGATCACCGCTGCCAATAACCACGCAGCCATAGTGACAATCTGTTGATTCACATACACCGCTCCCCCTTTACCGATTTATAACCTTGTGTTATATTGCATATTACTGTTTTTGTTCAGGAGGATCAAATGTGGCCAAGGAAGCGCACATCCACTCTATATCGCTATCAACCTCAGATTTTTGCCGCCAAAAAACACCTCCTGGCTGCAGGTATAGTTCT
The DNA here is from genome assembly GCA_964516875.1 of uncultured Burkholderiales bacterium. Classification (GTDB taxonomy): domain Bacteria; phylum Actinomycetota; class Acidimicrobiia; order IMCC26256; family JAGPDB01; genus JAGPDB01. The sequence continues at coordinate 14,187 of CAZFAO010000031.1, forward strand.
GGCAATTCTCTTCATGCCATTCGCGTATGCTCACACATCACCATCTCCAGCTAAAAATCGTCCGCCGTTGGCGACCACAACGTCGAGCACACTCGCCTCTCACGAAATCGTTTCCCCCGTGATTGCTCATTGCACACGAACCGAAACTCGCTTTAACGGCAATACAGCGTTTGATTGCCACAATGAAGAAACAACAATTCACTATGAATATATTGACTCGCCCGAACACGCTATGCAGCTCATTGAGACATATCAATTACGCAACACACCGGAGAGTTCACCAACGTATCTTCGAACAGGAATTGTTGAATTAAAGACACGGCTTTTAGCTCTCGACACAACAACGGGAGTTGTTATCGATATAACGTCAAATTATGGCGAGGAAATTCTGCTGCGCTGGTGGAACGATTACATAAAGAATAATGGCGAAAAAACCATCACGGAAGAGACAAGCACTCCTCAAGAAATTCTGGAATAAATTTTACGACCACTCAGGCAAAGCGTTTTTATCTTCAGGAGCATCATCAGGGAAAACCATTTCTCCACCGAACTGCTCATGAAGTTCAGTATCTGCCCACGCAGCTAATGAACCCACAGCCCAACAAGCGTGTGCGAGTTCCTCTTGATCGCATTGATCTGCAAGAAGTTCTGCTGCAGCAATAACGTTGCCCTCAGCCCAAAACATCCGAGACGAAACAATACCTTCATTAATAATGTTCAGTTCTTCAAGAAGTTCAGGAGACTTAGCGACGTTGCGAAGCACAACACAAAAAACCTGCACGAGAGTGGGTGCTTTATCAAGGAGGCGCACGTAATAAAGAGCCGATTCCCATCGAATGGGGATATCGCCATCTTCGTCCACACGCAACTGGTCATTGGGTCCAAGCTGCATATATTCACGCACCATTGAATGAAGGCGTTGCGTCAGTGCTGGCTCAATCATTGTTCCTCCGAGATGAAACGTATCCGTCGATTGTGTCGTCTAGGTTAGCAGCGCCCTTGAGGTATATATAGGCCTTAGCTCCCCCAGATCGACCATATTCGGACATACTTCGTCAAGTGGTCCCCATCCGACGACGAGAATCACAATAAATTGGATGATATTAAACACTCGATATAGAGGTGAAGGAAAATAATGACTGAACAACCAAGCGCGAAACCGACGGATTCGCCTGTAACTATTTCTTATGAAGGCACAACTCACGAGTACGCCGTTGTTGAAGGTACCGAACATGAACGCGCCATAGACATTTCGAAACTCAGAGCCGAGACCGGACTTATCACTCTTGATTATGGATACATGAACACCGGTTCAACCGAATCGGCAATTACGTTCATCGACGGAGACGAAGGTATTCTTCGCTATCGCGGTTATCCAATTGAACAGCTTGCAAAAAATGGATCTTTTTTAGAAACGTCATACTTGCTTATTTATGGTGAACTTCCTACCAAAACTGCACTCGATCAATTCCGTGACGATATCCATCAACATACGATGCTCCATGAAGACATCAAACAGTTTTATGACGGCTTTCCCAAAGATGCACATCCCATGGCAATCCTTTCATCGGTTGTGTCGTCGCTTTCTACTTTCTATCCTGACTGTCAATACATTCATGATCCTGAAAAAGTTGAACTTGCAATTATTCGACTCATGGCGAAACTCCCGACCATTGCTGCTTACGCATACAAAAAATCAATTGGTCAACCGTTTCTTTATCCCAACAATTCTCTTGATCTCATCGAGAACTTTCTCACAATGATGTTCGCTGTCCCCGCCGAACCTTACGAAGCGGATCCTGTATTGGTGAACGCATTGAAAGTGCTGTTGATTCTTCATGCCGACCACGAACAGAACTGTTCTACATCAACGGTGCGCATGGTGGGAAGTTCGGAAGCGAATGTTTTTGTCAGCGTAGCCGCTGGCATCAATGCGCTCTGGGGACCTCTCCATGGTGGGGCAAACCAGCAGGTGGTTGAAATGCTCGAACGCATCCGCGATGAAGACGGCGGAGATGTTTCGCATGTTGTTTCTCGTGCGAAAGATCACGACGACTCATCTCGACTGTATGGTTTTGGACACCGCGTCTATAAAAACTATGATCCGCGAGCAAAGATTGTAAAAAAGATTGCTGACGATGTTTTGAAAGCGATGAACAGCGACGACGAGTTGCTTGACATTGCCCTTAAGCTCGAAGCAGTTGCTCTCTCTGATCAATATTTCATTGATCGCAAGCTCTATCCCAATGTCGATTTCTATTCAGGTTTAATTTATCGAGCGATGGGATTCCCCACCAAAATGTTTACGGTGCTTTTTGCGCTGGGTCGCTTGCCCGGATGGATTGCCAACTGGAAAGAAATGATGGAGTCCGATAAAACCAAACTCAATCGTCCTCGACAGGTGTACACAGGTGAGCCTTTGCGCGATTATGTTTTGATGAAGGACCGGAAGTAGAACACGAAAGAGATTCTTCGTCGCTGCGCTCCTCTGAATGACAAGTGCGATTAGCTTGCCACACTCACAAAAGCCTGTGAGCTAATAACTTCACAGCCCAACCCTTTT
>CAZFAO010000032.1:0-16722 GCA_964516875.1 uncultured Burkholderiales bacterium
GGAGTTGGGGCCTCAACCGTGACGACGCGGGGACTGCTGCCAGACCCGATGTATATATGTTGTGCGTCCGTGCAGTCCGTAGGCTGTCCATTTTTTATATTCCGATATCGGGCAATGTCTCGATATCAGCGAGTGAAGCATCTCCAGAAAGTTGTCGCTCTTCCCATGCGCTTGAATCCCAAATTTCAATTCGAGAATAAACACCTAAAACAGTGACTTCTTTTCCGAGGTGTGCGTACGTGCGAAGTGATTGTGGAACCGTCAGCCGACCTTGTTTGTCAGGAGTAACGTCTGTTGCCCCCGCAAAAAATGATCGCGCTGCTTCGCGTGCTTGCTTAGATGTTTTTGACTTCTCTCGAAGTTCATTTGCTACTGATTGAAATTCATCAACTTTGTAAACGAAAAGACATCCGTCACCTTTAGAAACAATTGCTCCGTGCAACAAAAGGTCACGGAATTTTGATGGAAGAACAATTCTGCCCTTGTCATCAACCGTGTGGTGAAACTCTCCGAGAAACACCGCTACCCCCTCGTTACTAACCGTGATTCCCCTGACATGGATTCACGATTATTCCCTCGTGCGTTTCCTCTAACCCTGACGGTCATCCAGGTCATATACCCAGCTCGGAACCACTGCGTGCCACAATACTCCACTTTTCCCCACTTTGCAATCATTTAGAGGGAAATTCCTCCACTTGACCTCGGGTGGTGATCGACCTGAATTTTTCGCTGTTTTCGGGAGCCACAAACAAGCTGTGCAAATATGTACACATGGCTGATTTCACCCGACGAGAGTTCTTGCGCACTCTCGGCTTGACGAGTGCCGGCGTTGCGGTGGCCGGATCCGTTTTTTCCTTGGCATCGTGTTCATCCGAAGAGAAAAAAGAGTCCTCATCAGGCGATCTTGCCGCCCTCAAGGTCAGCAGTGACCTTTATGCCTCTGATCTTCCACAACGTTTTGCCTTTTCCATCTTTGATACCAATATGAAGGTTGTTTCAACAGGTGATATCCCCGTGACCTTGATTGCGCCCTCGGGAGGAAAACAAGAATTTAACTATGTCCCGGTACGCGAAAAAGGTATCAAGGGGCGAGGCATTTATTCTGTGATGACGGTGCTGCATGAAACGGGTTCCTGGTTGATGAAAACCACCTTCGAAGGAAAAAAATTAGAACTAGCGTTTAGTGTCAACACTGTTGCCATTGCTCCGGGCCTCGATACCGCAGCTCCGACAGTTGATACGCCCACGACAGCCAACCCACTAGATGCAACTATTCTTTGCACGCGTTTCGATGGAGATTGCGGTCTGCATACTCCCAGCGTTCCGCAATTACTGGCAACACAAAAACCATTTGTTGTTTTGTTTGCAACACCCGCGAGATGTCAAACAGCCTATTGCGGACCTGTTCTTGATCTCACGATGAACGTTGCGAAAAAATATCCCGACATCCCCGCTGTTCATATTGAGATTTATAAAAACGAAAAAACTGCTGATCTGCTCGATGCCGTCACGGGATGGCACCTTGAAAGTGAGCCATGGTTATTTGGCATTAACGAACGTGGGTTTATTGATTCGCGCCTCGATGGAGCATTTGATCAAAGCGAAATCGAAGACGTTTTTGATCGGCTGAGCTAAAGATAGCTATTCTGGGCTTGTTAATATTCCGATACCAGCCACGCCAAGTGCACCCGCAACGACAACACCAGCAGCGGTAGCCGCTGAAATATTGAGTGCTTGTTCAAACCGACTCGAATGATCAAATTTTCCATTTGCTTCAATTACCTGTTCGCACGCTTTGTACCTCGCTGCAGAGAATGTCTTCGCCGGCTGATTGGCCTGCGGCACGACGATTGGTGCCTCAGCATCAAGAAAGTTCCTTTTTATATCGTCATTACGAGTGTCGATAAAGGCTTGCGTAATCCCATTTCTTTCGCATGCTCGGAGTTCCTCGGCTTGAGGAAATTCGGGAGTTGAACAACCACTACTTATCGCCATAATTACGCCAAGGCCTAGTCCCGCTCCAGCACCTCGAAATCCATTTTTTACATTCATTTCTCTATCCTTGATATGAGAGGTGCAAAGTTTAACTGTTGGATTTCACCCACGACAAATACGTTGCGATGTCGCGTCTCAACACTTCTGGTTCAACATCCTCGTTTCCGTACTGCGTATAGATCCGAAAAGAGAGATATTGCCTAGACGGGAAGAATCGCCCAAGGCCGCGAGATTGACGAGCTCGCGAGCCCGAATATAGCTTGAGAGCTGGGGAAATAAGCCACGGCTGGGTAATCACGGTACGTGAAACGGCACGAAGAAAAGCTCGAGTTGTGACCATATTCTGTCGACAATAGGTCATATCCTGGAACGTTACAAGTTAATGTCCCAGAATCTCGAGATTGGAGAACCCCCGACATGGAAAACGTTGCATCAGAAGAAGATGTCGTTCGCGCTGCGAAGATTTTTTCAGCACTCGTTAATAACGTCGCGCAAATCATCAAAGGAAAAAACAACATCATCCACATGAGTTGCGTATGCCTTTTTGCAGGAGGCCACCTCCTCGTTGAAGACGTTCCCGGTGTCGGAAAAACAACACTTGCAAAATCTCTTGCGGTCTCAATGGGCGGATCGCAAAACCGAATCCAGTTCACACCTGACCTCCTCCCTTCTGACGTAACAGGAACAACAATTTTTGATCAGAAAACAGACGAGTTTGTTTTCAAACCAGGACCGATTTTTGCCAACGTTGTCCTCGCCGACGAAATCAACCGCGCATCGCCAAAAACGCAAAGTGCCTTGCTCGAAGCTATGGAAGAACGACGCGTGACATTCGATGGACAGACGTACATCCTTCCCCACCCTCACATGGTGATCGCAACGCAAAACCCCATTGAACTTTCTGGAACATACACGTTGCCCGAAGCACAGCTTGACCGATTCATGATGAGCATCTCTATTGGATATCCCGATGACATCGATGAAGTTTCCATCATGATGAATTCTGATTCGCGTCCCGATCTGATGGCCGTTATCTCGTCGCAAGATTTTCAAGAAGTCAGTGACATTGCAAAAAATGTTTATGTTGCTGAATCACTTGCGGCATACATTGTTGCCCTTGCTCGAGAAACGCGAGAAAGCCCTGATGTTGCTTTAGGAGTTTCACCTCGTGGATCCATTGCGCTGTATCACGCATCCCAAGTTCTTGCGATGTCGATGGGACGCCACTACGTCACACCCGATGACATCAAAACGCTCGTGACAAAAGTGTGGGAGCACCGCATTGTGCTCACCAGTCAGGCGCGCCTTGCAGGAGGAACCGCCAACGACATCCTTGCTTCGATCTTGTCGCGGGTAAGCGTGCCCACAATAAAGGCTGGTTAACAATGACACTTCGAGGCTATGGAGTCCTCGTCGTTGCATTAGTAACAGCAATGGGTTCTGTGATGTTTGCATCACGATTTTTGTTGACGATCTGTGCATTCTTTTTTGCAACTGTTGGATTGTGCATGTTCTGGATGTCAACACATCGTGGACGCATATCCATCCAACGCACAATGTCTCCGGAATTTGTGTACGAAGACACCGATGTTCTCGTTACGCTTTCGATCACAAACGCAACAACAGAATGTACCATTCGTGATTACTTTGATGATGGAAAAAAAGTTTCACGCTTCTTACTTCCGAGAGCAGGAAAAGGTTTAGAAACATTTGCGCATTATAAATTCCATGCCGACAAGCGTGGCGTGTACAACATTGGACCCATTGTTGTGCGCACGAGCGATCCGTTGGGTCTCATTGCGCGCGAATACACCGTTCCCCATGAAACACAACTACGTGTCTACCCAAAAATTACAGACGTTATTCTTCCCCACATCCCTCTTCGTTCGTCAGAACAATCTCGTCACATGGATCGCAATGCATCGACCGTGTCGGACGACATGCTCGGATTGAAAGAATATGTCATGGGCGACGACGTTCGCCTCATCCACTGGAAAACATCATCGAGAACACAAGGTTTGTATGTCCGACACCGCGAACGCCAAGCCACTCTCCCCCTCGTCATTATTCTCGACTGTGAAGCACGTTCGTATGAAAACGAAGCTGAGTTCGATTCTGCGGCACGTCTGATTGCAAGTATCAGCTATGCCTCGGTCCAAAGCGATATTCCATGCACACTATTTTGTAACGATAAGGGAGAATTCATTTCTACCCATCCCCTCATTATGGATCGACTCGCACTGAGTAACCTCGAAAAATATGTTCAATCCACTGCAGATTCAAATCGGCTCCTCCAAGAGTTCGAACACAATTACATCTTCGTCACTGGTTCGCATGGTGAAATATTCTCCTCTGCCATTTTGACACTCCGTATTGGCCCCGATGTTATAGCCCAAGATTCATTCAACATGATCCCCCTCCGCCACAGTCACGAATGCGCTGACTTCTCTACACGGATAAAACAATGGAACGCTCACGCTTCGTTACAGTCGCTCTCATAATTTTTAGCGTTCTCACTGTGGTGAATGCTCGCCACATAATTGCGCTCTCGATCGGTCAGCTATGCCTTCTTGTCGCGATCGCAATAGCTGTTCACCTCATTGCAATGGCCTGTTCGACGAAAAGTAAGCTCCAAACTATTTCGCCACTTATTAGTTTTGCGGTTCTTATTATCATTCTGCTGATTGTTAACGCTCACGGAACATTCTCGAAAATGATTCCCACTCCGGGCACAATAGTAAATCTCATTCACGACATTCGTGAGGGAATTATTGCAATTCGATCCGACACTATTCCGCTGAGCTTTTCCATCCCTATTTTTCTTGTTGCCATTGTGGTTACGTGGATGGTTGCTGAGATTGGAGAAACTCTCGCACAACGACTTCACTCGAGTGCACCCACTCTCTTGTGGTACATCATCATCAGTGCTTGTATTGCTGCACAAGGAAAGTCGTCGAATCTCACTGTGGTTATTTTCAGTATGTGCGCAGCTTCATGGTTTTTTCTCTACGCATTCGACAAAGGGCACGAGCGCAGCCGATCACATGTCATTTCAATACCTCGCTCGACGCAAGTATCGAATCTCACAACGTACCTCATTGCATTTATTGTCATTGGGATTATCAGTACTTTACTTGTGGTTCCCGTCAAGTCTCTCCCCTCCTTAGCACCCAATAACATCTTTCAATTCCTCAACAATCCGTCACAACAAAATGAACTCTCTCCCCTTGTCGGAATGAGAGAGCAACTGACAAAAAAAGAAACACAAACCCTTTTCACAGCAACTTCGTCTGAGGCACAATATTTTCGTACGAATGTTCTCACCGATTTTGATGGCAACAATTGGACCACCTCTTCGAAAACCCAACAAGAACCCGAAGTTGCGCCATCGGGAGTTTCCGTACGCACTGTGGATGGCTCCGTGGAATTGAAAGCGTTGGTCGCAAAATTTCTCCCTACTTATTACTCCACACAATCGCTTTCCACACGTGATGTAGATTTCTTGAAAAGCAGTGTTGTGTATTCTCGCAAAGAATCACTGACGAGCTATACCTTCTCCGCATCTGTCCCACCTGACACACTCACGACTGAACAGATTGCACAGAGTTCGCAAGACTATCCAAAAAGTATTGCTTCGAATACTCTGCTCCCCATCTCGTTTAATAATGACAATCCCATTGTGAAACAAGCTCAAGAAATTGCAAGCAATCGCGGTTCCATTTACGAACAAGCAATTGCTCTGCGAGATTTCTTTCTCGATGAATCCTTTACGTATGATCTCAGTGTTGACTACTCTTCCAGCACGGATGCAATGATGCAGTTCCTCAAAGATCGTCGTGGATTTTGTGAACAGTTCGCTACGACTTATGCAGCATTTGCACGAAGTGTTGGTATCCCTGCCCGCGTCGTTGTCGGATTTACACCCGGCAATCCCGATGCCAGCGGAACATTTACGATCACCAATCAGCAAGCTCACGCGTGGGCTGAAGTGTATCTCTCTAATTTTGGCTGGCTCACAATTGACCCAACACCTGCAGGGGAACTTCCTGGACAAGCCCCCACCAATATCGGCGCCGCGGTCGTCACCACGACAACAACCGCTCCCGCTGCAACAGTTCCCCCTGTAACAGAATCGACACTCGTTAATCCCTCTACGACGGTAGCATCCACACGTGTCGACACAACGACGCAACAATCAAGAACTCCCATTGCAATGTATGCACTCCTGGCGATTTTACTTGCATGTGGAATTATTGCATTGATCATCTTTTTGCGTAAACGAAGAAACTCTCCACACAACGACAGTGTCTTTGTCATTAAGACATTCGAAGATTTGGGTGAACGTGTTCTCAACGTTCCTCCGCAACCGGATCTAACTATTGGTGAACTTGTCGAACGTGTTCCCGACAATGAAGTGATCCTAGAATTTTTAGCGCTGTTAACACTTGCGAGTTATGCACCCGATGCAAATATTTCATTGCATCAATTGAGAAATGCTGCTGCGAAAGCACGCGCGGAACGAATCAAGTCTTAAAGAGCACGCTGCGCCATGGGGAAGGCCGCACCATGTACTTCGTCCAAGGAACAACCCTAAAATTTAGGTTATTGATCTTTTTGTGATCGCCAGCTCGTTGGGTCGATACGCTTGGCTTGTTTGCGCGCATCGTCAACACCGACTTTGCCAATTTTTACAATATTGTCGACAAGGGACATTCCAATAAGAGCCATACCGGTAAAAGCAATAAAAGCAACCGGCCATGCTGGTGTAGAAAAAGTTAAAACAATAACGACGAGAAGAAGAACAATACCGCCAACACTCATTGCAATTTTTCTGCCAGAGTGGCGATAGACGGTCGATTGTTCGACCTGCTGAGCGAGGCCAGGATCAGATTTACGAATATTCGCTTCAATCTCGGCGAGGATTTTTTCCTCGTTGTCACTCAACGGCATGTGAGCTCCTCATGTTCGACCAGTGCATCTTAACCTGCACTCGTGGTTCCCTTTGATGTGTCAGCCACTACAAGGTTGTTATGCCCTTGTACGATATTGTTCCGTTTCAAGACTCTATCGCGGATAAACCACCAGGTAACGAGGGTAAGAGCCTCAAAAACAATATGAAAGCTCATTTTGGAGGTTCCGTGGACGCGATCGTGGAATGAAATAGGAACCTCAACAATGCTTGCTCCATATTTACTTGCGAGATATGTCATTTCAATTTGAAAACCATATCCATCTGCACGAATCTCATTTTGCATGATGTTTTCTAAGAGCTCTCTACGGTACGCGCGGAAACCACCCGTTGCGTCGTGGACTGACAGCCCCAGCAAAGTGCGCGCATAAACATTTCCACCACGCGATAAAAAACGACGGAACGGAGACCATTGAGGGATGGAACCACCTTCGATATAGCGCGAACCTAATCCTAAATGTGCCTGACCAGAAACCACAGGAGCAATCAAGGAAGGAAGCGCCGAAGGATCATGGCTGAGATCTGCATCCATTTCACAGATGATGTCATATCCCTTGTCGATTGCATGGGCAAAGCCAAACAGATACGCCCCACCTAGACCATTTTTCTTGTCGCGACTAATCAGCATTACCCGACCGTCGGTTTTTTCTTCCCAGACCTTGACTTTTTCCGCAGTGCCATCGGGACTCGAATCATCGACGACGAGAACATCAATACCATCACAGGCCATCACCTGCGCGAGCACATCATCGATGTTTTCGACTTCATTATATGTAGGAATTACCACGCAGGTACGCATGGATATAGCTTACTTGAGTACCATTATTATTATGAATATTTCACCTTCAGAGGATGATTCTGATGTCATTGTCGAAAATTATGTTCCGACAAAACTCGCATATAGTGCAGCAGCGTGTCTCCTCTTCCTCAGCGGCCTGACAGGTGGGCTGATTGGCTATGCAATGATGAAAGTCTTCTTCCCCGATTCGGGTGCGCTCACTCGAAGCATTGGAACGCTGGTCATCTGCGCCGCCATTGTATATGGCGTGAGCGTCATTACGTCCCTCGGTTTGCAGGCAAGCGTTGAATGGAAAGCACGCAAAACAATCGGACCAGAAAAAAACCGGCCGTCGAGATTAGTGCGGACCAACAATCGCGATTAATACCCGCGATTAAACTCAGTGCTGATCGTTCGATCCCGCAAGTGATGAATATCGGAACGCTTCAGCGAAATCTGCGCTGATCTCTCGCCCAACATTGCGCGCACTATCTTTGAGCGATTGTCCTACTGCCTGTGACGCTTCTCCAATTTGGCTTTCATAACTTTTCACGGATTCAATTTTTTTGTCTATGACATCAGAAATATCAAGCGCACAATTAGGTTCTAGCGATCCAGCACATAACAATTGCCCGACCTCGTGTGGTGTAGATTCAGAAAAGTATTTCTTATTTCCCACTGCGCTCGACACAACATCGATGACGGCCCAACCAGTTTGGCGATGGTCTCGATGATTTACATATGCGTGGGAGAAAAATACTGCCGTTGGATCGGGACAAATAACAACTTCAGGTTTGTTACGACGGATACTTTCCGTAAGTTTTTTTCGTAACTCGAGATCGTTATCAAACTCACCATCGCGATATCCCAACGTTTCTACATCTGCAATCCCTAATATTGTTGCTGCCCGTTCGCCTTCTGTAATGCGATCTCCCGATTCCCCGCGACCTTTATCCCCCTGTGTAACAGTTAGGAGAACAACACGTGCACCGGCTTGTGCAAAAAGCGCGAGTGTGCCGCCTGCAGCAGCTTCTGCATCATCGGGATGAGCAAAGATTGCCATGACACAACCAACGGGGTGAACTTCATAGCGCTGCATTATTTTTTCTCCGCAGGAACTGATCGATCTTTAAAGAGCCGTACCAAACCTTCTTGCATTACCGTAGCGACGTGATTTCCCTCGCGTGTATAAACTTCGCCGCATGCTAAAGCGCGACCGTGAGATGCATGGGGAGAATGTTGATGATACAACAGCCATTCATCAGCACGACATGGTTCATGAAACCACATTGCATGATCTAACGATGCCATCATAAATTTTTTCCTGGTCACGTCGGCGCCGTGGGGCAACATTGCAGTATCCAGAAGAGATAAATCGGAAGCATAAGCAATGATGCACGCATGCAAAAGCGGATCGTCGCTCAGCGAGCCATCGGCGCGGAACCACACATCTTGCACGGGAGGTCGTGGCGTGGGGTCAACCCAGGCGGGAGCGGTTTCGCTTCGCGTATCGATAGGCCGTTCTTGAACGAGCCATTTCGCAGTATCCTCGTCAATAAAATCCATCACCGGAGAGAGTCGTTCTTGCCAGGTCGGAAGATTTTCTGGATCTTGCAGGCCTTCGGGCATCGGTGTCGTATGAAAAAAACCATCTTCGTGTTTCTGGAAAGAAGATGTCATCACAAAAATCGGTGTTCCGTGTTGTTGCGCCACCACACGACGCGTTGAAAAGCTTCCACCATCTCGCGCCTTTTCAACCACGTACGTAATTGATTCACCAGGATGACCACCGACAAGAAAATATCCATGGAGCGAATGGACACGACGGGAAGGATCGACGGTTCTGCCCGCACTGAGCAATGCTTGGGATGCAACGAGTCCACCGAAAACACGCTGACGCGTTTCTAAAGGTGTTTCACCTAAAAATATTGTGTCGTCAACTTGTTCGAGCGCAAGGAAAGATAAAAGTTCATCGAGTGCTGCACTCACTTTGCGCTCCTCACTATCCGAAAAATACTGCGGCGACGTCCATTAATTCTTCATCAACAGTTTTCAGTTCGTTTGTGGCATCGTGCAAAGGAACATTCAACATATCTGTGCCTTGGAGCGCAACCATCACACCGTATTGTTTGTTATGCGCGGCATCGACAGCAGCTATACCAAAACGCGTTGCTAATACGCGGTCAAATGCCGTTGGGGTTCCACCACGAAGTACGTGACCGAGTGATGTTTCACGAGTTTCAAAGTTCGTTCGTGATTCAATTTCACGCGCAACCTGATACCCAATTCCACCCAATCGTTGATGACCATATTCATCAACTTCATATTCCAGCGGTGTCATTGTTCCCTCTTGAGGAGCTGAACCTTCTGCAACAACGATGATAGAAAATTTCACACCACGTGCGTGCCGTCTTTTTATTTGATCGCACACTCGTTCGATATTAAATGGTCGCTCCGGTACCAATATGACATCTGCTCCACCGGCAATTCCGGAATACGCTGCTAACCAACCAGCGTTACGTCCCATCACTTCAACAACCATCACTCGGTCATGACTTTCTGCCGTTGTATGCAGACGATCGATCGCGTCGGTTGCAATTTGGACAGCTGTGTGGAATCCAAACGTAAAATCTGTTGCAGAAATGTCATTGTCGATTGTTTTGGGAACACCAACGATATTGATGCCCGCGTCGCTCATCGCCGTAGCGCCCGACAATGTTCCTTCTCCCCCAATTGCAATCAACACATCAACATTGTCTGCGTCAAGAGTAGCCTGCACTTTTTGTGCACCATCTTCAAACATCGACGGAGACATTCGTGACGTTCCCAGCATTGTTCCACCACGATGCAAAAGCCCTCGAGAATTCGCAATGGTCAGCTCGGAGGAATTTCCTTCAATCACGCCCTTCCATCCATATTTATAGCCAATTAAGGTATGTCCATGAACTGCTTCACCCTTGCGGATTATGGCGCGGATCACTGCATTAAGACCAGGACAATCTCCACCACCGGTCAGTACTCCAATTCGCATTTATCTCGTCTCCTCTTTATGGACCCTTCATTCTTCCAGCTTGGTATGCACATATCTGGTATTTAAATTGTGTAAAGTTATTTCCATGAGCAAATTCAAGGATATAGAGCAACTCACACCCGACGACATCGCATCTTTTTTTGAAGATGATACCGAGGTCACCTACGATTTCGTGCAAGCAGCATCGAGATCGAGACTCCCACGAGCATTCATTTCACGCCATACGTATGTGGCCGCCGTCACAAAGTCTCGCTTGGTGATGTGGGCAAAACGAGGTTCCGTCGTTAAAACATTGGCTGATATCTCATGTTCAATCGATATCGAGGAACTCAGCATCGACGACACGTGGACCAAACGAAAGAAAAAGGGCTGCGAATTACTCTTCCCGGATGGACAGCGCGTCATCATTGAATCCATGGAACCCGAAAACACTTTTGTCGACACACTTATCGAATATATTGCACAAGCCAACAGCACATCGACTTCGTACAATTATGATGCACAAAACAAAGATGTCATCAGTGATGGAAAAGAAGTGTTCGCAGAACCAGGTGTTGCACTTACTGATTCCACAATGGCAACAGCGACAATCTCGGGCGCAAAACCTGCCGCCGCTTCACAAAAAACACCTGTTGTAACTCGCGACGTCATTATTGAGAGTCTCAAGCGCGCCAACGAAGGTTCGATCTCTCCAACTGCGATCAAGCAGTGGGCTGTCAAAGTTCGCGATTGCAAAATCTTGGACGCCGACGAAGCAATGGTGGGATACATTCTCTTTTCACTATCACGCATCGACGATACAGACACAAAAGCAGCACAAGCAGCTTTCGCAGAATATTACGAGCGACTAACTGTAACTCTTGTCTGAGTGCTTGCGGGTCCGACCTCCTGATACGGATCTTTCGCAAACGATTGACAGATGTAGTTGCGAGGTTTCCCTCCACGAGGTCGGACCCGCATGTATCAGGAGGTCAGACCCGCATACGAGGTCAGACCCGCATTTCCCGCACAATCAAACAGCCGCAACATAAGTATCGACATACCCATACTTGCACAAACAAAATATTTCGTACATCAATTCGTCGGTCAAACTACGAAGCGCAAGACGAGAATCAGACACATCGCGGTACTTGTCAACATTGATTGGTTCACCAATATGCACTTCGACTTTTTTCCCGAAGCGCGGGATTTTTTCATTCGTTGATTGAACATGTTCGGTCCCAATCAGTCCTACAGGAATCAATACAGCATCCGTATCAAGTGCAAGGCGCGCAACACCGGTGTGTCCACGATGCAGAAATCCATCGCGTGATCGTGAACCTTCAGGGTAGATACCAAATACTTCCCCCGCTTCGAGAACATCTTTCGCACTTTTGAGTGCACCTGCACCTGAGCTTGTCGAATCACGACGAATGGGAATTTGACCGGTCGCTTTGAAAAACCAGCGGGTTTTTATCGAGTCAAAGTATTCGGCTTTTGCAACGAACGTAACTTTTCGAGGAATAACATAGGGCAAAAAAATCGAATCGATAAACGAACGGTGATTCGCAGCGATAATGACCGGTCCTGTTGCTGGAATGTTTTCTAAACCTGTAATTTCTGTGTTAAACAATCCTTTCATCGGAGCACTGCCGAGCGTTTTTGCTACATCATACAGATCAACATCAATTTTTGACCGTGCTTTTTTTGATGCCGATGCAATACGGTCGAAAACTTTTTTACTATCCAAGTTTGGTCAAACCCTTTTTTATTCCTCGCACAGCTTGATGAATTCTCTGCTCGTTTTCAACTAAGGCAAAACGAACATAGCCTTCTCCTCCGGGCCCGAAACCAGCTCCGGGTGAAACAGCAACATTGCATTCGCGAATCAGGTGCTCACAAAATTCAATCGAATTCATTTCGCTATACACCTCTGGAATTTTGGCCCACACAAACATCGTTGCCTTCGGTTTTTCAATATCCCATCCGACTTTGCTCAGACCTTCAATCAATGTGTTGCGACGCTCTTGATATATCCCCGTTGCATATTGCGGATAGTCAGGGAGTTCATTCATTGTGACTGTTGCCGCAATCTGGACTGGTTGGAACATTCCATAGTCGAGATAGCTCTTGAGTTTTCCTAGTGCAGCAATAATTTTTTCGTTGCCCAGCAAGAAACCACAACGCCACCCTGCCATAGAAAAACTTTTCGTCATGGAATACAACTCCACACAATGATCCATAGCTCCAGGGACACTGAGAATCGAGGGAGGTTTATATCCATCAAAACCCATATCTCCATAAGCAAAGTCGTGGACAACAATAATGTCGCGCTCTTTCGCAAAGGCAACGAGTTCTACCATGAAGTCATAGTCCACACATGTCGTGGTTGGATTGTGAGGAAAACTTGCAACAATCACACGGGGTCGAGGCCACGCCTGCTCATAGGCTTGAGCCATGTTGGACAAAACATCGCTGCCATCGCCCAGGTGAACATAATGGACTGCAGCACCGGCCAGGATCGGCCCCCAAATATGAATGGGATAGCTGGGGCTAGGGACTAACGCAGAATCACCCGGACCAAGCAGCGTCCACATGAGGTGAGAAAAACCTTCTTTGACTCCAATGGTCATACAAATTTGTGATTCCGGATCGACTTTCACGTTAAATGTTCGATCGTAAAGATCACTGACTGCCACACGCAGATTTTTAATTCCGCGCGATGTTGAATAGCGATGGTTGCGAGGATTCTGTGCTGCTTCGCATAACTTTTCTACAGCAATATCAGGAGACGGAAGATCTGGATTTCCAAACCCTAAGTCAACAACATCTTCGCCGAGCTGACGCTGCGAAGCTTTGAGATCATTAATCTGCGCAAATACATACGGAGGAAGCGCATCGATACGGCGAAAATCCATAGCGAAATACTAATGCAGTTTGGACAAAGCCATTGTGCCTGCGCCGATGACGCCGGCTTTTTCACCAAAAAATGCCGGGAGGATGCGCGGAGCTGGTCGTGTTGCATCGCCTTGAATTTCATCTCGATAGTGCTTGGACAAAGGTGTAAACAAGACATCTCCGAGTTCAACGACGCCACCAGAGATCACAAATACTTCCGGGTCGAGGCTTTCCGTAAGTGACGAAAGACCGCGCGCAACATTGTGAGCGTATTCATCCATGATCGCTAGCGCTTGACCGTCGCCATCGATAGCTGCTTGACCGACATGGTATCCATCGATCGCGTCAATACTTCCACCGGCTTGCGCGATCACAGCATCGGCTTCTCCGCGCGACGCATATTGACGACCAATGCGACCAAGTGCGGTTCCCGATGCGAATGCTTCGTAACATCCATGCTTTCCACATGCACACAGTGGGCCGCCAATATCGATTGTCATATGTCCAAAGTCTCCAGCAAAACCATGCGCCCCGCGAAAGACAACGCCATCAATGACCAGCGAGCCACCAATACCCGTGCCCAATCCAACCGTTGCAATCACGCGTGCATTTTTTGCAGCGCCAAAATGCGCCTCAGCATATCCCACGCAGTTGTTGTCATTATCAATAAACACAGGAACATTGAGAACTTGTGCCAACTCCTCGTGGACGGCAACTCCTTTATTGAGCGCCGTAAAGTTTGGAGAGTAATACGCGTAACCGTCAAGCCCGATCAGTCCGGGCACGCCGAATCCTAAAGCAGAAATCTCATAATTTTTTTGATACTCCGACACAATAGTAATGATCGAATTTTTCATTTCTTCCCACGTGCCCGGTGTGGGAATGCGTTGATCGTCGTGAATATTTCCCTTCTCATCAACGACTGCGAAGAAGCGCTTGGTCCCGCCAAGATCGATACCGACTGAAAACACGTTATGCTTCGCGGGTATTTAAGGGAACGATATTATCTCGATCGTCCGACGTCTCAGTTGGTGCATCATCGGTCAGGTCAATCTCATCGGAAAGCGATTCGGAAGTAAACGAATCAAGTATCACTTCGCAGGCATCGAGGAAATGACGTGCGCTTGACAGTGCTTCGTGTCCCGCTTTGTTCAAAAGTTCAAATGCTTGCGGATCAACTTTATCTTTCATAGATTGAATCTGATTCAAGGCCAGATACATTGCTGCTAACAGATTCGCGTTCTCATTCATCACCAAGCAATATAGTGTGTGTATGACAGAACATGCATCCCAGGATATAACTATTGGCGCAGATGCAGCTCACGTCCTTGAAGCAGTGCTCGAGCTCGACGAATATCCCCTCTGGATTCCCGATATCAAAGCCGTTACGGTTTTTGAAAGAGATGAGCGCGGAAGAGCTATCCGGGCTGAATTGACATCGGAAGCGTTGGGGAAAGTCATCAAACACATTTATGTCTATTCTTATGATGAGTACCCCGACAAAATTACGTGGTCGCTGGAAAGCGGAAACATGGTGACCGAGCTTGAGGGCTGCTACACCGTTAAACAAGGTACGCCGACTTCGACAACTGTTGCGTACGACTTAGATGCGAATTTGTCGGTCTCGCTTCCTGGATTTATGAAAAGGAAAGCAGTAGAAAAGATTGTGTCGGCTGCTTTGGCGAACTTAAAGACGTGGGTTGAGCGCGATCGAGAAGCGGGTCCGACCTCCTGACACGGATCTTTCGCAAACGATTGACGGATGTAGTTGCGAGGTTTCCCTCCACGAGGTCGGACCCGCATGACCTACACAGCCCTACCCGTCAAACCTCCGTGCCGAAGAGAGATCCCCCGTAGCCAACGGCAACAACTTTGTCGCTAAGAAATCATACGAATGATCTTTCTCAACAAAAGCTCGGCCTGCATCCCCCATTGATGTTTTTACATCGGGGTTATCGAGGATTGAACGAATGTCATCACGCACAAGCGAGACAGATTCTGGATCAACAACATAACCGGTGCGACCATGAAGAACTGCTTCGTCTGAACCTCCCGATCGTCCTGCAATAACGGGTAGTCCACACGCGGCGGCTTCGAGAAACACAATCCCGAACCCTTCCGCTTCGAGCGACCCCCACCGGTCACGACACAACATGATGAAAAGATCCGCAGCATGATACGTAGCAACAAGTCGCGAAAAACTCACTGACCCAAGAAAGTGAACACGAGAATCCACTCCCCTTTTTTCCGCCAATGCCTGCAATCGTTTTTCGTCCCGACCTTTTCCGATAATAACTAAATGGATATCGCTTTCGAGATCGGCCAACGCAGAAATTGCAACATCAAAACCTTTTCTCGGAACCAGTCGACTTGCCGACATAATGATGCGCGAGGATTCGTCAATGCCGAGTTCTTGGCAGAGCCGTTCACGTGCAAGCGCACGTTGTTCGTCTGTCGGAACAAAAAATCTTTTTGTATCAACACCAGGAGGAATGCGCACCAAATCGATAGGGCGATCAAGTGCACGCACAAGTTCACGCGCGGCATAATTTCCTGCACTCACAACAACATCGCAGTCTCGCGCAGCCTTTCGTATGAGCTGTCGTGTGGGAAATATACGGCCAGGCACGGTTACTTCCGCACCGTGGATAATCAAAATCTTTGCAGCATCTTTAATCTTTGGTGTAATCAATCCCGTTGGGAGCAAAGGGTCGATAAACACCACATCAGATTTCACGTGACGAATCGCAGAATTCACATGTCGAACTAACTTCGGTGTCGGCCATAAAATTTTTGCGTACCGCTCAATATCAAAAGATTGCTGAGAATCAAAATGTTCAGCACCTTTGTACTTCGTTGTTATCACTCTCGTATCGGTTAAGGGAAGCCTCAACCACAACTCATATAAATAGTTCTGGATGCCTCCAACTTTGGGAGGAAAATCATTGGTGACGAGAATCATGCTCGATATATTACGACATAACCTTATGAAGACGGCATCACAGGGAGCGATCTTCAGCGACCGCGAGCAACATCTGGCTCTGCCAGTGTTGCGATAATAAATCACAGGGA
>CAZFAO010000033.1:0-16594 GCA_964516875.1 uncultured Burkholderiales bacterium
ACGTTTACGCCATCTGCTTTGTACATTCGAAAGTCCGATGCTGAATTATCCTGGGGAGTGTCTCCGTGATAAATGAAGTGCGGTTTATTCCCATGCATAAACATCACGTTGATGATGTCGTTGCAATCGAGTCTCACACCAGTGCAACTCCGTGGTCCGCAACAACATTCATTAATGAAATTAATAGTCCAACACATGTCTTGTTGGTCGCCGTGATCGACAACGACACACAGGCTCAGACGGATAAGGTTGTAGGGTTCACCGGTGGTCAACTAATCGGCGATGAACTTCACATTCACTCGTTGGCTGTGCGCGACGATATGCGCCGAAGCGGTATTGGTACGCAACTGATCCGAAGTCTTATCGGCGTAGGCATTGAACGTCATGCAACATCGGCAACACTGGAAGTTCGCGTGGGCAATGAAGGAGCACAAGCTCTGTATGGATTACTGGGATTCGTGGCAGAAGGCGTTCGGCCAAAGTACTACATCGATAATGGTGAAGATGCTGTCATCATGTGGCTGCGCGACGTTATGGGAATGCAACCATGAACGTCTTAGCAATTGAATCATCCTGTGATGAAATGGCCGTTGCAATTCTTGCGGACAAGAAGCTCGCGAGTTCTGTTGTTTCAAGTCAGATTGACGTGCACAAAAAATACGGAGGAGTTGTCCCTGAGCTCGCAGGCCGGCACCACTTAGAAATGGTAAACAACGTTGTGCGTCAAGCACTCGTGGACGCGAATATGCAATTATCCGACATCGATTTATTCGCAGGAACACGTGGACCCGGTTTGTCGGCGGCATTGTTGGTTGGGATGACTGCAGCGAAGTCGTATGCGTACGCAATGGGCAAAGAATTTGTGGGAATCAATCACCACGAAGCGCACATCCTCAGCGTGTTGTTAGAACACGACAACGTTGAATTTCCTTTTGTGACGTTACTTGTTTCGGGTGGACATACCATGGTGATTATTGTCGATGCTCCAGGAAAATATCGAGTGCTCGGCGGAACTATCGACGACGCTGCTGGCGAAGCGTATGACAAAGTCGCACGAATGCTCAAACTCGGATATCCGGGCGGACCACTTGTCGACAAACTAGCGGGTGCGGGAAACCCTCAAGCATTTAACCTTCCTCGTCCTATGAAAGATGAGCCGTTTAATATGTCGTTCTCGGGATTGAAGACGGCTGTGAAATATGTCATTCGTGATAATCCTGATGCAACAATCGAAGATGTGTGCGCAAGTTTTCAAGCCGCTGTGACCGATACTCTCGTTGCGAAAACGAAAGCAGGAATACAATTGCTGAACAAGGATGCCAAACCGGCAACAGCGATTTCTCTTGGTGGAGGAGTGGCGGCGAACTCAGCGTTGCGTCAGCGCGTCCAAGACCTCGCCGATGAGTTTTCTCTGCGAGCTCTGCTTCCTGATCGATCCATGTGCACGGACAATGCCGCAATGATTGCTGTTGCTGCGCAGATTCACTATGAACTTCGAGGTCCCGACCCCATCAGCGTGGGAATCAATTCAGGGTGGAAGCTTTCAGATCTTTAAGAAGCTCTAGGACAAGTGAGATGAGTGGCTGTGCTGTCTTGCCTTGTGACCTGGTCCTACGGGTTGAATGGCCGGGCATATCGTTGGTAGTCTGTTAGCACTCTCACCTCGAGAGTGCTAAATAGCTCATTACGCCCTTATTACCTTTTCAGGAGGCCCTGCATGAACCTGCAGCCATTAGAAGATCGAATTGTTGTCCGTCCAGCAGACGCGGAAGAAACCACTGTTTCAGGGTTGGTTATTCCCGACTCGGCAAAAGAAAAGCCACAGCAAGGTGAAGTTCTTGCAGTCGGACCTGGTCGTTTTGGTGACGACAATGACCGCGTGCCTATGGAAGTAGCTGTAGGCGACACTGTTGTGTACTCAAAATACGGTGGAACAGAAATTGCTGTCGACGGTGAAGATCTCCTCATTCTTTCTTCACGCGACGTTCTTGCAAAGTTTCCTGCGTAACTATTTTCCCGTGTTGGGATGAAAACCCCTCTGAATAAGCAATTTTTCGACCCAATACGAGTTATCAATACTGAAATCGAATCGTGATTGATTATTTTCGAGATAAGTATGAACAACTACCGCGACCTGATCGTTGGATGCCAGGGCCTGTTGCGCCGTGGGCGATTGTGCAACCGAACGAACGCACCTTAAATGCAGCGGTACTTCAGAATTATATCTACAAAGAAAACGACAAAGATTTTGCGCTGAACGACATTGCGCGTGACGAACTTCCAGAAGCTGCAGTAGAAGATCTTGGCGATAACGATGTAGCAACACAACCGTCGGCTGTTCTCGTTCCTTTTATCGTGGGAGACAAGGGCAATATTGATTCTGTGATTGTGATGACAAGAACGATGACGGTTTCGCATCACAAAGGTCAAGTTTCGTTTCCCGGTGGAATGGTTGAAAAATCAGATAGCGATATTGTTGAGACTGCGCTGCGCGAAACTCATGAAGAAACGGGTATTGATCCTGAAAGTTTTCACGTATTAGGTACACGATCGCCAGCACATACACGCACGGGTCGGGGTCAGATCACGCCGGTGATTGCAACATGTCCTCCGTCGGTACTTGAGCAATTTTCTCCCAACGCCAGCGAGGTCGATACTCTTCACGTTGTGAGTGTGCAGTCTCTTCTTGCACCCGATGCGTACATGTCTGAGATCTGGGACTTTCCGACAATGTCGGTGACGATTCACATGTACTTTGTCCACGACGAGAATGACCAGCCGGTATTTATCTGGGGCGCAACGGCACATATGTTGACCGACATTCTCCATTGTCTAAAACCCCCCTCGCTCAATTAGAATGTCACCTTCTGGAGGTCCGTCCTTCCTTTTCGCCCAAAGCGGACATTGTTCGCTTGAGACGAAAAGCATGATGCGAACTTCCCCATAAAGAGAGGCTGTACGTGGAAGTTGAAATCGGTATTGGAAAATCAGGTCGTCGTGCGTATGGTTTCGATGACATTGCAATTGTTCCTTCGCGACGCACCCGTGACCCAGAAGATGTCGACATCTCGTGGGAAATCGATGCTTACCAATTTGGTCTTCCCGTTATTGGTGCTGCAATGGATGGAGTTACTTCTCCAGCAACAGCAATCCAGATGGGCGAGCTTGGTGGTCTTGGATGTTTGAACCTCGAGGGAATTTTCACTCGTTATGAAGATCCAGAAAAAGTTTTAGAAGAAATTGCATCATTGGAGTCAGATAAAGCGACTCAACGAATGCAAGAAATTTATCAAGAGCCCGTCAAAGGTGAACTCATCACTGAACGCATCAAGCAGATTAAAGCTGCCGGAGTTGACGCGTGTGCATCTGTTACTCCTCAAAAGGTGAGCCAGTACCTTCCGTACATCACTGCTGGCGATCTTGACATTTTGGTGATTCAAGGAACCGTTGTTTCCGCCGAGCATGTTTCGAAAACGGGCACCACTCTTGATCTGACGAAGTTCATTCGTGAACTTGACCTTCCTGTTTTTGTTGGAGGTTGCGCAAGTTATTCTGGTGCGTTGCACCTCATGCGCACAGGTGCCGCAGGAATTTTGGTGGGTGTTGGTCCGGGTCATGCTTGTACGTCACGCGGAGTTCTTGGAATCGGTGTTCCTCAAGCAACAGCAATTGCTGATGCTGCGGGTGCGCGCATTCGTCACTTGGATGAAACCGGAGTGTACGTTCACGTTATTGCCGATGGGGGAATGCGTCTTGGTGGCGACATTGCAAAAGCAATTGCCTGTGGCGCCGATGCGGTCATGGTGGGATCACCTCTCGCTGCAGCAACTGATGCTCCGGGTAAGGGTTATCACTGGGGAATGGCAACGTTCCATCCAACTCTTCCTCGCGGTGCGCGGGTATATGCTGGCCAAAAGGGAACGTTGAAAGAAATTCTTGTGGGACCAGCAAATGAGAACGACGGTTCGTTGAACTTATTCGGTGCACTTCGCACATCAATGGCAACAACAGGTCACGCCACATTGAAAGAATTTCAAAAGGCAGAAGTGATGGTTGCACCGTCTCTTCAAACTGAGGGTAAGTCTCTCCAGAACGCACAACAAGTGGGAATGGGTAAGAAATCGTGATCGAAAACGGCTCAATAGTTCCGGACCAAGTCGTTCTCGTCGTTGACTTTGGGGCGCAATATGCTCAGCTGATTGCACGTCGTGTACGTGAAGCTCATGTGTACTCAGAAATCGTTCCTCGAAACATCACAGCAGAAGAAATTGCCGAACGTAAACCAGCGGCCATCATTCTTTCGGGTGGCCCGAAATCTGTTCATGAAGATGGAGCTCCTCTTCTCGATCCGAAAATTTACAAGCTCGGTATTCCGATTTTGGGAATTTGTTATGGTGCGCAACTCATCGCAAAACAACTCGGTGGGGAAGTGGCGAAAACGGGAACAGGAGAATACGGTCGAACGGATCTGTCTGTGTTGAACTCGTCACTTTTGCTTCACGATCTCGACACAGAAAATGTTGTGTGGATGAGTCACTTCGATACCATCACGAAAGCACCTGAGGGTTTTCTCGTCAGTGCAACAACGGCGAACACTCCAGCAGCGGTAATGGAAAATGCAGAGAGCAGTATTTTTGGTGTGCAATTCCATCCCGAAGTAAAACACACTCCTCACGGTCAAGAAATATTGAAGCGGTTCCTCTACGAAGGAGCTCAATGCGAACCTACGTGGACGAACAACACAATTATTGAAGATGCTGTTGCAGCTATACAGCAACAAGTTGGGTCGAGCAAAGTTATTTGTGCGCTCTCTGGCGGTGTCGATTCGTCTGTTGCTGCAGCACTCATGCACAAAGCAGTGGGAGATCAGCTTGTTTGTGTGTATGTCGACACGGGAATGATGCGCCACGGCGAATCAGAACAAGTTGAAAAAACTTTCCGTGATCAATTCAAAATCGATCTCATTCACGTGAAAGCACAAGATCGTTTCTTGGATCTCTTAAAGGGTGTTACAGAACCTGAAGAGAAACGTAAAATCATCGGTGAAACTTTCATTCGCATCTTTGAAGAAGTGGAAGATGACATCCAAGATGCAAAGTTTTTGGTGCAAGGTACTTTGTATCCTGACGTCATCGAATCAGGTAACGATGATGCATCAACAATCAAGAGTCACCACAACGTTGGTGGTCTTCCTGAAGATATGAAGTTTGATCTTGTTGAACCACTCCGAAATCTTTTTAAAGATGAAGTTCGTGCCATTGGTGCGGAACTTGGCTTGCCTGAAGATATTGTGTGGCGTCAACCCTTTCCAGGACCAGGCCTTGCCGTGCGCATTGTTGGTGACATTACGCTTGAGCGTCTCGAAATTGTTCGCGCAGCTGATTATATTGTCGTGGAAGAAATTCGACGAGCAGGTTTGTATCGTGAGATTTGGCAGAGCTTTGCAGTGCTTCCAACGGTGAAAAGCGTTGGCGTTCAAGGTGACGAGCGAACGTATGCATACCCGATTATTGTCAGAGCCGTTACGTCAGATGACGCTATGACTGCTGATTTTGCGCGAATTCCTTATGAAGTCCTCGAAAAAATCGCAAACCGTATTATCAACGAAGTTCCTGGTGTGAACCGCGTGGCCTATGACGTAACGTCAAAGCCGCCTGGCACCATCGAATGGGAATAACGAACTACACTAAATACTTGTATATTCATATTTATAAGGGGTTCTTGTGTTCCGTAAACGGATTGTTCTTTTCAGCATTTGTTTGATTATCTTTTCTCTGTCGGTAGCCGCCTGTGGTTCTGATGAGAAAAAGGATGAGTCAAGTTCAAAGAAATCATCTTCATCAAGTTCTGGCTCCAAGGGTTCGTCAGGTTCGAATACGAATGCTTCTTTTACGAAGAAAGTTGAAGCAGTTTGCGAGACAGTCGATAAAACTGTGTTTGATGATATTGAATCGTCGAGCACACAAGATTTCGACGCTGCTGCCTTCGAAAAAAATCTTCAAGCTGTAGAAGATGAACTCGATAAAGTGATTTCAAAATTGGAAGACATTGATGCACCATCAGAGTACGAAGATGACTGGGAGACATTTCTTGATGATTTCGCAGCTATTCGAGATGCGTATCCGCAATTTGCAGAAGCAATGAAACGAATTTCTGAGCTCATTGCATCAGTTCAGTCGGGAGATCCAACAGCAGTGAGCAACGCTGAAGCAGAATTAGAAGATCTGCAAGAAGAGATCACAGCACTTACTGAGGATATCTCTCAACGGGCCGAAGAAATTTCTGAAATTTCAGAGCGGTTGGGGATCGAAGACGTCTGCGATTTGGACTAGGAATAGCCTGCATAATCACTACTTGTGAGGCGCACTAGCGTTTCAGGGACCAACAGATCTATACTTTGAGCACTTTAGTAAGAGGTGCTGACAGATGATAACTCTTCCCACATCAAATAGTTGGTGGATTTTTGACGATCAACATCTGCGCTATAGAAGAATTCCTCGCGATATGAATCCAAATGCTTTTGTTCTCGATGGAGATTGGGCAACGTATGCAGACCTCGAAATTGATGCTGATCGTTCTGCTTTTACTGTTTTCCTCAATGAAGAAAAGACGCGCATTATGCGAGGTTATATCGACGTTCAAGAAGTTGAAGATGACCTCGACAGCACAGTTGTGGCAACTGACGCCTAAATTGTTTGCGTGACATTTCCTGCAAACGTTTTTTCATCTTTCCAGGAAGTAAACCTGGATGCGAATTCATCGAGCGATTCTCTTCTTGACGACCTCAATGAATCTCAACGCGAAGCAGTAACTCATCCCGGTGGACCACTTCTCGTTGTTGCTGGCGCGGGGTCAGGGAAAACGCGTGTGCTCACTCGCCGCATTGCCTATCTCATTGCGCACCAACATGTTTCTCCGTATGAAATTTTGGCGATTACCTTTACAAACAAGGCAGCAGCAGAAATGGTGGAGCGAGTCACGCATGTTGTGGGACCCGTCGCTTCACGAATGTGGGTATCGACTTTCCACTCGGCGTGTGCCCGTATTTTGCGGATGGATGGACAAGCTGTAGGAATCAAGAGCGGGTTTTCTATTTATGATGTTGCCGATGCCACCCGATTAGTTGACTATGCCCGCAGAGATTTAGGAGCAGATCCGAAAAGATTTTCAGCAAAAAGTATTTACCGCATGATTTCAACAATGAAGAATGATCTCATCACGCCAGCTCAAGCACTCGAGAGTGCCGAGATGGATACTCAATCAACAGTTGCGAAGATTTATGCGGAATACGAACACCGACTTCGTGCAGCCAACGCTGTTGACTTTGATGACTTGCTTGTTAAATGTGTGGAGCTGTTGCGTGATGATGAAACTGCACGCGAGAAATATCAAAACAGATTTTCACATGTCTTAGTCGATGAATTCCAAGACACAAACTTGGCACAGTGGGAACTCGTTAATCTTCTATCTCAAAAACATCACAATGTCACTGTTGTGGGTGATGCTGACCAATCCATTTATAAATTCCGTGGAGCAGATCACTTGAACATGGAACGTTTTGAAGAAACGTATCCAGACACTCATGTTGTGGTCCTCAACACAAATTATCGTTCGACAGAAAATATTTTAGCAGCAGCGAACGCTGTGATTTCTCATAACGCATCACGCCACAAGAAAAAACTAGTTTCACACAAGGGCGATGGACTTCCCATCACTGTTTATTACGCCAACAGCGACCGAAGTGAAGCTCAGTTTGTTGCCAATACGATCTCAACCTTGTTAAAAGCAGAGTCAGCAGATTCGATCGCAGTTTTTTATCGCACCAATGCGCAATCGCGCCTTATTGAAGAGCAGCTTATTCGCGGCGGTATTTCGTATCGCATTATTGGCGGAACAAAGTTCTTCGAACGACGCGAAATCAAAGACGCCATGGCCTATCTTCGTATTTTTTCTAATCCTGCTGATGAAGCTTCCTGGAGGCGGATTATTAACGAGCCAAAACGGGGGATCGGTGAGACGTCGATCACAAAAATTGCAGCATACGCGCGAATGCATGATCTTTCGTTCCGTCAAGCGCTCGAAAGAGTGAACGAAATCGGTCTTTCGAAAAAGGCAGCTACAGCTGCGCTCGGCGTATGTTCGCTTTTCGATGTCGCAGGTAACGGTGAGCGAATCAATGTAGCCGACATTGTTGATTACCTTCTCCATTCATCCGGATATATCAAAATGCTCGAAGACGAAAATTCGTTTGAATCGCAAGGTCGACTCGAAAACTTGATTGAACTAGTTTCGCAAGCGAGAGAATTTGATAATGCTATCGATGCAAAATGGAAGAGAGATGACGACGCGATCCTAGACGTAAATCGCGACGCGCAGCCTGAGTTTGCTCACGAAGACGAGCGACTTCTCGATCCTGAATCACCCCTTGATCGCGTCGGCGCATTCTTAGAAGCTGTTTCATTACTGGCCGAATCGGACCGCGCGAACGCCGATGATGAAGCGGTAACCCTCATGACTCTCCATACCGCGAAAGGTTTGGAATATCCTGTTGTTTTTATTACTGGTCTTGAAGAAGGTTTGTTTCCCCACGAGCGTTCAATGGGAGATATTGCAGAGCTCGAAGAAGAACGACGTCTTTGTTATGTGGGAATAACTCGCGCAATGGATCAATTGTTTCTCACATGTGCGTTGTCGCGCATGATGTATGCAACGCCAGATTACTTTTCACCGAGCAGATTTTTAAAAGAGATTCCAGCTGAGTTAGTTAATGCCATTCAAGATAAAGAAGCGCCGAGTGATTACATGCGCTCGCGTTTTTCTGGCGGGCAATCTCCTCGTTCTCGGTACTCAGAAGTGTATGACGATGTGACGTTTGATGATATTGATCCCAATGACGAAAGTTCGATGGGACACATCATTGGTTCATCGCGAAAATCGGGTTTCGCAACGGATGCTCGTATTCGGTCACGAATATGGGGTGACGGTGATGATAGTGGCGAAAATGCGCAAGAGGACGTTCTTCCCATCGAAAGCGACTTCGACAGCACTCCTTTTGTGAAGGGCATTCGTGTTGAACATGCAAAGTATGGCATTGGAAAAGTTGTGGGCATCGAGACTCATCGCAACGGGGATACAGCGATCAGCGTGGATTTTCCAACAGATCGAACGCGCATTTTTATGGCGTCCTTGAATCCACCGCTTGAAGTCATTTAGCAATGGGCAATGCTCGTTTCTTGCCTCGATATTGGACTCGAGTAGCGTGATACCGCGCATAGTGAAGATATAAATGCGGGTTTTTTACAAGGAGAACAATGGATCTTTTGGAATATCAGGGCAAGGAGCTCTTTGCCAAATACGGCATCCCCGTGAGCGCCGGTAAGGCGGTTACTGATGTTGAAAGCGCAGTTACTGCTGCAGCTGAGGTTGGTTATCCCGTTGTTGTTAAGGCTCAGGTTCTTGTCGGTGGACGAGGAAAAGCTGGTGGCGTCAAACTTGCAACGAACGAGGAAGAATGTCGTGAACACGCAGGAAATATTCTCGGTTTGGACATCAAGGGACATGTCGTTAAAACAATTTGGATCGAACACGCAAGTGACATCGACAAAGAATATTATGCAAGTTTCACACTTGATCGTGCGGCAAAGAAACATCTTGGAATGCTCAGCGCAGAAGGTGGAATCGAAATTGAAATAGTCGCAGAAGAAAATCCTGAAGCGATTTCGAAAATATGGATTGATCCGTTCGTCGGTCTCACACGTGAGCAATGTTCGGCCTGGGTCGACGACGCGAACCTCGACCCGCAAGCGCGCGAAGGGGCGATTGAAATCTTGATGAAGCTTTACAGGGCTTACGTCGAAGGCGATACCGATCTTGCAGAGATCAACCCGCTTATTCTTACCCCCGAAGGTGTGGTGCACGCGCTCGATGCAAAGGTGACACTTGATGAGAATGCAGATTTTCGTCATCCGGAATGGGCAGAGTACGAAGGTACACAAGAGCTCGATGCACGTGAGCTTTTTGCCAAAGAAAAAGGTTTGAACTACATCGGTCTCGACGGTGAAATTGGAATTATCGGCAACGGTGCTGGTCTTGTGATGTCAACTCTCGATATTGTAAACCAAGTTGAAGGTCGTCCAGCAAACTTTTTGGACGTCGGTGGTGGAGCAGACGCAGACTTACTTGCCAATGCAATCGAGGTTGTGAATTCGGATCCTAAAGTCAAAGCAATTTTCTTGAACATCTTTGGTGGAATTACCAAGTGTGACGATGTTGCGAACGGTGTTGTCGATGCAACATCACGAGTGGAACTGAAATCACCCATTGTTGTCCGACTCGATGGAACAAATGTAGAAGAAGGACGCGCGATTTTAGAAGCGAACCCCAATCCACTAGTTGTGACTGCAGCCACCATGCTCGACGCTGCGAAAAAAGCCGTCGAACTCTCAAAGAAGTAAAGTAGGAGGCCTGGCCTGACAAAAGGGACATTTTATTATGTCCCTTTTGTCAGGCCAGGCCTCCAGAAAAGGAAAACACATGTCGATTTTTGTTGATAAAGACACCAAAGTTATTTACCAAGGTCTCACTGGCAGCCAAGGTCAGTTCCATGGAATGCGCAACAGGGAATACGGAACGCAAGTTGTTGCGGGAACCAATCCTAAAAAAGCAGGCACCGATGTCGAAGGCGTTCCGGTATATGCAACAGTCGCCGAAGCAAAGGCTGCAACGGGTGCAACCGCGAGTTGTATTTTCATCCCTGCTCCTGGAGTCAAGGGTGCTGTTATCGAAGCGGCGGATGCGGGAATTGAATTCATTGTGGTAATCACTGAAGGTGTCCCTGCGCATGACGAAGCACAGTTTTACAATCAAGTAAAAACAGAGCACCCCAACACATTTATTCTCGGACCGAACTGTCCTGGAATTATTACTCCTGGCGAATGCAACATCGGAATCATTCCCGGACAAATTGCTTTGCCCGGTGGTCCCGTGGGTGTTGTGTCTCGATCAGGAACATTGACCTATCAAGCGGTGCATGAACTTTCACAACGTGGAATCGGTCAAACAACATGTGTTGGCATTGGGGGAGACCCTGTTCCTGGAGTGAGCCATATCGATTGTCTCGAGCGATTCGAAGCAGATCCCGAAACCAAAGCTGTCATCATGATTGGTGAAATTGGTGGATCGGCAGAAGAAGATGCCGCTGAATATATAGCGAACAAAATGACAAAGCCCGTCGTTGCTTATATTGCTGGTGTGACTGCGCCGGCAGGAAAGAAAATGGGTCACGCTGGCGCAATCATTTCTGGCGGCAAAGGAACTGCCCAGGGAAAGATGGAAGCGCTCACTGCCGCAGGCGCCACAGTGGTGATGAACCCAACAGAAATCGGTGCGGCAATGGCTGAGGTGCTTGCGGCTCTGTAAATAAGCAGTTATCACCCACTTTTTATATACCGTCGTCTAGAGTTGGCCTTTGCATTTACAGAAGGTGAATTATGACTGACGTACCTCCCCAGGATCCATTTGGGCAACAAGGCGGAACTCCGCCTCCGCCACCACCACCCCCTTCTCATATACCGCCACAACAAGCTGCCCCGCAGCCTGGCGCTTACTATGCGAATCAACAGGGCTACTCAACGTCGGGTTCAAAAAACGATCCGTTTGCTATCACTTCCTTAGTGACGGGAATCGTCGGTGTTCCTCTCATTTGTTGTTGGCCGATCGGTTTAATCGTTGCTATTGTTGCGACGGTTTTCGGAAGTCTTTCGCTAGGAAAGATTAAGAAGTCCAATGGCGCACTCGGTGGTAGAGGAATGGCCCTTGCTGGTTTGATCCTCGGTATTGTCACTATTGCGATCATTGTCGTTATGGTTATCTATCTTATTATTGCTG
Source organism: uncultured Burkholderiales bacterium (assembly GCA_964516875.1). GTDB lineage: Bacteria > Actinomycetota > Acidimicrobiia > IMCC26256 > JAGPDB01 > JAGPDB01. Next base: position 11,887 of record CAZFAO010000033.1, read on the forward strand.
GCGAATTCGAATTCGAAACCTACAACACAAATAATTAGTCAAAAACTGGTGGTCCGTGCGGCCACCAGTTTTCGCATTTCACTACCAATATGTGAGAGCATATACGCTTGGAAACAAAAGCGAAGCCACCATATTTTCCGGGTATTGCTGTACTCGTTTCCGGTTCGGGAACCAATTTACAAGCCATCATTGATGACGGAATTCCCGTTGCGCTTGTTCTCTGCGACCGTGACAATATTGCTTCGATCGACCGCGCGGAAAAAGCTGGTATTGAATGTGTCATTGTTGATCGCACGCAATATAAAGGACAGCGCGAAGAATTTACGCAAGCAGTTGTGAATCAACTTGTTGTCCATAACATCGAGCTGGTTATTCTTGCTGGCTTCATGACAATTCTCACTCCTCAACTTGTTGAACGATATGAAAATCGGATTCTTAATATTCATCCAAGTCTCCTTCCGGCATTTACCGGAACGTATGGGACAGGGACAATGGCAGCGACTTTGGAATCCGGTGTGAAAATTACAGGTGTTACTGTACACATTGTGACGGAAGAAGTTGACGCAGGTCCTATTCTCGCGCAACAAAGTGTTGAGGTTTTGGAAAATGACGATGTAGATTCACTTCACGAACGTATCCAAAAAGTTGAGCATCAGTTGTATCCGCAAACAATTCGTCAATTTTGCGCACAAGAATTTAATCCACAATAAAGAAAGGCACCCATGACCTTCCCCGTAAAGCGAGCTCTCATTTCCTGTTTCGATAAAACCGGCGTGGTGGAATTTGCACAAAGTCTTCATAACCTTGGCATCGATATTGTTTCTTCTGGTGGAACCGCAACGGCAATTTCGCAAGCGGGTATTCCTGTGACCACCGTTGAGGATGTCACCGGCATGCCAGAGATGCTCGATCATCGCGTCGTTACTTTGCACCCAAAAATTCACGGCGGAATTTTGGCAGATCTCGATAAAGAAAATCACCACACGGACATGGAGAAGTTTGGCATCGAACCTTTTGGTTTGGTTGTTGTGAACTTGTATCCATTTGTCGAAAAGCCCGGTATTGAAACGATCGATATTGGTGGGCCTGCCATGATTCGCGCAGCTGCAAAAAACAATGCATTTGTCGGTGTGGTCACCAACCCGAATCAATACGAAGATGTTCTCGATGATTTGAAGAACAACAATAATGAGCTTAGTGATTCGTTGCGGTGGAGACTTTCTCGCGAGGCGTTTGCCTTAACTGCCTCTTTCGACGCAGCCATTGTGGAATGGATGAACAATAAGGACGGTGATGTTTCTGGTGAGCTGCCGGAAGAAATTATTGTGTCACTCAAGAAGCGAAAAGACTTACGCTATGGAGAAAATCCGCACCAAAAAGCTGCTCTGTATGACTATGTGAATCACGATCAGTCATGGCCGCAGAGCATGATCATCCACCAAGGAAAAGAACTGAGTTACATCAACTATCTTGATCTTCAATCGTCGTGGTCGTTGGTTAATCAGTTCGATTCCACGGCGTGTGTGATTGTCAAGCACGCCAATCCGTGCGGCGTGGCTGTAGGTGCGAATGTTGCGCAAGCATATAAGTCTGCGTTTGCGTGCGATGACCTTTCTGCTTTCGGAGGAGTTGTTGCAATCAACGGTGAAGTCGATGAAGAGACGGCCCAAGCAATCACGGATGCTTTTACTGAAGTTGTGATTGCGTCAGGATTTTCTGATGCAGCACTGACGTTGTTCGCGAAAAAGAAAAACCTTCGTGTGATTACTGCCGACAAGCCCAACAAACTTGGATTCGAAATCAAACACATCGACGGTGCATTTCTTTCACAAGCTGCTGATGATTTCACTGATAACGAGTCTGCATGGAAAGTTGTCACGGATCGTCAACCCACAGACGCAGAATTAGCAGAAGCAAAGTTTGCGTGGACGGTGTGTGCAGGAACATCATCGAATGCAATTGTGCTCACCAATAATGGTCAAGCTGTTGGTATTGGTGCGGGACAACAAAGTCGCGTGCACTCAGCAGAGATTGCTGCAAAAAAGGCAGGGGATCGAGCGAAAGGTGGAGCGTGCGCATCGGACGCATTCTTTCCCTTCCGCGATGGTATCGACGCTGCCGTTGCAACTGGTGTGACAGTGGTGATCCAGCCTGGAGGGTCCATGAATGACCCCGAAGTGATTGAAGCTGCCAACGAACATGGAATTGCCATGATCTTCACCGGCACCCGCCACTTTCGACACTAAGGAAGGACGGACCTCCAGAAAGCTAGGATGAGGGAATGACAGCGCAGTTTTTGAGTGGCAAAGATTTTCTCGAAGCGGAGAAGGATCGTTTGCGCGCACGCATTGCGAAGCTGTCGCGCACCCCTGGCTTGGGAACAATCCTCGTTGGAAAAGACCCCAACTCTCAGAGTTATATTCGTCACAAGCATGAAGCATGTTCGGATGTCGGTGTTACGTCGCATCACGTTGAATTGCCTGATAATTCTTCGCAGGCGGATGTCATTGCAGCGATCGAAGCAATGAACAACAACGCTGACATCGATGCATTCATCATCCAACTTCCTCTGCCTCAACAATGTGATGAAGAAGCAGCGCTGTTGGCGATTAACCCTGCAAAAGATGCCGATGGCCTCCATCCTGTCAATCTTGGAAAACTTGTCATGGGAGTTGATGCTCCACGTCCTTGCACGCCGCTCGGAATTCAAGCACTCATCAGAGACAATGGAATTGACCTTGCCGGCAAGAATGTTGTGATTGTTGGACGTGGTTTAACTATTGGAAGACCGCTTGCGAATTTGCTCACGCTGAAAGAAGAAGGCGCGAATGCAACCGTGACGATCGTGCACACCGGAACTCACGACATTGCATCTTTTACGCGTGAGGCTGATGTCATTATCGCTGCTGTAGGAGTTCCTGATGTCATTATGCCCGACATGATTAAAGAGGGTGCTGTTCTGGTTTCTGCTGGAATGACATTTGGTGAAGGTCGAAAACTTATTCCTGATATTTCAGAGAGTTGTGCGGAAAAGGCGAGCTGGATTACACCGCGTATTGGTGGTGTGGGACCAACGACGATTGCGATGTTGTTGCGAAATACGGTAGACGCTGCAGAGAAACCTGAACATTAGAGCCATTGGCCGCGCTCGTACACGCATATTTTGAAAAGCTGGACTTTATATAATCTAACTGTTATCATTAACCTATACCCCCAGGGGTATACGTCCACAACAACGAAAGGTAACAGAATGTGTCGACCAACGAAATGTAAAAATTGCGGTAAAACAACATGGGCCGGATGCGGTCAGCATATTGATTCTGTGATGAAAAACGTCGCTAAAGAAGATCAGTGCACATGCACCGCTGCGGAAAAGTCTGAAGCAAAAGGTTTTCTCGGTCGAATTTTCGGTTAAGGAAACGAAACGAAGGAGCCGGCATGGTCCAATTAAATGAAGAATCAGTCGAATCGGTTACGAAGAGACTCAAGAGGGCACAAGGTCAGCTTGGTGGTGTTATTCGTATGCTTGAAGAAGGTCATGACTGCGAAGATATCGTGATCCAGCTTTCTGCTGTCAACAAAGCTGTGAGTCGTGCGGGTTATGCACTGATCACAGCTGGTCTCTCCGAATGTTATAGCAATAAAAATGCCAGCAAAGATGTCGACCTGAAAAAGCTTGAGAAGCTTTTCCTGTCGCTTGCTTAGTCACGAGGTAAAAATGAAAACAGTCATAGTGGGAGGGGTCGCTGGCGGAATGTCAGCTGCAACGCGGTTACGTCGACTTGATGAGGGCGCTGAGATCATCGTACTTGAGCGTGGTGAACACGTTTCATTTGCAAACTGCGGCTTGCCGTATTTTGCTGGAGGCATCATTGAAGACCGCGAAGATCTCCTATTACAAACGCCCGAGAGTCTTAAGGACAGGTTTAACCTCGATGTGCGCACCCGAAACGAAGTAATAAAAATAGATGCGGAGAACAACACTCTTAAAGTAAAAGATCTTTCGTCCGATGTTGTGCTCGACATTTCATATGACAATCTCGTTCTTTCCTTGGGGGCAGCACCCTTCATTCCACCAATGGAGGGGCGTGAAAACCTACTGACTCTAAGAAACATTCATGATGTCGATGTCCTCATGCAAGAAATTGACCGCGCAAAAAAGTCCAACAACACAGCAATTGTGATTGGTGCGGGGTTCATAGGACTAGAAATCGCAGAGAATCTATCTGCGCAAGGACTATCAGTCACGATTGTTGAACTTTCTCCGCAAGTGCTTCCGCCATTGGATGCGGACATCGCGCACTTCGTCGTGGAAGAACTCGAGGCCCATGGAATTCATCTCGAGCTAGGAGCCTCGGTAGTTGCCGCAGGAAAAGATTCAGTCACTCTCTCTGATGGTCGTGTGCTCAGTGCCGATCTATTGTTTGCGAGCATCGGAGTGCGTCCTGAGGTTGCAATTGCGAAAGAAGCTGGAATCATGATTGGCGAAAAGGGCGGAGTAGTTGTTGATTCTTCGATGAAAACATCGATTGACAATATTTTTGCTGTGGGAGACATGGTCGAAAAGTTTGACGTGCTTTCAGGAGAACCAACGTTGGTCGCGCTTGCCAACCTTGCGAACAGGCAAGGTCGCCGCGCAGCTGATTCTATTGCTGGAATCAAACCCAACGGAATGTCTGCCAAAGCATTGGGAACAGCAGTAGTGCAA
>CAZFAO010000034.1:0-16185 GCA_964516875.1 uncultured Burkholderiales bacterium
CGTCGTCTTCATCATCCTGCAGACCAAGTGCAACCATTGCTTTTCGCCACATTTATTCTCTCCCTTATCAGTACAGCCATTTAGTGTAGCGCCTCGCGGGCTGTTCGCGCAGTAAATAGCCCATTTTTACGTTGTGCGTTCCCCGAAAAGTGCTGTACCGACGCGAATCACTGTGGATCCACATTTGATTGCTTCACCGTAATCATGCGACATTCCCATAGAGATATCTCTCAATCCCGCCATCTGTGCAAAATCGTAACATGCACGAAAATGAGGGACAGGATCCTCACCGAGAGGAGGCATCATCATGACGCCTGTAATTTCACGCCCGTGATTGCGCGAATAGCTCAAGAGTTCCGGTGCTTCTTCAAACGAGACCCCCCCACGATGATCTTTTCGATCAGCCGACAGCTGCATAAACAATTGCGGCTTTTCAGGAACGTGAGCCATGATGTCGATCTGCCAGGTTGCATCCACGGAATGAATGACGTCAGCCTTTGCAGTGATGCGAGGAACTTTGTTGCGTTGGATCTGACCAATGAAGTGCCACTGAATGTTTTCGTTGCGAGTTTTCAGTTCTTCTTTCTTGAGATCCATTTCTTGAAATCTATTTTCACCAAAAATCGTGAGCCCAAGATCGAGACACGTTTTGAGAGTATTGATCGATTGTGTTTTTGTGACAGCAACCAGTGTGATGTCTTTAGGGTCGCGGTGTGATTCCTCACACGCTATTTGTATTTCCAAACGAACGTTGGCGAGGTTGGATTCTAAAACGTCGCGTGGGACATCATCTTGTTCTACAGCCATGCAATTACCCCCTGTCTTCCCGTCACACCGTCTCGTCGATACGAAAAATGATCTGGCGAGCTATACGTATCGATATTTACATCGTCAAAAGATACACCTCGTGTTGTGCATTCGTGCGATATAGCTGACACAAGGTCAAATGCGGGTTTGCCGTCATGGGTTTTTGCAACGACATGATTCCCCAAGCGAGCACTCACGCTCGTGAGCAACCCTTCGTCGAATTCGTAGTTCGCAGGGTGAATACAGGGCCCTAACAACGCATAAAACTTTTCTGTGGGCGCACGGGACTTGAGTTCTTCAATGACCGATTCCATAATGCCCGCCACAACTGTTTTCCAGCTTGCGTGAATCACGCTCACAATAGACTGGCCAGCGATGACGACAGGTCCACAATCGGCTGTCATGACAACAAGGGGTTGGCCCAATTCTTGCGTGAGCGACGCATCGGCAGTCGGTGGTTCATTGTTGTCGATGAGCGTTTGTGAATCAATGACAACAAGATTGTCATGATGCGTTTGATTGAGAAACGACCACGACGAATGCGGAACGCGCATACCATATTGTTCGAGTGATTGATGGACAAGTTCACGATTGCGCAACACATCACCGCGATCATCACCAACATGGAGTGCAATGTTGAGCGAATCATACGGGTGCGCAGAACTTCCACCATGGCGATTCGTAAATATTGCCCGAGCATTAGAAATGCCATAAATCACTGGTGCGTCGCTCACTCGAGCATTCTAGATAACGCAGTAATCAATTCCCCGCTCTAGGGTCCGGAATCCGGCCTTGAGAAAGGGGAAAGTGATTTATCGCAAAAATTCAGGAACGTCGAATTCGTCTTCTTCTTCACTTTCAAGCGATGTCAGATCAAGCGCTTGTGTGCGAGTGTTATCTGCACTGCGAGACAAAGTCTTTTCTGTTTCTGCGAGACCCAACGACGATGTTGAATCACGGTTAGAACGTTCGAAGCGATCGAAACCTGCTGCAATAACAGTCACGCGGACCTCGTCGCCGAGAGTATCGTCGACAACAGTACCGAAAATAATGTTTGCATCAGGGTGAGCTGATTGCGAAATGATTTCTGCAGCTTCATTCACTTCATGCAAACCAAGATCGCTTGGTCCAGCAATAGAAATCAAAATACCACGAGCACCATCGATGGACGCCTCTAATAGCGGAGATGAAATTGCGCTGCGTGCAGCAGCGAGTGCGCGACCTTCGCCCGACGCAAAACCAACACCCATGAGTGCCGATCCAGCGTTGGTCATGACCATCTTCACATCAGCGAAGTCGGTGTTGATCAAACCAGTTTCTGTAATGAGCTCTGTTATACCTTGCACACCTTGAAGGAGAACTTCGTCTGCCATCTTGAATGCGTTGAGCATTGTTGTTTTTTCATCCGAGACACTGAGAAGTCGTTCATTAGGAATAACAATAAGGGTGTCGACTTTTTCTTTCAGTTCAACAATACCTGCTTCGGCTTGAACGCTTCGGCGGCGACCTTCGAAATCAAAAGGACGAGTGACAACACCAATGGTCAGTGCGCCGAGACTCTTTGCGATTTCAGCAACGACAGGAGCAGAACCAGTTCCCGTTCCTCCACCTTCGCCTGCAGTGATGAATACCATGTCGGCACCCATGAGAACTTCTTCGATTTCATCTTTGTGATCTTGCGCAGCCTTCTTCCCAATTTCTGGATCAGACCCTGCGCCGAGTCCACGCGTGAGTTCGCGACCAATGTCGAGACGAACATCCGCGTCACTTTGAATGAGTGCTTGCGCATCTGTGTTGATGCCGATGAATTCCACACCTTTGAGACCTGCATCGATCATGCGGTTGATTGCGTTACAACCACCACCGCCAGCTCCGACAACTTTGATGACTGCAAGATAGTTCTGTGGTGAACCTACCATGTTGATTCCTCTCGGGGTTTATAAACTCTTATTGCTTGGGTGTAAACATAAAGTTCAGGCTGAACAAATATGCCTGCAATTTCAAGGCAACAAATGGTAGCCCTTTTGCGACGGATGGGTCAATTTAGTACGGTGAGTTCCAGAATGCACACACCAACCCTAAACCTAAAGTTGAAGTTGAGGTGACCCCGAAACAGGCAGTGATGGCACGGAAACATCGATGTATCCCAACTCGGAACGCTTTTTCGCATTGATAACTGACCACACAATTGCGAGTTTTTCTTCAAGGCGTTTATTATCTCCCAGCCTCACATCGATCCCATCAGAGAGTTCAAGAACGTAGTTCGACTTTTCTTTTTTAATGTGGCTGATCTGGTTTTTAATTTCTTGCGGAGCCTTCTCCATGATCGATAAATATGTTGTGTCCCCCACTTTGTGTGTAAATGTCACTTCATCGAGCCCATCGATCGATGGGATGCCCGCGGGAACGGTTTTTGTTTTTTCATAAGCGTACCCATCAGCGTCAACAAGGATAATTCCTTTGTCTGTTTCTATATAAGCAACAGGCACGCGACGCGACACTTCAATATCGAGAGACGACGGCCACTTTTTAGAAATGCTGACACCAGAAATTGTAGGGATTGCCTCTATTTTTTTAATTGTTGAATCGTAATCCACGCGATACATCGGCTGATCTTTAAGGTGCTTCGTCAAACTTTCGAGTTTTTTATTTTCAGCATCACTCAACGGTGTGGCTGAAGCATTCTTGATAGATACTGAGTCGACATTATAAAACGGACTTTCGAGAGCAAGAATAATGAGTGTAAAAATAACAACCATTGCGCAACCAACAACAAACAGCCATTGTCGTTTCGTCCGTGATTGATTCCGAAATTTTTCTTGTAGCCGGTCTTGGAAAGAAGTGACCACAACGGATTCTTGTTCGGATTCTTCTTGTATTTCGAGGACAGACTCAGACTCGGGCTCATCAATAATTATCGTTTCAATTTCAGAAATGACAATGATTTCGCTGACTTCTTCAACGTAGGTGGGCAGCTCAATGACCTCAGCGTCTTCGCTGGAAACATCAACAATGAGTTCTTCATCCTCGTCGATCAATATCGCAACGAGAACGTCATCGTCAGGAGAGGAAAAGTCATCATCCATAGTCATACTTTAGGAATATATCGTACTTCAGTTTTTAGCTGATGACCTGTCGTCTCTAATACAACAGCGCGGACATGCTCGATCAGCTTGCGGATATCACCAGCAGTTGCATTGTCATCGGCTTGAATAAAGTTGGCATGCTTCTCAGAAACATGCGCGCCACCAATTCTGAATCCTTTCAAATTACATTCATCAATAAGTTGTGCCGCGGCAACATCGGGTGGATTTTGAAAAACAGATCCAACATTGCGTCCACCCGGTTGGTGTTCACGACGCCACCCAACAATTGCGTCAATCGTTTTCTTTATTTCCTCTGATTCACCGTGCACACCACGGAACTGTGCGGAGTAGATAATGTCGGTCGGGCGAAATCTCGAATGCCGATATTCAAACTGGCAACTCTCGTTGGAAAATCGCTCTGTTACGCCAGTGCACAGATCGAGAACGTTACACGACACCAATACATCAGAAGTTTGTTTGCCGTGACCCCCGGCGTTCATTGCCACTGCCCCACCAACAGAACCGGGAATACCAACATAGAACTCCAAGCCAGAAATTCCTTCGGGAACGCATTGGCGCGCAAATGTTGGGAGAGATACTCCCCCGCCTACCGCGACAGTGATCTGTCCATCGGTGTGAATTGGTGAACCATTAAATGTTGCAAGTTCGCCATCTAATAAAAAAACGCAACCATCAAATCCATCGTCATCTACAATGACGTTAGAACCTTTGCCAATGGTGACAACATTGGTTTCGTTGAATTGTTCACAAAAATTCGTTGAAATAATTGTGGAGAGTTGATTGATCTCGTCGCGGCTTGTGAGAGTTATGCAATAAGCAATGGGCCCACCCACGCGGTATGTCGTTAACGTTGAACCCGAGACATCACGTGCAACAGTAATTCCTGCACCTTCTAGTGCGTCAACAAAAGCGTGAAGATCAGTGGTCATTACTATCCCTAATGCGCAACCTGTTTGAGCGCATCTTGAATAATGTCGGAGTACATGGTGACATCGCCTGCACCGAGAGTTAAAACAATGTCTCCCGGACCTGCCGTTGTATCAATAAATTGCGTGATCTCATCGATGTGGTGAACAAAGTGTGTGTTGTCATGTCCAGCACTCGCCATTGCACTAGAGATCAATGCACCCGTTACGCCTGGACGAGGCATTTCCCCAGCAGAATACACATCACAGATCACGACTGCATCACAGCTCATCAGGCTGTGCGCAAAATCTTCATACAATGCTTGCGTTCGCGAATATCGATGCGGTTGAAAAATAGCAATGACATTGTGAAATTCACCATCGCGTGCAGCTGAGAGTGTCGCGGAAATTTCCGACGGCAGGTGCGCATAATCATCAACAAAAGTAATTCCACGCGTTTCACCTCGGAACTGAAACCGTCGCGCTACGCCACCAAAGGTTGCGAGTCCTTTGACACAATCTTGTTCATCGACACCGAATGCGCTCATGAGAACATAAGCACACAATGCATTTCGCATATTGTGTGCACCGGGAACAGCGAGTTCAATAGTCACTTTGTGTTCGCCGTGATAAGAAACATCAGCGGAGATTCCCCCTCGTGCTGCCTGAGTAATTTCGTACGTCCAATCGGCATCGTTGAGACCAATGGTGATGACATCACGTTCTTTTTTTGCCCGCTCAGCTATTTCGCGAGAGTTTTCTTCATCAACACACATCACTACGGGTCCAGAAATATTCATCACAAACTCAAAAAAGCTGTCTTTGAGTTCACTAAAAGAATCGTTGTAGTTCTCGAGATGATCGTTTTCGATATTCGTCACGATTCCCCCCACCAAAGGAAGAGTAAGAAACGTACGGTCGCTCTCGTCCGCTTCGACGATCATGATTGAATCTTTGTGATAATCAGCGTTAGTTCCGATTTCGTTGACGTCACCACCGATCATGAAACTCGGGTGGAGATTTCCGGCACGAGCAATGGCTGTCACCATGGAAGTTGTTGTTGTTTTTCCGTGACTACCTGCAATTCCCACGCTTGATTCGTGCGCACAAATCGCAGCCAACATATCGGCACGAGAAAAGACATCGATACCAAGTTCTCGTGCAGCAAGGATTTCTTCGTTGTCATCACCGATTGCCGTTGACCGCACAACGCATTGTGTATTCGGCGTGATGAGTTCACCAGAATGTGGAACATGGACACTGATTCCCGCCGAAACCAGCCTCTCAGTAACGTGAGAATTCTTCAGATCAGAACCCGTAACAGTTTTACCCATCTTCGCCAATACCGTTGCTATGGCACTCATTCCAGCACCGCCAATACCAACAATATGGATAGCGTTCACCGATTCGTCATCGAGGTTGATGGGAGATAGTTTTTCTGCTGACATCATGATTCTTTCGCCCTAAGCAACGAGTCCGTAGGACTCGATAAGGTAATCAGCAATTCTACGACGTGACGCACGGTGGTAAGGATTTGGTTGACACTGACCCCGGGTTTTCAACGTCGAAGTGATCTGTTCGTACAACAACGTAGACGTCAGTTCGTTCTGGTCAATAATCGTACATAAACCAGTTTTCACCAACGGCGCCGCATTGAGCCTCTGGTGGTCTCCCGGTGCGCTGGGTAACGGAATGAGAATACAGTCCACACCCAAAGTTTCGAGTTCGACACGCGTTCCCGCACCTGCACGAGACACAACACAGCTACTGCGCGCATAGAGAGTCATGACGTCGTCGCGAAAGGAATGGAGAACGACTTTGTTCGATGCGCCGAGTTTTTCGTAGCGCGTGCGAACATCGTCCAGATGGTTCTTGCCACAAATATGGACGAGATCGAAATCCATGTCATCACCAAATTTTTTAACAAGTTCAACAACGGTTTCATTGATGACGACCGATCCTAACGACCCGCCCGCAACCAGTACGGTTGGTCGATCATGCGGAGCTGACATATATTTTTCGCGCTCTTGTATTGCATCATCGATGGACGCAAGCATCGGCAGGCCAAAGTGGTGCGATTTATTATTCGCTCCCACTGTTGCTTCGAATGTGGTGAGCATCACCGCACCCATTTTTTGTGCAATCCGATTCGTTCGACCGACATATGCATTCTGCTCATGAACAACCCTCTTAATACCCAAAAGCGTTGCTGCAACAAGCGCAGGAAGCGAAGCGTATCCTCCCACTCCAATGACAAGGGACGGACGATGACGAACGAGGAGAAAAAATGCTTTGATACACGCGATCACAAGTCCAACACCATTAAGGATGTTCTGAAAAAAGTCACCTCTATTAAGTCCGCGTCCGGGAAAGGTCACGAGCTTATATCCGTGCGCGGGAACAATATCTTTTTCGAGTGTACGGCCCGATCCGAAGAAGGTAATAGCAGTCGCGGGAAATCCTTCTTCGACAAAACCTTGGGCAATGGCCAACGCAGGAAAGATGTGGCCACCACTTCCCCCGCCTGCAATGATGATGCGAGATGTCGATGAAGACATAGAGTCTCTTTCTTGTTTCCAGGGCCAGGCCCTGCAAAGCAGTCTAGGCGCGGGAGTATCGCGCGATATTGGCCAGAACGCCTGTTGCTGCCATGGAGATGACGAGTGATGATCCACCGAAACTCACAAACGGCAGCGTAATTCCTGACACGGGCAACAGACCAATAACAGCCATCAAGTTAATGATTGCTTGTCCACCAATCCATGCAACAATTCCTGTTGCTAATAGCGCTGAGAATCTGTCGGTACACGACAATATAATTCGGATCCCTAAAAGGATAAACGCAACAAACAACGTCACGACCATCATCGTTCCGATAAAACCGAGCTCCTCACCGATGATAGAAAAAATAAAATCAGAATGGGCGTTGGGAAGAAACAGCCATTTAGCTTTTCCGGCACCCAAGCCTGCACCAGAAGTTTTTCCACTTCCCAAAGCAATCATGCTTTGCACGATTTGATATCCCGTATTACTTGCATCTTCCATAGGATGCAGGAACGAGAGTATTCTCCGACGACGATACGGTTCCGAGATAACAACAGCCGTTGCAAGAAAAACGAGAGGCACTGCAATGCGGGCCATGAAATTCAGAGGAACTCCCGACATGAGGACAACCATTGCAACGATAAAAGCTAAAACAACAGTGGTGTCATAATCGGGTTCGACAACAACAAGAAACATCATCACCGATGCCGTTGCAAGAATCGGCACCATGATGTCTTTGAACGACCCCATTTTTGATACACGTCGCGTTAAGAAATCCGCACAAAACAACACAAGCGCAAACTTGGCAAGCTCACTGGGCTGGAAACGCCACGTACCAAGACCAATCCATCGTCGTGAACCAAAAACCTCTTGACCGATTCCAGGGATCAGGACAATCACCAAGAGGATTACACTCGCAATGACAATGTGCTTGGTATATTTTTGCCAGAACTGATACGGGATTCTCGACATCACTATAAAGGCAAAAGAACCTAGGACTAACCAAATCAATTGTCTTTGGAAGAAGAACCAGGCTGAGCCGTACTCACCCAGAGCTGTTACCGATGATGCTGACAACACCATAATGACACCGATGATGTTGAGGACTCCAACGATTGCTGTCAGCAAAATGAAGTGTGCATTGCGAGGCGCTTTGACGATGTTGGAGTGACGGAAAATAAATAGCTTTTGTACGAACGAAAACTTTGTGTGTTCTGTTTTCGTTGCGGCAGTCATGGGCATAAATTCTACTGGGAATTACCCGTCATTTTGGGGCAACGAATAGCTGTCTGCCAGGAAGGATAGGAAAATTTCTGATTCGACTCGTATGCGCTAGCTTGCGCCACCAATACGGATGAAATCTGCATAAAAAATGCCGACACCCATCGCGACACAAATACCTGACATCAACCAGAAGCGAATAATCACCGTTGTCTCTGGCCACCCGACAACTTCGAAATGGTGATGGAGTGGAGCCATCTTTAAAACTCTCTTTTTGAATCCGCGATATGAAATAATTTGGGCAATCACGCTGAGAGTTTCAACAACGTATATTCCGCCGATGACAATGAGGAGCAATTCAGTTTTTGTCACTACAGCACATGCAGCCATTGCTCCACCGAGTGCCAGCGAGCCAACATCGCCCATAAAAATTTGTGCGGGTGCTGCGTTCCACCATAAAAATCCAGCACACGCTCCTGCCACTGCCGCGGCTAAGACCGCAACGTCGAGCGAGTTACTTGCAAAACCTGCTGCACCGTTGGAGTAAAAGTCTGAATGACGAAATTGCCAAAAACAGATAACGGTATAGGCAGAAAAAACAAGTGTGGCACTTCCTGCAGCTAAACCGTCGAGTCCATCCGTGATGTTGACAGCATTCGCTGCTGCAATGACAACAAAAGCAACAAAAACAATAAATAACCATTCTGGTAACGGTGAACCGAATGGTCTCGCAAACGAAAGAGAGGTCGTCACGTGAACGTATTTTGTCGCCAAAATCGCAAAGGTAAAAGCAACAAACAGCTGACCGGCAAACTTACCGCGTTTGCGCAGACCCAAGTTCCGCTTTTTAACGACTCCAAGATAATCATCGCACAAACCCACAATGGCCATCCCCGCCATTGCTAAAACAACGACGAGCGCGGTTCGACCAAAAACAAATCCTGTTCGAAAGTGAGCGAGAAAATAACCAACAAGAGCGCCAACGACAATTGCGATACCTCCCATTGTGGGAGTTCCCGCTTTTCGAATATGTGGATGGACAATGGGACCGTCATCACGAATGTGTTGCCCCATATCTCGACGTCGCAAAAGTTGTATCAACAAAGGGGTTATGACAACAGCAAGGGTAAATGCAACGGAAGCTGAGACAAGAAGTGCAATCATGTTGTTATCCCTCGTGCCATGTGAACTACTTTAGTTCCGACAAAATTTCTACAAGCGGAGCCAAGACAGGAACTTCGGGGTTTGGTCCCCGCGATGCCTTCACGCCGACGATATCTCCCTCTTTCACAAGGGAGAAGATTTTTTCGCACGCCTCTTGAACGGACGTAAAATAATACGATTCGCAATGAATACCCTCGATCGAAGCAGGCTGCGTCAGCTCACCCACACAAATAAGAACATCAATTCCACTCTCGTTCGCGTAGCGCCCCAATTCGCGATGGTACTCATCACTGTTGGCCCCTAATTCTCGCATTGGTCCCATCACAAAAACACTTCGATAATTATTGACGCGTGCCATGTCTGCAACTGCTTTCATTGACGCTTTCATCGACGATGGATTCGCGTTATAGCAATCATCAATGACGACCAACTTATCTGTTGTGATCACCGACATGCGACGACCTTGTGCAGCAACATTTTCAAGTCGTTCGTTCAGCACGTCAGCATCTTCACCCGAAACGAGGATGGCGACGGCAGCAAGTGCTGCATCCATCACAAAATGTCGACCAATGAGAGGAACATGAAGCTCAATTGTGTGTCCATCAAAATTCAGCACAAAGTCATGCGTCAGATCTTCCCGTGCTTGAACATCAGTAATGGTTGCACATCGATTATTTTCCACCACATCTTCTGGTGCACCATTTTCGCAGATGATATAAATAACCGATGCAGCTGCATTCTCCAGCACGATGTCTCTATGCGTAATGTCATAAGGCACAACAATCGTTCCGGATTCGGCAACAAGAGATACGGTTTCATTCATCGTTTGTGCAACACCGGCAAGATCCCCTAAAAACTCAGTGTGTGCCTCGGCAACATTGGTTATGACAACAATGTTTGGCTGAGTAAATTCGGTGATATATGTTAAGTCGCCAAAATGAGATTCACCGAGCTCTACGATTGCACGTTTCGCGGAAACAGGAATTGCACACAGCGTCAAGGGACCACCGGTTTGATTATTGTACGAACCACGACTCGCGTGGCTAAGCAATTGTCCCCCGCCGAGTTCTCTCAACATATTTTTCGTTGTTGTTTTTCCCACAGATCCAATAACGCCAATGACATCACCTGAAAACTGTTCTCGCGCCAGTTTCCCAAGGAGACCAAAGACAATCATTGAATCATCGACAAGAACAAAATCAATCGTCTGTGAATACTTTTTTATCGTTTCGCTTAATTCATCACGATAGGAAACGTTTGCGACAACACAAGTGGCACCACGCTCGATTGCATCGACAACATAAAAGATACCTGCAGATTTTTCACCATCGATGGCAATAAAAATAATGTCTTTCACTGCTTCTCGGGAATCAAAAACAGCTGATTCATACGTGGGATTTTCCATTTCAGTCACGTACGACTCAACAATGTGATCCGATAAATATGACATGATGTCATTGCGTGTAAATAGCACTAGAGCTCCCGAGTCAAGATTTCATTGACGACTTCACTATCGGAAAATTCTTCAACTCGATCAGAAAATATTTGACCTTGCTCGTGACCTTTTCCTGCGACGATAACGGCATCGCCTGTCCGAGCTTTGCTTAACGCGAGTTTAATTGCTGTGCGGCGATCTACTTCTACTATGGCATCTGTCGTAACTCCCGTTACGATCTCGTCGATGATTTTAACGGGATCTTCACTTCTCGGGTTATCCGATGTCACAATGACGACGTCCGCAAGTTCGGAAGCGATCTTGCCCATGAGAGGTCTTTTCGCACTATCTCGATCACCACCGCATCCAAAAACTACAATGAGGTTTTTCGCCAAGGGTTTCATTATCGTTAACACTCGAGCAAGTGCATCGGGCGTATGGGCGTAGTCGACAAACACCGAAAATCCAGTTTTACTCTTTGTGCGTTGCAGTCGCCCAGGAACCGTATCTGGATTTTTTAGTGCTGCAATAGACGTTTCCATATCACAGCGCGTCACACGTGCTAATCCAAGAGCAACAGCAATGTTTTCATAATTAAAGTCACCGATCAGCGGTGTTGAAAACGGATATCGAATGACACCATCGTGATCGTATATGTGTGCGACAAGCTGTGAACCTGACAGAGATACCTCATGTGCTTCAACAAAAATATCAGCAGAGACATCTTTGCAGGATACCCTTGTGACATTCTGTCCATTCTTCTTCGCGCATTCAGCAATGTCATGCCCTCGTAAATCGTCGATATTCACAACTGCTTCAGGCGCATACGTCGTTGAAAATAGCTGTGCCTTCGCTGCGAAATATTGATCCATCGAGTCGTGATAATCCAAATGATCTTGTGTGAAATTCGTGAACGCAACAGCTGCAAAACGTGTTCCGAGAACACGGTATTGATCTAGCGCATGACTCGATACTTCCAGAGCGCCAGAATTAATTCCTTGTTCATGAAAATCTGAAAAATATTTGTGGATGATGAGCGGATCGGGTGTTGTTTGCGAATCGCTCTCTTTTTCACCATCAACGAGAATGCCTGTTGTCCCCATCGTGAAGCAGTGTTTGTTATGTGCAGAGACTATCGATGAATAGAGATACGACGTGGTGGTTTTTCCATTCGTCCCTGTGATTCCGACAAGGTTCATCTCTTCACTTGGAGAACCCAACAGCACACTCGCCAGTGGACCAATCGCAGCACGAGCGTTTTTAACAATGAGATCAGGAGCGACTCCTGTGGAAGAACTATGTTCACCTATAACCAGGGCTGCACCCTTTTCGCGAGCGTGGGGAATGTATTCGTGCGAATCAACACTTGTCCCTGATATGGCGACAAAAATTGTTTCTGGCGTCACAGCTTGATGATCGTTGACAACTCCAGTGACTCGTCGTTGTAATGTCGTCTCGGGCAACGTTGTCATTGCTGTGCTTATCCCACCAATGATTCCATCAAATTCCTCAATCGATGTGAGAAGCTCGTGAATATTCATGCGGCATCCATACTAGACGGGCCAAAAACTACGGTTGCACGTACGGTTGCGTTGTTGTCGTCGTCGTTGTCGTCGTGATGCTTGGCTCGTTTGTGACTGCTTGGCCGAGGGTTGCTGTATCTGGCGCAACACCCATCACGCGTAGCGAAGACTGCATGATTCGAGAGAAAACAGGAGCCGCAACGGAACCACCGTAGATTGCTCCTGTGGGCTCATCCAACACAACAATTGCAGCGAGGCGCGGATTATCAACGGGTGCAAAACCAGCAAACGACGCCATGTATTTATACGGTGGCTTATCGTATGGCGGCTTTCGAGCAGTACCGGTTTTTCCTGCGACGCTATATCCAGAGACTTGTGCTTTTCCACCGGTTCCCTTCTCAACTGCACCGCGCAACATTGCGTGTAACTGTTGCGCTGTCGATGACGAAATAATGCGCTGGGGATCTTTTGTTGAAAAAGGTCGACTTGATCCGTCGGGATTGATGAATGATTTTATGAGCCGAGGTTCCACTCTCATACCATCATTCGCGATTGTCATATAAACACTCAACATTTGCATTGGCGTAACGGCCAAACCATTTCCTGTCGGCACTGTCGCAATCGATGTATCGGACCAGCTGTTGACATCGAGAAGAATACCGCTCGCTTCACCAGGAAAATTCAATTCCGTTTTACTTCCAAAACCATACGCACGAAGGTAGTGATCGATGCGTTTACGTTTGAGCTGACTTGCGACCAAAATTGTTCCCACGTTCGACGACTCGCGCAAAATATCTGCTGGCGTCATTGTTTCAGGAGCATGACTTTCGCTGTCGCTGAAGGGTTTATCGTCAAAAACAATTGTATCGGGAACATTAAAAGTCGACGAGGGAGAAATGACTTTATCTTCAAGCGCACCCGAGATGGTAATGACCTTATTCGTTGAACCTGGCTCATACACATCCGTGACAGCATGGTTGAGATCTGACGCAGGAGCTACAACGGGCTTGTCTGGTCCCCCCACAACAGATACCATGGCAAGAATTTCACCTGTTGTCACGTCGGCAACAATTGCGATTCCGCCTTTTGATCCTGACGCTGCAACTTCTTCAAGAACAACACGTTGTGCTTCATACTGAATCCCCTCATCGAGAGTGAGCGCAACATCATCTCCACGAACAGCACCTTTCACATCGCGTCGTGCCGAAGGAATTTCACGTCCTTTAGGATCTCGTTCGATTACTTCTTCGCCTTTGGTCCCTGCCAGCGACGAGTCCAACATAAATTCAATGCCACCCAAACCGTTCATCTCTGAACCAACAAAACCAACAACATTCGCTGCAACGTCACGCGATGGATATTCTCTCTTGGGATCACTGATGACACTAATTCCTGGCAGCGTTTGCTTTTGAACACGCTTGGCAGTTGCTTCGTCCACATGACGAGCCACAACGGCATATCGAGATTTTTTATTTTTCAGCAACGGTGCTACATCTTCATCTTTAAAAACCGTCACTTTATGAAGTTTGCTCAGAAGTTCTTTCTGGTCTTTGATCAAACTTGGATCAGCAATAACGGAATAAGCAGGTTGCGACACAGCCAGGATATTTCCATTTCGGTCAGTAATCGTTCCTCGATCTGGCGTTATCTCACGAATGAGTCGGCGTTGTTCCACTCCCATTGTCGAATACTTTTCTGAGTAGATAATTTGAATCTCGGCGAGTTTGAGAGAAATTAAAACAAAGGGGAAAAGCAAAATAACCGCAAATATTCGTGCGCGTTGTTTTGGATTCCAAATGACCTTGTTATTTTTCTGTCGACGCATGAGAGGATTAGACCGTTGAGGTTTTTTCTGTGCACTGCGAGTTACCTGAGGTTTTTTCTTCGCAGAATTCACATCTTTTCTCGGATTCTTAATGCGTTTGCGTGAATCGTGAAGGTGAATAACATCCGCAGATTTTTTTGACGTGGAAGGTGTTGCGCGTGTTGACCGGCGAGGTGTTTCTTTACGAGATTGATTGGGTTTTCGTGAGCCGCGTGTCAGCGGAGAAACATTTGACGATTCCACAGAGATCGAAGTGTATCGCGTTGACGAACGCATTCGGCGTTTTACATGCGAGGTGACGTCATTATCTATGTCATAGAGAGATTGCTGGACAACCCGTTCGGTTGCATTATGACGAGACATTGATGATTGCCTTCACTTCGCTCCAGAGCTTGTCATCGCTTTGATCCGTACGGCTCGATACAGCCATCGGAATAGAGATGGATACAAAGCGGGCAGGCTGAACGAGACCGAGATATGAGGCCCGTCGCGTAATTCGTTCGGGAGATTTGAGGTCAGCAACATCGTGGCGGATTTTTTGATATTTAACAATTTCTTTTTTCTGTTGTGTACGGAGTGCATCAATTGTGATTTGTCTTTTTGCAATGGTTGTTTGAATTCCCACAACAACAAAGAGGGAAACAACAATCCCTACACCAAAGAGGCGCATTACCCATACAAAAGAGCGATCTTGACGAACGGGAGTTTTTACAATGCGAGGTTTTTTCGACGGAACACGGGCAGGTTGATCTGCACGTGCGTACCGTGCTCGTGCACGTTGAGCGATGACGTGAGCAGGTTCGCTTAACGCCGTTCGGGCATCACGAACACGACTGCGCGCTTTTGCGCGGTCAGCATCAGTGGAACGAGAAGATTTACGGGCGTTGGACGAAGAGGGCATTTACATTCCTGAAGCATTTTTGTAGTCGGACTGGGCAACCCGGAGACGAGCACTTTTCGCACGAGGGTTCTCAGCAACTTCTTTGCGAGAAGGTTTCTTCGGAGCAGGGACAGAAACCAAACGGACAGCCGATTCGTATCCATCTGCATGGGTCGTGCCCTCGATGGGAATGATCCGACCATCAGGTGTCGTCACCGTATCGGGAATGTAGCGTTTGAATGTTTCTTTGGCGATCTTGTCTTCACCGGAATGATAAGAAAGAACAAGTACTCGTCCTTCGGGAGCGAGGAGGTGAACGCTTTCATCCAGTGCGGATGCAAGCTGATCGAGTTCTTTATTAACTTCCATACGAAGTGCCTGGAAAGTTCTCTTTGCAGGATGACCGAGTCGTTGAAAACGATGTGGGATACCTTTGCGAATTGCAGCAACGAGATCGCCTGCATTGTGCAGTGGTCGTGCAGCAACAATTTCTCGCGCGATTTGTCGAGAGAATCGTTCATCAGAATTTTCACGAAGGATACGCTCAATATCAACTTCGGAATATTCATTCACAATAATTTCTGCCGTGAGGTCTTCGCTCGCGTCCATACGCATGTCGAGTGGCGCATCGTCGTGTCGATATGTAAACCCGCGCTCTTTTACGTCGAGTTGATGGCTAGATACTCCAAGATCAAATAACACGATGGCTACCTCCCCTTCTAGATTGCGACGACGAATTTCTTCGCCGATGTTCTCAAATCCGGAATGAATAAT
>CAZFAO010000035.1:0-15090 GCA_964516875.1 uncultured Burkholderiales bacterium
TAGCGCATCGGATTCCAAATCCGGCGGTTGGGGGTTCGAGTCCCTCCTGCCCTGCGCAATTAATTCAATACTCCAACCTCTTGGTTGGAGTATGTTGTGTCCGGGCATGTCGTTCTGTGCACATTGAAAATGGGAATAGGTGCATGTGTCTGAGTTCGTTACCCTTCTTGGGAAGATAGCTCCCCTATATCTCATCATCTCTGTAGGTTTTTTTGCAGGGAAAAAACTTCAAATTGAGTCACGACAAATCGCGACTGTACTGATATATATTGTTGCACCAGTTGTTGTATTTAATGGTGTAGCAACAGCACCACGTAACGCAGGATATTTTTTCTTACCGGTCATTTTTTTATCTGTAGGAAGTTTTCTCGCCGTGTGTTTTTATTTCATCGGCGGATTGTTTTATAAAACGAGTGAGAGGAATCTTCTTGGTTTTATTTCAGGGACAGGAAATACTGGTTATTTTGGGCTTCCTTTAGTTCTTGCATTATTCGGTCCCAGGGCGCAAAGTGTTGCAGTTCTTTCTACGCTAGGGTTGATACTGTTTGAAAACTCTGTTGGGTATTTCTTTATAGCGAAAAGTGATGCATCAGCAAAAGCTGCTGCAAAGAAAATATTGCACCTACCAGCAATCTATGCATTTGCACTTGGTGCAGCGATATTTGCAGGCAACTGGACATTTCCAGCGACCATTACCGAAACCATTAGTTATTTTCGAGGAGCTTATGTAGTTCTTGGGATGATGGTAATTGGCTTGGGGCTTTCAAGTGTTACGAAAGGTTCCTTTGATGCAAAATTTACTTCCATTGCAATGGTTTCAAAATTTGTAGCATTTCCTTTGGCAATTGCCGGCGTCATTTATATTGATAAGGCATATTTCGATGCCTTTAGTGCACAAACACATTTGACCATGATGATCCTTGCTATCACACCACTTGCTTCGAATACTGTTGCATTTGCAACGACACTGAAGGCACATCCCGAAAAAGCTGCAGTGAGTGTGATGATTAGTACTGTCTTTGCACTTGTTTATATACCTGTCTTCATTGCAATATTTTTGAAGTAGCTATCTTTATCGAATAGCTGGCTCTGAAAATACGCAGTGGATTGAGTCCAGGAAACTTAATCTACAATTGTGTCTCGTGTAGTACCCAACTGTACTCTCCGAATTTTTAAAAAGCACGCCAACGAAATACTCATGGTGATGCACACTGCTGGATAGAAAATATTGATAAGTGAGTAGTCATCTAGTGCTAACACCGCGATGAACATGTAGAGAGCAGACATGAGGTAAATAGAGATCGTCTCTTTTTCGGGACTCATATATGATTTACGAAATGTCGGAAAGAATCCACCAGAGACTTCAACGATCGAAATAAGAACAACAGAAGCAAATGGCTGGTCGACAACAATCCACATCACTAATGCAGTCATTGCGCCAAGGAGCCCCAGTGTGTCTATTTTCTTGATGTCTTTCTCGCCGTAGAAAAACGAGAGAACAAAAATGAGAAGTGTCGCAAAAATGCACAGCAGCCATGCCCACGATCCCGCTCCAGCATCGTGAGTAACCTGAACACCGAAACTAATGATCGCCAAAATAGACCACGTCAACCACGTATAGGCATGGGGGTGCGTCTTGTGTCGCAAAACATCACGAATATATGGGATATATCCGATTGTGGCTATGATGACGGAAATTATTCCTAAGACGCTTTTATAATCCACGGAGCATAACTATACACAGATATGGGCAATATTTCGGATGAATCGGTTTTCCAATTTCAAAGAAGTTGCCCGTGAACTCAAAAAGACCTCCTGGGCTGCAAAAGTTAATGCCCCAGCCGCTCTGTTGGGGCACTGCGATATTCGGGCCCCTTGTCCCCTGTAAAAGTGTTTTTGTTTTTGAATCGACAGTTATGTACGATGTTCGGTGATGAGCGTGCCGAATTTAGACGAAATAAATAACTCAATTGCAGATCGTTTAAATGTCTTTTATTGGCAGACTGATCGCATTATTGAACCTCATGATGTCGCACATATTTGGTCAGACCGACATAGCGGTATTACAAGTAATGAAATTTTATCCAAAGTATGTAAATATTTGGAAAATGATCCTCTCGTCGAGTTAGAAGAACTTGATTTGAGTTCGCCTACGAGTTTAGGAAATATAAATTCTGTACGTCTGGGAAAATTAAAGAGCGGTCAAGATGTTGTTATCAGATGTCATCCAAAAGGAATCCTCAACGGTTATTTCAATGTTGAAACACTAGTTTCCAACACGCTTATAAAATCAGGACTTCCAGGATACAAAACTTTTTGCGTCCACGATTTTGAAGGTGGCGACGATTTCGCTTTTCAAGTTATTGAACGATTACCTGGGGTTCCTGTTCAAACGTGGCTCAAAGATAATTCCGAAGATGAAATCACGATCATGCACGAAGTCGGCAAAACTATGGCCAAGATGCACAAAATCGAAGTTGAAGGATTCGGTCCGTTCGATAACTCGCTTGCAAAGTCCGGTCAACTTCGCGGATTGCACAATTCATTCATCGAATCTCTGCGTGCTTCTTTGGAAGCGAACCTAGAGATTCTTAAAGACAAAGAAGTGATTTCTCCCAAACAGTCGCAATTGATTAACAATTTATTTTCTGGAGACAATGATTTATTGCACGATAATCGATCAGTGTTGGTTCACAATGATTTCGCAGATTGGAATCAAATGACCGATGGCAAAACCATCACGGGAATTATTGATTTAGATGAAGTCATTGCGAGCAATCCTGTATGCGATATTGCTTGTTGGTCAACATTTTTTGAACCACGTCGCCTCGATCTACTTATATCCGGATATTTTGAAGAAGCTAACAAGCCTGACAATTTTGAGGAATTGTTCGAATTGTTAAGGCTCAGATACATTGTTTCGAAAATGACGTTGCGATTAAGGAAATCGTCTTGGGATCAAAGTCAGAATTTGAAAGAAATGATTCGAAGAGGCTCACTGCATCTGCAGGCAGCTCTGAAGTATTTTGGGATCTAGTTTCGAAATAACTGACCAATATTACGGTTTGTTCTCGCGTGAAGATTTGTTGAGATTAAGTCTGATTCCTGCGATTATTAGGGGAAATGGTTTTCCAAAGCATGATTACGCACGGTCAACCGAGTAAATTAGAAGGCGCTATGGCAGATAACCCACAAGAACCGATGAACCGTGAAATGCGTCGCATGTCCTCCAAAATGGGATACGACCCAGAAACTCAACGCGCGCAGACCAAACAAGCAGCAAATAAAAAGCGCAATCCCGCTCCTAAGCCTAAGGGTGAGCGTGTTTCGATGTTCTCGCGCATCAGCACATTCTTCAAAGAAGTTGCCCGTGAACTCAAAAAGACCTCCTGGCCAAGCAAAAAGGAAGTCATAAATTCGACCATCATTGTACTTATGTGCATCATTCTTGTTACTCTATTAGTGCTCGTTGTCGACTATGGCGCAGAGCGTTTGGCTGATCTGATCTACGGAAGTTAACAGCAGATCTATAAAAGAATCGCTTAGATTCGGGAGTACCAAAGAGAAAACAATGGAAGAGACAACACTAGATATTTTTGATGAAGCAGCAGATCCTGAGAATGTTGCGGATCCACAGGGCGATGCGTCAGAACAAGCAAATGCTGAAACTGAGCTTTTAACTGAAGAAGCAATCGAAGAAGTGCTGGCGGAACCGCATGAAGAGATTTCAGAAGTTGCTTTGGACGAATCAGCAGAACTTGTTGATGTGATCGAAGAAGACGAAGATGACGATGAAGACGTTGTTGTTTCTCCTTTTAATAAGCCGGGTAGCTGGTATGTGATCCACTCCTATGCTGGATACGAAAACCGTGTTCAACAAAACATCGAAACGCGTATGCGTTCCATGAACGTGGAAGAACGCATTTATGAAATCGTTATTCCGATGGAAGACGTGATTGAATTCAAGGGCGGTCGCAAGACTGTCGTCAAGAAAAAAGTTTTCCCTGGTTATGTACTCATCCGCATGAGCCTCGACGATGACACGTGGTACGTGATTCGCAACACTCCAGGAGTGACAGGTTTTGTTGGTGCAGGTAATAAGCCAAATCCTTTGACGAAAAAAGAAGTTGAAAACATTCTTGGTACTGGTGAAACAGGCGAGAAGGGTCAAGCAGCTGTGACAACGAAGTCACGCCCTCGTCTCGAATACGAAGTCGGCGAACAAGTTCGTGTTACTACTGGACCTTTCGCAGATTTCAATGGTGCCATTAGCGAAATTGATGTTGATCGTTCGAAACTTAAGGTTCTCGTCGACATCTTTGGACGCGAAACCCCTGTCGAATTAGAATTCGGACAAGTCGCAAAACTCTAGGTTTTCACCAATAGAGATTCTTCGGCAAGCCTCTGAATGACAGTGGATCATCCAGGGCGTTAAATCCGTTATCCAGAACGTCACACCCGTCATCCAGAGCGAAGCGAAGGATCTCATCGACTAAACGCAACACCTGCACTATTGCCCGTTAGGATATGGTGAGTTCGTTGATTTAGTTGGAGGTTGACATGGGAATTATTACGTGGATTGTATTGGGTGGATTTGTTGGCTGGGTTGCCGGCAAGATCGTTGAAGGAAAAGGTCGCGGAATTGTTGTCAATATTGCCGTAGGTCTGATCGGTGCACTGATCGGTGGTTTTATTGTTAGTTTTCTTGGAGGAGAAGGAATCACAGGATTTAATCCATGGAGCGTTCTGGTGGCCACCTTCGGAGCCGTAGTTTTACTTTTTGTTCTCAACGGTTTTAAACGAACGAAAGATAATAGCTAGAGAACCTGAGGAAATTTCAACACTCGCATTTTCGTCTGTGAGTTCGTTGCTCATTCCGCGTGCAAAGTCGACGCGCAATTGTTCATCCTGTAATTTCCACTTCAACCCTGTTGTTGTAGCACCTTCGACATTATTGCCCACAGGGACAAGAGACACACAATCTCCTTTTGCTCCAACAATTGTTCGCGCCTGGCCTGGCCGACAGATAAGAAGTTTTTCTTCGCCAAGAAAACCTTCAACAATCCAGCGGGATGTTTGCTCGCCGGCGAGAACCGAAATATTTCCCATGAGATGATCGAGCCGACCACTGCCACCGCCGATAACGACCAAAGTATCTGCATCACAATCTTGCGCAGCTAAGAGTGCGAGTTCAAAATCCGTGACCTCTTTATCGCGTGGAAATTCTTCAACAAGAGAACCAGCGTCCACATATTTTTTCACAGTGTCGGGATTCACCGAATCAAAGTCACCGATAATGAGATTGACCATCATGCCGTGAGCATCAGCAAGATCGAGTCCGGAATCTGCAGCAATAACACTGACGACATAATCATCAATGACAGGCGCAGTTGAGGGACCATCACCACCTATATAAATCACAACGGTAGACATCCCTCCACGATACACAATGCTCCCTTTGTCCCTTGTCTTCTGGAATCTCCTTAAATGCTGAGTAAATCATTGGAGATTGTGAAAGATCTCACAGCGCACAAGCCGTTTGTTTTATACGGTGTTGGCATGTCGCTTGTTGTTGAAAATCCCGATGTTGTTCAGAAACATAATGGCAATTATTCCGGACGCATTGGTGGGATTACTGGTGTTCATCGTTTCGCGCAGTCAGATATGCCTCAGGAACCCAAGCCGATGTACGCAACTATGAACCGAGTGATTTACATTCCTCACGATTGGGTATATGAACCAGTGTCGTCAGGAATGCGATGTTTTGCCACTGTAAAGTCGGGACAAGTTTCCATTCGTCGATCGCACGGTGCGCATTTAGAAAATAACAACTCACACGTAGTGAACGAGCTCATTGAATTGGGACATGAAGTTGTTCTCGATGGAGTTCTCTCGAACATTAACGGTGAAGATGTATTCACTGCAATCGATATTGTTTGGTGCGATGGATATGATACGCGCACGGCACCGCTCGAGTTACGCCGATCAATATTGATGCAACTTATAGGTGAAGACAATACTTATCTTCACGTTATCGACTCTTTCGACATTTCTCATCCTGATCGAAAAAATAAAGCAATGCATTCTGATGGCGGGATTATTGCAAAAAAGAAACACAGCATTTATCGCTCTGGAGTGAGAAGTTTTGATTGGGTGCATTTAGGACGTGTACACGATTTAGAAAACGACAAAGCCTTGCCCTGGAAGAATCGTTTGTATCACTTAATGATGACGGGAGGAATGATTGTCGATCTGGCATCGCGTGATAAAAAAACAAAGATACCTCAGCATCAAACAAAGAGTGGAATGGTGGGTACTCACCAGCATTTGAACAAAACAGATGATGGTCATAGCGACATTGTTGTTTTTGCGCACGCAACCGAGGTGTCCGCGTCCGAAGATCAAAAACATTCTGATGGACGGTCGATTCGTAGTCCTGCGACAACTGTATATTCGGCAGGAAAAGTCATCACAGAACCAGAAACCGAAGAAAAATTGCAAGAAGCTGTTCTTGATAATGACATTACTGAATCCCATAGCGAACCTGCGCTTTTAGCAGAATCATTCTCTGGGGTTGATGACGTTGTTCATCCGCTTGGAGATATTGGCGTCACGACAGTACAAGATACATCTCTAGAAATGTCAGATCCGGTGGAACCTGTACGCGATTTTTTTCAAGTAGATCATGAAGTTCAAACTGATGACATTGATAGAGACACTGAATATATGGTGGACCCGTCATATCTCCGCACAAAGGAAATTCCCGAAGATCTCGAAGTGGAGCCAGGCGAAAACGTTTTCGTAGAAGCGAGCGCCGTTGTGGCTGTGAGCAATCTTCCCGCTGCACTTCACGATGGGGATATTGCATTGACGCAAAGTAATGAGACTGATTTATCCTTTGCCGAAGACGGAGAAAAATTACAGCCCCACGACTCTGTTGTTTTTGCGGAAGGTTCTGACACGGTGAGTTCAGCTTCCGAGGGAGAAGAGGAGCAGGTTTATGAACGTCGAAACGACCTACCAATTGCGAGTGAAACCCCGTCCGCCAACGATGTCAATATTTCCAATGGGGAACAAGCTCACGATGTCGTCGCGTCCTTTCGTGATGAAACAGTTACTGCTACAGAAGCTGATGTTCGTTTGATTTCATCATCAGGTAACGCGGGTGAAACATACAGCCAGGAGTCGGAAGTTCTGCGCGAGGGTACGCGTGTGCGCACAGCGCCTCGTACTGACACAACATCGACGGCGTTATCTGCGCCTCCAGCGGATCCCGATTTACAGCCGGTAGAAATGCACCTGATACCTAACGATCCTCGGTTAATGAACGTTGATCCGAGGCTACAACCAATCGACCATAGGTGGGATCCCCCCAATGAGAGAGATATGGATTCCGGTCTTGGACCTGGTGCCAGTCCTCGTTCTGCTCAGCGGGAACGCGATCAACCTGTTTCATCTGTTGTTGCACCTGTGAGTGTTTCCTCCGCGGCGTCGGTTGACACAACGAGAATTCCGATGTCGGTAGATCGGAGAAATTTTGTCACTCGTGAAATGAGAACTTTGTCTTCTCAGTTGCCATCGCGTCCAGCTGTTTCTTCAACGGCATCTATACGAACACAGATACTGGATATCCGAAGATCCATTGATCAAACGAGGAATCACCTCATTGCCGATGCACGAGATGGATTGAAAGAATTGAGTCAATCCGATGGAGCACGAAACATCTCACCTTCCGAGCGCGAACGGGAAAAACAACAGCTCAAACAGCTGACATTTGAATTGGACGCTCGTGCAGATCAAGCGTTAGCTGAATTGTCCGAGGTGGTGAATTATGTCGACGATTCTGGAAACATAAAGCCAGGAAAAGAAGTTCGCGTCGAGAGAATTTTTGAAAAAGTCGAAAAGAATGTTGAATTCCTCAGTTCTCACGAATCGTTTGTTGATGAAATCATCCATTCGAATACTCACGAACCGGACCTGGACTTGGGTCGTGATCTCGATATTTCGGGAATGCCTGTCGTGCCCGACATGACCTATTCGTCATCGAGCACAGAAATGTGATTTATTTCACAAAGATTGTGAGATCAATTTCATATTTATTTAGATATCTCCGTTATACGCTCTAGTAAATATTCGAGACGACGGAGAACACATGATTGACATTCTTATTTGGCTGGTATTTGGAGCACTCGCAGGCTGGGTTGCCTCAATCATTATGGGAACTAATGACAGTCAAGGGGTGGTGGGAAACATCGCCGTCGGTCTTATCGGTGCTCTCATCGGTGGTTTTGTGATGCGATCCATTGGCGGAGAAGGTATTACAGGATTTAACTTTCCCAGCTTTTTGATAGCCGTGCTCGGTTCAATAGTTCTGTTGTTTATCTTTCATTTTGTTAAGAAGGGGAGGTCCACACAATGACGATGGATCATATTTCAAGACCAGATGCTTCTCTAGGTTCTTCGCAGCCTTCACCTTTTTTGATTCAGCAAGACGCTTACCAGCCACGTGTCAATGTGCGCGATGTCGTGATCCAAGTTGTATATAACGCGATCATGCTCGTGAATGGATTGCTTTTCTTACGCTTTATATTTACGGCAGTGGGTATCGAAAAAACAGATGGCCTTGTCGGCTTCATCTATTCCTCAACTCATTCACTTGTTCAACCGTTTTTTGATTTGTTTAATAGTCGCATTACTTATGGCACTGGTGAAATTGAATTTGAAACTCTCATGGCAATTGTTGTTTATTCGCTCATCGCTCGCGCGGTAATTCGTTTGGTTGAGCAATCAGCAGAGTCACGAGATTATTCATAATCAGAAAGGCAAAACAATGAAAAAAATTCTTCGACAAGCTGTTCACAAGACAGCAACTTTGGCAGCAATGAGTTTGATGATGGCGATCATCGTGAAACTAATTCCGCGTGCGGTGTCACACGAAAAACTTGCAGATGCTGAAGAAAAACTCGATGCTGTTATTGATGAAAAAGCTGACTTCGTTCGAGATGCTTCGAAAAAGGGTGCTCATAAGACGTTTACCCTTATTGAAGATATGTCACTCAAGGAAGAAACCAACAAAAAGAAAATTAGCTAACACGCTAAACGAGTGCGTAGCGACAAAGACCTTTCCCCTGACATGAAAGGATGAGAAATACAGGTTTCTCTGCTAACCCCGATAGCCCGCGTTTGTTGCTGCGCCTGTACGTAGTCGCACTTCCCCCTTTGGCGTGGGCTGTCACCCCTTCGTTGAGCAGCATTGGTGAGGGTCCGATAGTATGTCTTGATGTCAAAGTTACCTCCCGCATTCGAGGAGTTTGCAGCGAAATATCCACGCAGAACTTTGCAAGCCGGTCGCACACTTTTATATCAAAGCGAAATCCCTCGATCAGGTTATATCCTCACCGATGGCATTCTTCGTGTTTACTCCTTGGACATTAACGGGGAAGAGAGCAACATCACGTTTCTCAAAGAAGATGCAATTGTGCCAATAGAATTTGTGTTCGAAAAAACGCCTTCAAGTCTTTATTATTATTCCGCAGCGACAGACATTGAAGTTGCTGCTGTCCCTATTGAAGATATTCGTCGCGAAGTGGAAACAAATGTCGGATTACAAAAAGAACTTCTTGCAGCATTGACTACAAAATATGTTGGTGGACATATGCACATCCAGGCGCTTGAGCAGACACGCGCAGTGGACAAAATTATTCACATTCTTCAGTACTTAGTATTGCGCTTTGGAAAAGAAAATAGTGATGGCACCTACAAGATTGACCTTGCGCTTAAACAGCACGACATTGCCAATATGGTCGGTGTCACACGAGAAACAGCAGCAACAGAACTTGGAAAATTAAAAAAAGCAAACGTCATTAGTTATTCATCGTTTTACTACACGGTGGACATGGATGCACTTGGGCGACTTGTGGGTGTCCACGAATGGGAAGATATAGAAATCGGGTAGTTACTTATTGCCGAGCTCGTCGTGAACAAGTTTGACGAGATCTCGTGGCGATACTGAAGACTTAAGAACGTACCTACTTGCACCCAATTCAAAGGCCATTGCAATTTCATCATTTTCATCAAAGTTGGTAAAAACAATGATGACTGCTTCTGGAAAACGTGTCGTGATCGATGATTCGCGAAGAAATCCGACACCGTCGAGATTAGGCATCCGTAAATCAAGCAGGATGAGGTCGGGCTGGAAGTTTTCCAGTTTCTCAACGCCTTCTTTCCCGTCTGTAACAGTCGCAACTTCGTAACCTTCATGGGCAAGGATGAGGCAATACGCACTGTTGAGGTCCGGGTCATCCTCAACGATGAGAATTTGCTTCTTTTCATCTGGTGAATTCATTTAAGTATTTTCCTTTTCTGATGATTCAGAAAGAATGGGGATTGTAACAATGAAAGTTGTTCCAACACCTAATTCAGATTCTACTTCGATCGTTCCTTCATGAAGATCGACAATCATCTTATCGATATAGAGCCCAATGCCTGTTCCAGAAACTGAGTAACTGAACTCGTTGTCTATACGTGTAAATGCTTCGAAAAGACTTTCGAAGTCATCTACATCAATACCAATACCAGTATCTGTGATCCGGAGAACAAAGTTTCCGTCTTCAACCGCAAAGGAAATTGTTATTTCAGCACCGTCATGCGAATATTTTGCTGCATTATTAATGAGGTTTTCAATGACCATTCGAAAGTACGTAACGTCAAGAGCTACGAGTATTGGTTTCTTCGGCGGCTCAATTTTTACAATTTTGTTTTCAAGTAGAGAAGCTTGTTCACTCACGACATCTCTTGTGAGCGCTACGGGATCGGTCAAAGACAAAGTGAGTGAGATTCGTTTATTTTCTAACTGCGAAATTTTGAGGATTTGGTTCACAATAGATAACTGTCGCTCGTTGGACTCGTTTGCTTTCTCGAGCATTGCACGTTGTTCGGGAGTTATGGTTCCCGCGT
The DNA here is from genome assembly GCA_964516875.1 of uncultured Burkholderiales bacterium. Lineage (GTDB taxonomy): Bacteria > Actinomycetota > Acidimicrobiia > IMCC26256 > JAGPDB01 > JAGPDB01. The sequence continues at coordinate 10,957 of CAZFAO010000035.1, forward strand.
AACCGTCAAGCACTAACCCTAGATATTGCTTGACGCCCGTTGCAGGCGTTCGCAACTGATGAGATGCCAATGACAAAAGATTTTCTTTTGCTTTTTGGACATCGATTGTTTTGCGAAGATTAATTTCGAGTTCCTTATTTCTGATGACATATAACAAGAAAAGTGCAAGCAGTGCAGAAGTAGTAATTCCCAAGACAAGAATCATCCATTGTTGAACATGATCTAAACCGTCTTTACTCGGTATTGTCGATGTGCCTTGGACAGTAAAAGTGTGGTCACCATACGAAAACTTTTTACTGATAGACGATGATGACGGTTCTTGAAAGTCACCATAAATGATGTTGTCTTGAGAAATGTTGTCACCGTCATAAAGAGAAATATCAACCTTGAGAACATCATTTGGTTTTAAAAGATCTGACAGTGTTTTAATTCGGACTGAAGCATAAGCGTATCCTGTGACCTCATCATTGCCATCGACGTTTGAGATGACAGGAGCAATGAGTGCAACACCAGGCTGGATCCGTCCGTCAGGATCGGTGATAGAGAGCAGGGCAGTAGTCTTTACTTTTTGTGATTGTTCAATCGATTCTAAAAGTTTTTTGAATGTCGCATCGACGGAAAGGTCATAGCCGACGAGTTGTTCTTCATTGTCTGGATTGTATAGAGACCTTGAATAGATCAGGGGTGTGTAAATATCTCGTTTTCCAGAAGGAAGGATGTCGAAGGACGCTCTGCCTTCGGCTGTGAGTTTTTGTTTGAGTTCATCAACTTGATCGGGAGTTACTTTTTGGATGTAACCAAAAGAATCGATGCTGGGATAACTATTTTTAATGTCGAGTGAATCAATTGCGCTATTGAAGCTTTCGCGTGTCATTCCATTTTCAACGGCAGAGGTTGTCATGTTCGTCAACACATCCGAATAGGCGACGAGTCGACCTTCAAACCGTTTTGCAAAGTCGTATGTACCAGCTTTTACGGTCGTGGAATTTTTTTGATCGGACGTATCAGCAGAGGTTCTCCACGACAGAAACGTCACTGCGCTTCCGAGAACAAAGATGAGCAATGCCGCAACAAATGGCGACGTGAGCGGCTTAAATGTTCGCTTCATGTCCACCCTTTGCTTTTCTTGTCTTACATCATTTAAAATCTAACCTCTTGTGTACATCACCTCGGTGCACACCACTGTGAAATATTTCACAGATGGGAACATTAAGAAAGTGAGGGAGCCTTATGGCGAAAAAAGTAGCTCAACTTGTGAAGCTCCAAATCCAGGCTGGATCGGCAACGCCGGCGCCTCCTGTGGGTACTGCACTCGGACCAACCGGTGTCAATATCATGGACTTCTGCAAGGCATATAACGACCAGACCCAAGATAAGCGTGGAATGGTCATCCCCGTTGAAATTTCGATTTACGAAGATCGTACATTTGATTTCAAACTCAAAACTCCGCCTGCTCCTAAATTGATTTTGCAAGCAGCAAAACTAGACAAGGGAACAGACAACCCGCGTACGAACAAAGTCGGAAAAATAACCAAGACTCAAGTGCGTGAAATTGCCGAGATCAAAATGCCTGACCTCAATGCGAACGACATCGATGCTGCAATGAAGCAGATCGAAGGAACAGCACGCTCGATGGGCGTAGAAGTTGTGGAGGGTTAAGTCATGGCTGAAGGTAAGAAAATTAAAGATGCGCACTCAAAGGTTGATCCAGAAAACGGATACCGAGTTGAAGAAGCATTTGCACTATTAACAACAACTGCAAAAGAAACAACCAAGCGTGCATTTGACGAATCTGTCGATGTTGTATTCAGGCTCGGTGTTGATCCACGTAAAGCGGATCAAATGATCCGTGGTTCTGTTGCGTTGCCCAACGGCACAGGTAAGACAATCCGAATCGCTGTTTTCGCGCAAGGTGAAGCAGCAACGGCAGCTAAGGCTGCTGGTGCAGATTTTGTTGGCGCTGATGAACTTGTTCAAGATGTTGAGAAGGGCATGATGGATTTCGATCTTGTTATTGCTGCTCCTGACATGATGGCCAAGGTCGGAAAGCTCGGTCGCGCACTCGGACCTCGTGGTCTTATGCCGAATCCAAAAACAGGAACGGTGACACCCGATGTTGCCAAAGCGGTTGCTGACTTCAAGTCCGGTAAGGTGGAATACCGAACCGACCGTGATGGAAATGTTCACGTTCGTATCGGCAAGGCAAGTTTCGAACCCAATCAATTGGCGGAGAACTTTGCTTCTGTCCTCGATGAGATTCAGCGCGCTAAGCCTGCGTCATCGAAGGGCCGTTACATCAAGAACATCTCGACCTCGACCACTATGGGTCCTGGCATCAAGATCGACATCTCGTAACGCTTTTACAATCTTGGAAGCGGCCGCCTTCGGGCGGTCGTTTTTATTTGTCCTTCCTGACAACTTCGCGCACGATACGAATAAGACGAAATATCTATTCGTTAATTCAGACTTGTTTATTTTTTTCGTTCTGAGATAATAAATAAACATTCGTAATATCTTCACAAAGAACAAAGACTCTTATGCCAAAAGATCACAAGACTTCATCAGTGCTCAGCAGCGGCGACGCATACTGGCTGTTGTCGTCCTTGGCTGATCCAGCGAAGCGCAATACAGATCTTCGTTTTAAAGATTGGATTCTGAGTGATGAGGTTGCCTATGCCATTTCTCGGGGTACGAAAACCTTGCGTGGGATTGAAAAAGATCATGATCGTGGTGTTGAATCCATTATTGATGGTATTTATCTTGGCTTAGTGAAGGCTCAAGTAGCTTTCGAACGAGGAATTATTGCTCAAGCAAAGGATCTCGTTATTCTGGGGCAATCTCAAAGAAAAATAACTATTCGAAATATGTCAGTGACGTATGAGAACCTGGGCAAGCTCATGCAACAATTTGAAGATAATCATACGCGCATGCATAATAATTTTGGGGCAGCTGTTGAACAAGGGCATATCAGGGGATCCCGCCAAGAAGACCCAGGGTGGAAACTGCTCGAAGCGTTTGAGAATTATGGACGTGAAATGGGCGAACTTGTCGATGCTCTGCATGGGCGTATTCAAGATGCCGCACTTCGATCAGATGAGAAGGCGCGGAGCAATGGTCCAGCGAAAGAACGATTGAATATCCAACGTGAGGAGAATGTGATTTCTGTTGGATTTGGTCAAAAAGTTGAACCAACTACCTTAGATATGTTGAGAGAGCGCTCTGTGGGCGTGAGTGCATCGCGTGGACGCGACGATTTTGACGGGCCATCCGTTTCATAAAAATCATTGTGCGTAAGGTCTTACGCAGTATTTATATCCTGTGATGTCTGGAATTTGCTTGGCGAGGTTTTTCCTGCGTAGTATGTACGTTCTATACCAAAGACATTTGGTCGCGTACGCGGTAATAGAGTCTGGCGAAATACTGACTCTCCCAAAAGAGGTGTGAATCTAAGGCGTTTGCCTTGTTTGCTTCTCTTTTTACGCTTCTCGACTATTTGACTTTAGGGTTGGATCTTGGGAACGTCGTCATTTTTGCGTCGTACAACACAAGATGCAGCCCTCCCCATAGTGAGAGAGATTTATATGACAACCGACAATGCAACACTGCGACGCAGCGCCAAATATCCACGTGAAGACAAAGTAGCTGTCGTTGACGAGATCAAAGAACTCTTTAGTTCCAGTCAAGCAGCTGTATTTACTGAATACCGTGGACTCACCGTTGCTCAGCTTGCTGAACTTCGTGCTGAACTTCGCACAAAAGACACCGAATATAAGGTGTACAAGAACTCGCTCGTGCGGATTGCTGCAACTGCTTCTGGTTACAGTCTTGATGAAACACTCGTCGGTCCTGTTGCTGTTGCTTTTGCAAAAACAGATGCGGCAGCGGCTGCGAAAGCACTGAAGACATTCTCCGACACCAACAAAGAACTCGTTTTAAAGGGCGGCGTCCTTGGTGAAACAGTCATGTCAGGTGACGACATCATCGCGTTGGCGAAACTTCCAACACGCGAAGTGCTCCTTGCACAAGTTGCGGGAACAATCCAAAGCCCACTCACCAAGAGTGCTGGACTCTTCCAAGCATTCACACGAAATGCGGCATACGCATTTAAAGCTCTTGCAGACAAGAAATCAGCTG
>CAZFAO010000036.1:0-14728 GCA_964516875.1 uncultured Burkholderiales bacterium
ACAAGGCCACTTGCTCTTCCCCAAATTCTTTCACGGTCTCTTTTTTATCGAGACCCGTGAGCGCACCGTAGTGTCGTTCATTGAGACGCCAGGATCGGTGAGTTTCCGTTTTTTCGGCGGAAAGCACATCGAGAGCAATGTCAGCTGTATCGATCGCGCGTTTGAGCACTGACGTAAAAACAACATCGGGCGCAAAACCAGCCTCTTGTAAAATGTGTCCCGCTCGACGAGCTTCTTCTATTCCAGCATCGGAAAGGGGCACGTCGACCCAGCCGGTGAAGAGGTTCTTTGCATTCCATGTACTAAATCCATGGCGAATGATCATAAGCTGTCCTGTCATGGAATCAAGTTTACGGCCCGCGCGTGACACACAACGCATCCGTGTCTACCGGGCCAACACCGGAGTCTTGGGATCGCCGTTGCCGCGCATGGAAGACATCCACGATTTTACGAGCACTGTTGTTTCATCGTCGGTTTGGAAAACACTTTTCCCTTCACCTGATGTTTGGAGAGTTCCGACGCTCAAACCTGGAAAGGGTGCACGCACTGCTCATGTGATCTGGCATCACGATGGACGAATTGAGATTGCGTTTCCCAAAGCGTACCGATATGCAACGTATGTTCTCCACGAGTTTGCACATTTCGGTTTGGGGATGGATAATTCGATTGCGCCGCACGGACCGGAATTTGTTGGAGCGTGGATGGAACTGGTGCGCGAGTTTTGTTCTGCGCGAACAATCACCGCTTTAGAAAAAGGTTTGGCGCGTGAGAAAGTGAAGATTCATATTCCGATTATCGATGTTCGAGAGAATGGTCACGCTCATGAAACTCAACCGCAATTTCTCTACGATGAAGAAACTAATACGGTGATTGTCAGCGGTTCAGCGACGTATGTTGATATTGACCAGCTGCAACTGTTTGGTTGATTAACCTTACTCGTCATTCAGAGGAGCGAAGCGACGAAGAATCTCTCATGAGCAAACGACGAACATGAGATCCTTCGCTTCGCTCTGGATGACGTGGTAACACGGACCAGCAATACGATTAGAGCGCCTCAACGATGATGGCCATGCCTTGGCCACCACCGACGCACATTGTCTCTAAGCCATAGCGTGCTCCGCGTTCTTTCATGGAGTGCAAAAGTGTGGTCATAATGCGCGCACCTGTCATTCCGAAGGGGTGCCCCAGCGCGATTGCTCCCCCATTAACATTGAGCTTGTCGGAATTGATACCCAGCTCTTTCACACACGGCACCACTTGGGCGGCGAAAGCTTCGTTGATTTCAAACAAATCAATATCGTCAATACTCAGACCCGTTTGAGCTAACACTTTTCGTACTGCGTCAATGGGACCGACTCCCATAATTTCTGGATTGAGTCCGCTCGATGCCACACCGACAACTCGCGCCAGCGGTGTAAGAGATCGAGCGCTCGCTTCTTCTTCGCTCATCACAATCAATGCTGCTGCTCCATCGTTCAGAGGACACGCATTACCTGCCGTAATTCGACCATCGGGGCGAAATGCAGGATTGAGTCCTTGGAGTCCTTCGAGAGTTGTTCCTGGACGAGGACAATCATCTTTATCAACAATTGTTCCGTCTGTTTTTGTGTACGGCGTAATTTCTTGTGCAAAAAAACCGCGCGCAATTGCTTCTTCACATTTGACTTGTGACGAGAGAGCAAACGCATCCATCTCTTCACGCGTCACGCCATATTTGTCTGCAACATTTTCTGCCGTGAGACCCATTGCAATATATACATCGGGCAAACCGGGGTGTTCTTCCCACGCAGGCGCGCCTGCATCAGTGAGCGCGTACGATCGCGCTTGGACTTCGTCAAACAGCGGATTCATCGAACCTTCAATCGAATCAGAAGAACCTTTGATGAAGCTACTGGTACATTCCACACCGCCGGCCAGGTAGACCGACCCATACCCAGCAGCAATATGACTCGCTGCGATAGCAATTGCTTGGACTGACGATGCACAATATCGATTGACCGTTGTTGCAGAATTTTCATTCCACCCATTGATGACCGCTGCAACACGTGCAATGTTAAAACCTTGATCGCCGCCGGGAAGACCACAACCAATAATGATGTCATCGATATCTTTCGCATTGAGACCGCTCGTTTTTTCTACGGCATCTTTCATGATGAATGCCAAAAGATCATCCGGGCGAACGTCAATGAGTGAACCTTTGAAAGCACGACCGATAGGTGTACGAGCGGTAGTAACAATTACAGGTGATGTCGATGTTGTCATGGACACAGTCTCGTTCGTTTATGACATGAACTCAAGCATTAGAATGATCAAATGCATGAAGGTGGCAAGAAAGCAGTTTTTGCTGCGCTGTTCGCAAATTTAGGGATCGCTGCCATGAAGGGCTTAGCTTTTCTTGCAACAGGGGCCGCTTCTCTATTAGCGGAATGTATTCACTCACTCGCTGACAGTGGAAATCAAGCGCTCCTTTTACTCGGGGGGCACAAGGCGAAAAAATCTCCGACACCCGAACACCCTTTTGGATTTGGGCCCGAGCGATATTTTTGGAGTTTCGTCGTTGCTATGGTGCTTTTTTCCATGGGTGGTCTCTTTGCGTTGTACGAAGGAATCGAAAAGCTGCGTCATCCCCACGAGCTCAGTTCACCCATGTGGGGATTCATTGTTCTCGGTATTGCAATTATTTTGGAAGTATTCTCGTTGCGCACAGCCATGATCGAAACAAATCACGTGCGGGGAAAAAGATCGTACCGTCGTTTCATTCAAGAATCGAAGCAGCCCGAACTTCCTGTTGTGCTTCTCGAAGATATTGGAGCACTCGTCGGTCTGATCTTTGCTTTCTTTGGATTAACCGCAGCAACGATAAGCGGCAATCCCCGATATGACGCAATAGGTTCAATCTCTATTGGAATCTTGTTGGTATGTATTGCCATTGTTCTTGCAAAAGAAATGAAATCTCTCTTGATCGGAGAATCCGTTGATCCGGCTGTTGCCGAGACCATACGCGCCGCCATCGTCGAAGGCGATGAAGTGGAATCAATCATCCACATGCGCACTATGCATCACGGACCGGAAGATATTTTGCTCGGCGTCAAAGTCGAATTTAATAATGCAAGTTCCAAGAGCATTCCTGAAATGATTAATGACGTTGAAACACGTATTCGAAATGCAGTCTCGTTGCAGATGACAATCTATATTGAGCCCGACTTAAAAAGATAAGTTCTATTTCTTGTGAGAACGAGTCTTTCGTTTTTCACGAGTACTTCCACTGCATGGCCGCGGCGACAATACCGTTGCTGACCAACCACGCTTGGAAACCATAATCGTTTACGTAATAGATCAGCTTTGTGAGATCAGCGGTTTCAATCGGCTGATGGTATTCAATCACAACTTGTAACGGCAAGGGAGCGGTGATGACATGCGCAACTTCATAGAGCGCATCAAATGCAACTGTGTTGTTTGCGTGATCGTTAATATCGAAATCACTCGCGCGAAGGTGCCAGGGATGTTCGGCAAGCACGCCATCAGTTGGGAGCGCAACAGAGAGAGTTCTCGATGAGGTAACTTTTTTCGCATCAGGATAAGCGTCGAGCAACCATTGTGGAACGCCAATTGGTTTCCCCGCTTCGTTCACTGACACCCACAGAGTTGTTGTGTGAATTTTCTCACCCGCCGATGTTTCTATCTCAACATTGCGTTGCGCAAACGCACGACCGACTCCCCCACAATATGTTTCGAGCTGAATGATTTCATTTCGAACAGGCCAACATTGCGCCGAGGGAAATGTCATCGTGATTGATCGGGCTACCCAAAGTCCGCCGTCTCCGACCCCTATATCATCTGTGTCATCGTATCCAATATCTTGCAAGTACCGAGCAAGGGCATCAACGCGCACAATACCTCGCGCATCACAGTCGCCCACACGGACACGTCGCGACGACCGAAACGTGCGTTGTGTCGTCATCGCAACCTCTATGCAGATGGATCGCGCATTGCGTCAATTTCGGCACGCAAAGACATGATTTCATGTGTCAACACAGTTGTTTCTTTTTCAAGCAATTCCACGCGACGTTCAAGCACATTTTGTGGATCGAAAAACATGTCGTCCTCGTCGAGTTGATCTTCGTCAGCTTTTGCGCCTTCAATTAACTGAAAGGATGGACGCAGAACTTTATGCTCATCTGATTCCAGCGAGTCATGATTCGGATGAGTGAGTGTATGAGTGATCCGCGCTTCCTTATGACCGGGCATTTTTTCTATTCGCCTCGCGAGCGGAGGAGAAAACACAAGCAACTCTTCAACGGCTTTATCGCAGTCGTCCAACGTTGCAAAATCTGCCATGCGTTCCGTGCGCTGTTTTATTTCACCCAATGTCTGTTCTCCCCGAAGCAACAAAACGGTCAACACCGCTTGGGCATCGTCAGAAAGATCGAATACATCGACAAGACTATGACGGTGTTTCGGAACACGTGATCCCGCATAGACCCCGCGCACAGCAAGCGAATGCTCGCGCAACTCAGTCAAAGCACGCTCAATTGTCATTTCATCAAAATGGACGATGGGATTTCGATTCGTTGATTGATTGCACCCCGATACGAGCGCGTTGAGAGTAAGAGGATAGTTATCGGGAGTTGTCTTTTCCTTTTCCAATAACACACCCAATACGCGTATTGCTTCAGGCGACAATGCAAAAAAATCGACGGATTCCATGGAAAATAGTATACGAGTACCAGATCCTCAAGGCCAGGACATCGAGGGCACATCAAGACTTTTCTCTAATAAGTCATAGTACTGAGATTTTGTCACAGTGATTGCGCCCAACGAATGGAGGTGTGGGGTCATCCATTGCGCGTCGAGCAATGTTGCTCCTCTCTCTTTCAAAAGATCAACCAGAGCCATCAGCGCTACTTTGCTTGCATCTCTGCGCGTGTGCACCATCGATTCACCAGCAAAGAAACCAGCAAAACCCACACCATATAAACCGCCCACGAGTTCGTCATCAAAAAACACTTCCATCGAATGAGCGAAACCAAGACGATGAAGTTCAACGTAGGCTGCAATGAATTCTTCATCGATCCATCCGCTGTGTCGAGGAACCGTCATGCACAAACGCATCATCTCTTCAAAGCACGTATCGATACGAGTCACGTATTTTTTTGCACTCTTTTTCATGGAGCGAGTTACGCGGAGTTGATCTAAAGGAAATATTGCACGTTCGACGGGAGAAAACCACCCTAAAGTTTTTTCCTTTTGTAGTCCCTGAGAAGTATCGACATGCATGGGAAATAATCCGTGCGAGTATGCGTAGATCAGTGTTGACGGTTCGAGATCGGCGCCCAGTGCAACAAGATCACCCATTTCCACAGGCGTTAAACGTGGATTAGGAAAACGAAACGTACATGCATCAGCATATTGTTTCCATCCACGGCTACTCATCGACGCACTTCCAGCAATACCATGCGAGCACGGAACGGAAAGGTGCAAACTCACTTCCGAGGGGTTCGCATTGTTTTTCATTAGGCGTCTGTTTTAGCGACAGGATTTTTGCAATTCCTACCCGCACTCCATAATCTCCTGTCGGCCATATGTCGAGTCGACGGAGACGGTCCATCAGAAACATCTGTGCGCTCCATCGTCCAATGCCGCGTACACGAATCAATTGTTCGACAATTTCTTCATCATCCAACCTTGCTATACCCGAGAGATTGATCTGTTTCGTTTGGACGTGTTCTGTTAAAGAACGGATGGATAACAATTTATTCTGAGACAGTCCTGCAGCACGTAGATCAAAATCCGATGTTGAAGAAATCGAATCGACGGTCACCCTCCCACCGGCTGCGATCACAACACGATCATGAATAGTCAGTGCAGCTTTCCCGGCTAGTTGTTGATAACAAATTGTTTGCACTAACGCTGCATATCGACTTTGTCGTTCATTACGCCACGTCAACGTACACGGACCATATTTTTTTATAATGGGCCGCAAAACAGGATTCGTGCGTTCGAGGTACGACGACGCATCCATTGCGTTATCAATAAGTGCAGGGTTTTTAGGGTGCTTTTGCATATTTGCTCCTAACATCATATTCTTATATGGCACACAAGGAGGTGGGCGGTGGCTATCGAGCAGTCTTTTTTATTGACCGGACGCAATTTACGCACTCAGTGGCGCACGCAAGAAGAATCATTCATCTCCGAAGCGTTTAACTATGCCAAACGCAATATGTCCCTGCGAGAATTTCTGGCAAGCGTTGCACACTCGGGACATGAGATTGCGGTGAAAACTCCTTCATTTAAAGCACAGGGTTCCCTCATCCATATCGGTGACGACTTCTTCTCACTCGTCTCGCCCGAGCATCCACGCTACATTCAATCTTTTATTCTTGATGATATTGAAGTTGAAGTTCTCGAGCGCACCCCGCGTGCGCAAATGCAACGACTGCTTCGTCACGGAAAGAGTTTCCGATCGTTGCTCGACGACATTTCATTGCATTCAACTTTTGCCGAAATTGAAACACGTCAAGGAAATATCTATACAGGCACATTTGAATTATTCGCAGACTGCATTGGTGTCACCAACAAAGAAAATGAGCTGATTCACGAAGGAAAATCTTTGGTTCCCGTTAACGGAATTGTTTCGGTTTTGTACTCGATTTAGAGAACACACCCTTCACCAAGAATTGTGTGAAGTTCTGCAATAAGCGAGGAACTTGGATCGACGGTAAACGTTACTCCAAAGCGCACAACGGTGACTTTTTTCGTTTTGTCGATGATGTGGAGATACACCGGCGAATCACCGGGATAATGTGACAACACATCGCGTAGTTCATCGGCTCGTTCTTTTGTCATCGCGTTGCTCGTTGTTTGTAATCGCAACGGTGGACCTGAACCATCAACGTTGAGATCAGGCATAGAAATATCGAGTGCAATCAGTTTGACTTGTTCTTCACGTGCGTCAACGCGACCCGTGACTAGAACAATTTTGTCGTCGTTAATCACTTCCGCATATTGCGACATTGTCTTAGGAAACACCATGACTTCAATACCCATGGCGAGATCTTCCAATACAAACGTCGCCATCAGATCACCTTTTTTTGTGTAGCGACGCGACAACGAGGTAATCACTCCCCCCACGGTAATTGTTTGGCCTTCCGAACATTCACGTGCCTCGGAAACCGACTTCTCCGACAGCGCAGCCAATGCATGTTCAACACCTTTGAGAGGATGATCGCTCACGTAGAGACCGAGCATTTCTTTTTCGTTTGTCAGTTTGGCTGTTTTATCAAATTCACTTTCGGGGATGGGAACACGAGAGGAATTATCGCCAAGACTCGCGTCACCCACATCACCAAAGAGAGACATGATGCCCGCTTCAGCTTCACGACGACGAGACACAGTATTTTCTACAATCTGCTCATAGACCATCAACAAACCTTGGCGAGGGTGTCCCAGTGAATCAAAGGCACCTGCTTTAATGAGCGATTCAATGGTGCGCTTGTTCAATGCTTGTGTATCAACTCGTTCACAGAAATCGTAGAAGTCTGTGAAATTGCCGCCCTCTTCTCGCGCTTGGACTATGTGGGCAACCAAACCTGCTCCCACGTTGCGCACGGCACTCATTCCAAATCGAATCACTCCGTCGACCACAGTGAAATCTGATTCGGATTCATTCACGTCAGGAACATGGACATCAATACCCATTTGACGACACTCGGCGAGATAAATAGCTGACTTATCTTTATCGCCTTTGGTACTCGTAAGCAGTGCAGACAAATACTCCGGAGGAAAGTTCGCCTTCAAATACGCGGTTTGATAGGCAATGTATCCATATCCCACAGAGTGCGATTTATTAAATGAGTAGTCAGCAAACGGTTCGATAATATCGAACATCTCGTGACCAAATTTTGTTCCGTAACCATTTGCTTCACAGCCAAGAGCAAATTTTTCACGATGCGCTTGAATAATTTCACGCTTTTTCTTACCCATGGCTTTGCGCAAGTTATCTGCTTCTTCCAAAGAGTACCCGGCAAGTTTTTGTGCAACACGCATGAGTTGTTCTTGGTAGATCATCAGACCAAAGGATGGTTCTAAAATTTCTTTGACGTCATCGTGATAATACGTCACAGGTTTTCTGCCATTTTTACGGTCGGCATAATCTAGGTGCATGTTTGCAGCCATAGGGCCAGGACGATACAAAGCAACAAGAGCACATACGTCTTCGAAACGCGATGGCTGCAGCGAACGTATCAGTGAACGCATCGGTCCACCTTCGAGTTGGAACACACCAATGGTTTGTGCTTTTTTCAAAAGTTCAAATGTTTTTTCATCTTCAAGATCAACATGGTCAATATCAAATTGAATACCGCGGGTCTTTTCAATGATCTTGAGCGTGATGTCCATAACATCGAGGTTACGCAGACCCAAAAAGTCCATCTTCAACAAACCGAGATCAGCAACGCCATTCATTTCGAACTGCGTCACGAGTGGAGCGTCACCTTTTTCTCCACCAGGAATTGGTTTTCGTTGCACCGGCAGATATTCCGTAAGTGTGTCGGGCGCAATCACAACAGCCGCGGCATGAATGCCATCTTGACGTCGCAATCCTTCGAGACCGCGCGCAATATCTAGAACTCGTCGGGCATCAGCGTCAGTTTCATAGAGCGAGCGTAACTCGCTGGCCATTGCATATCCCTCTTTGTATTTCTCGACCTTGTCAAAGCACGCCCAAATAGGAGTATCGCGACCCAAAATGAGAGGGGGCATGAGCTTGGCGATTTTATCGCCGACAACATAGGGGTATCCCAAAACGCGCGCCGAGTCTCGCACGGCCGCACGGGCTTTAATCGTGGAAAAGGTGATGATCTGTGCAACGCGGTCCCACCCAAAACGTTGAGCAGCGTATTTAATCATCTCTCCGCGATATCGCGAGTCAAAGTCCATATCGATATCGGGCATTTCCTTTCGCCCAGGATTCAAAAATCGCTCAAAGAGAAGATCATATTTGATGGGGTCAATATCGACGATACGCAGACAATACGCAACCGCAGAACCTGCAGCAGATCCACGACCTGGCCCCACGCGAATGTTGTTATCGTGGGCGTAACGCACAAGATCCCATACGATTAAAAAGTATGCCGGAAAACCCATCTCTTGAATAACATTGAGTTCAAAATTAATGCGCTCTTTAATTTCGTCTGTAATAGCGTCACCCCAGCGTTCTCGCGCACCTTTGTCGACGAGTTCACGCAAATAGGTCTGCTCTGTATATCCATCGGGCACAGGAAACGACGGCAAAATAATTTTGTCGAACTCAAAATTCACATCGGCGCGTTCAGCAATCAACAATGTGTTATCGCACGCATCTTCGTAATCAGAAAATAAATGGCGCATTTCTGCAGATGATTTTACATAAAATTCTTCAGCATCAAACTTGAATCGTTTGGGATCACTCATCAAAGAACCCGTTTGCACACAGAGCAATGCGTCGTGCGAGTGTGCATCAGATTTGTCTGTGTAGTGCGAGTCATTCGTTGCAATCATGGGAGCGCCAAGCCGTTGCGAGATGTCTACGAGGTGAGGTAAGACAACAGCATCTTCGGGGAGACCATGATCTTGTAATTCAATAAAGAAATTATCTGCACCAAAAATATCCTGGAAACGCGACGCGGCTTTTAAGGCAGCATCGTATTCTTCCTTCATGATGAGTTGATTGACCAGCCCGCCTAAACAACCCGATGTTGCAATGAGACCTTCTGCATGTTCTTCGAGCAACTCCCAGTCGGTGCGGGGCTTGTAATAAAAACCGTCGAGATAGGCCTGTGAAGAAACTTTGATGAGATTTTTATATCCCACATTGTTTTCTGCCAATAACGTGAGGTGAAAGGTTTCCATTTCGGAACGCTTCGGGCGATCAAAACGAGATCCATTTTCGAAATACGCTTCCGTTCCAATGACGGGTTTAATACCTTCAGCTGTGCACTGCTTATAAAACTCCAAAGCGCCATAGAGATTTCCATGGTCGGTAATACCAATTCCGACTTGACCGTCTTGTTTTGCCGCGGAAATGAGTTCACCAAGACGCGAGGCACCATCGAGCATGGAATACTCAGTATGGACGTGAAGGTGCGCGAATGACTTAGCCATGTCGTTAAACGGCCTCCTTGGCGTTGGGGAACAAAACTTAGCTACGCATTCTACTCATCGGACAACGAGGCGTTGAGAGTTGGATCTCCTCCGCTATGGCCCTCTCGTTCCAACGCGGTCAAGATTCCCGCGAGGTCTTGGGGCAAGGGTGCAATAAATTCCATTTGTTCATTCGTGATGGGGTGAATAAAGCGCAGCGTATGAGCATGGAGGAACGGGCGAGGACACTCGAGGCTTTGTCGATAGCCACCATAGGTCTTATCGCCAACTATGGGGTGAGCAATGGATTTACAGTGAACACGAATTTGGTGCGTGCGTCCGGTCTCGAGGGAAATATCTAAAAGCGACACATCAGCTTTGTCAAAGTACTCATTGACGCTGTAGTGCGTTCGTGCGTGTTTACCGCCATCTCGGATGGCCATCTTTGTCACGCGAGTTGCACTGCGACCAATGGGAGCATCAATGATGCCCGACGTGGTTTCGAATTTACCCCACACCAAGGCAATATATCGACGATCGACATCGTGTGACGAAAACATCTCCACAAATTTCTCGTATGCTTCGTTGGTTTTCGCCACGACTAACAGCCCGGATGTTCCTGCATCGAGACGGTGGACAATGCCTGGTCGATGCGATTGACCGACGGAAATAATTTCCGGATACCGAAAAACAAGCGCGTTCACTAATGTTGAATCTTTGTTCCCTGCTCCGGGATGAACCACCATCCCTGCATTTTTATTAATGACGACAAGATGATCGTCCTCATAGACAACATTGATATCGATGTCTTGACCTTTCACGACTTCTTCAGTGTCGTCAAGATAGGTCAATTCGATTTCATCGCCCGGCGAAACTTTTTCTGATCTTTTAGATTTTTTACCATTGATGAGAACATTGCCCGCGTCAAACATGTCGGCAATCGTCGATCGTGTCATGTGTGTTTCCAAAGCTATTGCTTTATCGACACGCATGGTTTCAATACCGTCAGGAATCACGAATACAAGATCTCCGCTCATTGTGAATCCTCTGAGGGCGCCGCAGTCTCGTCGCCTTTGCGGAAAAAAGTTTCAACAACAAGTGCGATTGCTCCGATTGTTATGAGAGAATCGGCAATATTAAATGTCGGCCACATACCGATACGGATGAAATCGCTTACATGACCATGGCCACCATAGGGCGGTTGAGTGAATCGATCAATTACATTTCCCAGAGCACCAACAGCGATTGCCAAATAACAATATGCCATCCAGGTATTTTTCGTTCGGAAGAAAAGAACAATCAAAATTGCAGAAACAATGATGGCGACGATGGTCAAATATATTGTTGAGTCTTGAAAGAGCGAAAATGCACTACCTGAATTCGTGGTGAGAGAAAATCCAACCTCGGTTGAACCTATGTAATCGCTGTGATCGACGAGGTGGTTGCGCGCCCACGCCTTCGACAACTGATCGGCTGCAAGGACGGCTGTACAAAAAACGACAAAACCAATAATGCGTTGACGAATAAGTGATGCTTTAGTGCTGGTTGACACTAATGAAGTTTACTAGCGACGACGTTCGCTTCTCGCTTTGCAATCGACGCACACTTCTGTCCAGGGCAATGCTTCCAATCGAGGAACCGAAATGCGCCTTCCCGACGGAACACATAAACCGTATGTTTTGTTTTTCATTCGTTCGAGTGCACGGTCGATTTGAGCGACGGTATTTTGTGCCTCAGCGGCTAAGAACAGGGTTCGTTCGCGTTCAACGGCAACTGAATCACCTTCACCTGATTCTTCATCGAACTGAGTGTCGCCAGCTTCGCGGTCAGCAATCATGTCGACCGCTTCTTGGGCCAGTTCCTCTGCTTGGGCTACGTGACGTACACGTTCTTCTATGAGCAGTTCTTTGAGTTTGGCCAAATTTTTGTCTGATAAATTGGGTTTTTCTGCTTTCACAGGAATGCCCGAGATGGGACAGCGGAAAACATCAGGCTGTTTTGGTGGAGTAACTTTTTTTGCTGTTTGCGTGGTTGATTTCGATGATTTCGTTTCAACTTTTTTCGCTGGAGCCTTTTTGGGTTCTGCTTTTTTCGTAACGGTTTTTTTCGCAGTGGCTTTCGTTTGCGTCGTTGTTTTTTTTACAGCAGCCTTTGTTGCTGTCTTAGTTGCTGGTTTCTTTACAGGTTTTTTTGCAGCACTTTTCTTCGAGGCTGTTTTGCCTGCCACTACTTTTTTCGCTGGTTTCTTTGCTGCTGCCATTTTTTGGTATCTCTAGATTCTTTGCCCAATGAATACTTATTCTTGTGGCAACTCTCTATGTGTTAAATAGTCCCTTGGATGTGCCGTCGTCCTCATCGTTGTCCGATGGCCCAAGTGGCGCATCGTCTTGGACAGCTTCACGCAGAGATGCAAAAAAATCATCATCATCGAGTTTCTCGTGATGTGGCTTGCTTTGCACTCCTGGATCGAAAGTCCCGCTTGAACCCGAAGACTCTACTTGTCCACCAGCGGGCTCGACGACTTGTGCGCCCGGATCATAAGTACCAGCAGGCTCAACGACACTTGGTGCATCAACAAAGGAGGCAAAAGGGTCCCCATCACTCTGCGCCCCACCGGCTGGGGGAACATAGCTCTGGGATTCATACGATTCAATAACATGGCCTTCTGACACGAGGATATCTTCATCAGCATCAGCTTGACTTGCAGGTTCAATGATGTCCTCAGTGGCGATCATTTCATCAAAAGTCGCTGGCGCTGGCGCTGGCGCCGGCATAGGTTCTGGAGCTGGCGCAGGTGCTGGAGCCGGAGCAGCCATTTCACTGTGAGCAACAACTTCGCCTTCGGGCGCGGCTACAAATTGCGCAGTAGGCGTCGGCGATGACGTTGCAATCAATTGCGACACGTCAGGAAGTTCCGGCAATGAACCGATATCAAGATGTTCCCGATCGACAAGTTGCTGAAGGTCTGCTTCGACAATTGCACGCAGCCGGGTACGGTGCTCGTGATCGAATGTCTGCAAGATAGAAATATCGCTCATCAGTTGTGCACGTTCTGCTGTCAACTTTTCAACGAGCGTGACAAACTTATCTCGTTCACTTGCGTAAATAGAATCTGCTTGCGCTTGCGCTTGAGCAACAAGTTCATCAGCTTGTGTTTGTGCTGTAGAAACTAATTGGGCTGCTTGTTGTTGTGCGTTCTCAAGATCACGTTGTGCCTGTTCTTGAGCTTGTCCTGTCGTGGTTTGTGCATCTTCTGTTGCCTGCTTCACGAGCTCGTCAGCTTTTGCTTTTGCGATTTCAACAAATTCTTCTGCTTGGGTCTTGGCCGTCTTGAGAGTTTCGTCTGCTGTGCGTTGCGCAAGAAGTAGTGTCTTGTTAATAAGATCTTCTTTTTCTGTATTTCGAATTTGTTCGCCAGGTTCAAAATCGCTTGCAGGAGCAACGACTTGAGTTTCAGCAGCAGGCACTTCGTTCTGCATCTCTACATCGGCAAATGGATCCGAAAGAGGAGCACTTGTTCCTTCGTTGCGGAGTCGCTCGAGCGCTTCAAAAAGTTGACGGTTTTCTTCGATCAGCCCTTCGATAGTGTCTGCTGCTCGTTCAAGGAGTGCATCGACGACGTCTTGATTGAAACCGAAGGCTTTCGAGGGGATCTGAGCTTCTCGTAGCTCACGTGGTGAAATTTTCATGGCGCGTCATTTTACACCTAATCCACGGACGAAGTCAGTGATAGGCAAATCAATTAATCCTGACCTGCACTCGCCTCTTTGAGCATCACCGTGCTCGTCTGGAATTAAAGAAGGTTCTGCAAGAATATCTGAAGAAGAATGATGACAAGAAACAAAATCAGCGTGGCATAACGGCGCATCGCAAAGGGGACTCGCTTTTCAATAAAAGAAACCATGGGGTTAAATATGTTTCCCAAAAATGCACGCATCTGAGATAAAAAACTGCCCGGTTCTAGCGGGAAGAATGTGAGAATCACATACGCAAACAAGAACAGTTGAAAAATAAATATCGCTTGAAGAAGTAATGGGATCATGGTTATCAGGCTAGCCGAGAAAGAGAGGACTCTCGGTTATGAGTACAAGCTTGAGTTCACCATGCGTTCTTTTTCTTCGGCAGAAACGTCAACGTTGCTCGGTGCAAGTAAGAAGACATGCTCATCAACACGTGACATCGAACCATCAATAGCGAAGGCCAATCCACTCCCGAAATCGATCAGTCGTCGTTGAAGTTCGCGAGGAAGTCCGCCGAGATTCATGATGACAGGACGACCCAACTTCAAACGCTCACCAATTTCTTGGGCGTCGTTAAAACTTTTTGGCTCACACACATGAACACTGGGCGATGCCGGCGCTGTCATGGGCATTGTGCGGATCGTTTGCGGACGAACGGGTTCGTCAGCTGCGATTGTACGAACAGTAGGAGCATCGCGATTACGTGAAGAGGGCATCGCATTCGGACGTGTAATGCGATCGGGTTCTCTTACAGGAGCTTCATTTCGATATGTTTCGGTGGAATCGTCGGTGAGATCGTATCCAAGGAAATCTGCGTCGTCTTCATCATCCTGCAGACCAAGTGCAACCATTGCTTTTCGCCACATTTA
>CAZFAO010000037.1:0-12267 GCA_964516875.1 uncultured Burkholderiales bacterium
TTGGATAGAACGAATCGCAGTTTCACGACCAGAGCCTGGGCCCTTGACGAGAACGTCGACTTTCTTTACTCCGTGTTCCATTGCTTGCTTTGCAGCTTGCTCTGCAGCGAGTTGCGCAGCAAAAGGAGTTGACTTTCGTGAACCCTTGAAACCAACTTGTCCCGAGCTTGCCCAACAGATGACATTGCCCTGTTGGTCAGAAAACGAAACGATAGTGTTATTGAATGAACTTTTAATGTGTGCAACGCCGTAGTAAATATCTTTTTTCTCTTTTTTCTTTGGGCGTCGAGATTTTGTAGGTGTAGCCATTACTTCGTTACCTTCTTCTTGCCGGCAACAGTCTTCTTTGGACCCTTGCGTGTTCGAGCATTCGTACTTGTACGCTGTCCACGAACAGGAAGACCACGACGGTGACGGATGCCGACGTAGCAACCGATTTCCATCTTGCGTTTAATGTTTTGCGAAACATCACGGCGAAGGTCACCTTCTACCTTGATGTTTGCGTCGATGTATTGGCGAAGCTTTGCAATTTCCTCTTCAGAGAGATCGCGAACGCGAGTCTGTCCAGGAAGGTTTGTTGCTTCGCAGATTTGAAGTGCAGTCTTGCGACCTACTCCGTATATATAGGAGAGAGAAATGTCGATCCGCTTTTCACGGGGGATATCGACGCCGGCGATACGAGCCATAGAATCCTAAATACCTTTCTTCGTTGTAAAACGTTTAGCCTTGACGCTGCTTGTGTCGAGGGTTTTCACAAATGACGCGTACTGATCCGTGTCGGCGAATAACGCGACACTTCTCACACATCTTTTTCACGCTGGGGCGAACTTTCATTTATTTGCCTTTGTGGTTTTTCGAATATGTCCTGTGACGGAGAAAGGCTCAAAAACTATTTATACCGATACGTGATTCGGCCCTGGTTGAGATCATACGTTGTAAGTTCAACTTGGACTTTGTCACCTGGCAAAATTCTGATGTAATGCATTCGCATTTTTCCAGAAATTTGCGCAATGATCTTGTGGCCATTTTCGAGTTCAACTCGAAACATCGCGTTGCCTAAAGCTTCGGATACATTACCGTCAAGGACGATTACATCTTCTTTATCTTTGGACAAGTCCACTCCATCATTTTCGGTCGAGGTTCCATGCCATTTGCCGCAGCATTTTCCCTCATATGTTTTTGAGACGAAGGTAAATACTAGACCAAATAGACCCAATTTCGCCAAGCTGAGCGGGTTTTATCCTCATTCATTCCCCTCACAGGGTAAGACCCTTTAAAAAGAGTGCGGAAAAGCTGGCATTTTCTAGATATGCGCTCGCCACAGACTCGAAGTCAGCTTTCGTTGCGGACACGATTGTATCGCTTAGCCCGGATGCCAATGAGGCACCCAAGTGATGCAATAGCTAATGAAAATCCAAACAATGCAACCAAGCTCATCCCCGTGGCTGGCAGCGAACCCGATACACCGGGAGCTGGAGCTGGAATAGTTGTCGGGGTCGTCACGATGGGGAGCGGGAATTGCGCGTATGTAAGGTTTCCTATTCTTCCAGAAAGTTCGTCAATAATATCATTGCCCGAAAAAAGCACGCTTGAAAATTCTGCATAATCTTCATCACCCGGAGCAACAGGGGTCAACGCATAATTGATGAAATGCAAATCACTTGATGGCGTCACGTGCACGGTCATGTTGAACGAAAACGATTCGCCCACTTCGAGTTCTCTACTCGGTCCTGTGTAAGCACAACTTATGAGGCGAAACGTCGGGTGGTTTCCCAATACAGAGCCGAAGATGGATGCAGGAGCAATATCGGTACATGTGACGTCGGATGAATTTTCGCTGACGTAAGTCAACTCTGGAGTTAACACGTCGAGAACGATAAAATTGCCGGTTGGATCAGATCCAGACAATAAATCGAGATTTAAATCATCTGGACCATCATTTTTTAGCGTGAGTCGATAAACAATGTCTTGGTCGATAGCAACAGTCTCAGGATTGAGCAGCACCTTTGTCAACGTTGTTCCGTATGCAGGGACAGCATTTCCACCGAATTCACTTGTCGCACCAAATGTAGAATTCGTCGAGACATTACGCTCGGTCACTGTCGCGGAAAGATTCGTAACTCCCGTTACGCCTGTGAGCACATCGGTAAACAGTTGAACACCACCACCAGGGTGAGAAATATTCGAAAAGCCAAGGTAAGTCTCGCCTTCACCATATCCGGAACTATCCAAACTCGCATTACTGAAATATTCAATTCGATAGTCGCCTGAGGGTACATCTAATTTATATTCAACTGTCGTGTCACCACCAGACTCATCGACATTTGTGAACTCGGCCGCGTTCAATCGATCGTTCGCACCTACATCTCCATCACCAATATCGTTTGTGTTTTGAGATGATACATCGATGTCAATTCCGAGATCAGAATTGGCGTAGATCGAGTTCCTGAGAATTGAAATACTCGCATCAGTTGGATTCGGAACTACTACTCCAGTTCCATTAAATGCAATAATATTTTGTTCGTTAGCTGAAGTCCCTCCAACTAAAAATTCTGAATTATTAGGTCCACATGATGTCGTTACCCCAGCGCCAACATTACCAAGATCTGTTATTCCATCTATAGAAACGCCGATATAGTTACCTTGAATATTCACTTGCGTACTATCACCAATACACATCGCGTCGTTATTATTTCCTGAGATAATGTTTCGTGCACTTACCGAATTACCGCCAATCAAAACATCATCGGAGAAGTTCAAGTTAATTCCGATACCGCCATTAGGAATTGCAACCGTACCCGTAAAGTCTGTCCCAATGAAATTTCCTTGAACGACTAACCCGTCCGCATAATACGGGGCTAACCCCTGATTCCCGTTTCCAGAAATAACGTTCGTTGCGCCAGGAGATGTTCCACCCACGATGACATCATCCGCAAAGTCGATAGACAAACCTCCTGCATCACCTGGCGCCGAGTTGGGTAATGCAGACACCCCTGTTTTATCGACGCCGATATAATTCCCATGGAATGTCCAGCGTGTTCCTGGATAGGAGCCAGAGCTTGCGTTGCCAGAGAGGAGATTGCGATCTTCTGGATCTAACCCACCGATCAATGCATCCGTCCCTCGAACATCGTTGTAACTCGAGTTAATTCCTGCGATGACGTTAGGTCTTCTGAGTAGTCCTGTTGAGTCACTCCCTAAGTAAGATCCCTGGACAACAAGACCGTCAGATGCAACGGTTATCCCTGCGCCAGAAAAACTATTGATTACCATGCCGCGAACCACACTATTTGCGCTCCCAACATCAAAGACAAAGCCCTGAACCGTTATCCCTACGCCATCGAATGCATTCGAACCGTCTAGTTCAATTCGCAGTTCCCCATTAAGGGGGTTAGGACTCGCAGCGGTATTGGGTATGGCGTCGTCTTGTGTGTAGCCGTCGATAATCACAGTGTCGACGATGATAGGCAAACTCGTGTTGGGCAGAATTGTCTTAACTGTTCCGTTGAAAGGGCCGATCCCAAACGCTATTGTGTCGGTTCCGGCGAGTGCATTGGATTCTTCTAACGCGGCTCTCAGCGTGCAATTGCCCAAGCCGTCGTTACAACTCCCGTCACCTGCATTGTTGTCTTGTGTATCGAGGACAGAGTCGACAGTTAAAGTAGTTGCAGCACTTGCTGAGTTAATGTTGATAACACCAACGAATGTCGCGATAATGACGACAGCAGCGAAAGTGAAGAAAAGGTGTCGGTGTGAAGTTTTTCCTCGGAAATTGCGTATTAACACCGTAATATTCTACTTTGACAATATGTAATCGCCGCGGCATATAATCCCGGTGCGTTGTTGGTTATGTCGAAAGAATCTAGGCCGCTCGACGACTTATTATGTGTTCAATTTTTGTAAAAACTTCTTCTGTTGTCCCGAGCCCATCGACCACTTCAAGCAGATCTTTATCAGAATAAAACTTCAACAACGGTTGCGTTTCACGTTCGTAAATTTCTAAACGACGTTTAATCGCTAATTCACTATCATCGGGACGTTGACGAACTTCCCCACCACATACATCACATGTCCAAGGTTTTGTCGGCGGTTTTTCGAGATGGTAATTCGTTCCGCATTCAACACATACACGTCGACCAGTAAGTCGCTTCAATACGACATCGCTATCTACTTCAACATTGATTGCACAGTGCAATGGAGCTTTTTTTTCTTCAAGCAATTTTTCCAACGCGTACGCCTGCACGGTTGTACGAGGAAAACCATCAAGAACAAAACCTTTTGTTAAGAGCTCTGGCATAGTTTCAAATTTTTCTTCTACAACTTTGATGACAGTATCATCGGGGACGAGTTCACCTTGATCCAAAAAGGATCGTGCTTCGCGTCCGGCAGGTGTTCCTTGACGTATTGCAGCGCGAAAAATATCTCCGGTAGAAAGGTGCTCAATCGAATAGCGCTCAACAAGGAGCTGAGCCTGGGTACCTTTACCCGCGCCCTGCTTACCGAAAAGGATTAGTCGTAATGGCTGTGTCATAAGAATAGATTAAGACTAGATGTTCGGTTGCTTTGTCGTCACCTTGTTTGCGAATAAAAAGCCGCATTATTCCTGCACTGCTAGGGTCTGTTCTTGCGTGAAGCGCAAGGCCGGACCCTCCCCAAAAAGTACAAAGTTGCAGCAGTTCGTTCAGTTGTTGCGTATTGTGAGAATCTACTTCGACAAAAAGCCCTCGTAATTACGCAACGACATCTGTGCATCAATCTGCTTCATGGTTTCAAGTGCCACACCGACCAAGATGAGCATAGATGTCCCACCGAATGGGAATTGTGCAATTCCCCAAATGATCGTCACAGCAATCGGGAATCCAGCAATGAACGCAATCATCGCAGCACCGGGCAACGTAATTCTGTTGACGACTTTCGTCAAGTACTTCTCGGTGTCAAGACCTGGTTTGATACCCGGGATATAGCCACCTTGTTTGCGAATAATATCTGCTTGTTGTGCAGGGTTAAATGCAATGTATGTATAGAAGTACGCAAATGCCAAAATCAAAACAACTTCGGCGAGCAGGTACCACCACGATTGACCGTTAATGAAATGCTTATCGATAAATGCTCGCAAACTTTCGTTGTTGGCAAGACCTGCAAGTAACGCCGGGAAAAGCAAAAGTGATTGCGCAAAAATAACAGGAACAACACCAGCAGTATTGACCTTGATTGGAATGTATGTGCTTTGACCGCCCATCATCTTTCGACCCACCACACGTTTTGCGAATTGAACCGGAATACGTCTTTGACCTGATTCAATAAAGACAACACCAGCAATCATTGCAAGACCTGTTGCGAGAATAACCCAGAATTTAAATGTTCCGCCTTGCGTCCAGACCGCGGCGAACTGGAAAGGAACCGAACTTGCAACCGAAGCAAAAATCAAAATCGACATTCCATTGCCGATTCCCTTTTGCGTAATCAATTCGCCCAACCACATCAACAGTGCAGTACCCGCGACAAGTGTCAAAATCATAAACAAAAACTTTGGTGTCGTCATGTTTGCAGTCAGGAACGATGTGACATCCTCATTGGAATCGTCTTGGAACCGTTGACCGTAAAGTTGACCTTGGTTGAGTTGATAAACAAGCACAGAAGATTGGAGCAACGCCAACAAAATTGTTACATAGCGGGTTGTTTGCGTAACTTTCTTTTGGCCTTCGGGACCTTCTTGCTGCCACGTTTTGATCTTGGGGATGATTTCTCCCAGGAGCTGCATGATGATGCTGGCAGTAATGTACGGCATGATTCCCAATGCGAAAATCGCCAAGTTGCGCAAACCTCCACCGGCGAGGAGCGCAAAGTAGTTAAGGAGTCCACCCCCCTGTTCGGAGAAGATGTCGTTGTTACCCAGAGTGTCTTGGACAGTTTTGTATTTAACGAAAGGCAAAATGATGAACGAACCGACACGATAAATAACGATGACGAGTAGGGTGAAAGCAATTTTTCTACGTAAGTCCTCAATGCGGAACATCGATGCAAGGCGGTCGATCACTTAGGTTATCCTCCAAATATAAATTCTTCCAGAGCGTTGTGATCCAACGATTCTCTAGAATGAAGCGGAAGTCATCCTAGTGGACGAATAACTTGATATTGCCCATTTTCCACGAGATATTGTCTGTGTTGGGACAAATTCTGGCGTATAGCGAGGGGTTTTCCGCTCAACACGGAGGGGATGTTAATGAGCGAGGGAACGCGCAGGAGTATCTGCACCAAAGCGCGCAATTTCTTTGTCAAGATCGAGCCGTGTTGTTTTCATATCGTCGCCAGGTTGAACGAGTTCAGAAGGAACAATCCACATGATCTCAAATTCATTGTTGTCGATGTCGTGACCGTAGACGCTTTTGGTCTGGCCGTGATCGGTGGCACCAACGAAAGCGTTGCGTTGTTTTAATAGTTTTTCGAAGTGGACAAGATCGTTGAGGGTTTCGACTTGCCACGCGAGATGATACAAACCCACAGCAGCGCCTCGGGGAAGGATGGGTGCATCGGGTCCGAGTGAAAAGAGTCCGAGGTCGTGATCGTTGAGTGTATTTTTGAATTTAAGAAAAACCGCTCCGGGCATTTCCATAATCGATTCCATCTCAAAAACATCTTTGTAAAACTCAGCCGCAACAGCGGCATCGCGAACATAGAGAACCGCATGATTGAGACGAGTAATTGCCATAGGTTTACTTTAACAATAACGATGCGATACTTAGCCGAACCTATCGGTCAGGAAACGTTGCTTTTACAGCACATGGAACTTCTAATGGTTGTGCACCTGTGTAGTTGGGTACGACGACTGGAAATTTTATTGTCTCACCCGACTCCAAGAAATTCTGTCGTTGCCAGCTATCATCACCATTTTCAACGACTTCGATAAAGGTGTCAGGTTCATGAAAGTCCTCAGCAGTAAAACCCGAATCGACGACAATGTCAAATGCTTCACGAGCAACATTTCGATTGAGAGGTTCGTCAAAGATTGCTTGGTCTATTTCACTTGCGACAACTTCAAGTTGGGTTCCGGTCGCATCATTAATCTCACCATCATGAAGAGTGAGATCATTCGTTACGACAAGCTGCACAAATCTCCCCGGAGTATTTGGTTGTTCATATCGAAAGACAGCTTTGTCAGTTTTAGTAGTCCAACCCTCGCCTGGCTCTGTACCTGAGTAGAATCCCGCTTTGGCACCATCAGGTAGGGACGTATTATTAATACCAGTAATATCTGTTTTTACTACAATGTCATCACAATCAAGAGTGATGCGACCGTACTTAGTGGGGTCCGGCTTCTCTGGAGCCGATTTGTCTTCTTTCGAGCTACAAGCGGTTGATGCGGCAGCTAAAGCAACTGACAATACAGCTGCACGTATATATCCATTACCCATGTGTGAGTCCTTTCACGAATAAACCAGTGTAGACGAATTGGACATTTCGGTCAAATGTACTACAGGGTCTTACCCTGTAAACGGGTAACTTATCGTGAGTGTACGTTTTAGCAGCGGAAACCGCGGCTCCTGGCAGCCATCACGGGGAAATTAGGGGAAATTAGGAAGGTGAACCGAGCTCAAGTGTGAAAGTGCACTCTTGCTTACCCAAAGGCTGAGCAGGACGTTCGCCATACACTTCGTAAGCGAAATCAAGATCGAATTGCGCTGTGACTGGCTTATTTGGTTGCAAAGTAATTTTCTCGCTCTCCGGTAGGGGCGGCATCAGAGTTACTTCGGACGAATCCAGACCTTCGACGGTTGCTACTGCTTGGGTAAAGGAGAGGAGCATTTCTAAATCCCATCCGGTATTACCGTTTGAAAAGACGTATTCCTGAACTTGTTCAGCAGTGACAAGGGGTACATAACCAACGGCTGCGACTCCATCTTCTAGGCTCAGCTCATTGTCGCCAACCACGTAGACACCGTATGTGTTGATTGGAGTATTGGGTTTGGTGTCGCCAGAATTCATAGGAGAAAGCGATCTCTCCATATCATCCAACAACATCAATATTGGATTGAGATCTTCGGGTATCGATTGACCTGCAATAGAAGGACTTGATGCTCCGTCAGGAAACGTAAGGCCTTTCACTCCATCGGTTCGAAGTTCATATTTTCCACCGTCAACACATTCCACTGTAACGATATGTCGTTCGTTCGCGCCATCAGGAGTTTGCGGCGCGGGTGCTTCAGTGTCGCTCGTAGCAGAAGATTGCGATGATGAATCTTTCGCAGTTGAACATCCTGCAATTAACATTGCTGCAGCCGCAGCTATAGGCGCAATTTTATTTCGACGCATCCGTGCTCCTGAAAATTAGTGGTTAGTGTGTTGGTTACCTTGTGCAGGACGACGATTGTCTCCCCAAGGAAGAGGAACAACTTCACATGTTCCACCCGCTGCTTCAATTGCTGCTTGTGCAGTTTTAGAAAACGCGTGCGCTTTTACGTTAAGAGCTTTGTCAATTTTTCCGCGGCCAAGAATCTTCACGAAACCTTGTTTCTTTAAGACACCTGCCGTGCGCATTGCACCTGGGTCTGCAGATGCACCTGCTTCGAATGCCTCGGACAAATCATCGAGATTGAGTGAAAGATATTCCACGCGGAAAGGGTTGGTGAAACCTTTTGCCTTTGGAGAACGTCGGTATGTGGGAACTTGTCCACCTTCGAAACCTGCGAACACAGTGTTACGAGCGTGTTGTCCCTTGGAACCGCGACCTGCAGTCTTTCCACCTTTTCCAGAAATACCACGACCAACGCGTTTCTTAACGTGCTTCTCGCCTTCGGCTGGAGCTAAATCGTGAACTTTGATCATGCTTGTTCCTTTACAGTGCCGGCTTTGCTGGCTTCACTAACAACTACTAAGTGTTGGACGTTGAGAAGCATTCCGCGTACGACGGGGCCATCTTCATGTGTGCGGCTACGACCGATGCGACCCAAGCCAAGTGCGCGGATAGTTCCGCGTGTCTTAGGTTTCGCACCGATGGTGCTCTTTACTTGAGTAACAACAATTTTTGCCATTATGCCTTCACCTCTGCAGGTTCTTTCGCGCCATCTTTGACGATGTCTTTGCGAGTTCGTTGAGTCTCTTTATATGCAGCGTACATACCTTTGGTTGTGACTTCTTCGGGAGATTTTCCACGAAGTCGTGCAACGTCTTCAGGTCGCTTCATTGTTTTGAGACCGTTGATCGTTGCGTAGCTTACGTTGATTGCGTTTGCAGATCCAAGCGATTTTGCCAAGATGTCTTTCACGCCGGCAGCTTCGAGGATGGTACGTACGGCACCACCTGCGATAACACCAGTACCAGGTGCAGCAGGCTTGAGCATCACGCGCGCTGCGTCATGGATACCCATGTTCATGTGCGTGACAGATCCACCAGCAAGTGCAACGGAAAAAACATTCTTCTTCGCTTCTTCGATACCTTTTTGGATTGCAGCAGGAACTTCTTTTGCTTTTCCGTAACCAAGTCCAACGTTTCCGTTTCCGTCACCGACAACAACAAGTGCTGTAAAGGCAAAACGTCGCCCACCCTTGACCACCTTGGCAACGCGGTTAATCGCAATAACGCGTTCTTCGAGACCGTGTGGGTCGCGAGGAGCTTCTTGACGATTGTCGCCGCGTCCGCCGGAACGTCCACCGTCGCGTCCGCCACCTTTAGATCCGCGTGAATTCTTTGCCTCTGCAGGTGCAGTTGCTTCTGTCGCTGCTGGAGTTGTTGCGTCTGTCATAATCTTTTCCGTTCTTTCTTAAACGTCAATACCGGCTTCGCGAGCTGCGTCAGCAACTGCGGCTACTCGACCGTGGTACTTGTATCCACCGCGATCAAAAACAACTTTGGTAATTCCTTTTTCTTTTGCACGGGCTGCAACTGTTGCACCAACTTTTTTGGCAGCGTCAACGTTGGATCCGGTTCCAGAAAAACTTTTTTCATTTGTTGATGCAGACGCGATCGTTACGCCGTTGATGTCATCAATAACTTGTGCAACGATGTGCTTGTTTGAACGAAATACAGCCAAGCGTGGGCGCGCAGCAGTACCTTCGACCTTGCGACGTACACGAATGTGGCGACGAGTTCGCGCGTTCTTCGATGTCTTGAGCATGTTATGTCCTTTTCTGTGCGTACCTGTAGCAGCAGATACTGATACAGAGAAATCTGCGAATTACTTCGCTGATTTTCCTGCCTTGCGACGAACGTGTTCGCCTTCGTAACGGATACCCTTACCCTTATAAGGTTCAGGCTTGCGGAGTTTTCGAATGTTGGCAGCGACTTGTCCGACAAGTTGCTTATCGATTCCGCTGATTTCGATTCGTGTTTGTGTGGGAGTCACAAAAGTGATTCCTGCAGGCGCTTCAAAAACAACAGGGTGAGAAAAACCCAGTGCCATGTCGAGCTTGCCAGAACCCGACGCAGATGCGCGGTAACCAACACCAACAATTTCGAGTGCTTTTGTATAACCATCGGCAACACCAACAACATTGTTGGAGATGAGCTGACGGGTCAAACCATGGAGTGCTTTTGATTGACGCTCTTCGTTTGCACGAACAACGTTCACCTGGCCATCTTCAATGGTGACAGTAATAACGTCAGGAATTTCGTTAGTGAGTTCGCCTTTAGGTCCTTTGACCTTACAAGTAGAACCAGAAACAGAAACTTCTACGCCGCTAGGAACGGGAATGGGTTTCAAACCTACACGTGACATTTTTTACCATACCTCACAGAGAATTTCGCCGCCTACGCGACCGGCTCGGGCTTCGCGATCAGTGATCACGCCTTTGCTCGTGGACAAAATTGCGATACCCATTCCACCGAGAACACGAGGTGCCTCAGACGAAGGAGTGTACACACGCAATCCAGGTTTTGATACACGCTTAATGCCAGTGATGACGCGCTCGCGCTTGGGCGAGTACTTCATCGTGATATTAAGTGTCTTAAAGGGTTTGCCTTCAACGTCAGAAACATTGAATTCTTCGATGTAGCCTTCGCGAAGAAGAATCTTTGCGACAGCTTCTTTAAGTTTTGATGATGGCATCGAAACGTTATCGTGCATTGCAACGTTTGCGTTTCGGATGCGGGTGAGCATGTCTGCGATTGGATCAGTAATATTCATGTCACTCTCCTACCACGACGACTTTGTGACACCAGGGAGTTCCCCGTTGTGTGCCATATTGCGGAAACAGATTCGGCACAAACCGAATTTGCGCAACACGGAACGCGCGCGGCCGCATTTGCGACAACGTGTGTACCCACGAACACCAAACTTTGGTGTTGCTTGCTGCTTATTAACAAGTGCTTTCTTCGCCATGAATTCCTCTTTATCCTTGATCAGGTCGACGGAACGGAAAACCGAGCGCAGTTAAAAGCGCACGGCCGTGGTCGTCATTGTTGGCTGACGTACAAATAGTGATGTCCATACCACGAGTGGTGTCAACATCGTCGTAACTAATTTCCGGAAAAATCAACTGCTCGTTGATTCCGAATGTGTAGTTTCCTCGTTGATCGAAGCTCTTAGGGTTAAGGCCACGAAAGTCACGGATGCGAGGAATCGAAAGCGTCACGAGACGATCATAAAATTCCCACATTTGGTCTCCACGAAGAGTTACCTTCGCGCCAATTGCTTGTCCTTCACGAAGTTTGAAACCAGCAATTGATTTACGAGCTCGTGTGATGGATGCTTTTTGACCGGAGATTGCGGTGAGGTCTTTAACAGCACCTTCAATCAAGTTTCCTTGTTGAGTAGCGCGGCCAACACCTGAGTTAATAACAATCTTGGTGATGGTAGGAACTTCGTGAACGTTTTTAAGATCAAGATCTTGCTTGAGCGTGTCACGAATTTCTGTTGTGTATTTTTCTTTAAGTCGAGGTGCCATTAGATAACGCTCCCTGTCTTTTTCGAAAAGCGAACTTTCTTGCGCTTGCCGTCTACTTCTTCGACGCGAATTCCAACACGGGTTGCTTGACCATCAGCATCAATCAACATGACGTTACTCACGTGGATCGGCATGTCTTTGTCGATAATGCCCGCTTGCATTGTTGATCGAACTTGCTTCTGGTGCTTCTTAACGATGTTGGCGCCTGCAACGAGAACTGTGTTCTTGGAAGGAAATGTACGAATAACTTCTCCTTCTTTCCCTTTGTTCTTGCCAGAGATAACGCGCACGTTGTCACCTTTACGGATCTTCATGGTTTTCGTCATTACAAGACCTCCGGAGCAAGCGAAACAATTCGCATGAATTTCTTGTCACGCAATTCACGACC
>CAZFAO010000038.1:0-12246 GCA_964516875.1 uncultured Burkholderiales bacterium
CGTTCTCGTCAAGGGCCCAGGCTCTGGTCGTGAAACTGCGATTCGTTCTATCCAATCTATTGGAATTGAAGTTGTTGGTATTAAAGACGTCACACCACTTCCTCATAATGGGTGTCGTCTTCCGAAGAGACGGAGAGTATAAACATGGCGCGTTATACCGGACCTGTATGTCGTTTGTGTCGTCGCGAACGAATGAAGTTATACCTCAAGGGTGCAAAGTGCGATTCAATGAAGTGCCCAATCGAGCGACGTCCTTACCCTCCAGGCCAACACGGCCGTGGGCGAGTGCGCGAAACAGAGTACTTACTCCAGTTGCGTGAAAAGCAGAAGGCTCGTCGTATTTACGGTGTGCTCGAAAAGCAATTCCGTATTACATTCAAGGAAGCTGCCCGTCGTGGCGGTAAGACTGGTGACAACCTTCTTCAAATTCTTGAATCACGTTTGGACAACGTTGTTTTCCGTTCAGGATTTGCAGCGTCTCGTTCACAAGCTCGTCAGTTCATTCGACATGGTCACATCCAAGTCAATGGCAAGCGCGTCGACATCCCTAGCTATCAATTAAACAAGGGCGATATTGTTGCGCTTACTGATAAAGCAAAAGCAATGATTGTTGTTCGTCACTCCATTGAAGTTGTTGATCACACTCCACCTGCGTGGATTGAAGTCAACAAGAACGATGCAAAGATCACTATTTCGGATCTTCCGATCCGTGAGCAGATCGACATCCCTGTCCGTGAACAGCTCATTGTCGAGCTTTACTCGAAGTAATCGAAACCCTAGTAGGAGAGAAAATGCTTATTATCCAACGACCTGAAGTTGAAGCCGGCGAACAAATCGGCAACACCTGTAAGTTCACTATTTCACCTCTCGAGCCCGGATTCGGACAGACATTGGGTAACTCGATTCGTCGAACACTCTTGTCTTCTATTCCTGGAGCTGCGATTACTCAAGTACGTTTCGATGCAGTGCTTCACGAGTTCGATGTTATTGCCGGTGTGAAAGAAGACGTCACCGACGTGATCTTGAATGTGAAAGACGTTGTGTTGACTTCAGTTTCCGACGAAGCAATCACAGCGCGTATCGACAAGCAAGGACCTGGTCAAGTTACAGCTGGCGACATTGAAGTTTCTTCCGAAGTTACCATTGTTAACCCAGACCTCGTGATTGCAACATTGAACGACAAAGCGCACTTTGCATGTGACATCACAATCGAACAAGGTCGTGGTTACCAAAGTGTTGATCGCGCAAAGGGAACATCGACAATTGGTGTTATTCCTATCGACGCAATCTTCTCGCCAGTGCGACGTGTGAGCTACTCAGTTGCTCCTACTCGCGTTGAGCAAGCAACAAACTTTGATGAGCTCACTGTAGAAATCGAAACAGACGGATCAATGACTCCGCGTGAAGCGCTTGCATCTGCAACATCAACATTGCAAAACCTCATGACTCTCATCTCTGAGCTTTCTGAGAACCCTCAAGGCCTTGAACTTGGTGAACTTGCTCCTGCAAGTACAACATCTCCTGACCTCGATCTCTCTGTTGATGAACTTGATCTTTCCGAGCGTCCACGCAACTGCTTGCGTCGTGCACGTCTCGAAACAATTGGTCAGTTGCTTCAAAACTCAGCAGAAGAACTTCTTGCATTGACAAACTTCGGTCAAAAGTCTCTCGATGAAATCATCGAAAAACTTGACGAGCGTGGTTTGGCTCTCCCGAACAAGCACTAGTAACAGGGTCTTACCCTGCAACAGGGTAAGACCCTGCAAACAAAGGAAACCGAATGGCTACTCCAAAAAAAGGCCCACGTTTAGGACGTGACCCGAAACACCAGAAATTGATCGAGTCCACATTGGCTCGTCAGTTCTTTACTCATGGTGCAATGGAAACAACATTGGCTAAAGCCAAGCACATGCGTCCTCAACTTGAACGTATGATTACCAAAGCAGGCAAGGGCAACAACCAACACATCCAACGTCAGTTGGTTGCTGTTTTGCGAGACAAGAGTGTCACTCACAAGCTCGTCACCGAAATTGCTCCTAAGTACACATCTCGAAAAGGTGGGTACACCCGTATCTTGAAGCTCGGGCCACGCGATGGAGACCGCGCAATGATGGCGCGTATTGAACTTGTCTGATGCTATTGCGTGAATGGATCTTCATTCACGTTTCGCATTCTCCATCCATGGAGAAACACTCGGAGCCTGCCGCTTCGCTGGTCTCCTCGTTTGCTGCAAATGTTCATTCACATCCATCCACGCAATAGATCATGAACGTATACCGCGCCACGATTTCTTATGACGGGAGCAACTTTTCCGGGGTTGCTGAACAAGTTTTAGATTCTGATATTCCATCTGTTCGAACTGTTGTGGGTGAGCTGCGCGAAGTTATCGAAATGGTGACCCAAGCATCACCATACATTGCAGTTTCAGGTCGCACAGATAAGGGCGTTCACGCGCGCGAGCAGATTGTTTCTCTTACTTTTGATCCCGAGATAAGTGTTGATTGTGAACGGCTGAAGCATGTCTGCAATCAACGACTCAATCCAGAAATTGTTGTGCATGATATAAGTGAAGCGGATCAAGATTTCCATGCTCGACATTCTGCCAAGTCGCGAACATACCGATATTTTATTGATAACTCACCAACTCCCAATTTTATGATGTCGAAATATGTATGGAGTATTTCTCGACCACTTGATGCTGACGCAATGAAAATTGCAGCAAAGCATTTTGTTGGAGAGCAAGATTTTACAAGTGTATGTCGCAACGATGAATCCAAACCACACAATATCCGCAACGTATTTTCGGCTGAATTTATTGATGTTGATGTACCTGAGATGTTTTCAACGCCATCGGGAAAACCAAACATGCTGTGTTTTGAAATTTCAGCCAATGCTTTCTGCTGGCAGATGGTGCGCTCGATCGTTGGTGTGTTAGTCGAAGTGGGCAAGGGTAACCTCAGTCCAGATGAAATCCCTGCGCTCCTCGAGAAAAAAGAACGAGCCTATGGTTCACACATTGCTCCAGCACATGGCCTCATCTTGTGGAGTGTCCTATATTGACGTTTCACCAATTGACGATGCCCAAGGATGGCGAATAGAATCTTTGTTCGTTTCGAGGAGAAAAACATGGACGTTGAGAAAGCCCAAAGCATTATTCGTGAATATGTGCAAAGGAACCAAATTCACGACGACATGGGTGGTGCATTGAAAGTTCTTGCGGACAATGAATGCGAAACTAATTTCGATCTGTTGTATCGAGCTGTCGAGGATAAGGTGTTCCAAGCTATCACCCAAGAAGATCTTGATCGATTCATCAAAGCGCTTGCATCGAACTGCACGGGGCAATCGTATAAATTTGTCGAGTTTTCCTTCCGCTACGGTGCAGCAGAAATAATGTCTGATGATGCGTTCGAGGATGTTGTCTATGGTCTCGAAGCAGATTCTTTGAACTCAGCCACCAATCCCTGTTTGACATTGCTTGATGATCGAGGTCAGCTCGATCGTCTCTCCCAAGGTATGCACGATAGCGTTTTAAAGCGCTTAGGGAAAAGAGTCGCGTTTCCTCCTGCGTACCTGCAGAGTCGTTAATAACGAGGTCCTCGGGAGAGGATTTCGGTCATATTCGTCCACTTTGCCTCACAGACCGCATTCGGGCTAAATTTGTAGGTTCTTGTGAGTCGAAATTATGGAATTTTCTTGGCTCGCAAACGAATCGTACGTATCTAACAAGAGGATTTCCATGGGAACCTACCAACCAAAAGCATCCGATATCGTCCGCGAGTGGCACGTTATTGACGCAAAAGATCTCGTTCTTGGACACGTGTCCACACAAGCTGCCCACCTTCTCCGTGGAAAGCACAAACCGTCATGGGTTCCTCACATGGATGTTGGTGACAACGTGATTATCATCAACGCAGATAAGCTCGACATCTCACCTCGCAAAGCTCAAGACAAGAAGTATTACTTTCACTCGGGTTATCCGGGAGGTCTTCGCGACGCAACGCTCGGTGAAATGATGACGAAGAATCCTGCAAAGGTACTTGAGCTTTCAATTACTGGAATGCTTCCTCACGGACGTCTTGGTCGCGCAATGGCAAAAAAACTTCATGTCTATGCTGGCGAAGTTCACCCTCACGAAGCACAACAACCAAAACCATTCGTTATTACATCTAAAAAACCAGTCAACGCATAATTTTTTCAACAAAGAGGTACCCTCGTGGCAAAAACAAAACCATTGATTCAAGCAACAGGACGACGCAAGAGTGCAGTTGCACGTGTGCGCGTTCGACCTGGAACAGGAACAATCACTGTGAACAAAAAGTCGATTGCCGAGTACTTGAACAGTGACCTGCTTGTTCGTCACGCAACAGAAGCTCTTATTACATCGAACACTCAAGAAGTGTATGACGTTGATGCAACAGTGACAGGTGGAGGAGTAGCCGGTCAAGCAGGCGCGCTTCGTCTTGGTATTGCGCGTGCTGTTGTTGGTCTCGATGCTGACCAACGCGGTGCATTGAAGTCCGCTGGTCTTCTTTCTCGTGACGCTCGTGAAGTGGAGCGCAAGAAATACGGTCTTAAGAAAGCTCGCAAGGCTTCACAATTTAGTAAGCGATAATTTTTTCGTCATTCTGTTGAGATCCTTCGGCCGTTGGCCTCTGGATGACACTGTCTTCATTCAGATGAGCGTTTCCCCCTCGTCATTCAGAGGAGCGAAGCGACGAAGAATCTCTGGTCGACACGAAACGTTTCGGGATGACGGTAAAAACGCTTTGGCAACTAACATAGATTCATGTCACGAATTTCTCGTCCTGCATTTGGAACCGACGGTGTTCGAGGCACGTTTGGTGAAAATCTCACTGCTGAGTTTGTGTACAACCTTGGTCGCGCCATTACACGTGTTTTGGGGAACGATATTCCATTCCTTGTTGGACGCGACACTCGCATGTCAGGACCAGTCCTCACAAATGCCTTAACTGCTGGTATCGAATCTGAAAAAGGAACAACCCGTGATGCGGGGATACTCAGCACTCCGGGTATTGCAACGATTGCACGTCGAGATTCTCTCCGCGCCTGCGCTATTACAGCAAGTCACAATCCAGCACCCGACAACGGTGTAAAAGTTTTCGATGTTGCAGGTATCAAAATTGATTCTCGTCGTGAACAAGAGATTGAAGCAGAACTCGAAAAGCTCCTTGAACACAACGATCCCTATGAACCACAAGAGAACCAACTCGAAACTTTCAGCGATGTAACAAAAGACTATGTTGGCTATCTGTACGATGCGTTACAGGGAACGTACCTCGATGGTTTGTCTATTGCTCTCGATTGTTCGAACGGCGCAGCCTATGGAGTAGCACCCGCGGTCTTTCTCTTGGCCAATGCTCGCATTACTGCAATTAATACTGAATCTGACGGCGTGCACATCAACGACGAATGCGGTGCAACGCACCTTGGGTCATTAGTTCAATGCGTGCGAGAAAAGAGAGCAGACATTGGCTTTGCGTTTGATGGCGATGCAGACCGTGTGATCGTTGTTGATAATTCCGGAAACATCCGAGATGGCGACACAATTCTGGGACTCTTCGCAACCGAAATGAAACGCCACGGTGATCTGACGAACAATACTGTTGTCGCAACATCCATGAGCAACGGTGGACTGAAATCATATTTGCACGAACACGACATCGAATTTGTAGAAACCTCCGTGGGAGATAAATACGTTCTTGAAGAAATGCTCAAAAATTCTTACGCTCTCGGTGGAGAACAATCGGGCCACATTATTCGCACTGATTACGCAACGTGGGGAGATGGCATTCTCAATGCTCTTCTTATCGCAAAAATATTTGCTGAAAAACGTCTCACCAACGCTGCTCTCACGAGCGCGGAGATGCTCGATCTCTTTACCCCGATGATTCAATTACATGACAAAGTTCACGTTCACAATAAAGAACGTTCCCACAATAATGCCGAGATCGAATCGGCCATTGCACAAGAACGGGCCTTATTAGGTGAGGATTCGCGCGTCATCATCCGACCGTCTGGAACTGAAGAGGTTGTACGCATTACTGTGGAGGGCTTGATCGCACAATCCGTCCAAGACTCACTCGCTCGCCTCGCACACGTTGTCCAAGAAGTTTGTAAATAATCATGTGCGGAATAGTCGCCTTCGTTCGAAAATCCACATCAATTCAATCAGTTGATGTGTCCGATGTCCCAGAACTATTAATTTCCGTCGATCTCGACAGGTTAAAAGCTCCCTTTATTGAACTTGTCGATGCTGCCCAGAGATGCATCAGCTTGGGTGGATCTATCACGCTTGTCAAAGATAAAAAACTTCGCTCCACAATCCGCGAACAGGCTGATGAGCTGAGACATCAGGTTGACGACACACTGAAATTGAATGAAGAACTCACGGAAATAGAAAAAGAGCATCTTCTGAGCGCAAACGATGCGCTGTGGCGTATGAGCAAAGACGCGTGTGTCAGTGCAGATCAAATTACCGCTTTCTTCGACGACCACACAATGCCCAGCGATAATGCAATTGCTGTTTATCGTTCCATCAACCTTGTTCTTCGGAGTATTGATCGCATTGAAGTTCGAGGACGAGATAGTGCCGGAATAGGAATATGTCTCAAATCAATTGAAAATGCTTCATCGCTTGGTCAAGAACGCACACACGTGAATGTTGTTGGCAACAACGCATATTTTGTTTATAAACGTGCAGCTGAAATTGGTGAGCTTGGCGATAACGTTGCGCACCTCCGTGAGCAGATAACGTCGGATCAATTACTTTTCGAAACGATCTCGACCAATGCACAGTGTCATGAAATGGTTCTTGCGCATACCCGTTGGGCATCAATGGGTGTTATCAGTGTGAACAACACACACCCCCTTGATTCTTCGGAAGTAAATACTTTATCGACGCGTTTTGCATTCGGAGCTCTCAATGGCGATATCGACAATCATGCAACATTTAGATCTGAGTGTGCAATCGATCCCGCAACATCAACAGATGCAAAATTGATTCCTGTTCTCTTAAATCATGAACGCGATCAGAACCCTAAGCACGAAGTTCTGGATTCATTTCGCCAAGTTGTATCTCGTTTCGAGGGATCAACAGCTATTGGAGCAATGACATCGGACGATCCAACTCACTTGCTGCTCGCTCTTCGAGGTGGGGGACAGGGTCTTTTCATTGGTTTAGGTGACGATGAATATATGGTTGCTAGTGAACCTTATGGTGTTGTTGAAATTGCGCACACATATATTCGCGTCGATGGTGAAACACCCCATGACCCCAATCAGCCTGTTACATCACGGGGACAGATTTTTTCGCTCAGTGAAGATCGTGCGGGAACACTCGAAGGGCTGAAAAGAGTTGCCTACGACGGTGCAGCACTTGAGATCGATGAGTCAGAAAAGGTGACGAGCGAAGTAACGACTCGAGATATCGACCGCGGTGCATATAAACACTATCTCTGGAAAGAGATCAACGAAGCGCCTGTGAGTTTTGCTGCGACACTTGCAGGTAAATTTCATAGAGATGTTGATCATCCAACGATTTCACCCGATATCTTTCCTGAAGAACTAATCGGCAAAATTGATAGCGGTTCAATAACCGACGTTTTAATCATCGGACAAGGAACTGCAGCAGTAGCAGGAATTGCTTGCGAACACTTTTTTTCAGCGGTCAATAGTGGACTCAATGTTCACGCGAAGCTCGCAACGGAAGTTTCAGGCTTTGGACTCCGCGACAACATGAAAGAAGTTCTCGTCATTGCAGTATCTCAGTCGGGAACAACCACCGATACAAACCGCACGGTCGATCTTTTACGCGATCGAGGTGCGAGTGTTATAGCAATTGTGAATCGTCGCGGTAGTGATCTCACCACAAAGGCTGATGGTGTGTGTTACACAAGTAGTGGCCGTGATGTTGAAATGTCGGTTGCATCAACAAAAGCTTTCTACTCGCAAGTTGCCGCTGGTGCGTATGTCGCGCTGGGAGTTGAATATCTCCGAACTGGTAAGAAGCCTTTCGACGCTGAGACGATGCTTATTGTTAATCAATTGTTGGACATGCCCAACAAAATGCGTGACGTGCTCAGTAAAGAAAGCCATATCAAAATTACGGAAATAGCTGTACAAAATATTTTGTCACGTCGCTCGTGGGCGACTGTGGGTAATGGTGCTAATTCAATTGCAGCACGCGAAATTCGAATTAAGTCATCAGAGCTGTGTTACAAATCGATAGCCCTTGATTCAACGGAAGATAAAAAACATATCGATCTATCATCCGAACCATTAATTATTGCTTGTGCGACAGGCATGGATGGTTCCACCGCCGATGATGTCGCGAAAGAAATCGGAATTTACAAAGCGCACAAAGCATGTCCCATTATTATCACCGATGACACAACCGAACGTTTTGACGAAAGCGAAAAAGCGAAAGAGCTGATTCGTGTTCCTGAGTCTCATCCTGCGGTGAGTTTTATTCTTGCGTGTGTGGCTGGCCATATTTTGGGGTATGAATCGGCAAAAGCTATCGATGAAACTGCGAAAACACTGCGAGAAGCACGTGGCGCACTTGCTGAGTTGACCCCCGCGGAACTTTCCGCAGTTGGAGCAATGAATGCAATTGGTAAAGTTCTTGTCGAACCGTCCGCACATTATTTTGCGCGGATGAACAAGCGTGAGTTTGATGCTGTTCTCGATGCTAGCGATGCAACGAATCTGACAAAACTTTTTGTTGCGCTGACACCTCCATTTATGCCCGCACTTCTTCACGATAGTTGTGGTGGTTTGCAAACCCCCGAAGCGCTCGCGAACTGTGCTGTATCTGTTTTGACCCGATGCATCGATCAGCTCACACGACCAATCGATGCAATTCGCCATCAAGCAAAAACGGTTACGGTGGGGATTTCTCGTTCCGACGATACCTTGCTGCGCTCGCCATCTGTTTCATACATTCTCGATGCTGGAATTGCGCGTGATCTCCTACAATTCCCTGTAATACGAACTCTTCTTGCGCTCGATGAGATGATTGTCACAATAACGGGCCACACGCGATACGCCGTGCAAGGAGACGCACCGTCGGGAGAAGCGACTCTCTCTATCGTTGAGCAGCAGGGAAGTGCAAAAAATCTCGTATCGAGAATAAACACCAACCCTATTTTGCGGGGTACCAAGAGCCTCTCGGCGCGTGAACAAAATGTGTGGATCACACAAGGAAAGAGTGACGGTCGTATTGTTATTCTCGTTCCTGAAGTGACACGATCGAAAACAACGGGGATCACATTGCTTCATATTGATGTCGATGAATCGATTTCAGTTGAAGCGCGCAAACGTGTTCTTGAAGGGTATAAGCAAAGATTGTTTGCTCTCCGCGATGCTGTTACAGAAACTCAAGATTCTTTTGACGAAAACAAACTTGGCGACATTTCAATAGTCGAACTCCTCACTGATCCTGTTGTTGTCCTTGCGAACTACTGGGCATAGTTCATGATTATTGGCGTAGGAATTGACATTGTCGATGTCGAAAGGATGAAGCTCGCACTTGAACGAACTCCATCGATTATTCAAAAAATTTTGACTCACAAAGAGCGAGATGCGCTCCAAGCGGAACAAGAGAACTTTCATGATCATGCTGATCAAAAATTTGTAGCGTCGGTTGCTGCACGATTTGCTGCAAAGGAAGCTACTGTCAAAGCGTTGGGTTTATCTCTTTTCACTGTGGGTCTCCATTCCATTGAGATAGAAAAAAACGAAGCAGGGGCTCCGTCTATTTCGTTCCCCACATGTTCATTATTTTTCAACTCGGAAGAACGCGACATTTCATTTTATTGTTCACTCACACATTCCACGCTTAGTGCTGCAGCGGTAGTTATCGCACAATATGACGCATAACTTCCATATAATGGAAAACACTGCATTTTTATGTAGTAACAAAGGGGAACACTCGTGCGATTTACTCGTCATCGAGGAGATGTAATGCTGTCTTCGTCGAAAAATTTTTCATCTGACGATGTTATTGATCTGTCTGACAGCGTGCCTCGTCAATATCGAATGACAAAAGTTAATGTCGATAGTGAAGCTTTGACCTACAACATCGAAAACATCCGTGAACTTGTGAGTCCATCTATGTTGGCGGTTGTGGTGAAAGGGAATGGTTATGGGCACGGGATGTCAGCAGTGGCGAAACAACTTCAAGAACTTGACGTTGATATGTTGTGTGTCGCAACAGCTGAAAGTTGTCTGACATTAAGAAAAAAAGGAATTACGAAACCCATTCTTGCTTTGAGTGAACTCCCGCGTGATGCTGTTGAACTTTGTTACGAACACGACATCACATTTACAGTTTATACAATGGAGATGATTAATTATCTTGCGTCTCTTGCGACAAAGGAACGACCAGCTCACGTGCATCTCAAGGTTGATACAGGAATGAATCGAGTGGGATGCGAAACATCAGAAGCTCTTGAATTCGCCCGACATATCCATAATCAAGAAACACTTGTGTTTGAAGGACTGTTTACTCATTTTGCGACGGCAGATGACATTGTCCACACGGGAACGGTCAAACAGTTAAAAGAATTTGAAGCGGTGCTCGACGAAATCGAGATGGCAGGCATCACGCCCCCCATTATTCACTCTGCCAATTCTGCAGCTGCACTGAGTCTTGCGTCGACACGGTTTTCTATGGTTCGCGTTGGGCTCTCCGCATACGGTGTATATCCTGATCCTCGGATGAAACATATTGTTGACCTTCGTCCGGTGATGTCATTTACAACATCGATATCTTTTGTAAAAAAACTTAAAGCTGGTGAATCTGTGTCGTATGGGTGGAGATACACCGCTGAAAAAGATACAAAAATTGCAACTCTCCATGCCGGCTATAGCGATGGAGTACCAAGGAAACTTGGGCTCAACGGGGGATCAGTCATAATTCAAGGAGTGAGGTGTCCGATTCTTGGTGCTGTCACGATGGATATGATGATGGTAGATGTGGGTGACTTAGATGTGAAGACAGGGGAGCATGTCACCCTATTGGGAACAAATGGGCATGAAACTGTTTCGCCGACAGAGTGGGCTGATTTCTCGGGTGCCATACCCTATGAGATCATGTGTTGCCTGGGAGAAAGACTTCCACGGATTTACGACTAAAATTCACTTTTTAGTATGGCAAATAATCCTTTTAGAGCTATTGGAATTGTTACGGGCGCGGCGATTGGTGTTGCTTCTGCAACCTATGGCGCACAAAAGGTCATTGCACAAA
Source organism: uncultured Burkholderiales bacterium (assembly GCA_964516875.1). Classification (GTDB taxonomy): domain Bacteria; phylum Actinomycetota; class Acidimicrobiia; order IMCC26256; family JAGPDB01; genus JAGPDB01. The sequence continues at coordinate 11,273 of CAZFAO010000038.1, forward strand.
GCCTTGCCAACACAAGTGTTGACTTTGAATTTCAGGCACAGGAACAATTCATCATTACAACACGAGATGGCGCACGCCTTGTTTTATTCCGAGATGGTCCGCGCGATAAAAAGAAGCCATCCATTCTCTTTCTTCATGGGTACGCGTTGTGCTCACCGATTTGGTCTTATCAATTCGACCTCTTGCGAGAAAACTACGACATCCTTGCGATGGATCTTCGTGGTCACGGTGCATCGACTGTGGGCAACGATGGAATAACTTTTGATTCTCTTGCCAATGATGTCCACGACGTCATTTCTCAACTTAACCTCGAACGTGTCATTTTGATTGGTCATTCCACCGGTGGCGTAGTTGCAATGTCGTACTTAGATAAATATGGTGACGATGACAGTGTTCGTATCGAGGGGCTGTGTTTGGTATCAACACTTGCGCATCCTCCGTATCACCACATAGAAAATCTTTCAGAAGCGCTAGCGAAGTTTTCATTTACCGGAAAAGCATTTCATTTTCTGTCCGATGTTCCCATGATTGGTTTTCCAATGGCGCGACTAGCCCTCGGAAAAAAAGCATCGAATGGTGTCGTGGAATTTGTACGGCGCTGTATCGTATCGACAGATAGAGATGTATGCAGTCATGTTCTGCAGATGTTGGCAAACTTTAATTATCTTGACACACTGCAAGCATTTAAAGCGCCTGTGTGCGTCGTTGTAGGAACTTCTGATCCCGTCACTCCATTGCGAGATGCCAAAATCGTTGCTGAGGCAGTGGGTGCAACGGAAACAGTCATTCAGGGTGTTGGACATTGTCCTATGTTGGAAAGTCCTGAAGAGTTCAATAATACTTTGCTTGATTTTTTGGCAACAATTCCGGAATAGGTTGAGAAATGCCTGACGTCATTAACGATATTGATCGTACCTATGAGTCGTATGATCTCATGGCAGCGGATGCACTGACATGTACGAGGTGCGACTTGT
>CAZFAO010000039.1:0-11852 GCA_964516875.1 uncultured Burkholderiales bacterium
TGAAGCTGGAATCGCTAGTAATCGCAGATCAGCAATGCTGCGGTGAATACGTTCCCGGGCCTTGTACACACCGCCCGTCACACCACGAAAGTCGGCAACACCCGAAGCCGGTGGCCTAACCGTAAGGAAGGAGCCGTCGAAGGTGGGGTCGGTGATTGGGGTGAAGTCGTAACAAGGTAGCCGTACCGGAAGGTGCGGCTGGATCACCTCCTTTCTAAGGAGTATCCGTTTTTCGCATTCTGGGTTTCACGACCAGGAATAGGAAAACGAATCCTACGTTGATCACTAAATATTCAGGCGTTCAAGACACCTCGAACTCGACTAGTAAATCTGGAGGTCCGTCCTTCCTTTTAGGATGAAACGGACATCTGTTAAAGATTGAAAAATCGTTAGTAGAATCTCGAATGTTTGGACATCTATTTTCCGTTTTGAAGAACGCAAGTAATTCTTAAAACGCCCGGCCAGAAATGGTCGGGCGTTTTTTTATTTGCAATTACAAGTGTAATCACACTGCGTATCGTTGCAAACAGTCGATAGCAGCGAACCAAAAAATGTGCTGTAGCATTTTGTGATGGGCATATTAGAGGGTAAACGAATTCTCATCACAGGTGTACTGACAGACTCGTCACTTGCATTTGGTGTCGCGAAGATCGCACAAGAACAAGGCGCAGAAATCATTGTCACCGGTGCTGGTCGAGGTTTGAGCATCACGCAACGAACAGCAAAAAAACTCCCCGTAACTCCAGAGGTTCTTGAGCTCGATATTACAAACGAACAACACATTGCAGATGTTCGAGACGCGCTCAAAGAAAAGTGGGGAAGTGTCGACGGTGCACTGCATGCAATTGGGTATGCGCCACCGAACTGTCTCGGCGATGACTTCATGTCCTGCGAATGGGACGATGTCTCCACCGCAATTCATATTTCAACTTATTCGCTCAAAGCTCTTGCCGAAGTTGTTGTTCCACTTATGCCAGACGGTGGTTCGATTGTTGGTCTCGATTTTGATGCAACAAATTCATGGCCGGCATATGGTTGGATGGGCGTCGCAAAGTCCGCGTTGGAATCGACATCGCGTTACCTAGCTCGCCAACTTGGACCAAAAAATATTCGTGTCAACCTCATCGCCGCTGGACCAATAAAAACTATTGCAGCAAAATCAATTCCTGAATTCCAACAGTTCGAAGACGGATGGAATCCGCAAGCACCACTCGGGTGGGATGTGTATGACATTTACCCTGTCGCTAAATCAACGGTAGCGCTTCTCTCAGATTTCTTCCCCTCCACGACAGGTGAAATGATTCATGTCGATGGTGGCTTCCACTCCACGGGTGCATAAGCGAAACGGTTGTGATTGAGATGTCGCACAACACAAGCGAATCCAATCTTGATAGATTCCCTGAAATAATTCAAGGCGGTATGGGGATTGCGGTCTCTGGCTACAAACTTGCAAACGCAGTTGGAAAAGCTGGCCAAATGGGTGTCGTGTCGGGAACCGTTATCGATGTTGTTCACTCTCGCGAATTAGCGAACGGCGATGTTTCCGGAGATCTGCGTCGTGCGTATTCTCATTTTCCTATTCCTGAAATGGCGCAACGAGTTCTCGATCAATACTTTATTGAGGGAGGTCGCAATCCGGCTAAACCCTATAAAAATGTTCCTGCATGGTCGGTTGATCCACCACGCGATCTCGTTGAATTGTGTATTGTTGCGAACTTCGCTGAAGTGTTTCTTGCAAAAGAGGGACACGACATGCCCGTTGGAATTAACTACCTCGAAAAAATACAACTCCCTCACGTCGCGTCGACAATAGGAGCAATGCTTGCTGGCGTTGATGCAATAATTATGGGTGCTGGCATCCCCAAGCAGATGCCTCAGATGATTCGTGATCTCGCCAACAACAAAGTAGGCACGTACAAGATTGATGTTGAAGGTGCACTGCCCGGTGAGATCTACACAATTTCGCAAGACCCCAAAGAACTATTTGGCACCACGCTGGATATGAAACAACCTGCGTTTCTCGCAATTATTTCTTCGAATACTCTCGCAAATTATCTCACCAAAGACGAAACAACTCGTCCCGATGGTTTTGTTGTGGAACTCCCCACTGCGGGAGGACATAACTCACCACCACGAGGTGCGCTTGCTCTCGATGAAAGTGGCCAACCCATTTATGGCGACAGAGATTTTCCTCATTTTGAAAAACTTGCTGAGCTCGGTATTCCTTTTTGGATCGCGGGCAGTTGGGGCAAACCTCACAAACTCAAAGAGGCGCATGCGCTCGGTGCTCGCGGGATTCAAGTCGGCACAGCTTTTGCTTTTTCTAATGAATCTGGTTTCAATGAAGAAATGAAGTCATTGGTGTTTGAACAAGTCGCACTCGGTCAGGCGCAAGTTTTCACAGACCCTGTTGCATCGCCGAGCGGTTTTCCCTTCAAAGTTGTGCAACTTCCCGGAACGATTTCAGAACTCGAGATATACCAAAGCCGCCGTCGTGTTTGCGATCTCAGTTATTTGCGTTCGTATTATCGACAAGAAGACGGCACAGTTGGCTATCGCTGTTCGGCCGAACCCGTTGATGCGTTTGTGCGAAAAGGTGGAACCGAACAAGGTGCACAAGGAAAGAAATGTTTATGCAATGCACTCATGGGAAATATTGGTCTTGGCCAAGTGCGTCGCGGTGTCGAAGAACTTCCGCTCGTTACATCTGGAGATGATCTTACAGAAATGATTAAAACAATCGGCGGAGACAAAGGCAGATATTCCGCAAAAGATGTTATTGACTTTATTTTAGACGGCAATTAACCAAAAAAAATTGCGGTCACGCGTACAGCGCAACCGCAATCCTAGAGTTAATTAGTGAGATTCCGTAGTGGCTCCCGCTTCTCCCGCTTGGAACAAACCCAAAGCACCTTGCGATGCGTTCGAGAATTTGTGCGTCACGATGGGGTAGAGGCCAACGTCTTTCAACGTAAACTCAACGAATCCACCTTGAGCAGGTTGCAGGTCAAGTGCCTGTGAACCGCCAGGTCCTGGTTGAAGAAGATATGTACCTTCTTTATATACAGTGTCAAAGATGGTTCCTACGATGTGGAAGGATGAGTTTTCCGAAGGTCCACCGTCAAGTACCCACACGCGGATGCGCTCGTTGGGTTCAACGCGGATTGGTCGGTGCAAATATTGGTTGACGTAACCGTTGAATACAACGGCATCCCATTCGTCGTTCAACATTTTTGCAAGATCGCCAGGCTTGTTTTGATCGCCTGTGTAGAGTTCACCTTGGTTGAAAATGAATTCATGATCTACTTCTGCAAGGTCTGGTGGATCAATAACGATCGAACCCCACATGCCGTTTCCAATGTGATGGAGAGCTGGAGCTGTTCCACAGTGGAACATGTAGATACCTGCTTTTTCTGCAACGAAATCGTATTGGATGGATTCACCCGATGCGATTGTTTTCATTTGTGTATCCCACGGTGCATACGATGAGTGGAAATCTAGCGAGTGGCCAATCTTGCCTTCGTTCTTGACGGTGACTTTAAAAGTATCACCGACTTTTCCGCGAAGTGGTTTTGCTGGTGCGAGATCATTGAACACCCACATCTCTTGCTTCACTCCGGGTGCGACTTCCAAAACTTTTTCTGACGCGGTAAGTGTGAGAGTGTGAACTTTTTCATCCGATGCAGGCTCGAGTTTAGGATCTCGTGCTTTGAAGTCATCAGCTGGCTTTTTTGCGAAATCAATTTTCGCGCCTGAAGTACTAGATGATTCTGTTGAGTGTGACCCTGATTCATCCTTGTCAGCATCGGAGCTGCACGAAACAGCGAGCACTGATATCGCAAGCACAAGTGCAAGCATATAAATGCGTTTTCTAAGTAAGTTCTCTTTTATTGTTTTCATCAAGAACTCCTTTCATTAGGTTCATTGATATATAGAGTTGGATTATGTATGTTTCCCTTAATAAATCGGTCGTGGGAATATTACCGTTGCTTGTTACTTAGATTGCGCACCTCCTCAATAACTTGCTTGTCGAAAGCATATCACGTAGTCTCATAGTATGAGACTCGAAGTTACAAGAAAATGCGATTTAGCTGTTCAAGCACTTCATTTCCTCAACACTACTCACGCCAGAGTGAAAGGAACGGAGTTGGCAGAAGCGATCGATTCAACACCCGGTTTTCTTTCGCAAGTTCTCAACCCACTTATTCACAACGGTTGGGTCCGTTCCGACCCAGGACCTACAGGCGGATATTCGTTGGTGGTGTCGTTAAGTGACATCTCGATTTTGCAAGTGATTGAAGCGGTCGAAGGACCTACATCGACGGACCGGTGTGTTTTGTCGGATCGACCATGCAATGCAAAAGGGCCATGCGCTATGCACATCCCGTGGACAAAAGCGAGAACACAATTATTGTTCGAGCTTGATTCAATGAGTGTTGCAGATTCACTACAGGCATCGTAGGGAACAGAGAAACAATGGACTCACACGACACTCTCACAAGACCGACACAAAGAAATAATAACGACATGTCGGATCGTGCTCTTTGGGTGCAGGTAGGCGTACCCAATGAACATGGCGGGTGGAGCTTAACGTTAGAACCTGTTGTGCTGGGTTTGTTGATTGCGTGGTTGTGGTCGGGATTCGCGCTGGGTGTGGCTGCCATCCTTGCTTTTGTCGCAAGGACGCCACTGAAGATTGTCCTTGTCGATATGTGGCGCAAACGCTGGCTCGAGCGAACAAGCGTTGCATTGCTTCTTGTATTAGTCGAAATTGCTGTGATATTTGCTCTGTTTATTGTTGCCGTGCAAACCTCGCAGAGCTCATTATTTATTGTTCCGCTCGTGATTGCTGCACCGCTCGTGATGATCGAACTGTATTTTGATATGCGATCAAAAAGCCGACGTCTCGTTCCTGAGTTAGCAGGCACGCTTGGTATTAGTTCTTCCGTTGCAGCCATTGTTGTCGCGGGTGGTGGATCGCTATCTCTGGGAATGGGATTGTGGATTATTCTCTCGGCGCGTGCAATCGCTGCAATATGTTATGTCCGTGTGCAGATGTTTAGAACACGCAAAAAAGAATTTACACATTGGCATAGCGATCTCGCACAAGGTATCGCGTTCTGTGCAGTTCTGATCGCGTGGGGTTTTGGTCTTGCGTCTTTCCTTGCAGCATCTGCAATTGCAGGCATTGCACTTTTCAACGTACTCGCAATTCGTGGCCCACTAATAAAAATGAAAAACGTCGGAGTTCAACAAATGCTCTTTGGCATTGCAGTGATCGTCCTCTCAGCAATATCGATGTAATGAATAAGGAGAATATAATGACAACAATTGACACTGAAGCAAAACTTGCTGATCTCGTTTTGGCGAATCCGGCGCTTGCTGCGCCCATGGAAAAGTTTGGATTTGATTATTGTTGTGGTGGGCAAGCAAAACTCATCGACGCAATCAATAAAGCAGAGCTGCAGGTGGACGACGTTGTAGAAACGCTTACAGGAATCGGCTACGAAGATGATGGTGTCGATTGGGCGAATATTGAAATAGACGAGTTGGCAGATCGAATTGAATCAACGCACCATGTCTATCTCCATGAGGAATTACCGCGATTGTGCAAGCTCGCAGAAAAAGTCGAGAACGCACATGGCCGTAATCACCCCGAGCTCGCTGAACTTGCAATAATGATGAAGGAGCTCTACGTTGATTTTGAATCTCATATGATGAAGGAAGAGAAAATGCTTTTCCCATTTATCCGTCAGATTGCTCTCGCGACGACACTTCCTCCGGTACCATTTGGTACGGTGCGAAATCCGGTAAGTGTGTTGTGCGCTGAGCATGATGCCACAGGCGAGTTTCTAGAAAAGATGCGCGTGCTTACAAATAATTATGAGCTACCCGAGGATGCCTGCACCAGCTATCAAACCCTGTACGCTAATTTGCAAGCACTTGAGTCTGATACACATGTTCATGTGCACAAAGAAAACAATATTTTGTTTCCAAAAACTATAAAAAAGGAGAACGAATTAAGCAATAACGTCGAATGAGAATAGTATTGTTGTAGTGTTCGTTAAAGGTCTAAAAAGCTGAGGTTCCCATGCCTCACAAACAGAAAGAGAAAAAATGAAAAATAACAAAATAGTGAAAAGTGTTCTCACAATGCTTGTTGTCTTCACCGTTTCAGCATTTGCGCTGACAGCATGTGGTGGTGGATCGGATTCATCCGACAGCGATGACAAATCAAGCAGCTCAGCAAAAACGTTTGACGTCGCACTCTATGACAATGGTGCAGCAATGAGTATCGAGTCCGATCCCATCTCTGTAGCATCAGGTACAGAAGTGACATTGAATGTGACGAACACCGGTACAGTTGTGCACAACCTCAAGCTCGACGGCGGTCCAACAACTGCTGACCTTCCTGTCAACAGTTTGGCTACCCTTGAATTGGGCAAGCTCTCTGAATCAACAACTGTGTACTGCACAATTGCCGGCCACAAAGAGCAGGGCATGGTAATGGACATCACTGTTAAATAATGTAAGTTCTCAACGAACTGTTATTTTTCGAAGGTGCTGGAGAGCGATTGTTCTCCAGCACCTTTTATTTATCCTCCACCGTGATGGCTGCCAGGAGCAGCGGAAACCGCGGCTAAAACGTACACTCGCAGTGCATGATGACAATATATGCCACAGATAAAGCATTAATCTGAGGCATGATTTTCACAACTGCTTCACGTAAAAATTCATCCGTCTTGGATCTGTTCTGGGCACAAGTGCATTAATCGCTGGTGGAGCTGTTGTTTTGTCGGCAAGTGGAGCATCTGCATTTTCGCAGGCGTACACAACTGCAGGCGATATACAAACAATCACCATTCCTACAGGTGTGACAGAAGTTATGTTCGCAATTCAAGCGGGCGATGGTGAAAATGGAGAAGGTGCGTGCCAAGGAAGTGGTGGAGAGCCGGACGCCGCTGGCGGTGGTCGCATCTACATTGGCCCTGGGGAAAGTGGAGACAATGGAAGTGGCTTTGAGGGTGGTGATGGAGGTGCTTCTGAAACGTCTAATGATGCCGGTGTTGTTGATGAAGAACAAAGCAATGTTCACACAGCACTCACCAATCAAACTACGAAAACGTGGGTGAGCTTCGTGCATCCCGAGGGCTGCGAATTTGGTTCTGGTTCTGTCGGCACTGAAGATGGATTCGAAGCGAAAGACGCTACGTATAATTATCCGGCAAACTTTTATGGATTCCAAATTGCGTGTCCACAACCAACAGTGACGGTGCAAATGTACTTCCATGGTTTAAACGGAACCGCAAAAGATTACATTCCACGAAAATATCTTTCGTACAACGACACGTACATCACGTTGCAAGGTGCATCTGTTCAAGATGTCACGATTGGCGGAAAGAACGTCATCAAAGTTACTTATTCAATTGCTGATGGTGGTACCTACGATAACGACCAGGTCGTTAACGGAGTGATTATCGATCCGGCATCGCTTGGATATGCTCCAGCGGCTGCCAATGGAGATCTTGCAGCACCGGGTACCAATTTGTTTCTACAGATAGTCACGCCTTTTGTGTTGTTACTAGGTGGTGCAGTGATATTTATTGCAGTTAAACGGAAAAAGCGTTCGATCATCTAATTTAATACGACATTTCAATAACTAATGAGCCTGGCGAGAAATGGTCGGTCTTTTCTATTTCTTATTTCGCAAAAACCCATTTGTGTATACATAATCATCCAATTAAAACTCTGGCCGCGTAGTACTTCGACAACACACCTACCAAGGAGGCCTCATGGGTCACAAAAATAAAAGAATATTGACAGCATTTTTATCGGCGATGCTGGTGGGAATACTGACATTAGGACTTGCAGCATGTAATTCTGATGATGATTCTGAATCAAAGAGTTCGAACAATGAATCTTCATCTATGTCCTCTAGTGGTGAATCTGATGGTGTAACCGTTGGTGGAGCCAAGATGGTAAAAGACAAAGATATTGTTGATAACGCAGTTAATGCAGAAAATGTAACAACAGTTGTTTCCCTTGTGAAACTAGCTGAGCTTGTTGACACGCTTAAGAGTGACGGACCATTTACCGTTTTTGCGCCTAACAACGGTGCGTTTGAGAAATTGCCAGCAGAAACTGCCGCTTCTTTGCAAGAAGAAGAGAACAGAGAGACGCTTAAGGGAATCCTCACATACCACGTCGTTTCAGGTACATATACCAGCGCCGACTTGAAAGTTATGGCACAAAATGGCGAAACTCTCACCACTGTTCAGGGTGGGAAGCTTACGCCAGTCATTAAGGACGGAAAAGTAGTTCTTGAAGATACTCAAGGTAATCAAGTGGAAATAGAAACCACTGATGTCATTTCATCTAATGGAGTTACTCACGTTATTAAGTCAGTATTAATGCCTTCATAATGCAGATGCTTAACGCGCGATGGTTTGACCCCGAACTGTCGCGCGTTGTGCAACATAATACCGATCTGAGGAGTGCACAATAATTTTCGTTATCGGAGCTTTCATCGCGGGAATGCTCACCGTTCTCGCACCGTGTGTACTCCCACTTCTCCCCATTGTTATAGGCGGCTCCGTTGCGGGAGACACAAGCAATCGACGCAGGCCCCTCATTATTGTGGTCTCTCTTGCGGTGTCGCTCATTATTTTCACGCTATTACTCAAAGCAACAACCGTTCTCATCAACTTACCGCCCGAATCAATTAATTACATTTCCGGCGCAATAATCATCTTGCTTGGGATCGCAATGCTGTTTCCGTTTCTTTACGAGCGCTTAGTTCTAAGAACGGGGCTTACTTCTAAGAGTCAGAAACTTTTAGCGGAGGGTAACGAGAAGAAAAATCCTGTAGTGGGTGCGATTGTGATCGGTGCTGCGCTCGGTCCAGTATTTTCTAGCTGCTCGCCCGTATATGCATATATTATCGCAACGATATTGCCAGCGAACTTTGCTCGCGCCATGATATACATCGTTGCTTATGTGCTTGGTCTTTGTTTCATGCTATTTCTTGTAGCAACATTTTCTCAACGCTTCATATCGAAAGTAAAGTGGGCGTCTAATCCTCGTGGGGTATTCCAACGTGTGCTCGCAGTTATCTTTATCATTGTTGGCATATTTGTGTTTACTGGATCCACTCAAAAAGTTCAAACGTACGTTTCAGAACACACACCCTTTACATTCGATTCATTGAGTGCAAAATTATTGCCAGATGATTCCAGCAGGGAATCCCAAGACGGCCTACTCAATGTAAAGCCCTACGATGCTCCAGAATTTACAGGCATTAATACCTGGATCAACTCTGAGCCACTTACCATGAAAGAATTAGAGGGGAAAGTTGTTCTCATTGATTTCTGGACCTATAGCTGTATCAATTGCATTCGAACACAACCATATTTACGAAACTATTACGAGGCATATAAAGATGAAGGCTTGGTAATCATTGGAGTTCATGCACCTGAGTTTTCTTTTGAGAAAGTCCCTAAGAATGTCGAAAAGGCTGTCGAGGAAGCAAAACTCAAGTATCCCATTGCACTTGACAACAATTTGCTGACATGGAGTGCTTACGAAAACCAGTACTGGCCAGCTAGCTATTTGGTTGATGAGCAAGGCAAAGTTCGTCGTGTTCACTTTGGAGAAGGTGGTTATGACGACATGGACCGCGCAATCCGTATGCTTCTAGAAGAAAAGAACGGCGAGGAATTAAAACCCACAGCAGGCAAGGTCGAAAAAGGTGATGACTTCCGTAAAGACCAAACTCCGGAAACATATTTAGGATCTCGCCGCGCAGGTAATTTTGTTGCTAACAAAAACCTAACCAACGGAACAAACATGACATTTAAAGCCAGAGGTGATCTCGAGCTGAACGAGCAGATCTCACAGTACGGATTAACAAAAAACTTATTAGTGAGACATCATTTGCAGGAGCTGATGTTGCTAACTCTGTATTGAGTATTCAGCAATCACAGTTATATAGAGTCGTGGAGTTTAAGAAATTTACGTCAAGCCAGTTGGTGAGTTTTCAGGTTCCCGAGGGTGTGACGCTCAATGCATTCACATTCGGGTCATAACTCAATAAAGACTGCAGTACAGAGTTATTGCGTGCACATCCATAAGTTATTTGTGCTGCGTAACATGAGTATGAACACATCGTTTGTATGTAACTATTCGATGGCATCAATGATGGGGGTCTTAATGGATGACAATCAAATACGAGACGCTTTGATGAGCAGAGATGAGTCGGTTTTCGATGAGGTCTTCACTCTTTACTCGGGAGCCTGTGTCGCATTGGCCTGGAAAGTTTTGAAAAGCGAATCAAAAGCTAATGATGTTGTACAAAATGTTTTTGTCGATCTTTTTCTCAAACCTGATCGATTTGATCCCGCGCGTGGCAGTATCCGAACGTACTTGCTCACAAAAACTCACTCGAAGAGTATTGATATGTTGCGAAGTGAAAAGTCCAGATCGATCCGTGAGCAAAAGCAAGGTGCTCTCTCATATCGAGAACAGGAGAGACGCTCACTCACTATTGAAGAAGAAATCGAAAAGCTCGCTTTATCAGAATCCATGGCGCATGCTCTGGGTCAACTCAGTGCTGACGAAAAGCAAGCGATTGTGTTGAGTTATTACAAGGGATATACGTATCGAGAAGTTGCAGAGGTTCTTGCGCAGCCAGAGGGTACTGTTAAATCACGTATTCGCTCGGGAATGTCGAAATTGAAAAATTTAGTGAATGAACTCGTTCCGCAAGGAGTGTCGTCATGAACAATATGTACAAACTTGATGAACGTCAGATGGAGCTCCTTGATCTCTATGCAATCGATGCGATTGATGGTGAAGAAAAAGAACAAGCAGAAGAACTGATGCGTGCCAACGATGAGGCTCAACGTTATGTGGATGAAGCTCGCACAAAGCTTTCATTGTTTGAACTCAATGAACCAGCAAGTTCCGACTTGCTCGATAAAATCAAATCACAAATAAAAGACTCATCGGATGACAAGAATGTGATTCCACTGAACGAGCGTCGAGGATTCTTTCTTCCCTTTCTTTGCGGTGCGGCGGCGGCTTCGGTTGCGATGTTTATTGGTTGCGTGGCACTGTGGCCCTCAGAAAAGCAAAACACATCAACTGCATTTTCACTAGAACGTCAAGTAAACACATTTGCAGAACAAGAGGGAGTAGAGAACATCTCTTTTGAAAATACCTCTGGCGATCCAAGTGTTGCAGCAATGGTTCATGATGGCGACATCATGATTGATGCACGCGATATTGAAGAACTTGGCGATGACTACACCTATCAGCTGTGGGCAATCATCGAAAACGAAACAGGGCAACAAGTCATCTCGGCTGGAGTGTTGGGCAATGGCCCTGGTGTCTACATGACTCATGTAGATGGAAAGGTGAAGTCGTTTGTTATTACAAAGGAAGTTTACGGTGGTGTGGAGAAATCTTCTCAAAAACCAGCGTATACATCGAATGCCATTTAATAACAACGACGAACGAGTTCAATTCAGCTTTGAGCTGGTTTTATGTGTAAGTCGTCGAGCTGCCCGAGCTTAACGTGCTTTTCAGTAGATTAAAATCAGTCCGATCGGGTAGATAATTTCACTGAGAAATAAATTTCCGCCCGGCTTTGACTCAGAGCCACCGATCGACTAAATTCTTCTAGCTGTGATCTTTCAGGTTTCCTGAAAACGCAGATCTCTCTTCGAAGGATCGAAGAATACAGGGCAATGGTTCGAGGAGATAAAACTTCGAATGGATCCCACATAACATTTTTAGTGTTGTATTTTGACAACTGAATAGCGAGCACGAGCATCTTTGGAAACAAAGATTAG
>CAZFAO010000040.1:0-10120 GCA_964516875.1 uncultured Burkholderiales bacterium
TCCATGTTTCCTGTTCCCTTGAATTCTTCGAAAATCACTTCGTCCATCTTGGAACCCGTATCAACAAGAGCTGTTGCGAGAATAGTGAGCGAGCCACCTTCTTCAATGTTTCGCGCAGCACCAAAGAATTTCTTCGGTGGATACAGAGCTTGCGAATCAACACCACCGGAAAGAATTCGACCTGACACTGGAGCGGACAAGTTGTACGCACGAGCAAGACGAGTAATACCATCCAAGATTACGACAACATCTTTTCCGAGTTCCACCATTCGCTTGGCACGCTCGATCGCGAGTTCAGCAATACGCGTGTGCTCTTCGGGTGGACGGTCAAACGTTGACGCAATCACTTCACCGCGCTTGCAGTGACGTTTCATGTCGGTGACTTCTTCTGGTCGTTCATCCACAAGCAAAACCATGAGGTGAACTTCTGGATTATTAAATTCAATTGATTCAACAATGGCTTTCATGATTGTTGTCTTACCCGCTTTGGGAGGAGACACAATCAAACCACGTTGACCTTTACCAATCGGTGAAACTAAATCGATGATGCGACCCGTCACTTCCAATGGCGCAGCATCGAGTGACATCTTGAGCTGCTCGTCTGGAAACAGAGGCGTAAGGTCTTCAAACCTACGTCGACCACGAGCTTCTTCGGGATCAACACCATTAACCGTATCAATGCGCAACAACGGAGTTGGTTTACGATCATCTTCATGCGGTGGTTTCATTGAACCTGTCAGCAAATCACCCTTGCGTAAATTCATTCGACGAATCATTTGCACAGAAACGTACGCATCTCCCTTTTGTGGAAGATAACCATTACAACGAAGGAAACCGTATCCCTCTTCTCGAATTTCTAAAAGACCGGTACAATCGATTGGCTCAACTCCATCATCGCGAGAGTTGTCATATCCACCTTCTGATCCGCGTCCTCCGCGTCGGCGTCGACGTCGGCGACTTGTGTCGTCATTGGAATCGTCATCACTGTCGCTATCAAAGCGGGCATTTTCGCGGCCAGAATTTCCTGAGTTATTTGACGATTTCGTTTCGTTTGATTTTTTATCCGATGATTCTGTTCGTCGTGGCCGCGCCATTGGACGAGGCACAAACTCTGCTTCTTCGGTTGTCGCCATAGAATCTTGTTCGCTGGCAAGTGCATCAATTGATTCAGCCTCAACAACTGATGCTCGTCGTGAACGAATTCCGCCCGACGGCGCTGCACTTGAGCCACCTTGTGCCTGAACAATTGCATCGACAAGTTCGCTCTTCTTGAGCTTTGAGGTCGAAGAGATGCCTAAGGTCTTCGCGATCGTAACGAGCGCATCCTTATCTTTATTGGCGAGTGAAGTGGAATCCATGATGATCCTTTGAAATAATTTGGGAAATTTCCTTGAAAATAAAAAGTGGTTGTCCTCGAGATAACGAAGAGGCAAGTTCAAATTTCTTAGATGAAAGGAACTTAACTCAGAAAAGTAAGGACGGCGATACTCTATCGCAGTCGTCGCCCCTTAGCAACAATTGCTGTTATTTTTCTCGTCACACTTCCCGGCAGACTTGAGGAGAGCGCTGCAAGAAATTTATTGCTCAGACCTGGGATAACAACTCCCTGCTGGTGATCTATTCCCCGAAATGTTGCTTTGGCCACATCATCGGCGGTTTGCCACAGCAATGCAGGGTATATATCGCTCTTCTTATATGAATGTTGCCAAGCTGATCGTTCAAAAAACTCGCTCTGAGTAGGGCCAGGGCATACAACCATCACATTAACCCCTCTCTCAGACAGCTCCTCGCGGATGGCATGAGAAAAACTCGTGACGAACGCTTTGGTTGCACCATAGACCGCATTGCCCGACATGGGCTGATAACTTGCAATCGAAGAGATATTGACCACAGTTCCATATCCTTTTTCGACCATGGGGACCAACGCGCAATGCGTGAGGGACACAAGCGCTCTCACATTAAGGTCAATCTCGTTGATCTCATTATCGAGATCCAACTCGACAAAAGGACCCGAGGAACCAAACCCAGCATTATTGATAAGGACATCAATATCGCCACGAGAAATTCTGTTCATCACGCTTGCTCTGGATTTGTCATCCGTGAGATCGGCATCGATCACTTCAACAGAAATATCATGTTCAGAAATAAGTTCCTCAGCCAAGATATCGAGACGTTCTTTTCGACGCGCCACCAAAACAAGATTGTGTTTCCGACGTGCGCCGTGCCGAGCTAACGATTCCCCAATTCCGCTTGATGCACCAGTAATGAGAATTTGCATTATCGAAGCATAGCGAGGGTTATGAATATATAGGCAATTTGCGAACTTTCCGAGCAGCATGAGAGAATAGATTTTCTTATGGAACTTCTCGAAGCGTTACGAATCATCCGAAATCAGAAGAAAATCGTCATTCCACTTCTCATCATTGCATTGCTCGCAGCGGGCATCATGGTTGCTCGGATGGATACAACCTATAAAACTTCAGGAACGGTTACTCTCCTTAATTCCAACCTCAAGAGTACTGAAAATCCTTATCTTCGATTTGATCAGTCACTGCAAACAACAGCTGCTGTGCTTGGTGATACCGTTTCTTCAGAAGACACTCGACGCGCGTACGAAAAAAAGGGCCTCTCGCCTATCTACACCGTTGAAGTTCCTTACGACCCTACGCGCACCACGTTGCTTCCCATGTTGAGCATTGAAGTCTCTGCCTCGTCACCTGACGTTGCAACCGCAACACGAGATCAATTACTCAACGATGTCAAAGATATTCTTGCTGAAAAACAAACAGAAGCTGGAGCACCTCGCGATTCATGGATTCAAGCGTTTGGTCTTGCAAACAAAAATGTCATCGAAGGATCCGGTTCCCAAGCACGCACATTTCTCATCGTCTTTGGTTTAGGGGCTGCAATCGCGATTGCAATTGCATTTATCGTCGATGGGTTTAAGAGAGGCGTTCGTAACACAAGGCGCGGGGAAACAATTGTTCTTGAACCAAGTCCTTTAGAAAAGCATTCCGAAAGTTCCGTTGAAAACATTACCGAAAAAACCTCTGCTAAAAAGAAAGAACGAGCGAGTGATGATAAGTCACCCCAGCGTGTACGAACTCCTCGCACGTCAACAGGACGACCCAACAGCACGAAAAAAGTCCGCACAACTCCAAATAAATCCTCAAGTTCAGATACACCACTTCCCCAGTAACGTATGAACACCGTAAGACTCGGACGCATTTTTATGTTTGTCCTCTTCGTGTGTCCAAGTCCGTATGTATTTGCTGCACTAGGAGGAAGCGCATCTCCCGCAATGCTTATTGGACTTGTCATGTTCGGATGGTGGATGCTCACACGAATCACCACATCCGTCAGTTCTGCACACACTCGTCAGCCACTTCGCATTGCTGTTTTTCTTGTGATCGGATCGATCGTTGCAAGCACGGCGGCTGCATACGCGCGAATACTTCCCGTCGAAGAAATACAAGCACCCATGCGTGGACTTGCCATCGTTGCATCATTCGCGGGCGTATGTTTATTCTTTTCCGACGGTTTACGAAACCGTATCGATATTGAAAAAATTGTTTTTGCATTCGTTCTCGGTGGAACCTTTGTAGCCGTTATTGGATTGATCGAATTTTTTTCACGGAAAGAAATCTCGCCCCTCCTCCAACTTCCCGGCCTTGATCCTCTGGGCGTTCTTTACCTCATTACAGAACGAAATGGATTTCCGCGCGTCGCCGCAACTGCATCGCACCCAATTGAGTACGGAATCATTCTCTGTGTCATTTGGCCTTTTGCAATGCGCCACGCTGTGATGATGTGGTCGAAACGAGGTAGGTTTGTCAGCCTCATTCCTATCATTCTCATCTCTCTCGCTCTACCGACAACGATGTCACGAACTGCCGTCGTTGCTTTCACCATCGTTGTGGCCACGATGTGGTTTACGTGGAGTTCACGACGACGAATGCGTTTTTCAATGGTGATGGGATTCGGAATCACCACGCTCTTTGTTGTTGCACCACAGGTACCCAATGCAGTCGTTTCACTTTTCACGAAGGCTGACGAAGACGTTTCAATTTCCACCCGAACAGAGGATTACTCAAAAGCGGGTGAACTTATTTCGCAGCATCTTTTCTTTGGCCGCGGGTTTAAAACATTTGATCCCGAACGCTACTTTTTTGTAGATAACCAATATCTTCTTTCACTCATTGAAATCGGCGTCGTCGGTACACTTGCCCTCATTGGCCTTTTCGTGACTGCAATCACTCTTGCGAGAAATGTTAAACACACTGCACGCGACCCCTTTATGCGTGAACTTGGACAATGCTGCGCAAGTTCACTTTTCGCAATCCTTCTGTGCTTTGCGACCTTCGACACGTTAAGCTTTCCGATGATTTCTTTTACTGCACTGAGCATCGTTGGTATTTCTGGTGCGATCTGGAGAGTTAACAGATACGAAAATGGCGACAAATCAATGGCATTTGCTTCTATTTCAACTCGACTTGTCGAACATGACACAATCGAAACCACGCAACAGCCATCTCCAGCGGTTAGTTAATGACTCCAATGGAAGATCAACTCACGATTGGGATTGTCACATATAATTCATCAGACGATATTGTCGCGTGTATAAATAGTATTCGAAAACACGCTAAAAATAATTCTCGCATCATTGTTTCTGACAACAACTCCACTGATAATACGCGCGAAATTATTAACGAAAATTTTTCCGACGTTGACATCATCAACACAGGAGGAAATTATGGATACGGTCACGCTTTCAATGTGCTTCTTTCGAAAACAACAACGCCATACCTCTTGTTGCTGAACGCGGACATCACTATTGATGAGAATACAATCGAACCATTATTGCTCCATCTCAATTCTGACCCACAATGCATTATTGCTGCACCTGCCACCTACAATCTGCAGGGGAAACTGGAAGGCAATATTCGAATATTCCCGACTATTGTTCGAACGGTAACAACATGTTTGTTGGGTGGTACTCGCGCGGAGCGAATCGGGATGTGTGATATCAAACGCAATGAAAGCGAATACACAACAACACACAATGTGGATTGGCTCAAGGGTGCAATCTGGTGCATCCGAACATCGTTGGCCATTGAACTACAAGGAATGCGGGAAGACTTCTTTCTCTATTCAGAAGAGCGTGAGTTTGCTGCTCGTGCACTCGATCACGGTTATGTGTCAGCAATCGTACCCGCAGCACAAGCCACCCACATCGGTGGCGATTCCGACTTTCACCCCATCCTTTATTCACTACTTCACATCAACAACATACGATATGAAATTGCACGAGGCCGCTACGTCAGTGCTGCAATCACATATACAATGCAACTCTTCACCGAAGGTCTTCGATCAATGGCTCCGCAACATCGACGTGCGTTTATCTCACATCTCCGCGCGCTCAAAGGAGTAAAAAGAGAAGCACATCGATTGATTACAGAACTCAACGGCGAATTAACCGAACCAGTTTTCCCTTAGCGTTGTGCACGCCTCGAAAGTTCGTACGCTGAACGAATGACGGAAACATATCCGAGACTTTGATGTTCCCACACAAGATTTTTGAGGACACGATCATGTCCGAACTGGCCCATTTCTTTTCTTCTCACATCATCGGCAAGGAGCAGCTCTATTGCATCAGCCATTGCACCAGAATCCGCATTTTTTTCTACAACGAACACGCAATCCTGTCCGCTCTTAATTGTTTCTTTCAAATTAAATGCAATAACGGGCAACGAAAACATCATGTATTCCATGATCTTATTGTGCGTTGAATGGGAATTAAAAGGAGTTGCAGGATCAGGTGCAATTCCAATATCGGCTGAGGAAAAATATTGTCGAATGACATCATCATTTGCTCGTCCAGTAAATGTCACGTAATCGTTAAGTTTCAAACGCGTCGATTGTTCTTTCAACTCTGAAAAACAATCACCATCTCCCAAAAGCGCCAACGAAATATCTGTGCGTCCTCGCTTATTGACCAATTCATCCATTGCATCCAATGCAATATCCACGCGATCTTGGGGACCCATAACGCCGATATACACAAGAAGAAACTCCGCTGAACGTTTTACACTTTCATCTGCTTGCACACGATAAAGTTTTTCCGGATTAGGACCAGAGCGAACAATAGTTACATCGTCTGGAGATTTCCTCCCGCGAGTGAGAGCAAGTTCACGGTAACTTTCATTTGTCGAAATCGCTTTGCATGCCGTTGAATAATTCATCTTCTCGCACCACAACAAACCTCGACGCAAAAGTTTTTTCATACCACCAACATCTGTTCCAAAACGTGCGTCAAAAATCTCAGGGCAGAGATCGTGTTGGTCATAAACAAATGTCGCACCAAATATCCGGAAGAACAGACCCAATGCCCAATAGGTATCAGGAGGGTTACAGGTTTGCACAACATCAATTCTGTTGCGTGCATGAATCACGAGACTTAATACGAACGTTCTTATAAAGCAGTAAGTAAATTCAACAAAAAAGGAAAGCACACCCTTGGTCGCCGGCGGCGGTGCATAGCGATATATTTTTATACCTGAGAGTGTCTCACGTTTCTTATCGCCTGGCGATCGCGGACAAATGACAGAAACATCGAAGCCATTATCGATGAGTGAATTACATTCCAGCCACACTCTTCGGTCATAGGGAACGGAGAGGTTTTGGACAATAATTAAGACGTGCGGCTTACTCACCGCGCTCTTCTCCTGGGTCACTCACTCCTGCACGCGCCCAATCCGGCCGGTGCATATGAAAGATCATACGGAATGCTCGCACCACAACAACATGGAATGTCATTGCAAGAATAGAGATGTCCAGCAAAAGCGACCAGTTCTCGACGTAGAAAAGATCAAGTCTCCGATAAGCATCAAAAGATGGGTTGTCGCGTCCTTCTACCTGCCAGAGCCCCGTAATTCCAGGACGCACTTTGTGTCGAGCATTATGTTCATCATCGAATACTGCCACCTCATGAGGCAACGCCGGACGTGGACCAATCAAGCTCATTGTCCCCTTGAACACCAACCATAACTGGGGCAATTCATCGAGTGACGTTGCTTCCAGAATACGACCGATGCGCGTTCGTCGGGGATCGTTTGCTTGCTTATACAAAGGACCACGACGCTCATTCTGATTCATCACTTTGGATAAGTTTTTATCAGCATCAACACTCATCGTTCGCAACTTCACGCATCGAAAAGGAAGAGAGTTTTTCCCTATTCGCGTTTGACGAAAGAGTACCGGTCCCCCATCATTCATTTTGATGAGAATAGCTGAGATGACAAATATCGGTGAGGCCAAAATAAGACCGACACCCGAAACAACAATGTCAAAACCTCGCTTGATCGCGCGTTGAGCCAAAGGATATGTCAAGGGCTCAATATAAAACACTGGTTCACGAGAAAAACTTTGTGGACGCAATCGTCGCGAATCAAAACCAAACATTCCTGAACTGACATGAACATGAATCGATCGAGCCAAAAGTCTGTTGGTGACATGTCGAAGTTGAGAAGTGTCGAGAGATTTAGCAGCAATCACAACACCCGTTGCACCTGTTTTTCGAGTCGATTCGACAACCTCATCGATGTCACCACACCAAGCGATGTCATCAAAATTGTCTGCTTCTTTTTTGTCTCCCACAACACCAACAATAGAAAATCCAATCTCCGGGTGCGTGCGCAGTAGCTCGTACATGTCATATGCATCTTGATTTGTTCCAATAAGCAAGATCTCCCGGTGGAAACGCCCGTGTGACCTCTGAATACGAAGCCATTGGCGGAAAAGGGATCGAAAAAGAATATCCGAAAAAAGAAAAACAAAGAGAGTTGTTGTTCCTAACAATAGCGAGAATTGATGTGTCTCAATGCGAGCAAATGTACCTGCTGCAATACCAGCAATCAGGGCAACAATAAAAATTCGCATTCGTTCATCCGAAGGAACGAAAGAAATTTTCGTTCGATACAGTTGAAAGACGACGCATAATCCAACAACAATCGAAGTAAAAGCAATTCCACCAATGATCGACGACAAGATGGGCTGCGTCATCGAGCCACGATGAAAAATATGAAATGCAAACGTGCCCACACACCAAGAAATTAATGCTGCAGCAATATCGGTGGAAATAATCCTATGTCGCAGTCGCGAAGAATCGCCGGGACGATGTCGTACAGCTGGTCGAACTTTTCGCGTAACGGGCGCAGAGTCTTGCACTGTTGCGCCGAGGGACTCATTCGGCAGAACGATTTCATCGTTCAACGTGACATCGCTCATAATCATTGATTTTGACGATTCCACTAGTGCGACTTCCCTTTCACTGCTTTTCGGGTCTTTTTTCCGGTAAAGCCGGCCCTGACACACCAGCATCCTAGCAGCATTTCACGCTCAGTGGCCACCACCCTCTTTCTTTTCTTGAATACATAATCGCATGGTATAAGTCCTTTTTGACCATTTACTCAGCTTTTGGGCATTTTGTGCCGATAGACAGTGTGATCAGGGGAATAGGGAGGAACCATGTCACACCGACACGGTCTGTGGCAACGCCTATGCGGAGCGTGCGTTGTCCTATTACTAATTGTTGCAACGGAAGCACTGATCCCCGACACCGCAAATGCAGCTTCAACACCGAAGCCATCGCGTAAGTCATTAACTCCTCGTCACTACATTAAATATAAAACTATCGTCACGTGTAAAAAAGTCCATCATAAAAAGGTCTGTTCATCGCATCGTGTCCCCGTGCTGGTACCCGTTGCATCAACGACAACAACACCGGCAACGACAACAGCGACAACACCTAACGGAATCATTCCAAGTTTTACGGGATCATCGCCTCAAGGTGTGAATGATCCTTCTAGTGAACTTGTCGAATCACTTCCTGGTGTTCTCTTTGCAACGAATCGACCCTCAACGACAACAACCACAACAACAGCACCGACGACAACAATCACAACAACGACTACAACGCGTCCAGCGACAACGACCACAACAACGCCACCGGCTCCAACAGGAACGCCCGGTCCCAGTAATCCATCTGCACTTGTTACATCAGGACCGATGACGATTACGACAAACGGCGCCGTTGTACAAAATGTCAATGTCCAAGGACAGATAACAATTGCAGCAAACAATGTCACACTGCGAAATTTCCGCGCGAACAACATCTATAAGAACCCAGGAAACGGTGGTCTATTGATGGAGTACGGCGAGATTCACGGTGAACAAAATTATGGTGCCGACGGTGTGGTCTGGTCTGACTACACAGCACGATATCTCGATGTCCATAATGTGTTTGATGCGTTTAAAGCACATGGCAACGTGTTAATTGAAAACTGTTGGGTCCACGACTTAAAGTTCAGGACGGGTTCAGATGCTGGTGCTGGTGGATACACCCACAATGATGGCGTTCAAGTTTCGTCAGGAAGCAACGTCACTGTTCGCAACTCCACCTTTGAACGCAACCTTGGAAATGCGGCAATATTTATTGACGCAGATCAAGGTGCAATCAGTAACGTGCTTATCGAAGGTAACCGATTAGGTGGTGGCGGCTTTACGTTGTACTCCATCCAATCACGATCAGCACCTCAGTTTGGACGTCCAACAAATGTGACCATTAGAAACAATGTGTTCACAGAAGAACATCACTACGACTATGCAACAATTGCCCCAACAGGAACGACCTTCACAGGTAACACTAAAGCAATCGGTGGTGCTGTCGTGGCAAGAATAGATAACTTCTAATCATTACATAACGCACTACACGCACTTGAGCCTCCTTATGGGGGCTCTTGTGCGTCTTGTGTAAACTAGATTCTCACCCAACAATCTCGTGTGGAACCTATGCATCAAAAAATTTTCCGATTAGCAGCATTTTTACTTCTCTGTTGTTTTCTTATCATTGGTTGTTCCTCCGCTGAACAAGAAACCCAAACAACACAAGCAGCCGCGGATAGGACTTCTGGTTACACGTCACCCGATGGAACCTTTGTTGGTCCGCGCGGAGATGCTACTCCTGAGGGTGTTCCTGTCGGCCTCGGCGCGTACGGAAAACGTGACCAACATAAAGGTGATCTCACCATCAAAAAAAATGGCACTAAAATATCCGATATTG
>CAZFAO010000041.1:0-8176 GCA_964516875.1 uncultured Burkholderiales bacterium
TGTTTCTTGAGTGTCTTCTGGTTCAGGTTCTGGTTCTGGCTCTGGCTGTTCCCAACCAAAGAAAGGGTAACCATCGTTAGTCACACCATCGATCGCCCAAATATCATCAGTTGCAGCATCATCATTTTGCGTGCCGGAGAAGTCCCACACCGTATCCAAACCAACAGTTGCGAGATCCGTGAACGTTGCAATGTCTTGCATCTCCGCAGTTGTTTTACCAGTACCGATATCACTCGATGATAAACCAGACGTTTCTGTATCCCAAAAGAGACTGCTGTCAGAACCGCAGTCATCGTAACCAATGAAACCACCAGCGGCATTTCCGTCTGTTATATTGACGAGACCTGTTGAATACGAAGTGAATTCATCGCCACAGTCACGATAGCCATCAAAACCACCGACAGTATCTACTCCTGTTACGTTACCTCGCGCATAAGAATTAGTAATTCTGTCGCCGTTTTCACCAACAAAACCGCCGACCTCTTCCTCACCGTCTACGTTACCTGTTGCAAAGCTCTCAGAAATATCTCCGTTGTTAAAACCAACGAAACCGCCGACGCCGTCTCCGTCAGTCGACTCAACGTCACCTGTCGCATAAGAACGAGACACCTCAAAATCGGAATCATTACGTCCTATAAGCCCTCCAACGTAGGCAAGAGTTCCCGAAACATCGCCTGTTGCAAACGAGTCAAGAATTTCGCCTTCATTTTGTCCCACGAGACCACCAACGTGATCTGAGTCACTCGTTACGGAACCAGTCGCTGATGAATTATGAATTGTCGATGTACTACCAAGTTGGCTGACAAGTCCGCCAACATATTTCCCCCCAACGACAGTCGCGTTGGAGGTCACGTTATCAATAGTCGAGTCGTCAGCTATTCCAGTAAGACCTCCAGTATTCCAATAACCTACAGCGCTACCATTGAGTGTTAAGTCGAAAACAGTTGCACCACTCATCCTTGGGAAAAAGCCGCCGTAATCAAATCCACCACGATCAATAGCAAAGGTAACTGTAAAGTTTCCGCCGTCGAAATATCCTTCAAAGGCATCATTCGTATCTTCGATAGTGACGTTGTTACCACTTGCTGTACAGTCCAAACTTGTGGTCAACTCATAATATGCGTCGTTGTCCTCTTCGATCTCGGAGAGATGCGCACACGTTTCAATTTGGAAAGCTGTCTCCTCAGACAGACCGTCACCTGTACCGCTAAATCCTTGTGCTGCACTAGGCAAAGCAACAACAGATATAGATAGCGCAAGACATACGGCAATAATCGACTTTACACGGATTGATTTCATTTCACATTCTTTCGTTGAATGATGCTTCCGTGCACAAATGTATCTGTGAAATGATAGTCGATAATCGAAAAGTAAGGCATTTGTAGCAACCGGTGTCAGACTGCGACACCCAATTCATGAAAGACCCATTGGTCTAGGAACATTGATTAACGCTTGGGCAATCTGCCGCCAGAAGCCAAGCACTCATCCGTCGAATTGTACGGCGTAAAGTTTTTCGTTTGGTCGTAATATGTCGTGCCTGGAGCGTGACAGATTCCAGAGTTGCTTTTCTTGACAACGCCGGCGCTTGTTGCGTTGTTCGATTGTGATGTCGCGGCGCTGGCGTTTCCTGCACCACTAGCGTCCGCTGCTTGCGTGGTATCTCCAGCACACGTTGATGCAGACCATAAACCTTTGCCTCCATTGCGCGCATCGCTCTCTGCTTGCTTGAATTCACTCTGATATTTGTATGGCAGATTGTACGTATATTCGTGAGCGAATCCTTGCGCAATCATTGTCAAGTTAACATTCGTGCCATCGGATAAAAATACAAAACGTAAAAGTCGACCGTACTTATCGGTGTCGCCTTGTGTTGCATCTGATTCCAAAATTACTTGCTTGTTTTCAACAAGCTCTTTCATTTTGTTGCTCGCTTCGCGGCCAAAGCACTGCACGGGTTTGCGTGGGTCGCGGGTTTCGGGAGTATCAATACCGATTAACCGAATCGTGTAATCAGTTGAGTCAATCCGAACTTTTATCGTGTCGCCGTCTGTCACGCTGACAACGTCAACTAAGTTTCCAGCCTTGCGGGTTGTTGTTGGTGCAGTTGTTGAAGATGGTGGCGACGAAGTGGATTCAGCAGAACTAGTTACACGACCTGAACCTTTGGATTCTTCGAGAGAACTTTCGACACGATTCCCTGAGCGCGAAGCTTGACTTTTTTCTTGTGCACAACCAGCTAACAGCAACGACGTCGCGAGTAATGCGATCAGCCACAAACAGGCATAGGTTTTCATCGCATTTCTTGGGGAAGTAAGTTGCATAACTAGTTAAAGGTTATTCACCAAGGCTTGTGGATTCACTATTGACTTGTTTGGGGTGGGAGAGGTTCTTCGCGAGATTCTTCGCTCCGCTCTGAATGACAGGGAAAGATCGCTCTGTATGACATCGGCGAGCGCTCTGTAACATTTTCCCAGCTAGATGGGCTCAATTCACTCACTATTTACTGTAACTTTATTAAGTTTATAAAACTTGTTAAAGTTTATACATCATCCATTCGAAAGAGAAATATGACCCTTTCCGCTTCTGACATGCTCAAGGAAATCGCTCGAGAAAGTGGCCTTACCCAGTTCGAATTATCACAGCGACTTTCAACCACTCCCGTAACAATTAATTCATGGATAAATGCAAAAAGTGCTCCTAGGCATAACGCATATAGCCGAATCCAAGAACTCTATTTCGAAATTATCGGCGCAGCAACACTTGCACAAGACCTATATAAAAATACTCTCGAAGAAGCGATGGCTCTCACCTCTCCACTTGCCAAGTTAATCAAAGACAAGCAACTTTACGACAAAGTACTTGTGGAGTTCACCTACAACACAAACTCTATTGAAGGATCCACCATGACCTACGATGACACTCACGAGGTGCTTATCGAACAAGCGGTTTTAACGGGACGCACACAAGCCGAACAGCTAGAAGCAAAGAATCACCAAACGACATTTCTGTGGCTCATCACTCAACTCAGTAATGGAAAACTCGAAATTACGCACGATCTTTTGTTGTCAATCAATGAAAAACTTCTCCATAGCGTCGATACCAATGCAGGTCGCTACCGATCTACACGAGTGCGAATTAACAAATCAAAGACAATCACAACAAACCCTGCAAATGTTTATACAAAAATTGACGAACTACTTCCCTTACTTAACGAATCAATTGATAGAAAACATGCCATCCAACATATTGCACGTACACATGCAGAGTTTGAAAAAATACACCCTTTTCACGACGGCAACGGTCGAACTGGTCGACTTCTCATGCTCGTGTTGGCAGCCAACAACAACATGATGATCCCTCTTGTTACACGCGCAAAGCGAGCTGCATATTATTCTTATCTTGAGCAAGCACAAACGAAAGCGCAATATGAGGGCATCGAGTATTTCATTGCATCATCCATGCTCACCATGAAGGACGTGCTTGTTTAAGCCTTATTGCAGTATCCGTTAGCAGTCGATGGCCATACGAGATTCTGATTAGCGGTCTTCATCGACCCACCGGCCCACTTCACTTCCAGGTAATACCATTGTGCCTGACAGTCTTCGAGCCCAAGATCGATGGAGCCATTGAGATTCCCGTGTTGGCCATTCGAAATTGTTTTTGGCGAGGTACTCATACCATTTTGGAAATGCCATGTGTACGTCATTTGCACACTCTTGCCTATTGCATCATTATTATTCGTCGAAACAGCGCCGTAAAAATTCCACGTCTGAGATACCACAAGATTTGTTCCATCGAAGTTCCACTTTGACGGTCCAGCACCGAGCACTTTTACACTATTAACCGTAAAAGGTTGTGTTGTTGGAGTTGTCGTTTTCTTCGTTGTTTGCGTTACTGCGGGTTTGGGCTGAGTCGGACTCGATGCACTTGATTTATTATCTGATGCTTGCACGTTAGCGCTCGCGTTATTTTCTTTGACAACTTTTTTCGTCTCATAAACCTTCTTGCCCGCTGGTGTCGTGACAGGAACACCTTCAGGAGTTGTTTGAGGAACACGAACTTCTTCTTCAGCAAGAACTTTTGTCGCAATGACATCATTCGAATGATCGTTTGAAAAAAGGGAAACCACGAGCACGACAGTTAAACCAACAATCACGACACACAGGCACGTGACAATTACTTCTGACTTAATAAATGCGAGTATTTTCTTCATGATTACCTTAGGGGAGACAAGTAAATATTAGCGCAGAAGAACGAATTTTTACTGAATCGCACCTGCGCATCATGCACGTTTTACATCCATTTTTGGGGCATTTTCGCCCTATAAACGTAACCCATGCTGACAATTAATGCTCACAATGAGCCCATTAATTTCACGCGTTATTGTCTAAACGGAGTTTTAGACCCTTTATACGCGAGCTTTTCACAAGTGCGTAACCGCCCAGGATCAGCAGTACAGCCAACATCGTCTGACTCTGTGCACCATTTCCTGTTGCAGGTATCTGCACAACACTCAGCGACAAGACAGAACTTACAGCATTTCCATTTGCGTCTTTGCCTGCAATGACAAGGCTGTGCGCGCCGAGCGATGTGTTGCGGGGAATTGTTACCTTCGTGGAAAAAGTTCCTGACGAGTTTGTTTTCACCGTCGCAAGAAGAAGCGGCGTGGAGTTCAATGTAATTGTGACATCACTGTTGGGTTGATAACCAGATCCACTCACATCAACTTTGTCTCCGGGGGCAACAGTTTTTGATGCAATTGCGCCCTGAGGATCTGTTCCGTACGACGCAGCGACATAAATATTCGTTGTTGTAATTGGTTCTGATATGTCGTTACTGTACAACTCTGCAATAAATTTTGTGTTGCGCATCGCATACGACGCACCTGGATTCGCAATCGTATGGGTGTAATTAGCGCCACCTGGTGTTCCAAAAAAGATTGTGCCACTGCTGAAATTATCACCAATAACATATTGACTATCATCCGGAGTGAAACCAACGGATTCTGGATAGTCATCAATGTCGTATTCGTTGACAACGGTTTGCGAATTAACATCGACTTCCCAGACGTGATACACATCAGCTTCCATACCGACGACAAGAATTTTTGTACCATCATGAGAAACAGCAAGACGAGAAAAGTTCGTTACGTTTTCCGATATTTCAATTGTGGAAGTGTCATCTAAATCGTTGGGGTTAATGAGGCGAATGTGACCAAGACCTAATTCCGCAATAACAACCTTGCCATTGGGGGCAATGTCGATCGCTGCTGAATTATCTTGGCTGTATGCTCCTTGATCGGCCTCGACAAGTGTGTCGTTATCAATTTCAAAACGCGCAAGACCCCCAGGAACAACAGTAAAAATCCCCGTTCCATCGAGAGAAAAACGTGGACCATGTATTTCACTATATTGTGTCGTCAGGTCGTCGATCAGTGAACCGTTGGTGAGATCGATAGCTGCAATATGTGTCTCCGTAAAGCTCGGATCAGAATAAGTAACGACGGCGATCGTCTCGTTGCTGTTGACATCGATCATTCCATAACCACAGTCTTCTGATACTGAAATAGTTGACTCCAAAACAATTTCTGGAAATGTGTAAACCAATACATAACAGCTATCCTCGGCCATGTCGTAAGCCTGCACATATAAATGTTCGTTCGTCGTGACAAGATCGATGGACATTAAGTCAAGGGGAAGAATAATTTCAGAGGCGAAATCGTGGTTATCGACAAAAACTACATCGATCACTCCACCATTTTGGCCGTTCATAAATGCAATATTGATTGGAGGGAAAACAGCCTCTGCCGTATAGGTATGTGAACCGCTTTTAATGTTGCTCGTCGTGATCGACCAATCGCCGTTAACATCTGCGGTTGTAGATGCAATTGTTGTTCCGTCTTCTTGAAGATTTATATGTCCGTTCGTAACAGTATTGCCTGTAAACGTTGCAGGTTTGCTCGTCAGAATAGTGCCAGTCACAGGGCTGGTGATATCTGTTGTCGTTGCAAAGGCAGAACTACCCACCAGCAAGCAAGAAAGGACAATAACGGGGACGATAAATAATTTCTTCACTGGGTTATTCTTGTCGATCAATCCCTGCACAACAGGGATTACTCGAAACTAATGCGCTTGCAAACGCTTATTTGAACAGACACAGATGTCGCTTGCGACGACTGGACCATGCAACCATCGCAATACCCAGACCGATCAACAATGCCGGTGTTGTGAAGTCCGGCTTGTGCATACCTGTTGCTGACAGAGTTCCTGTTGCTGATGTGGATCCCGACGTGGAACCTGGTTGCGTTGAAGCAACTTCATAGCGGATGGTATTGACACCTAATACTTGTGTTGTAATAATCACCGCACTGTAGTCTTGGATAAGCCCATCAAGATCGAGCAAGAAAGTAACCGTTTCATTCAGTGGGATCTGTGCCACATGTATTTCCCAGGTGTAGTCATCAATCTGATCAAAGCCACTGATAATTCCTTTTCCGCCAAGATCAATATCGCCTTCGTCAAAACTTTCCACATAAATCTTCTTGTTAAATGTGATTCGGAAACACCCTGTTCCATCGGAAGTCGTTTCGCCTTGACCGGGACAGCGGTTTGACGTTGCTTGAAGTGATTCTGGATCGTAGGCCAAGTGGATGATGTTGTTGTTACCCGCTGCAAAAATATCCGATTCGTCAATAAGAAGTAATTGCAATCCAAGCGTGTCTTGATCATTTCCTTCAAAGAATCCAACGACTTCTGCAGTTCCTGCAGCGAATGTTGCACCAGCGGTGATATTGATATCGATTTTGTAGCTTGTCCCCGGCACCCACTCTTCACTAATTTCAAACATACAAACCACAACCAGACCTGAATAGCCAGCGAGTGATGCCATACCCAAATTTGCAACAAGATCTTCCACGCGGCCTGGAGATGCACATACCTTGCCCGGGTCCGCGTCGGGATCTCCATCGATAATGCTGAGCGCATCGGACCCATCAGCATCAGTTACACTATTGAGTGTTGCACCATCTGGAATGATAAAAGCAAGCATTGCGTATCCGTCATCGTAGTAAACGCCTTCCCCGACATTTGTCAGTTTTACTTCGAATGCCACATTCGATGATGCAGTAATTTCTCCCGAAGTTTTTAAACGTGTATCAACAGAAATATCTGGATCGAGATGAGCAGTGAATGGTTCCGCGTTTGCTGAGTCGTTTTCTGAGACAGGGTCAACGTTGACAGAAGTATCGCTCAACTCACTGGAAACAATCGATGCTGTAATTGTTACAGGCGTACCAACGTCGCCTGTTGAGTGACCAGCAAATCCAATATAAATACATCGTTCGAAATATGTGTCGTTGTCTCCTGCTTCGTATTCCAAATAACCATTCCATGTCATTGTCCCGATGTCGAACGTGCCGCGGTCACCACCATTTTCAGGTCGTGGGCTATTGCTACCGAAAGCTGCGTTTCGTGCTTCGTAAACGTCAAAATTTGTTGTGTCCACATCGAGAACAAATTGCGTCACATCGCTTGGGCCGTAATTGCATACCGACACTTGAATAGCGGTGTTAGCCATGGATGTCGAAACGCTAATTCTCAAATCTGCGTCAGTGTCTGCGTGAGCTGCGGTTACTGAACCGAGCTGGATTCCAAGAACACAGAGCGCCACTATTAGCACTGTTATGTAAATGCGAATTTTCTTCACTGGAGAGCTCCCTCAATGTCCTGAGGTATTCTTCGGCCGACAAGCGGTGCGGATGAATAGGCCAGTTTGTGTAGATTGATCGATGGCTTTGTGCGTTCTACGAATGATGCGAATGAAATGGCGTACGCGACGCAATGGATCACGCAACTAATATTGCTTCATGAAAATTTCCATCCGATGGTCGAAAAAACAAATCTATGCGCTGTGTTTAGGTGTAGTTGTTTTTGTTGCGATAGTTGTTGGAATTGTTGTTTCGCGCGACACCACTTCATCACAAGTTGCGTCGACAGACAAAGTAATTACGCAGTCCACAGATGATCCTGATGAAACACCGATCGGCGACGACTTTGTATGGAAAGGTGGCGACGCTGATCCTAAATATATTTCGCTTCCCACCATCAAAGGTGGAGGCTTTCTTCAAAAAGTTGGCGTTGATCAACGTAAAGAAGTTGGCGTTCCCTCCAACATTCAT
>CAZFAO010000041.1:8187-8678 GCA_964516875.1 uncultured Burkholderiales bacterium
AGAGTTCATTGCCGGGAGCCAATGGGCTCAGCATCATCGACGGACATGTTGATGGAAAATCTCAACCCGGAGTATTTAAGAATCTTGCCAAACTTCAAGTGGGCGATAAATTTACGATTGAATATGGAAGCGGAAAAGAAACAACCTTCGCTGTGCAGAAGGTGAGCACCATCGACGAGGCCGATGCCGCAAGTGTATTGTTCTCAGCCGATCTCGGAGTTGCAAGCCAGCTCAATCTCATCACCTGCGGCGGAAAATACGATTCCAAAGCGCGCCATTACAAACAAAGAGTGATCGTCACTTCAGCTCCCGTCTGATCTTGGGATAAGGCCTGCTCGTCATTTTCCGGGCATGACGAGAGCCACTTTTCTGCAGAAAGCCCGCGCATCGAGTAACATTTTTCGTTCTGGTCCCGTGGTGAAGTCTGGAGTTCACGCCGCCCTGTCAAGGCGGAGGTCGCGAGTTCAAATCTCGTCGGGACCGCTCACACA
>CAZFAO010000042.1:0-8234 GCA_964516875.1 uncultured Burkholderiales bacterium
GACGTTTCACAAGAACTCATCGTTCGCGAAGATGACTGTAGCTCACCTCGTGGTGTGTGGGTTGAAGACCTCGACCCCAACAGTGACTATGCACGATTCCTTGAGAACAAGTTGATGCACCGAACATTGTCTGACGATGTGAAGTTGTCAACAGGCGAAACAATGCCACGAAACACAATGATACGTGAAGAAGAACTCAACACTTTGCTTCACGATCCAAAGGTTCCGCGTGTGCGCGTTCGCTCAGTTCTTACTTGTGACACGCTCAACGGTGTGTGCCGTTATTGTTACGGAACCATGTTGGCAAGTGGAAAGCTCGTCGAACTTGGTGAAGCAATCGGAATTATTGCGGCACAATCCATTGGTGAACCTGGAACTCAGCTCACCATGCGTACGTTCCACACCGGTGGTGTGGCAGGTTCGGACATCACGCACGGTCTTCCTCGTGTTGTTGAATTGTTCGAAGCGCGTACTCCAAAAGGTAAGGCTGTTCTTGCAACTGAATCTGGTGTTGCTCGAATTGGTGAAAATGATAAGGGCGAAAAAGTCGTTACCATCATCACTGATAAGGGCGAAGAAGTCGATCACGTTGTTGCTCGTCGTGCAACCATGGCAATTGCTGATGGTGCAGAGATCACAGCAGGAGATCGTTTGACTGGTGATCCAAAAACATCACTTGATCCAAAAGAAATTTTGGCGATCAAGGGTGTTCGTGAAGCGCAGTTGTATCTTTCTGATGAAGTTCAGCGTGTGTACCGTGAACAAGGTGTATCCATTCACGATAAGCATGTTGAAGTTATCGTTCGTCAAATGTTGCGACGAGTTATGGTTTCTGAACAAGGCGACTCACAGTTCTTGCCTGGTTCAAAGATCGACTCACGCGTCTTTGGTGATGTGAACCGTCACTTGGTTGAGCAAGGTCTCAAACCAGCTGAAGGTCGTCCTGAACTTATGGGTATCACAAAAGCATCTCTTGCAACCGACTCATGGATGTCTGCAGCTTCCTTCCAGGAAACAACTCGCGTCTTGACCGAAGCTGCAATCGATGGACGAAGCGATTCACTTGTTGGACTCAAAGAAAACGTCATCATTGGAAAGCTCATTCCAGCTGGAACTGGTATGAAGCAATACAACGAGATTCGTACCGATGCTCCGAACTACACGCCGATGGCGTTCTGGTCTGCAGGCGACGAAGATGCCGACATGGACTTGGCTGATCGTCTCCGCGCATCGCTCGAATCAAGTGGTGGTGGATTCTCTGCTTCTCCTGATGACATGGCAAGTTTCATGTCGATGGGAACAGGCGCACCCGAGCTTGAAGCGTTCAACTTTGACGCACCTGCAACTTCGGTTGCTGTTGCTGAAAAAGAAGAAGACTCACTTAGTCATCCAGAGCGAAGCGAAGGATCTAGCGAAGAATCTCCAGACCTCGACGAACCAACTGGCGAACCAGCTGCTGGTTAAGCCTCATTCACGCAAAAAAGCGCCCTTCGGGGCGCTTTTTTTATGGGAATATCGCACTTCTGAATAAAGTCGCGCTCTATTTAAACGATATAGAAGTACTGTATCGAGCAGGATCGTTATAAAGGGTATTCATGTCTCAGCGCGTTATATTTTCATGGTTCATAATTGTGTGTCTTACCTTCTCCATTATTTTTACTTCGAATGCAGCATTTGCAGCGACGCAACCAATTCCAGCAACATCGGATTGGCGCACTTATTCTGCCGAAGAGATGGCTCAACTTAATCCGGGAAGTTCGGTTTACGAGGAGATAGGCAATCCGTCTGATCCAATAGCGAATGCACAAAATGCAGATGGTTCATCGCCTGGATGGACACCTAGTGGAGTAACCGACGCACGACCAACAGGGTCCAAGTACTCAAGCATTATCTTAGATTTACCAAGAGTTGATCTTCAGTGCAGCTCAGACGTTTCGATTTCCATAACCTCAGGAACTGTTGAATTGTTATCAGATGATGATTATTCAAGTTCGCTTGGATACGGTTGGCTCGTTGTGAATGGTCATAATGAACTACAAATCAGAGACAGCAGAGCTATTGGGTATAGCGATGACATATCTGATCCCGGCACAGAAAGTTTGATTTCTTCAGCGGCTGTCAATCCACATTCAACGGCATTTGGTTTAAAAATTATTCTTTCCGTTCAAATTTTTGATGACAACGATGTTCCAAGCGAATGGGATATTCACGATGTTGCTGTTTCCTATACCTATGATGACGAAGATGGGTCATGCTCTCCAGAAACTGCGCGCGAGCAAGCAACGGCGTGCGATGATAGCTATCTTGATACACACGGTATCAACGTGGATGCACCAACCATTGCAACGTTTGATGATGATCTACTCGGTGAAGAATGGTCGATACAGAACATAGAAGTTGGCGATCCCGACTCGGTTCGTTCTGATGTTGGAATAGTGGCAAATCCAGATCTTAATGAAGTCGATTTTCAAAGATCCGCGCGCGTTATTGAACTCGATTTCACTCCTCAGACACCATTGCTCGATGCTGGAACAGTAGAGGTGTTGGTAAATTTTGATATTGATTCACTTCAAGGTTTTGCACCTGTCATCATGTATATATCGAGTTCTGACGGAAGTAGTCCATTGTGGGAGACAATGAATATGTCGATGACGATCGGTCCAGGGAAGGTCACTACCTATTTAGATAGTAATGATCTCGAAAATGTTCGCATTTTTCTTATGTTGGTTACAGCTTTGGGAGGAGATCAGCATTCACCCGTGATGAGGAATGCAACAGTCACGGTGAGCCATCTTAATGATGTGAGTGTTTGTGGTTTACAACTGACTAATTCACCGTCTGATAACTCTGGTTCGGGAAATGTGGCAGGAGTTGGTGCTCTTCCAGCAACGGGAAATCCCGCTAATTATTTGGTATTTACAAGTGCAATACTCATCAGTTGCGGAGGTCTCATCCTTCTCATGACACGGCGTGGGCGAAAGTCCAAGCTCGAAAATACTTATCTTTCCTAGCGTTTCTGCAGCGAAACCCCTCGTCAGGAGACGCATTGGCGAATTGTCCCATTTTTCTCTATTATGGATAGATGCCGCAAAATATTCCTCAACATCGATCAACAGGCAATGTCGTTGTTGATGAATTTATCCAGCGTGGTTTCGTCAAAGTCGACCCAGGCATTCCTCGAGAACTGCTCCGCAATGTAGCAGACGCGATAAACAATTTTCCTCAACCAGATTTTCTCAAATATTCTGAAATTAATGAGGTGAATTTTGGGTTGCTCAATGACAAAATTTCAATGGTCTCGTCCGACAATAATCTTGGCCTTGTTGCAGTAGCTAACTTTGAAAACGGATTTATGGCCTTTAACATGCACGCACAGTTTTTGGAAAAATTTACAGATCTTTATCGATACGTTGATACATTTCGTCCAGTCAGTGAAGGTGCTCGTCAACGGATGCTTCCTGGGTTGGTTGCTGCAGAGTACACAGATAAAGGAACTTTTAAGGTTGTAGAAGAAGAGGGTGTAGTCGTTGCAGAACCAGCTGATCCTTTAGCTATCTTTGCGGCGGAACAATTCAAACGGCATGATTTGGAGGGAGCAAATGGCATAGCTGTTGCACTTGGAGAAGTGATGCAGTCTCTTGATTATCTGAAATATTTAGACTTCAGTATGTTCTCAGGAGGAATCGTTTTAGGTGCAACGAAGTATGAAGATAACGCAACAACATTTTCTGATAATACTGAAGATCCCCATCACGTTGATTTAAACAAAAAAAATATTATGTGTTCAATCAATGTTGGGACGGAACCTCGGAAATGCATTATCGGGCGAACGAAAGATACACTCGAAGTGATATGGCAGCAACCGGGTGAAATTCTCTTTCTCGATAATGAAGGAACGCCTGCTCGGAAACAGCCCATCCATTTATTTAATGGTGGAATGTCAGGCTTGTTTTCAATTAACGGAATCAATAAAAGAGCGTTTATGCGTGACGAGATGAGTGGCTTTGCCGAAAAATTCGGTTGGAAACCAACCGTTGCGCAGCCCTGGAGAGCCGGCGAAACTTATACACCTCCTGATATTGGTGGTCGCTAAAACGTCGCCATTGTCTCTAAG
Organism: uncultured Burkholderiales bacterium; assembly: GCA_964516875.1. Lineage (GTDB taxonomy): Bacteria > Actinomycetota > Acidimicrobiia > IMCC26256 > JAGPDB01 > JAGPDB01. The sequence continues at coordinate 4,115 of CAZFAO010000042.1, forward strand.
GAAGACCATTTAATTCGACGATAAAATTATGTGATGTCTTATGGCTGAAAAACGTAAATTCCAAGCGCCCTCGCTGGAAATATTAGAGAATCTTGTTTCGCTTAACGAACAACTCGTGTCATTCGTTCATGTCTACGGAGAAACAAATCAAGAGCTTGGCGATGATGTTGCAGATGATGTTTTTGAAGAAGCGCTTCAACAACGACTATCAGTGCGAGTGAAAGAAATAAAAGCTCAGTTTGATCGTTGTGATGAAAGCGGTTTTCCTCTTGATGAACTCCTCGAGCAAGCCAAAGTATATTTACCTCCTCATGCAAATGTACCTGTTGATGACACACGTAATACGCATCGTTCACAAGCTGCATACAAATTAATTTGTCAACGAATAAATTCAATGTGTGAAACGTACAAAGAATTTGCGATTGATATGCGCGACGTCTTTGCCAGTCTCGATGCCGGTGGATATCTTGATACAGAGGTGTTTGAAATTTCACACGAAGCGTTGAAAGAAGTACTTATCGCGATGGCGGATATTGCTCGTGATTATCCCGATATGTTTTCACATCATGATTATGCGCTTATGGAGAGAGCATTCGGGGTTGATTTAGATACACAATCGCCTGCACGATCGATTGATCCTTAAGTTTTACCTGGTCCAGAGCATATATAAATTTTGTGAAATATTTCGAAGAGGCCCAACCTTTTGATGCCGACAATCGTTTATATGGATATGAGCATTGCCCCCGCCTCAACATTCGGTCACAAAAATGTGATCCCCATGGTGACGCCACTCGAAATCGTCCCTTCCCCTCAGGACGCTGAAACACTTGCTGAACTGTCTTATCGATCAGCGTATCGAGTGGCGTATAAATTGCTCGGCCATAGGGAAGCATCTCAAGACGTTGCGGTGGAGGCAGTAGCTCGCCTCATCGAAAAGAAATATGACGATCAAGATTTTGCGCCTTCATATAGTGCACGCGTTGCTGCGCGCATTGTTATTTCTTCGTGGCGCAAAGATGCAGTTGCGCGGAAGTATGCGCCGTTGCTTACACCACGCGCAACGGACAACATGGCCGATGCAGCTACGATTCGTTTAGATCTTCGACGCGCACTGAAAAAACTAACAGCGCGTCAACGAGAAATGATTGTTCTGCGATATCTTGCAGACTTTGATGAAAAGTCCGTTGCTGAGTTTCTTCATTGCAGCATTGGGACAGTTAAATCGACAACACATGATGCGCTTGCGCGTCTCAAAACAATGGTGGAGGTTACACCGTGAATACTTTTAATGAACTTAATGACAGCGGAGCTGTAGAAGTTCCGAACGATCTGATTTCTCAGGCGCATGCGCGTACTGCGAAGCGAAACCGCAAGACGCGCGTCGTCGCCGCTGGTCTTTCTGCTGCGCTTGTAATCGTCTTTGCTGGATCTGCATTTGCCGCAACTGGAGATAACAGTTCGGTTGATGTAACGCATCGTGGAAAACATCGCCATCACCGACGTCATGTTCCCACAACCACAACGACGACAACTACGCCAGTGGTCGAAACAACACCAACCGTCCCCGCACCCATTGCTGTTGCTCCTGCTGCTGTGTCGCAACATTCGAAGAAGGACAAAGACCCAGCAGTTGCTGGTGCGAACGAAACAACTGATCCAGATAAAATCAATTGCGATCATCGAGATGGTGAAGGTCGCCGATCAGATAGTTTCGGCGACAAGGATGGTCAATATGATGGTCGTCATGATGGAAACAAATCAGGTGGTCAACAAGGCGGTCGAGGATCACGTCACGGTGGCAGACACCCATAAACTATTTGTCCGTTTTGTTCGCGGATCAGACCCGCTAATTACACAGTGGGTGGGGATGTGAAATTTCTTACTGAAGATCTATTGCTGAAATGGTGAAATAGGCACTGTGACCAAAGGAGGACACATGCCAGATATGAAGGAAAAAGTTAAAGATACTTTCGATTCCGTAAAAGATAAGGTTGAAGGCGCTGCCGAGAAAGGCCGCAAGCGTGCGGAAGAAGAATGGAAAGATCTCAAGCAATCTGTCGAACTTGAAAAAGACCAGATGAAGGTTGATGCTGACAAAGCAAAGCGCGAGGTTCATCGCGCGAAGGCAGATGCTCGTCGAGAAGCTGACAAAGCAAATCAGTAATTCAACGCTGGGAGGCAATGCATCATGGCGCAGTATGGACCTAAAGCACAAGAAAAAATTAAAAAGAACTTGCATGAGCATAAGTACAAAGGAAAGTTTGTGAGTAAAAAGCAAGCCATCGCTGTTGGGATTAAGCAAGCTCGCGATGCCGGCGGAAAAGTGCCAACGTCAAAGACGAAATCGTCATGACAAATGATGATCGTCCCACCACGCAGCCTCCCGAGCAACAATCTCACCGGCCTGGTTCCCAAGCCGAGATGGAACAACAGCCACGAAGCGTCAACCCTCATCATGTAGGTAGCGGAAAGCTACACGATAAAGTTGTTCTCATCACGGGAGGCGACAGTGGAATTGGTCGCGCCGTTGCAATAGCTTGTGCACGCGAAGGAGCAACTATTGCAATTAATTATTTAGAAGAAGATGAGGATGCGAAGGACACTCGTATTCTTGTGGAGAACGAAGGTGGAGACTGTTTTCTTATCGCTGGAGATATTGGCGATGAAAAATTCTGCAAATCACTAGTTGAAGAAGTTCTGGACGAATATGGAGGCATTGATGTTCTTGTGAATAATGCAGCAGAGCAACACCCTCAAAAATCAATCGAAGATATTTCTGCCGAACAATTACAGCGAACGTTCCAAACCAATGTTTTTTCTCTTTTTTATCTCATAAAAGCTTGTGCGCCGTATCTCAAAGAAGGTGCATCAATAATAAATACTGCATCTGTTTCTGCGTTTAGGGGAAGTGCTCAATTGCTAGATTATTCAGCAACGAAAGGTGCTGTTGTTGGGTTGACTCGATCACTTGCACTTTCGCTTGCAGGAAAAGGAATCCGAGTAAATGCAGTTGCACCTGGTCCGATCTGGACTCCGCTGATACCATCGACATTTCCTCCAGAGAAAGTAGAGCAGTTTGGTAAGGATACTCCTCTAGGTCGCGTTGGCCAACCCGAAGAAGTCGCGATGGCTTATGTGTATCTTGCCTCTGAAGATTCTTCATATGTGACGGGTCAAACGATCCATGTCAACGGTGGCGAAATTGTTAACGCGTAATTATTCGTTCAGCATTTTTCGACAGTTATGCATTTGTTCTTGCGTTTGGACATAAAAAAAGCGGGGTCACAAGGCCCCGCATTTTTTTGTGTATTTGTATTTATGCTTCGAGATGTGATCGAAGCATCCACGCAGCTTTCTCGTGTGCTTCCAATCGAGCAGTGAGAAGATCAGCGGTTGCTTGATCGTCGAGCTTCTCCGCTTTTTCAATTACTTCACGAGCATTGCGCGTAACAATTTCATGACCATCCAAAAGTTGAGCAATCATGTCAGTTGCACGTGGGATGTCTGTTGTTTCCTTGATGTCACTCATTGCTTGGAACTGTTTGAAAGTCGCAGGAACAAAATCTCCCAGCGCGCGAATGCGTTCTGCCAACGTGTCAACCGCGAGTGCAAGCTCTTGATATTGCGTTTCGAAGAGAAGGTGAAGAGAACCAAACATTGGCCCTGTTACATTCCAGTGAAAGTTATGAGTCTTTAAGTACAACGTGTACGTATCAGCGAGAACCCCCGCCAAACCATCAGCTACTTGATCTCGGTTCTTCTCCGATATTCCAGAATTTACTGTCTCAGCGGACATGAATGTCTCCTTTTATAAAGTTGTGTACACGTACGATATACCCGTTAGATGGGTAATGTCTAAATTATCGACAACCTCGCGCGTTTACTATGAGAATTTTCACATGGTTATTTGTCGATAATGTTCTGGAGGCACATTTCTGAGCACAATTTTGCTCGGAGAGACCATATCGACGTAGAATGTATCTCTTGTGATGGCGTTGCTGAGCGCTGAATCATTCGATTCTGAGCTAAGTCACCACATATGTCCGGACACTGTAATGGTGTCATAGAAAAGCAACCCTTCTCATGTTGAAGGATAAGGAGCCTTAGTGCCTACCATTGA
>CAZFAO010000043.1:0-1365 GCA_964516875.1 uncultured Burkholderiales bacterium
CCGACAATTGTTATTGCAAATGAGTTGATCGATAATTTGGTATTCAACATTGGATACGCCGATGAAGTGTACGTTCCCTATGCTCCTGATGAGATGGAGCGACCACTCCTCGGTTTAGATACATACGCAAAATTTGGAATATTTAAAGATATTGATCTTCTTGGAGCAGCCAACGCCCCACATGACCTTGGCCATTTTCGTATTCCATTGCATACGGGATTAGTAGAGTGGATCACTGATCTATTAACAGCAACACAAAATGTGACTGACCTTTCGTTGCTTTTCTTTGACTACGCAAAATCCGTTAAAGATTTCGAGGATGAAAACTGGCTCCGTCTCTTTGCAAACAACCAGAGAATTGTAGGAGTTGATAATGTACTCGCAGCTCTAGAAAACGGTACGAAGGGTGACATCACAACCGATGTAACGAAGGAAGATCTAAGCGTTGTTCTTGACATGGAAGGATTTTCAAAGATCTCACTTATGTCTCAAGCTGAGTGGCTCACTCGAAATGGTGTTAATGATTTTTGTCTTCCTTCTGATGCACAAAGCTCCTACGATCAACTCGAGGCGTTAGTCAAAGGTAACGATGAGTCAATGAAGATCATGAGCTTCACGCGCGAACGCGAAACACTTGTGGATGAAAACGGTTTGGGTGCTTTTACGGTTGTAACTGCACGTCGAGAAATTTAGTCGCGGAAGTTTTCAAACTGCAACGGTATTCCAAAATCGTGATCCTTTAACAATGCGATAACGGATTGAAGATCATCGCGCTTTTTCCCGTTGATGCGAAGTTGGTCACCTTGGATCTGATGTTGCATTCCCTTAGGTCCATTTTCTTTGATGTACTTACCAATCTCTTTGGCCTTTTCCGTTGTGAGACCGACACGCAAGCTGAGTTCTTGTTTGTAACGAGCACCGGCTGCTTCTTCACCTTTTCCGTGATCGAGCGATTTCAAGGACAGTTGGCGCTTCACAAACTTCTCTTCAAGAACATTAATAATTGCTTTGACACGATCTTCGGTCGCCGAGTTGATATTGATTTTTAATTTACCATCGAACTCAACAACGGATTCGGTCCCTTTGAAATCAAAGCGTGTACCCACCTCACGGGCGGTCTGATCCACCGCATTGCGGACTTCTTGAACGTCTACTTCACTCACAACATCAAAACTTGGCACTTTTGTTCCTCTCTTTCGCAACGCAGGCGGAGCCTGACGTTGCTTCGGGTCGCTCATCCTTCGCTTCCCTCAATATATCAGGCGCCGAGTAATCAGATGACCGATGGCCGTTTGCTAGCCTGTTACATCTTACGGGGGTCGGTACCCGAGTGGCCAAAGGGGGCAGACTGTAAATCTGCTGCGC
>CAZFAO010000043.1:1465-7910 GCA_964516875.1 uncultured Burkholderiales bacterium
TTACGGGGGTCGGTACCCGAGTGGCCAAAGGGGGCAGACTGTAAATCTGCTGCGCAAGCTACGTAGGTTCGAATCCTACCCGGCCCACCATGTTTGCATAGCCACTAAGTTCGAATCCTACCCGGCCCACTGTTTAATAAATTCAAGCATCTTCTAAATTATGCGACAACTGATTTAGTCTAGCTAACTTTCGTTCCAATGGTATAAAGTGGAACCTTATGTCTTGTAATGGATTGTCGCGACGAAATTTTCTTCTTGGTTCCGCGGCAACAGCCATTTCTGTCGGATTGTTGCGCGGCGATACCAAACTCGAAGGATTCGCAAGGCTTGAAGGCGATGCCCAAAGATTGCGCTTCTCGAACAATCCAGTGAATCAAGGAGCAGCTACAACTTGGGTTGGTGATAGAGATCTTGTGGTTACTTCGCGGATGTGTGCGCCAGACTCAACGTCTTATGTCAATGGTTTAGAAGGAACTATTTCGGTATATAAACACGGTACGCAAGAACAAGTTGCAAGCCAAATAGTCACAGCCTATTCAAAAGATGATTTTCGCGTGCGTGCAAATTTCAACGGTTTAGATCCACAAAGCATGTATAGGTATGAAGTTAGAGCTGATGAATTGAGCGATGTAACTTATTCAGGAACGACTAATTCGCCGCTCCTGCGACCTGTTCAAGGACCTAACTATGGGCGCGATAGGTTCGTTCGTCTTGTGTTTGCTTCTTGCATGGAATACACGCGTGGTTTTTGGAATTCATTTTCGTATATGTCGGATCGAAATCCCGACGCAGTATTTATTATTGGTGACTCTATATATGCTGACGTAGAAAAAGGATTATTTTCAGGCAAAAGGCCGAGAAATGATCCTGTTCCTTATGCGGACGACTATGAACTATTCTTAATGAAATATTTAGCATGCAATGATGCCGACCGGATCAAAATGTTAGGAAACAATCCTGGATATTTTGTTCCAGACGATCATGAGATGAGAAATAATATTATCGGTACAGATCGTTCTGAACAACAGGTTGTAGATGACGGATGTCGTGCATATGCAAGCGTATATGCAAGTGCAAATGGTGCTGAGATACATGGTTTTAATAGGAGAGTGGATTTTGGGCAAGGTACGCGAGTAATTGTTTTAGATACTCGTCGTCATCGTGATGTTGACCACGGAACAATTCTTGGAGACCAACAGCTTGATTGGTTCAAACAAGAGTTAGCTGCTGCGAAATCAGATAACGTAACGCGCCTAATGATTGTGACAAGTGTGTCATTTGTTTCAGGTCTTGAACGCATTGCTGACTCTTGGGCAGGTTTTGAACGCGAGCGCCAACACGTTATTGATGAAATAGCGCGACTCGGTTTGAAAAATGTCACTTTTGTCTCAGGTGACCTACACACTTTTTATACAGGTGCCGTTCATCTTGATCCGTTGAATACAAGAACAGATATTATTGGTTACGAATATTTAGGCGGAGCAATTTCTTCTCGTGTTAGTGAAACAGGGAATACAAATGGAAGAGTGCTGGCAAACTCTAAACACTCTAACGGCATCATGGAGATGGACATATATGATGATGGATCGATGATTACTTCTTGGTGGCTTTATGATGCAAAGAAGAGAGACTATGTACCTGAACAAGGTGCTCGATTCTTAAACAGGCCACAATCTAGATATGGGTCGCCGTCGATTTCGTTACAAAAAGCTGAACCGAGTCTCGTAGAAAATCCTGGCCAAATTCCTGTTCTTGCATAAAAATCCTGATTTCAAGATGTCTATTTCAGAAGTCACTTCTTAGCGTAGTAACCTTTTTCTTTCCCGCCTCCTTGGCTCAGTCGGTAGAGCGCATCCATGGTAAGGATGAGGTCACCAGTTCGATTCTGGTAGGAGGCTCCATCAATTCTGATGCACAAACCGTTTCGCATCTGGCGTCCATGCCAGAACGATCGGAGCCTGAAGTCTCCTCACTTGCTGCAAATGTTTGTGCATCAGACTTAATAGAGCCAGGTGCCAATGAATATTGCCTAGGATCTATGAACATATGCCAACGCAGCCGGACATTAATCAATACCTTGACGAAGTTCAGGCTCAACTTGCTACAAAACAGGCTCGTGAACATACTTATCGCCCAGCGCAAGTTTCATTTTTCGATTCATTTGAAAATATAAAAACGGCTAATGACCAAGCTCGCACGATACATGGCTCAACCGATTATGTTTTTCGCAACAGGAATAATGAAGACATCGTTCTTGGCTACGGCGAAGCAAAAGATATTGATGTAGATCTCGACAAAGTGGAAAAAACAGAACAGCTCGAACGCTATGGCGGGTACAACAACCTCATCTTGACTAACTACATTGAGTTTCGTTTTTTCAAAAATGGTAAGCGCTATGCCCAGGTTGAAATAGCAAAGCTCAACAAAGATCACACCATCACTCCATTGCCTGAAAATTACGCGATCCTCATTGAAGAAGTCCAAGCGTTTTTTGAACAAACACCCGAAGAAATCAAAAGCGCAAAACGTTTAAGCGAAATTATGGGCGCTAAAGCTCGCCGTATTCGAATGAATGTGGAAATACTTTTAAAGGCGAACGCAGAGAACTCAAAGTCAGCACCGGAAGTTTCCAAAGTGTTTGGCCTGATGCGTGAATTGCTTGTACATGATCTCACTCCAGAGAAGTTTGCAGATATGTATGCGCAAACACTTGTTTATGGTTTGTTTGTTGCTAGATACAGTGATGAATCTCCTAAGTCTTTTTCCCGCGAAGAAGCACGCGACCTAGTTCCAGCTTCGAATCCATTTTTAAGAGAATTCTTTGACCATATTGCCGGCCCTCGTTTCGAAAAAGGTCTTGCCGTAATTGTTGACGAGTTATGTCAAGTGTTTAGGGTGAGTGAAGTTACTTCAATCATCGATCGGTACTTGAAGCTAGAAGGCGAAAACCAAAATGACGCCAAAGATCCAATTATTCATTTCTATGAAGATTTCTTAGCTGAATATGACCCATCGGAAAAGAAAAAGATGGGTGCTTATTACACGCCGACCCCTGTTGTGAAATACATGGTGCGCGCCGTCGACAAAGTGTTGAAAGAGCAGTTCGGTTTGTCTAAAGGCTTGGCCGATTCGTCAAAGACTGTTCAAAAAGTCCCCGTGCAGGGCAAGAAAAATAAGTATTGGGATCGCGAATACCATAAAGTTCAAATACTCGACCCCGCAACAGGAACGGGAACTTTTTTGAATGAGATTATCAAGTTCGTTCACGAAGGTTTTAAAGGCCAAGAAGGCATGTGGCCTGCTTATGTGCGTGAAAATCTAATTCCTCGACTTCATGGGTTCGAGCTGATGATGGGTGCATATACGATTGCCCATTTGAAACTTGGATTAACGCTGAAGAATCTTGGTGTAGATGACCTTGGAGAGCGAGTTGGTGTTTACCTAACGAATTCGCTTGAAGAAGGAAGTCCAGCACAAGCAGACCTGTTTAGTTTCGGTTTAGCGGAAGCTGTAACAAATGAGGCAACACAAGCAGCTCACATTAAAAGTGAACGCCCGATAATGGTTGTGATTGGAAACCCACCGTATTCCGGCGTGAGCTCGAATAACACGGAATACGCGAACGCACTTGTTAAAAAGTACAAGGTAGAGCCAGGTGGTCAATCAAAACTTAATGAGCGCAACCCGAAGATGTTAAATGATGATTACGTTAAATTTATTGCATTAGCTGAGGATTTGATTGCAAAGAACGGGGAAGGTGTTTTAGCCTTCATTACAAACCATGGCTACTTAGACAACTCAACCTTTAGAGGAATGCGATGGCATTTGGCGAAAACCTTTGACAATATAGATGTAATTGATCTTCACGGAAATTCGAAAAAGAAGGAAACTGCGACAGATGGCAGCAAAGATTCTAATATTTTTGATATCCAGCAAGGTGTTTCGATCGTGATCGCTTCAAAAATAAAAGGATCTCGAAAAAAATATGCGTCCATTAGGACTGCAGACGTTTTTGGAAGTAGGGACAGAAAATTCGAAAAACTCAATGAGTCCAATATTTCTCTGCAAGAAATAATACTGGATCAACAACAGTTCTTTTTTGTGAATAAAAGTGACAAAGGAAGGCAAGAATACGAAGAAGGTTTTAGTGTAAAAGACGCATTCTCCGAAACTAGCGCTGGTTTGTACACTTCAAGAGACCACATGGCAATCCAATCGACCAAACACGCTATGGAACTGGTTATTGATGATTTCAAAAGTCAAGATAGTCATATTTTGAGAGATAAGTACCGGTTGGGGGAGGATGTCCGAGACTGGTCGGTTCAAGGCGCAATTGAGGACGTGGTGACTCAAAAAGGGGAGATCGTACGGATAAAATATCGGCCATTCGATTCTCGTTACACTTACTACACTGGCAAGTCGAAAGGTTTTCAATGCATGCCTCGCAGTGCGATAATGAAACATTTTATATTAGGAGAAAATGTTGCACTTACGGTCGGTCGGCAGGGTTCAGTCGTTGGCCCAATGCAGTGGAACTTAGTTTCAATTACCGATGAATTATTAGATTATAACTATTTCTACAGGGGCGGAGAACAAGTTTGCCCTCTTTGGCTATACGACGACAACGGCAACAGATCATCGAACCTGAAACCCTCGATTGTTGTTGACATCAAAAAAACCGTTCCAGGTGCAGACGACCTGGGTATTTTCGATTACATCTATGGGGTTTTGCATTGGCCTGAGTATCGGGAAAAATATAAAGAGTTTTTGAAAACTGATTTTCCTCGTGTTCCTTATCCTAAAGATGAAGTCGAATTTGAGCGGTTTCGAAGTGTTGGCGAAAAACTCCGAGAACTTCATTTAATGACTTCACCTGATGTTGAAAGTTTCATCACAACATTTCCAAAAACTGGGTCCAATATCGTAGAGAAGATTTCTTACAGTGGCGACAAAGTTTTCATTAACCCTCACCAATATTTCGGCGAAGTTCCACAAGTCGCATGGGAGTTTTACGTCGGTGGCTATCAGCCCGCCCAAAAATGGCTTAAAGATCGCAAAGGTCGAGAATTAAGTGCTGAAGATATTGAGCACTATCAGAAAATAATCAAAATCTTGTTTGAAACACATAACCTGATGGCACAAATATAGGCGCTCCGTGCTTTCAAAGGGCAGTGGAATCATTTCGAACCTGCTCTAATGGGCATACTAATCTTTATTGAACATAGCGGCGGGGTAGCTCAGTTGGTAAGAGCGCACGGCTCATAATCGTGAGGTCGCGAGTTCAAGTCTCGCCCCCGCTACCAATATTTTATATTTCAGGGAACTTATCCCATATTCATGTCGTCTGACTCCGTAACAGTTCATTGTTATGACAGGAGTCGTTATGAAAAAGATACTTATTACTTCGGCGCTCGCGGTGTTGCTTGTCGCTGGATATATTGTTGGCCAGGTTCAGTTTTCTGAACCTACAAGTAACCCTCGCCCTACACACACTGGAGTTGGTAAGGGCGATGGAATCATGCCTCTGTCTGAGAACTCAGTCGATAGTCCATTGATTGGTGCTCCCGTCCAGAAAAATTCGATTGAGATTGCCTCAACAGACGTCGTAGTTGAATGTGAAGTTGGAGACTGCTCGACGCCTTCAGTTGGCGATCCAAAAGGCACGAAAATTATTAAGTCAGGAACAGTGAAGATCACCATAAAGCGTGGAAGTCTTAACGAAAACTATGACAATGTTGTGACGCTCATAGGTGACGGCGGCTATGTCGAATCGAGTTCATCTTCGCGCCGTGTGTCAACACTGACGGTTCGCATTCCAGCAGAAAAGCTTGATGCAACGCTGAAAGCATTACGCAAAATCGGAACCATTACGGACGAATCCGTTTCGTCGTATGATCGTTCATTTGATGCTGTTGATTATGATGCACGACTCAAAATCATGCGTGAACGCGAAGCTGTATTAAACGATCAGTTGAAAAAAGCCGCAGCATCCGATACTGCATACATTCAAGAACAGCTTTTTAATCTTCACACACAAATCGAATCTCTTGAAGGTCAAAAGAAACTGCTTGATAGCCAAGTAGCAATGTCAACCTTGTCGGTTACTCTCACAGAAAAGGGAGTGAAAACCGATGATCCTGGCGAGAAGACAATGCTTGGCAAAGCATGGACCACCGCTGTTGATTCGCTGCTCACCACAGTCGGAGGAATCGTGATTGTTGTTGCGGCCCTTTTGCCTTTCCTGGTGCTTGGAGCGTTGATCGTCATCATCACCCGCACAGTCCTCAAAAAGAAGAAAATTAATAAGGAAGATTGAAAACCGATCTTGCTAGGATAGAGATCTGTCTTGTTGAGTAATGAGGCAGATCCCAAGGGCAGTGGCGCAATTGGTAGCGCATCGGATTCCAAATCCGGCGGTTGGGGGTTCGAGTCCCTCCTGCCCTGC
>CAZFAO010000044.1:0-7189 GCA_964516875.1 uncultured Burkholderiales bacterium
GATTAGCTCTGTAGGAAAGTGCCGTACTTGGCAGTGTTGCTGCCGTCCACCACCGACTTGAGCAGATAGCCCGCCTTCGGAACCATGATCTTTTGGTCGATGGCAGCGACGACTCGGTTGACCCATGCTCCGCGAGGATCCGCTTTCGGGTCGAAGTAGGAAAGGACCAACATCGGCCCCTGTACCTCGGGGACGTCGCCGCCCCACATGCTGTTATCACCTTGGAAGCAGACCGAGACACCTAGGCCGTAATTGTCAAGGTTCGGTTCCTCGACGCGAGCCACGATGACATCCGGACCGATGAACGCACGGAAGTCATCTGCCACGCCTTCGATCGAGGCGTTGTAGTGCGCCGCAGTCTCAATGATCGCGCCGGGCTCGCATCCGATCCACTCCTCAAGCTGAATCTTGCTGGCCATCGCGCCGACGTTCGGAGCAATGCCAAACATGGCCAGCGTCTTGCGGTGACGACGGAGAGCCGCCAACACAAACGAGTGCATGACGATGCGATTTGCCTTGCTGCCGGTGTTGACCATGACTTGCAAGCACGCATCCTGCAAATCCTGAAGCGGAAACGAATCCGGTGACAGGTCGTTATCCCACTGGTCCGCAGCGGTCAGAGTCGCGCCGGAGGTCAGGATCGTGTTGTCTCGCAGCGTGGAAAAGGTCAGATATTCCTGCTGGATCTGCATGGCGGTGATCGCCTGCATGGTCTGCCGGACTTCGTGCTTTAGCGCAACGTCTGCCTCGCCGCGCTCAGTCCCGCTGATGATCGCTTCGACGGCGTAATCAGTGCAGCGAAATAGGAAGTTGTCGGACGGCTTGTAATTGACATCCTGAATGCGCGAGCCCTTGCCAGTTCGCAGGTCGTACAGGCGAAGGGTCTGTCCCTTGTCGATGCTGCGGATGTAGTCGGTGCGGTGGTCCGACATGTAGCGCGGCAAAAGTTGGTCCCACACAAAGCCGTGCTTGTACGGGTCGTAAGCGATCGCGATGTTCTGCACCGCCTGGGGAATGTGGAGCGTACTGTTAAACAAGCTCATTTCGTTTTCTCCATCGGCGGTGGATGTCCCGCCGAGTCAAGTTATCCGACGATCTGGAGGCTTCCGCCGTCCATAGCCACGATATTCGACGCTGATGCAACGGACCACTGCGCGGTGATCACCAGGACGTTCGCCGCCGTGGTGTCAATCGTGACTGCTCCCTCACTTCCGGTAGACTTGACAGCGGTGAGCAAACCGATCTTTCCATTGGTCATCATCGTTCCGCCACCGCCCAGCGTGCGCACGATCATCTCCAGATCGATGTCGCCCACGTCCCCGCCGCCGTTGGTAACGTCCACCGCCGGACCTTCGCCAAGCAGCGCCCCTGCCGCATTGGTGAGCCGAGCGCGCAAGGTGAGCGTGTCGGTACTGTTGCCGCTCGATACCGAGGCGCGAGCGCGCAGACGGAGCACGCTTCCGACGCGCAGACGGTTGGCCGGGATCGAGAACGTGGTCGAAAACGCGGTCTCCGTGGTGGTGTTGGTGATGGTCGAGCTTGCAGCGGTGATCACACTGAGGTTGCGAGCCGACATATCGCTATCGCGACCGTCCAGCAGGACCGACAGCATAATAATCGATGCATTGGACACCTTGCTTTGACGCGAAGTGCCGATCCGCACCAGCTTGCCAGCATTGGCAGCGGTGATGGGCTGAACGGTGCCACCGTCCGCCGGGTCATAGCCGATGCCCTGACCGCGAGACACGGTGCTGTTGGCCTTGAGCTTGCACTTGGCCACGCCTGCCAATTGTAGCAGCACGCTGGAATCTTGCGCTACGACTGCGCTTGAGTAGTCCATGACGATGCCAGCAAAGGCCCGTCCGCTATCAAGCGCCGACGCACTGGTCGGGATATCGACCGCAAGATCGTCGATATCATTGGCCGTGGTCACAAAACACGCAACCAAGCCCTCCGCAAGCCCAGACGACTGCGGGGTGTGCGCGATCTCAAGTAGCCGGATGCGCTTGGCGCTGAGTTGGCTTGCGCCTTGGGTATTGCTCATGATGAGGTCTCCTTACTGGGGCCGTCGGGCCAACTCGGGATGCTTGCGTGCGATCTCGTAGGTCGCCGCTTCCAGGGTGATGTTTTTCGACGCTGCCAGCGCCTTTGCCTTGTCCGCCAGGCTACACTGCGTCAGCAGATAGCGACGATTTGCGGACGGCTTGACGTTCTCGCCGTCGTCTTGGGTCTGAGTGCCGCCCATGGGATCTCCTCCGCCAAACATGCTACGAGCCAGTGCGCTGGTCTGGTTGCCAGGCTTCGGTAGCTTGGCGAGCAGTTTCATGGCGTTTTCGTAGTTACCGCCGGTCAGAGCCAGATACTCTTTGGCGGTCTGACGATCGGCAAGACGCTCGGCTTTGGCAAAAAACAGTTCTGCCTCGGTGCTTTGCACTCGAGCGGTCAGCTTCTCAACCAGCGCCAGAGCTTCCGGAGACTGTGCTGCCTGGCTGCTTACCAGCGCCTTGCCAGTGTCCGTCTCGCTCTCCTCGTCCATCTCTGCGACAGCGCGAGCCAGAGCATTCTTTTCCTCGTCGCCGTCCTTGCCTTCCGCCATGTACGCCTTGAGAGCCTTGCGCACATCGCGAGCCGTGGCCGTCTCAGCCAGGCCCAGCTTGCTTCTCACTTCTTTTCCGTCCATTGCTTTTCCTCTGCTGCGGCTCGCTTGTGCGCGGCTCGCGGTTTTTGACCTCCGGCGCGCTTGTGCCTTTGGGTCAGGCATCGCCGGTAATTCGATAATCTCGTCGATAAGTCCTTCGGCCTTTGCCTCTGCGGCAGTAAACCAAGTCTCTTTGCTGGCCATCCATGCGTCAATCTTGGCGCTTGACACGTTGCGCCGCTCATACAGCGGACGTATCGCCGTGATCACCTTGTCGAGTTGGTCCGCCTTTTCGCGCAGCATGTCAGGCTGCCCAGACGCTTCCGACCATGCGCCATGCACCATCATCAGCGCAGAGGCGCGCATCTTGACCGTATCGCATGCCATGGCGGCAAACGTCGCAGCACTGGCGCACGTCCCATCAATCACAGCGACCTTACGCCCCTTGTGATCGCTCAAGACGTTGGCCATCATCATCCCATCCAGCGCATCGCCGCCGTCGGAATGGATGTGGAGCTCGATCTCTTCGTCGGGCTTGGCCGCTGAAAGCTGCGAATAGAATTCGCTGCCCGTCAGCCCCGCCGCGAAGATATCCCCCGCGCCGACGAGGGAGTATAGGTTGATTCGAGCCACTACAGTAGCCCCGCAATAACGATCCACTCAACGCCGTTGTATCGCAAGGTTCGCTGCTGTCGAAGCGTGGACATCGTAAGCGTTGCCGCGCCGTTGATGTTCTTTCCGTTGCCGTCAAGCACTACCGCGTTTGCGCTTTTGTTGTCCTCGCTAAAAACAAACGTCATGCTGTTGTACGGTTGCGAAGGCAATGTAATGGTGAAGCCTCCGCCACTCGAATCAAGCCGGTTGAAGCGCACGCTATTGGACGCGAGCGTTACCGCGCTGGTCCTGAGCACATCGCCTACGAACTCGATACCACTTGGTTTGTAAACTTCGCCGTCGTTAAGCGGCTGCTGGATTGCTGACATCTTCGCCTGTCTCCGTGAGCGTGTTTTCTACGCCCTGAATTGCCTCTTGAGTAGATACCGCCATAGCGCCCTGGGCCAGCGTTGTCGGCATGCCCGGCACCTGGCTTTGCTTGTCGCGTGCCTTCGGTAGCCCTAGCTCTTGATGCACGTCGTCAACATCGATGGACATGCCCAACTTATTGACCGCCGTGTCAAGCATCTGGATTCGCACCTGTGGCGTTACTTCGCGCCGTACTCGCCACCGACCACGCGGAGCCAGTGCGCACGCCTGCTCAATCGTCAGTCCGCACTTTGCCGCAATGCCGTTTGGGTTTAGCTCCGGCGTGCCATCTGCCGAGATACGCATGCTTCCGTCAGGCTCAATGATCGCGCTGTTGAGCCGAATCATCTCGCGGAATGCTTCGCGGGTGCTGCTTGATAGATTGCGCTCCGTGGCCAAAGCTCGCTGTTGCTTTGTGTCTGCGTGCGTCTCGGATGCGTTGTAGCTTCCGGTTCCGCTGATTTCCGTGGTGAGCGTCGAGCCAATGATCAACTTGCTGATTTCCAGGTTGATCGATCCGATCAAAGCTGCGTGCATGCCGCGGGAATCGACCGCGCTGGCCGGTGCCGTCGAGCTTGTGATTTGGAAATCTTTGGTAAAGATCGTCGGCAGCCCCTTGCCGAAGTCTTGCAGGGCTAGCAGCATCTCGCCGCGCCGCTTTTCGTCCTGCCAGAGCTCGATATCACACAGCCCGTAAGGCGTTGGTATGCCCCACAGGTCAAGCACGACTCCCCACCGGCCCCACGCGCCCGACTTGATACCAGCCAGCCACACCGCTGCGGTCATGTATCCGCGATTACGAATCGCGAAATCATCATCGCTTTCGTACATCAGGAACTTACCCGGCGGCAAGGTGATAAACCCGCCCGACCCGGTGTCAAGTTCCAACTGTTCGCCGTGCCCCAGGTTCCACCGCGTGTGCTTGTTATGCACAAACTCCATTGCATACGGCGTATACCCTCGGGTTGTCACCCATCCCGCAGGCCCTCGGAACGTCAGCGGCTTATCAACCTTGTAACTGATTTCCTCGATAGCGTACCCGCCAGCGTTGCCGAGTGTCAGCCGACCCATGGAGCGATCAAATCCAGGCACCTGCTCACAGGCTGCCCGGCACCATGTTGCAATGGTCTGCGCGTCGTCGCTGCTGTCCGCAGGCTCAACCGAAAACGGGGATCCTACAACGGTGTCACGGTGGGTCTTTTGGCACGTCTTGATCTGGCTGTCATATCGGCAAATGTCCTCGACAAGCGACGACCATTGCAGCATGAGCCCTTGGATATAGACCTGACGCAGATAGTTACCGATTTTCTCTGGAGTGAGCTTCCCGAGCGGGTTCATTTGGATATTGGGCTGCACCGGACCAAGCCTCTGCGAGATGGTCCCCGTCAGCGCCTCTCGACTATTTGCCGCCGCTTGCCCTGGTAGATCCTTAGGCAAGTTCATGGCCGGAGGCATGCGACCGACTCCCGGTACTATCGGGGGGCGCATTGCTCGCGGCTTATCAAGTCGGCGCTTTGTCATATAATCGAGTCACCAAACAGGGCTAGCGGCCCTTCGCTCTTACGTCCTGGTCTTGGGTGCGTCCACCATGCCACGTATCCGGCGGTGTCCGTGATGTGGCTGTGATATCCCTTGGGTGCGTATCCGTGCCTTTTCTTTTCGCTGGGACAGTTTTTTAACCCTTCTACCAGCGCCTTACATCTTGGGTCAATAACCATTCGCGGTGCAACTGTTTCCGCGCTCAGTAATTTATTTACGAGGCTGACACGATCTTCTATATCCGGGTTGCGCGGTCTGCCCGTTTTGCTGCCCGGTGCGGCTGGCTGGTTTGGCTCAATTCGATAGCCCCACTTTCGGAAGTAGTCCGCCGACACTGCTCCGGTACGCCGAGCGTCTTGAAAGAGCGCGGAGTTGTCAGTGATCCACACGATGTCGCTTACGCCATAGCCTGCAGCGTCTACGCATTCCAGAAAGTGATCTTCGCCGTCTGCCAACCTGACCACGATTTCGTCAACTGCCCACAAAATGGGCTTCTTTACCGTGCCGTACACCTTCCAAACGGTGCCAACGTGGTGAGGCCGATTGTTTGGATCGTACCCGCCAATGTACTGGTATCCCTTACCAAGTCGCGAGCGCGTAAACTCAAACGTGATATCTCCGAGGTCTGGGCATGGGACCACATTGTCCTTGCGAGTGAACGCCTCATAGGCCAGATCGCCGGGGCGCTTCCAAATGCCTTCCTCGTCAGCAAGCGCAGTCGTCGGGCTCACTCGACGAATGATCTTGTCCACGCGGCTCTTTGCATCGTGGTCAATCCATGGGTTTAGCTTCGGGTCAAAATGAAAATACTGAGCGACGCCGTTGTACTCGCCGTTAACGATGTCCTGCTGCACATCAAACAGCCATTCGCCCTTGCTTTTCTGGGGAGGGTTTGCAGCTAGCAGTGCGATGCCGCCCGTGTCCGACGTGCCTCCAATGGCGTTTGTCAATACCGCGCTTGGCATCTTCTGTGCTTCGTTTACAAGCATCACGTCGGCCCGACCGCGCTTTAGCGTTTCCGGGTCGTCTGCGCTGATATTCGATAGCTCCGCACCGTGGGCGAACTTATAGCGATGTTGCGGCCACTCGCGATAGGTCGCCCACCCTGGAAGCATCAACTCTGCCAGGTACTTGTCAACCTCGTCACGCTCGCTGTGGGCCGCTGATACCACCCACCCTCGAAGCGCAGAGCCTTTGACGCTGGGCACGTCGAGCGCAGTCGCCAGCATAAGAGCGACAAGCAGGTAGGTCTTACCACCTCGACGAGCTCCGCCAGCTAGGGCAAGTGAGCAGTCACGCGGAAGCCCATCCCGATAGTCTCGAAGCCACCCCGCGTACCATTGCGCAAAAGGAACCTGCCCATCGTGCAGCTCGATGATCTGGCCGCTCTCGGGCTCTTGGTTGCTCCACTTACTGTCGAGTCTGTCCCACCGCCCGCCCGCATACAGGACGGTGCCCTTGCTCTTGAGCGAGCGTAGCACAAGACACAGATCGATATATCGATCTGCCTGCTGCTCCTCAAGCTCGTCTAGCAGTCGGCGGCTTCTCGATACCGGCAAGGCTCTTTGCACCTGCTGATGGTTTGTTTTTGTCCAGTGCTAGACCAGCGCGGACAGCGGCCTTTTTAATTCGCTCTTGCTCGGCTGCCTTGTCGCGCACCATGCCAAGCTTGGCGCATCCGTCGGCGATAAAACGGAGCTGGTCCGCCTCGGTCAGAAAGATTGAACGATCCTGTGCCGCTCGGTGGATCACCTGAGCCAACGCGGACGCAGCCCAGGTTACAAGCTCCGCTGTTGATTCAGGTG
The DNA here is from genome assembly GCA_964516875.1 of uncultured Burkholderiales bacterium. Classification (GTDB taxonomy): domain Bacteria; phylum Actinomycetota; class Acidimicrobiia; order IMCC26256; family JAGPDB01; genus JAGPDB01. Next base: position 7,006 of record CAZFAO010000044.1, read on the forward strand.
GAGCGCAAACAGACAGCTTATTTTGTCTGCTTGGTTCTCTTTGCCGATCAGCTTCAATTTTCCGCTTCTGACGCCTTCGGATCTCTGCGCCGCTGATTGGCCGTCCGGTATTCGGATCGATACTAGGCAAAGTATCCGGCTTCCTTAGGCGGCTTCCCGTTCTCGCGAGAAACTGCCCATGCGG
>CAZFAO010000045.1:0-6472 GCA_964516875.1 uncultured Burkholderiales bacterium
AGAAAAGCAACCCTTCTCATGTTGAAGGATAAGGAGCCTTAGTGCCTACCATTGAGCAACTCGTCCGCAAAGGACGAAAAACCAAGACAACAAAATCTGTTGTCCCCGCTTTGAAAGGGTCACCGCAACGTCGCGGAGTCTGCACCCAAGTAAAAACTCTTACCCCTCGTAAACCAAACTCAGCGTTAAGAAAGATTGCCCGTGTGCGTCTTTCATCTGGTATTGAAGTTACGGCTTACATTCCTGGAATCGGCCACAACCTTCAAGAGCACTCCATTGTTCTTGTTCGTGGTGGACGTGTGAAGGACCTTCCCGGTGTTCGTTACAAAGTTGTTCGCGGAACACTTGACGCATCCGGTGTTGCAAATCGTCAACAAGCTCGATCTCGCTACGGTGCGAAGAAGGAGAAGAAGTCCTAATGCCTCGTAAAGGTCCAGCCCCCCGTCGTGAACTTCTTCCGGATCCGATTTATCATTCGGTTGTTGTTCAACAACTCATCAATAAAATTCTTTTGAGCGGAAAGAAATCAATTGCATCGGCGATTGTTTACGATGCGCTTGAAATCATCAAATCGAAAAAGACCGAAGGCGAAGAAGCCGGCGATCCAATTCCGACGCTCAAAAAAGCGATCGAGAATGTTCGTCCCGCTTTGGAAGTTCGCTCCCGTCGTGTTGGTGGTGCAACATACCAAGTTCCTGTCGAAGTAAAGCCTCGTCGTGCAACGACTTTGGCAATTCGTTGGGTTGTTGAGCACTCCCGCAAGCGTCGCGAAAAGTCAATGGCAGAACGCCTTGCGCAAGAAATCATGGACGCAGCTAACGGCGTTGGTACATCGATTAAAAAGCGCGATGACCTTCAGAAGATGGCAGAAGCCAACAAGGCATTTGCTCACTTCCGCTGGTAGAGAGTTGCTCTCGTCCATCACCAATCTGTGAGCAAAATTCCGGTTCTAATTCCTGCGTGTAATGAAGAAATCTTCATAAGGGGGACACTCCAATGTCTCCCTCGCAGTACTGAACCAATTGTTATTGCGAATGGCTGCACAGATGCAACTGTTCGCATTGCCCAAGAATGTGGTGCAACGGTCCTTGAGATTTCCGGCAAAGGAAAAATGCCAGCACTGCAACGTGGTCTGCGATATTTAGGTGATCGAGCGTTACAACCGATTTTGCTTTTAGATGCAGACTCTGCACTATTGAGTGCGCAGTGGCCGAACGTTATGGTCCACGCGTTAACGTCTGGAGAACCGCAACCAACAATGGTGGGTGGTTTGGTGTATTTTGCACGACGTATTGATCCTGTATCGGGTTTTGTGTATAGCTTTAAACCTGTTTTGGATGCGCATAGAAAAAATAAACCTCATATCCGTGGTGCGAATCTAGGACTTTTCATTCATAACCATGACATGCTCGATCGTCTTTTGGGATTACCAAATTATTGGCCTGGGGTTGAACCGGCAATAGTTGATACTTTTGAAAATCATGGTGGCAACGTTGTTCAATCTTTCGATCCACGAACGATTGTAAAGACGGACGGATCACGACTTACGTCATTAGCTACGCGAATTAAACGCGGCCCAGACTATACGCACAACCATTTCGTCGACTCATACAATCGAGATGCACCACCTGGTTCAATCAAGTACCCCTCCATCAGTTGACATTCTTGAGGTCCGTCCTTCCTTTTGCCGCAAAACGGACATAGGGATTTTGTTTATTAAGGCGGAAAGCATCTTGACAAGAAAACTACAAAGTATATACTTTGTAGTATGGCTCCTAAGAAACCATCAGAGAAAACTGTCATCAGCGTCAAGGTAGATAAAGATGTGAAAGAAGCTGCGCAGGAAGTAGCACGCTCAATGGGTTTGGGTTTGAGCACTCTCATTAATGCATATCTTCTTCAGGTGATCGAAACGCGTCATGTCGAATTTTTTGCTCCTCCCGAACAGATGACACCCAAGCTCGAAAAACTCTTAAAGAAAAACAAGCGTGACTTTGCTCGTGGAAAATATGCAGGCCCATTCGACACAATTGAAGAAGGGCTTGCACATCTTGATTCGTTAAAGAAAAAGAAGAAATAATACCGGTGCTCTTGATTTAATATTTTTATTGACATATTCTTCTTACTCTTCCCTTGCTATTGAGCTAGGGAGGTAACTTGTCAAGGCCACTTTTTGGTCGGAAATTTCAAAAGCAGTACGCCAAACTCAATGTAAAAATTCAACGCCAAGCTGATGAGCGAATCGCTGCGCTTCTCTACGGCGATATTGAAACACATCATCGTCTGCACCGATTAGTAGGTGAGTACGAAGGTTACTGGTCGATCAACGTCACTGGCGACTACCGCATCATTTTTTTCTGGCAAGGCGATATTGTTGCTTTTGAAGCTATTGGCACGCACAGCCAGCTCTACGGGTAATATCCCTGGCGTGTTGGGTCGATAACCACACGCATTTGTGTCTGCCCTATGTACGCATTAGTGTTATTTGTACGTTTTTAACTGTTTCTCATGGAGGATTTTATGACTCAGGTAAATGTTCCTGCTTCTGTTGATGTTTCTGCTGTGCCGGATGCTGCTTATGCTCAGTTGGCAGATGCGGTGGTGAAGGATCCTCGTTTTGCACAGTTGGGTTTTGTTGATGCTGGTTCTGGTGTGAGTGCGGCTGTGCTTAGTGGTGGTTCGTTGCCGAGGCGGCTTGTTCGTGTCCGTGATTCATTGTTATCGAATACTTCTGGTGTGCGAGCGTTTAACGCTGCTGCACCTGTTGTTGGTGCACCCGAATTTCCGGTTGATCGTTTTGAACAACTGGCGGAAGAATTTTTGACGCGTGCTCGTCTTGATGCTGCCAATGAGGTGTTGCCTGACGCAGTGGGTTCTGGCTTGGTGATTGCTCGTATGAATGTTCCTGTGACGCATGAGGGAATTATTTCTCTCGCTATTCACGCAACAAACAAAGCGCGTGGTAATCCTCGTAGAATTGATCAGAATATTGATTATTTGCGTTTATGGGATGCGTATGAATTAAGTGGTTACGATCCTGATTATGAAGGCGAGTTTCCTTTAGCTGTTATCTCGACAAAGTATGACAGAGCGCGTGAGGGTGATCATCACCGACAGCTTGCTGGTCTCAAAGAAGTGTGTGCAGACTTTCCTGATGTGACTATTGGTGCAGCAACCCTTGGCGATGGAATAATTTTGGGTCATCGTGACAAGATCATAATTAATCGTCGCGCCGGTTCGAATATTAACGAGACTAGTGTCCGTATGATCGAATCGGAACCCCATAGCTTCAACGGCCTTGTGTCTGTGCCATTCGGGGAAGTCGTCGCTGATGGTCGCGCGCACCTTTACGAGTCGCATCTAGACGACCGTGATGCAGCGCGATTGCTGATCAGGTAAACCTTTCCCCCAGGCAAACACACACAACCAAAATATTAACGGCGCACACCCAGGTCCATCCTCAGTGCACCATTACGCGAAATGAATCGGTGCGAGCTTCACGGACGATAGCCGCTAGAATATCGGGCTGGATTTACTAGGGTCCGCTCACCTTCAGAAGTGTCACAAATCGCCAGAGCAATTTGTGATTGTTGGAAGCTCGACTCCTTACATGTGAAAAGAAAGAAAGAAAATGGCACGTCATCCGTTAGATAAAGTTCGCAACATTGGAATCATGGCGCACATCGACGCCGGAAAAACCACAACGACGGAACGCATCCTCTTTTATACAGGTCGTACATACAAGATTGGTGAAGTGCACGAGGGTGGAGCCGTCATGGACCACATGGTGCAAGAGCAAGAACGTGGTATCACGATTACTTCTGCTGCAACCACATGTATGTGGGATGGCCACATGATTCAAATTATCGATACACCTGGACACGTGGACTTCACTGTTGAAGTGGAACGTTCGCTTCGTGTTCTCGACGGTGCCGTTGCAGTTTTCGACGGTGTTGCCGGTGTTGAACCGCAATCAGAAACTGTATGGCGCCAAGCGGACAAGTACTCGGTTCCTCGAATGTGTTTCATCAACAAAATGGACCGAACAGGTGCAGACTTTTATATGTGCCTCGGCATGGTCGAAGATCGTCTCGGTGCAAACACTGCAGTTCTGACTCTTCCTATTGGTTCCGAAGCAATCTTCGAAGGAATAGTTGACCTCGTCCAAATGAAAGAAATCAAATGGGCACTCGATGACAAATCAGAAGGTGCTGAATTTGAAGTCTGTGACATCCGTCCAGAACTTCAAGAAATTGCTGATGAATACCGCCACAAACTTTTGGAAACTGTCGCGCACGCGGATGATGAGATGATGGAAATGTATCTCGACGACAAAGATATTCCTATTGACATTCTCAAGCGCGCAATCCGCAAGGGGTGTATTGGCAACGAATTTGTTCCTGTGTTGTGTGGATCTGCATTCAAGAACAAAGGTGTTCAGCCAATGCTCAACGCTGTTGTTGATTTCCTTCCTTCACCTCTCGACATTCCGCCAACGCACGGTCACAAACTCGATGGCGAAACAGATGACTACCGCAAGGCAAGTGACGACGAACCGTTCTCTGCGTTAGCGTTCAAGATTGTGGGTGACCCGTACGGAAAGCTCACGTACTTCCGAATCTATTCTGGAAAAATCGAAAAGGGTCAAGAACTTTATAACTCAACGCGCGATAAGAAAGAGCGCATTGGTCGACTCCTTCGTATGCACGCAAACGAGCGCGAAGATATCGACGTTGCTTATGCCGGTGACATTGTTGCAGGACTTGGTTTCAAGCAAACAACAACTGGTGACACGTTGAGCGATAAATCCAACCCGATTGTTCTCGAGAAGATGGTCTTCCCAGAACCTGTGATCTCGGTTGCTATTGAACCAAAGACAAAAGACGACCAAGACAAACTTGCAAAAGCACTCGGTTCTCTTTCTGAAGAAGACCCAACTTTCCGTGTTCACACCGATGAAGAAACCGGCCAAACAATTATGGCGGGTATGGGTGAGCTTCACCTCGAAGTTCTCGTCGACCGAATGAAGCGCGAATTTAACGTGGACGCAAACGTTGGTAAGCCACAAGTTGCTTACCGCGAAACAATTTCACAACTCGTCGAAAAAGTTCAGTACAAGCACGTCAAGCAGTCTGGTGGTTCTGGGCAATATGCAGATGTAGTGATGTCGGTTGAACCAAACGGTGCTGGTGGCGGATTCGAATTCGTCAACAAAATTACCGGTGGTGCAATTCCTCGCGAATACATTCCTGCGGTTGAAAAGGGTGTCGTTGATGCTCTCGAAACTGGTGTGCTCGCTGGATACCCGGTTGTTGATGTGAAGGTAACACTTACATATGGTTCGTATCACGATGTTGACTCTTCGGAAATGGCATTCCGTATTGCTGGACTCATGGGATTCAAAGAAGCTGCGCGAAAAGCAAAGCCTGTTCTCCTTGAACCAATGATGGCAGTTGAAGTGACAACACCAGAAGATTACATGGGTGATGTGATTGGCGACTTGAACTCACGACGTGGACAAGTCGAAGGTATGGAGCAGCGTGGTAACTCACAAGTGATCCGTGCCAAGGTTCCTCTTGCAACCATGTTCGGTTACGTGAACGAACTCCGTTCGAAAACACAAGGTCGAGCAGCATATTCCATGCAGTTCGCGAACTACGAGCAAGTTCCGTTTGCTATCGCAGAAGAAATTGTTGCCAAAGTAAAAGGCGAATAACACACAGGAGGCCTGGCCTCCTGAGTGCAATTCTTAAAATTTTGACCATCCACGTCGTTAGCTGTGATACGTTTTTTATATGGATTTTTCCAAAATTGATCTCCTCGCTTTGGGGCGGATCAAGGTTCGCGCGCTAGTCAAATGCGGTGATGACTATATTTTTATCCAGCGATGCAAATTCGGAAAGACAAAAAAATTTCTCACCTTTCCTGGTGGTCGCGTAAAAAAGTCAGACAAGACTAGGGCAGGCTCTGAAGACATCTTGCACATTCTTAAAATGGCACTCGTGCGAGAACTTGAAGAGGAGCTCGCTGCTCAAGACATCCATATCGGGCCGTGTTTGGGCATTTCTAAGCTGCGTGATTATGACCGCGAGGTTCTTTTTCGAGTTGACGTTGGATCGTATGATTGGGATGCGCGCACAGGAAAGGAATTTTCTAATCCTGATAAAGGTACGTATGATCTCATCCTTGTGCAATCGTTGACCAAAGATGTCCTGGGGAAAAAGGCTCTTCATCTCAAACCAAAAGAGTGGCGCAAACTTTTGTACACGCTTGGTTGAAGTTATTTCCATCGTTTTCTGGGGAGGGCCACACCTTGTAAAACCGCGTTGCAGTTGTCCAAGGAACAACCCTATGCGAAAGGTCTAAATCCGCCATACAGAGCACAAGTTCACTTAGAAGCGCATGTTAGGCTAATCTATCTGTCCGCACGCGTGGAAATACCAACGCGACATATATCCTTATAAGAAAGGTT
>CAZFAO010000046.1:0-6061 GCA_964516875.1 uncultured Burkholderiales bacterium
CTGTTGAACTTCAAAAGCCAATCGCGATGGAAGACGGTCTCCGTTTTGCTATCCGCGAAGGTGGACGAACTGTTGGTGCTGGAGTTGTTAGCAAAATAACGAAATAAAACGTCATTCTGAGCGCAAGCGAAGAAACTCAGGGGAGGCCTTCGGGCCTCCTTTTTTATACGCGATATTCGCAAAACCGTTGAGTCCTTTGACTTAATTGCCTCTACTGATGTCATATTTGCGCCGAAGACTTATCAATGACAGAAGGTAGCGTTGAAGCAACGCAATGGACTCTTATGGATCGGCTCCGGTCGCCGAAATATTTGTTGAGCGCATTTGCTGTTTATTACTTTGCTTACTTTGCTATCCAAATGTACATCGTGCAAAACAAACCCCACTACGGATACGTCCTTGTTGGAATATGCGAATTCATCAAAGTCGGATTATATATTTTCATGCTGATGGGTTGTTACCGCCTTTACCGTAAAGAAAAAATTCGTGGGTGGTTATTCATAGCAATCGGAGCTGCCTTGTGGATTCCGGGTCAAATAATGATTGCAACATGGACACTGTCGCGAAAAGATGTTCTCGTATCTGCCATTGATGTGGGAGCATTCTTAATTCTCGCAACAGTTTTTGCTGTCATTGGAATTGTTGCTGTCGGTCTTTTTGGATTATCGCGACGCGAAAAGATGCGGATCAGCTTAAATGCATTGTCCTTCGGTTCGTGTATTTCCTTTATGGGAATCGTATTTATTTCTCAACTCAATGTAAATGGAAAAGACATCAACATCGACAACGAAGTCGTCAACGTTGCATCGTTTGTTATTGATGTCATGTTGATCTCGTTCCCATTAGCAATATTGTTGTATCGCAGAATGGATCGGAATCTAGCTGCGTTGTGCTTTGGAATGATCGTCACCGCTTTGGCCGATATCGTTTATATCCTTGTCTCTGTTCGTGATTTCGAATACATCACGGTGATGAGCAGATTGACACAAGTTCCTGCACTGTTCCTGTGGTGCTACGCGTCCGCTCAACGTTCTGGTGATCCAAGTAAACAACCAACCGTTAAGGGCGAGAATTACCTCACCGTTGGAGTCAACATCGTTGTGTTCATCACGATTTCGTTCGCAGCAATCAAGATCGTGGAGATGCAAACAATTCCACATGCGGTGTCCTATAGCTTCCTCGCAATGTTTGTGATCGTTCTTGTTGCTCAACTCGTGGGTCACTTTGAAAATAAAAAACTACAAGCAAATCAAGATATGGCTATTGAACGGATCACGATAAGCGAAGAAAAATATCAAGAACTCGCTACGCATGATCCGCTCACAACTCTCAGTAATCGAACATGCTTTATTGAGGAGCTCGAAGCATCACTTGAAGTTGCAGGCACCACACAACAACAAATTGCAGTGATCTTTATTGACCTCGATCGATTTAAAGAAATCAACGATACATTTGGTCACAGCGTTGGTGACCAAGTGATCCGTCGTCTTGCGAAACGATTCAGTGATGTGATTGCCGATGATGGTTTGGTTGCGCGACTTGGTGGAGACGAATTCGCGGCACTGATTTCTCCTAATGCTCAAAAAGATAAAACGTTTGATATTGCATCGCGCATTTTAAAATCTGCAATCGAACCTCTCAATATTGCTGGTTGTGACTTTTATCTTTCTTGCAGTATTGGAATTGCATACAGTTCAGAATCATCGGACGCCGAAATGCTTTTACGAAATGCCGACGCTGCCATGTACAGGGCGAAAGAGTTGGGTCGCAATAGAATTGAATTCGCATCCGAAGCTGTAAAACCTGTCGTGCAGTCACAAGGTTGGTCACTAAGTGATTTGCATCACGCAATTGTTAACAATCAGATTGCAGTGTATTACCAACCTATTTATGATCTTTCATCAAATGTCATTGCAGGATTCGAAGCGCTTGCACGATGGGAACATCCCTCATTAGGTGTCATTGCTCCCGATGAATTTATTTCCGTTGCAGAAGATAACGGTCTTATTATCGAGATGGGAAACAGTGTTATCCGACAAGCATTTGCACAATTAGAAGAGTGGAATAAGCAAACAACCGGATCAAGCACAGATCTCACGTTGAACATAAATTTATCGTTTCGTCAACTCAGCGATCCAAAATTGTTGACAACCATTCTGAACGAATGTCAAAAGTATCGGATAGCACCATGTTCTATTGTTTTTGAAATGACAGAGTCTTCCTTGTTGGGAGACGTGCGCAATGCAATTGCAACACTCAACGCCATTCAATCGCAGGGCTTTAATCTTCACATTGATGATTTTGGAACTGGCTATTCGTCGTTGTCCTATCTCAAGAAGTTCCCAGTGTCAGGATTCAAAATCGATAAGTCTTATATTCAAGGATTTACACATGATGAAGGGGACCGTGCCATTGTCAACGCGCTCGTTGGCCTAGCAAAGTCGATGAATTTAATTGTGACTGCTGAAGGTATCGAAAATCCTGAAACTCATAATGCACTTGTCGATCTGGGGTGTACCTTTGGTCAAGGGTATCTCTATTCTCAGCCTGTGGCAGCTTCAGAAGTGGTCTTGCCAAAAAATCACTCGACAAAGACACCACAAGTATCTTCGCGCAAGAGCGCATAGAGGCTTATTCCTTTAAATCTTCCCGAATTGATGCTTCCGCACATGGGGCACTATTATTAATGCAACGGAATTTCACCGCACGGTGAAAGCCGACGCTACTTGACAAGGGAATACAACATGGCAGACCAGAAAATCCGCATTCGATTAAAGGCTTACGATCATGAATTGATCGACCAATCATCGAAGAAAATTGTGGAGACTGTGCTTCGCACGAAGGCAAAAGTTGTTGGTCCCATTCCCTTGCCGACAGAAAAACACCGTTACACAGTAACAACCTCGCCTCACGTAGACAAAGATGCGCGTGAACATTTTGAAATGCGCATCCACAAACGACTTATTGACATTTTGCAGCCATCAGGAAATACCGTTGAATCACTTCAACGACTTGATCTCCCTGCGGGTGTCGACATCGAAATAAAAATTCAAACAGCTTAAATATTAATTACTGACACGGATGTCAGTATAAATATTTTAAGCACCAAGGAGTGGATATGCGGCTACCTAAAATGAAGAACCGAAATCGTGATCCGTACCACGATTACAAAGAGGCACTTAACCAACTTAGTGATTCTTTTAAAAGCCAAACGCTCAGTCAAAATGAAGATGAGATCTTTCGCGTTATTGCGATCCGGTGGGGAAATAAACTTCCCGAGCTTCTCCAGCGTGGATTGAACATCCATCGAAAACACGACAGCAACGGCATTTCTGCCGAACAACGTGAACGCTCCGGTACACAAGAAAAAGTCCTTGACGATCTTGCTGAAACGTTGCGTGAAGATCACCCGCACTTCGCTACGCGTCCAATGTGCGTGAAGTTAGAAACGAAACTGCTCTTAGGCATTGCTCGGAAGGCATCGAAGGGCGAAAAAGTTCCTGTCGTTGCTGCATATATTTTTCATCAGCTTCACGCTGCTCTCTATGACGAATATGATTTAACGACGAATCTTCCCGATGTCGAGAAAAAGAGGGAAGGGGCTTATGAAGTCGTTGCCGACGCGGCGCTTGATGACTTCGTTGAATTTTTGCGTGAACCGAGTCACTATGGAGATTTTCTCGATGACGAGATCGATCGTTACACGAGAGACCGTCACGGCGAAGCACGACTTCATGCTCGCATGATGGATGAATACGTTCACCCAGAAGAGGGAATCCTCCCTAAAACACTGCTGATTCCCTTGGATCAGGACAGGTAAGACGCCCAATTTCATTCCACGCTGATCGTCAAATTACCAATTGGTAGGGGAGGATTGGCGTCAATATGGAATATATAGGTACAATTGTTAAGTCCTGATAGTCCCATTCTTCAGGAATTACATATAGAAAAGGATGCTTCTATGTCACCCAACGGTATAGCTGTTCAAGAAGATCTCGGGCTCGTACGACGTGGCCTTGCGAGAATAACATCGCCCTTTAGAAAAGACGTTCGTCAAGTGGAGCGCACTCGCACTCGGCGCGCAAGCGAAGTTGCATTGGCATCGAGTATTGCTGCCGCAGCAGCTTTGTCTCCCGTCGCAGCAGTTGCTGCAAGTGCACAAACAGCGCCAGATCCAACTGCGGCACCTGCTGACACAGCGGCGCAAACAACTGCCGACACGGCGGCGCCCGCAACCGATAATACAGCTCCGGTTGCCGACCGAACACCACTCATCCAAGATACAACTCCTGTAACTGAAGCTGCTCCTGCAACTTCGGCTGTTCCCGTTCCTGCACCAGCAACTAATGAAGCACCAGTTGCAGCAAATGCGGTTCCTGCACAAGATGTTCAACCAGAACTCGTTGTTGCTCCGCTATCAGCTGACGCTCCTGCAGCAGATGATGCCGGTTGTTGTGCTCCAACATCATCGACCTCAACATCGACGACAACAACAACTCTTTTGCCACAAGAATGTCCTCCCGAAATTAACAAATACTATCTAGACCGTTTTAACGCAGCCAAAGAAGCTTTTCCTGACCTCGAACATGATGATTGGGTCGGTATTGCGTACTACGACACACGTCATGCGCTGGTACAGGGAATGGAAATTAACGGCCAAATTGTTAAATTCGCCGACAATGCCGACTTGGATAAGTTCTTAAACGACTTGTGCGGACTCTGCCCGCCAGACAACTGGGATCCACCCGTATTTCCAACATCAACAACGTCAACAACGTCGACAACTGTTGTGGAAGATACCACTACTACAGCACCCACTGAGGAAATTAACCCCTGCCCAAGTTATGAGGATTTCGTTAAACTCCACGGCGGCTATTGGGAAGCTCTTTATTTTGCTGTTGCACAAGATGGTGGTGGAGTTCCCATCTACTACCTTGAAGACGACGGACAAACAATTAAAGAACCACGAGTCGTTCATCACGTCGACTATTTCTTTGACGAAAATCTGACGGCAGAACAGATCGTTGCTAATGCGCAAGCTGCATTTGCTAACTGTGAAATCTGTCCTCCAGAAACAACAACGACAACTACGCTTGAAACTACAACGTCAACAACAGAAGTTGAAGGAACGACAACAACGACGACAACAACGACTACTCCTACGAGTACGACTGTGACAACAACGATTCCGGGTACGTCAACAACTCTCACGACTGTTGTTGATACGACCACGTCAACACCATCGACGTCATCGACATCAACGACTGTTCAACCTGATGGAACAACGCCAACAACAAAGGCTCCTGTGGTTGCAGTTTCGACGCCACCAGGAAAGCCTCCCGTGGTTATCGTTGCATCACCTGGTCCTCTTCCTCGGACTGGTTCTTCAACGGGACCGCTTGTCGCCTTGGGCGCAGGTGGTGTTATCGCAGGTGGACTTTTAATTACAGCAGGTAGATATCGAAAATTACAAGAAGCACATCGAGATGCAGTTCAAGCTGTTGTTGATGCGCATGAGCAAGCTCACAGCAACACCCCTGTTGAGGGATATGCAGTGACAAAACGTCTTGCTGACATCGTACGCGGTAATGCCCAACTTGGTGTTCCCAGTATTGCTGACGATGCCCGCGTGACTGTTCATACACTTGCTGACCAGGTACGAGGATCAATTGCCCCTGCTAATGGAAGCAGTATCGTTCGAACATTGGCAGACCAAGTTCGTGCGAATCCTGGTATGCAACTTGCATAAATACACTCACATATAGAGAGTAAAAATGGCCCGGTGAAATATCCGGGCCATTTTGTGTCCTTTTGCCGTTTCGGGGTGGATTCATGAGTTCAACCACGCTTGAGGAAAAACTCGGCAGAAACTCGACGCCCGATTGTACAAAAGCCCCAGCGAGCGCTTAATATATTCAACCTTGCACTTTTTCGTATGAAGAAATTGCACAAGATCTAAATGACGTTTACTCAGGCCGCTGGACATAACCAGAACCCGGAACCAAGTAACACCCAGACTCTACGCTCCCGATGCATACGCATTTGAGGAGCGTTGGTGTGA
>CAZFAO010000047.1:0-5515 GCA_964516875.1 uncultured Burkholderiales bacterium
TGGTACTTGGGGGGTTACCCCCTGGGAGAGTAGGACGCCGCCGGGTTTTTAATTACAACCCCCAACATTCGTGTTGGGGGTTTTCTTTTGTGTGATTACCGCCCCGCGGGACCCGAACGCCGCCGGGTTTTTAAATAAAGCCCCGACCAGAAATGGTCGGGACTTTTTACGTCCCTTGAGACCGGAACAGGTGCATTCATTCCCTGCATGAAATGTAAAATGCGCATTTGTCGTGAATCAGCATAAATTAGTAGAATGGTTCGTTGTTACAAGGAGGTAACGTGACCGACGTACAGGATGAAACGACAGGCGTCGACGAAACTTTCCCTACAGGTTTGCGGAGCTTGCTCAATGGAAAACTCTTTGAAAGCATTCGCAAGCGCGCCCATGATGCCGGGGCGTCATTAGATCAGGCCGAAGCAATCGCCAATGAAATTATTGAAGGCACCAAGGGTGCAATCGCTGGTGTAGAAGAACGAGTTGAAACTATCGTCGGCGAAGCACAAGTTTCATCTCGAAAACTCATTGCCGATGCTAATGAAACATCCGAAGAATTAGTCGGCGCTGCAGAAGAACGAGCTGAATTGATCCTGACTGCAGCGACAACACGTTCTGGAGCAATAGTTGCAAATGCGATGTCTCGTGCAACGCGCATTGCAGGTGACTTGCGCAGTGAGGACCGCAATCGAGTCGCAGAAGCCGTCCAAATAATTCTTAGAGAAGAAATCGGTAGTTTTAACCCATCTGAACTTCTCGCGATTAAAGAATCTGTCCGAGTACAACACATCAACACGCCATTACTCAACGCCTGTATTGAGGCAAATATCCCTGCGTATCTTCATGGTGATGCCGGGAGCGCGAAAACAACGGCTGCAGAAATTGCTGCGAGAAAATATCAATTGCAATTAAGATCTATAAGCTTGAGTCCAAGCCTGATGGACTCAAAACTTTTGGGGTATCAGAATGCAAATGGCGAACATGTGAGAACGGCTTTTCGTGAAGTGTACGAACATGGCGGCATTTTTCTTTTCGATGAAATGGATAATGCGAATGCGTCTGCTCTTGCCGTTATCAACAATGCACTTGCAAATGGAGCTGCTGAATTTGCGGACTCACGAGTAGAACGACATCCCAATACGCGAATTGTTGCTGCAGCAAACACAATCGGGAAAGGTCCAAATGCGCTTTATGTCGGGCGAGCACAAATTGATGCAGCGACATTGGATCGATTCGCTTTCATTCCCTGGGATATCGATGAAAACTTAGAACGTGCTTTAGTGCTCGGAAGTTTTACGATTATCAAACCTGATATCGCAAAGGGTGGTATCCCTTCGCCACAAGATTGGGTAGACAGAGTCCAAGGGTACCGTTCGCGTCTTGAGGCAAAAGGGTTGCGTCATATCATTTCAATGCGAGCTTCAATTTACGGAAAAGAACTCGCAAAAGTTGGCGTCGGTGTTGAGTGGTTGGATGAAATGCTTATCTTTAAGGGTATGCAGCCAAGTGATCGGACTCTCCTCAGCGCGGGTAGATAGCAAAGGCTGCTGACTCGTGATTACGCAGCAGTACCGCCTTGCTTCTGGAGCAACTCTTTACTATCGAAAGTTTGAATATTCCGAAGTATTAGCTCTTGCTCATGACGTCTTAACGAATACCGAAATACACGATAGGTGCGAAAGCGTACGAGAGTCTGCGGTATGGACCGGTTCGAAATCTCTTGCTCATGCAATTGAAATAGCAAGCAATGGATGGAAGGAAGGTGTTAAAGCGGTCGAAAAACATCTTAACGAACTCGACGTGGAAAATATGTTGGCAGATATATTTCAGAAATCAGAAATGCTCTACGACGTTCAAGGGTCGGTGGTAGATGTCGGCGCTTATATGGAAGGTTTGCCTGAACACATGGTCTCGTTAGTCCATGCAAATATTCCTCGTCGTGCAGTTAAGCTCATCATCGCTCTCGATCAACACTGTGATGTTTCAGGTGGGGACATGCTTCGCAAAGCAGCAAATAACTTCTTAGCAACCGAGGCGTTGCGTTTGAGCGGGCACATCGTTGATGTTTTTGGTGTTCAGACTGTTCGAGCCTATAGAAGAGGAACGAATGTCATGATGCAGGAAATACCGATCCAAAAGCCGGGTGATTATCTGTCTACGGCACAGCTTGCCTTTATGGTGGGACATCCTTCTTTCCTTCGCCGTATCATCTTTACTGCTTTAGAATCTGAGCCCGAACACATAAGAGCAGATTTTGGATTTTATCCAGGCGGCGGTTATGGGCTCCCTATTGGTGTTGATAAGATGCTGCTTAGCCACGTTGAAATGTCACACGCACAAGATGGAGTGACGTACATTATCGACAAAGATGACGCATTTGGAACTCCTGTTGAAGAAGCTCAACGCATTCTCGACAACATTGCATTACAACAGGGAATCGTGCAAGCACCTGGACGTAGCCTCGAACGATAGATAGAACATGATTCTACAAATCCCAATCGATGCCTCGTATTGGTGATTCCAAATTTGTTCCAAGCCAATAAGTGGGGTCTAATTCATAAAGTGACCGCTGCAAATCTTCCATTTTGGTCCACATAACGGTATCGTCTTCCGGGTCTGTAAGGTCAATAGAATCAACTTGAACCACAAGGCACGGACCCTCGCCGTCGTGTTGGTCGACAATTGCAAGGCTGTACTTGCCTGAAAGGTTATGTACTGCCATGACGCGTTCAATGTCAGCGATTTTTTCTGGCGGTAGCGTCACATCGGAATAATCACCCAGATACGACTGCATATCTGGCGCGGGCATTCCAGGTGCATAGGGTTGATTGGCAGTTGGCGGATCAACTTGAACAGGTGCTGGTGTTAGAAACTGCGTAATGTGTGCAAGCATTTCGGGGTAGGGAACAAAACTTACTTGATCTCCCCAAAAAATTAATGCATGGAATAGATCGGTGGGTTTGGTCTCAGACAACACAATACTCAGTAATTGCCCCGAGCCAATCGGTTGATAAGCGGTATCAGGGATTGGAACTCGAATATTTTCTGCATCAGGAGCAATAAGTATCAATGTGTTTATCTCTTTTAACTCAGCCAAATTAAGTCGTCCGAGTGCCTCTGGGTAGTTGCTCATCACTGATCGCAAAACGGGTATTGTCGGAACCGCCAATGGCGCTCCTTCACTAAGGGGGTAGCTCAATGACTCTCCCTCGAGAGCAATATAAAAATCGAGAGTCTGTAGTGAACTTGGATCTGTTTCAGTGAGAACACGAAGAAATGCAGGAGGATCAGTTCGTCCTTGTGGTGTCATAATTCATCCTTAAATATGAGAATCAAATTCTAGCATTCGAGCTACATAATGACAATGAGGGCGAATGACAGATTAAATACCAAAATGAGATATGTAATGCAATATGTCAAAAGGTTGACGAGATGACATGTCGAGAGAAAATCTGACTCGAAGATAACCAGATTTATAGTCTGAGTTTGCACGCCATTGTAAAAGAATAGTTATCTTCCATAATCGGGATATTTTTCAAGGCGTACAACGTTTGATTGGTGCATTTCGGTGGGAATCGTAAGTCCAGGCGTACACGTTGACGGATCTGTTGGTGGTATGCGATCAAATTTTTCAAGAACTGTTATATGGGGGATCATTGTATGAGGGTTGCTAATTTCAATCGTCTTGTCTAATGCATCTGCACGTTCTTTTGCCTGAGCGACCTCTACTTGCCATTCTCTCGTATGTCTTTCTACAATTGCCCCTAGATCACGGTTTTCCTCATTTATTGCTTCCATTGTTCTTGCGTGTTTAATTGGATGACGATATGCGTTGGGAATCGTTTGAGTAACAATTTGATTACGCGCATGGAGGGAACTAAAGATTTTTTCTAATCCATACCATCCACCTCGTACGGTTTCGGATAATGCTTGATCAAACTCAGCCATGTGCCGGTTTTCAGAATAAATATTGTTGATATGTGCTCTGTCCTCAAAGTATGCATTGAGTAAGGTGCTGACGGGCATCTCTGCGAGAGCCACTGCGCAATATAATTGTTCATCAGCGTAAAAAGTAAAGGCAACATCAGCTGGACCGTAGAAAAAATCTCGACATGTCATGGTCGTAAAGTCGGGTGTTTCTGATGAAACTACCCATCTTGCTAAAGCTTCTGTCGTTGCTTCATTGAGTTCATTGTCTCCAGCATGATATAAAGCAGTTTGCCAAAAGCCGACATTAGTTATCAATGGTTCACCAGTCTCGTCGTCGATTGTAAAAGTCGAACCTGATATATAGTGCAAAAGTTCATGAACGTATACATGTTCAGAAGATTCGTAACCATCTGTAGGATCTCCATCAAGCGATTGAGCAAGCATTAGTGCGCTTGCTCTCGCAAAGTATTGACCTGAAGATCCGTACTGTAAAATTGGATTTATTACGATGGGGATGTCCTCGAGGTAATGGTTATCTGTTTCAAGCCAATGATCTGGAAGCGGCAATCCCGCTTGTTGCAACTCTGCAAGTCGCAATTGCACGAGTGGCCCATACAGCTCATTTGCCTGCATTGTCGCCTCTGTGGAACCGCTCAACTCATCTTGCACTTTTGCCATACTTTCAGCAAAAAGATTCACAATTTCGTCTGTTGTAAAGCGACCGCTTGACGAAGGTACGTCAGGCGAAAGCATCGATGCGACCATTACAAATGTGGAATCAGATTTTTCTGCCGAAATCAGTTCAGTAATTATTTCACCGTGTGCGTCCATAGCTCTGCGAATTGTGTCAATATATTCTTGTGCTTTCTTATCGTCTAAGAGCATGCTGAATCTAGATAAATGTACGAGCGCTTCGCTGTGAGTTAGATCGATTTGCGTACCATTTCTGGATGACTCAATGAGTTCTGCTTCCATAACTAATTTCTTAAGTGACAGGAGGAGACCTCGCATCGGCACATCGGTTCCATCAAAGACCATCGGCCTTTTATGATCTCTTTGGTGGCCCCGGAAAAATGTCACGAGTTCGGCTTGTCGTGCCTCATATGTCATAGTGAACTAGTCCTTTTGTTTTCACCATAGTCTCTCTATTATCCATTGTTTTTGACGCATTACAATGGAAGAATATTTCCTTAAATCTTTTTTGTACCGCGCTGATGTAAACCGAAAAAGCAGGAGGCCTGGCCTCCCAAAAGGTGCATAGCGCCTTTTCGCATGCAACGTTAAGATCTCCGGTGGTGCGCGGCTTGGGTATCACCTGTCCGCGCCGAACACAAGAATGAAGGTTATCCCGCCGGACCCGGACATCGCCGGGCTTTTGTCTGTAAATGAACTTTTGACCCACTTTAATTTTGCCCATTAAACTAGTTGCTCTCAAGATTTCAGATTTCTGGATTTCTGCTTGTAATGAAAAGGATGTCACATGTCAGTCGAATTACGTGTCGATGAATCAATTGAAGCTCTCAATGTTCCAGATTCTGGTGATCACAGAGTTGGTCTAAAAGAAGCCCACAAAATCCAAAGAGAAATT
>CAZFAO010000048.1:0-5417 GCA_964516875.1 uncultured Burkholderiales bacterium
GAAAAACGAAGTTTTGTCCGTTTTGTGCGCGGATCAGACCCCCTAAGGGGTTGCGTTATGGCGGTTCTCGCGTACAATGCAGGCATGACCGCGACGCCCCCAGGTCGTTCTGGCAACAGCCAGGAGAACCTTCCCCATATTGATTATGCCTTGGCGCGCCGTCGAATTTTGCGTGATTTTCGAAGAGG
Source organism: uncultured Burkholderiales bacterium (assembly GCA_964516875.1). Taxonomy (GTDB): domain Bacteria; phylum Actinomycetota; class Acidimicrobiia; order IMCC26256; family JAGPDB01; genus JAGPDB01. The sequence goes on from CAZFAO010000048.1 coordinate 189, forward strand.
AATTCTCACTCGTCTTGATGTGTGCGATGCTCATCCCGAACTCATGCGTGTCGCAACAAATTATGGTGCCGAAACTCAGCGTGAGTGTCCTATCTGCGCCGATGAAGACATTCGATCGCCCCTTTATGAAGTGAATTATCTCTATGGTGATGGACTGCGCAAAACCAATGGTCGCCCTGTCACCGATTTCAACCAGCTTGCTGATGCAGACAAATCCGGTAAGGCGTACCATCGTTATCTGGTTGAAGTGTGTACGACGTGTAAGTGGAATTTCCTCATTCGCCGAGAAGACCGTAACTAGGGCTGTCCGTGGCCTGGCCCTGGAAAGGCGGAAACTAGGGGGCGATGCTGTCTTTGATGCAGTTGTTCAACGTATCAAACGCGCGCGAGCGAAACTTTTTCTCAACAATATAGATGTCAGCTGACCCAGCCTCAACACGTTCGAAGGCAGTATCTAATTGTGCTTGAGCACACAACGCCACACTCTGCTGGGGAAGGTTATTTGCTTCGACGACAATGGCGTGCAAATCGCGTTCAACTTTGCGGCTGCGTTTCGCATCGAAGTTATTTCCGTTGAGGGGAGTAACAATTATTGTGTTATCGCTTTTAGCCGTGATGATATACGCAATGCTGTGGGGAGCAACGGCGCGTGCTGTGTTGGATTTTTTCAGTGCGGCCGTCACAGAGGAAACAACTCTGTCGAGTTTTGGATTCGCATCTTCGTTCGCAGCAAAGAGCGACAATGTTCCAACGACAAAAAAACACATCAGTCCAATGGAGATCGTCACTTTCGAGTCACGCGCGAAAAGAACAACAAACGCAATCGGAATTGCCAGTACGACATAAAAAGCAGCGTCTACATTTTGCGAAAATGCAAACAATATAGCTCCCACAAGAGTATAAATTCCGATGATGAGCATATGAAGATAAGCGAAGTCAGTTGTTTTGAGTTTTTTGATCCGCGTTGTTGCCATCCAAATAAGAACAACAAGACCCAACAGCGCAACGACATAAAGAACAACAAATACGGGGCTAAGAAATTCGCTCGTCATATTGTTGTTCGTAAAAGTTCGCGCTCCCAAGAACTGAAGAAATGCGTACCAACTATTTGTGGACGTATCCGTAATGTGTCCGGCTGCTTCATCATGCATACGTATTAACGGTGTGAAATTGTTGCTGATTACCGAAATCCAGAAAGGAAGTGAGCCCAGAACAAAAAGTCCCAACGCCGGAAGAGTTTTTTTCTTGAGGACAGGTGCCGAAGCGAAGATCCAATAGGTGAACGTGACAATCGCAAATATTGCAAGAGGATACGTCCACAACAAAAGACCGCTGAGAAAAGCCCAGAGATAAAAGTAGCGAAGGTTGCGCAGTGAGTGCGCAGCGTAATATGCGCAGGCGAAGATGCACGCAACGAGGAGTTGAACAACACTCACAAAACCTGTGACATGGAGAGATGTGAATGTCGTAAAAGCTGGCCATATCCACAGTGTTGCCATGGCGAGACGCATCGTGTCTTTGTATGGCGTGTTGACAAACGCGCGCCACAGTACGTACGACGTTGCAATCAAAAACAAAAACGGAACAACCCGTACTGTGTTCGTCATTCCCAACAACGCAACTGCGGGAGCAATCACAAAGTATTCAAGAGTACCCGAAAAAAATTTTCCTTAACTAAAAACTCTATTTCTCGGGTGGGCTAATTGTTAACCAAAAAATAAAGAAAGCGACTCTGAACTTGTTGTGTTTCCCAAACTGGAAAACCACATGAACCCGCGAATAATAAGACCGAGGACAATAAGTTTGATGGCCCCTGCAACAGTGAAGTAGCGGTCATAAAAGGAAGTCAACCAACCGAATAGTCCTGTGGGTTTTTTCGGTGGCGCCGGCACCAACTCGTTGCTCTCTTGTTCAGTCACTCCACCAGTGTACGCAATGTGGATGTCCTGGTAGACAATGCATTCCACACGAAATACATGTGCTGGCTAACATCTATAGTCATGAGTACATCCGCGGTGAAGTCGCTTAAACAGCTTTGTGCGCGCAAAGCTGCCTCAGGCAATGCGCCCATTGTGATGGTGACTGCCTACGATGCGCCGACCATGCGTTTTGCAACAGCCGGAGGAGCAGACATTGTTCTAGTTGGTGATTCAGCCGCCATGGTGATGCTGGGTTATGAATCGACGATGTCGATGAAAACGAAAGAAATGGAAATGCTCGTTGCTGCAGTGGCGCGCGCAGAGTCTGACCTTCCCATCATTGCCGATATGGTGTGGGGGAGTTATCACATCTCAATCGAACAAGCCGTCAAGAATGCGATTGACTTAATTCACGCTGGTGCACACGCCGTCAAAGTCGAAGGTGGTCAAGAGCGCGTGGACGTTATCCGCGCAATCGTGGCTGCAAAAATTCCTGTCGTCGGTCACGTCGGTCTCACTCCGCAATCATTGTTAGAACTGGGCGGATACAACGTGCAAGGAAAAGATTTTTCTCGCGCGCAACAAGTTTTGCTCGACGCTCGCGCCGTTGCCGATGCGGGTGCGTCCATGATTGTTGTTGAATGTGTTCCCGATGCACTCAGTCGCGCGATTACAGAAGAGCTTGGAATTCCCGTTATTGGAATCGGCGCAGGTCGTCATGTCGATGGCCAAGTTCTTGTGATGCACGATCTTCTCGGTATCGGCGAAGGTGAATCGCCCAAGTTCGTCCGCCATTTCGCACAGCTCGAAGAGGCTGCGACATCGGCTGTTGAAACCTACGCGCGCGAAGTGCGCGAAGGTGCTTTCCCCAGTTCAGAAGAGACTTATCACATGGCTGACGACGTGGTCTCGGAGTTGCGAAAAGCCGAAACACGTGTGGAGATCACTAAGAATTCCACAACCTCGCTAAGCGCCTAATCATTGATGTCGGGCATTGGAAATCGTGCTATTTCGTCAGTAATTGATGGCTGTGGACGATTCGCAGTTCGGGTGCGAGAATTTATGATTGCCGATCGGGCAGGTGAACCGTCGCCGTGTAATTTCTCTAAAAGAGTGGCTTTATTTTCTTCGGAAAGAAGACCATGTCTTGCCAAAATTACTACGATTTCGTGGCCACTTCCAATATCGCCATACTGATCCCAATGATGATTTGGATCGACACGACGAACAATTTCGTCAACAGCATCAGGTCCAAGAAGATGGAGTCGTGCAAGGTCGGCGATGACCTCTTTGCCAAGAAAATCATTGCAGCTGACCTTTTCGAGAAGGGCGGGGGTGTCTTTTCTCCGCAGGAGCCCATTGCTAGTAAGAAACTCGTAGACGGCATCGCGCGTGGAGATGCTTCGTAGACCTGCATCAGGATTTACAGTCATTCGGATTCCTGGAATGATACGAGGGGTATGAGATGGATCGAGAAGGTCATATTTCTCTAATTGCTTGACAAGCTCGTTGATTCGTGGACTTGACCAGTTGTCGCGCGTATCTTGTGAGTACATACTCGGTAGGCGCTGAATAAGAGCATCAACATGGTGCCAGTTGAGTTTTCGATTGTGAATTAAAACGTTGATCGCACCGTAGTGCCTGCCGACATTATAAATTGTTTCTTCTCGAAAGGAATCGTAATTGTCATCGCCATCTTCCATGAGATCTTGGTCGCCAAGATAGTAAGCGCTAAATCTCGGATCAGCTCCGTTGAGTATCGATGTGACGTGGCGAGCTGCGAGGAGGTCTTTATCAATGAGCGCTTGAAGTGCAGCGGTAAATGCAGCTTCATTGCTGAATTTTTTTGCCAGTATTGCAGCGACTTGGTCTTCACTCAGGTCACCCTTTGCAATAGCTCGATAGATATAGCCAGACTCATCCGTTCCAGAGTGTTTAATGCGAAAATCTGTCCAACGTGTGCCCATGTGTCCTCCGTAACGTCTGATTAGGCTACTTTACGTATCCCATAAGGGCAAAATAGGCACAGAGAGCACATTATGCGCGTAGGTGCTTTGCGTTAAATGTCCCAATTTAGCTATACTGGTGGGCACCTATTGAGAGTCGATCTAAGGATAATATTGTGACTAATCACCCCACAGGCCAACGGCCTTCTTTTCGCGTGATTTCAGGTGAACTTCACGCTGAAAACCCCGACGGAAACGCGGATAAGCAGCTGCGATGTCTTGGATGGGTGGATCGACTTCGCGTACTGAATCGTCGTAATCGATCTGCAGTGGGTCAGAGCGATATGGAATTTACAAAGTACATCCAAGAGCATGAGGCTCAGTTATTTGACGCGCTCGTTCAGGTTTACGGCATCACTTCACCGGTAGGTTCGCATGAAGAGAGCCTCAGGCAAACAGAGGATAGAGATTTTTGTGGACTGACCTATGGCGATGCCGCTGCATTTACTCAAGGATTTCATGAGCGAATCGGAGACCTATATAAAGCAAGTAGAAACCATGCGACGAATGTCGCTGACCTAACTGGAAAAATTGAACCTCTTATCAGGTTTGACGTCGAAGGAAGAAACCTCATTGTCGACGATTTTTATTTTGATGGCTTGTCGGTCCTTGCACAAATTCGTGCATTGGGTGTCGATATGGATGCCCGCCAGATCGGCAGTCGTATTCCCGTTGTTTTTTACGATGAAGACACAATCAGTACATCTTTAGTCAGAGCTGTTTTTGTTCAGGGGACAGATCCTTCATTAGCCGTGACGAGATTGCTTGATGATCCTATTGCTTTTATTAATGCACTTGATCTTGAAGCTGAACAAGAGGACATTCCAGCGAGAAGCGCTAATCATCCGGTGCATCACCGCCGGCGAGAGCCAGTTGAGCCAGTTGATCGAGTTGTTCGCGGTGTCGACCGTGTCGAGGGACAGCCGAGCTGGACGTTGAAAGAGCGTGCTTTTGGTCGCCCAGATCGCACAAATGAGCAACACTAACATCCCACTTCGCGTCCAAAGCCACCTGTGCTCTAGACTGATCGACCTTATATAAACCTGTTCGTTGTATCTGATTGCCCGCACGGCAAGAAAGAATCTACGAGCTCGCGGCTTTGTTTAAAGGGTCTTACCCTGCAAACGAGTAACTTGGCCGCCGATCCAGAGGAGAAAAGTGCGACCTTATGAACTTATGGTCATTTTTGACCAAGACCAAGACGAAAATGACGTCAAGAAAGCTACAAAAGCTTATTGCGACCACATTTCTGCTGCCGGAGATACTCTCGGTACTGTCGATCACTGGGGAAAGCGCAAGTTTGC
>CAZFAO010000049.1:0-2434 GCA_964516875.1 uncultured Burkholderiales bacterium
GGAGCTTGATCGTTGCAGGTTGTACCTCCAACTCTAAATCATCAACGACAACAACAAAAAAACGATCTGAAAATAAAGTTGCTTTTAATAAGTGCGGAGCATTTGAGTGTGCAACGATAAAAGTTCCCATGGATTACAAAAAACCTAATGGTCGAAAAATTGAAATCGCCATGGCAAAAATGTCCGCTACAAATCCTCGGAAAAAAATTGGCGTATTGCTCATCAATCCCGGCGGTCCCGGTGCATCTGGGATAAGTCTTCTCAAAGACAGTGCCGATTTTATTTTTTCCCAAGATATAAAAGATCGTTTTGACATTATTGGATGGGACCCGCGAGGTGCTGGCGCATCGACGAATGTGAAATGTGCGGACAGTCTCGATCCACTTTTTGATGGTGTCGATTATTCACCTGATAGTGACAAAGAAATCGAGGCGCTCAAACAAGCAAATGCATGGATTGGGACGCAATGCGAAAAAGAAGATGCCGAGCTGCTCCCATTTTTGTCAACAATGGATTCTGTTCAAGATATTGATGAGATTCGTAAACAACTGGGTGAAGATAAAATTAGCTATCTCGGTTTTTCCTATGGAACAGCACTCGGGCAACTCTACGCTCATAAGTATCCAAAAAAATTCCGCGCCATGGTGATTGATGGAGTGATCGACATGGGTGCTGATCCCAAAGATATTGCGATCGAGCAGACAATAGGATTTGAAGATGCTCTGAATAATTTCTTTGAGTATTGCAATACAAACGGCTGTGATTATTCACAAGGTACAAATGCCCGAGATGCGTTTGTTGCCATTATGGAACAAATCGACGATACGCCTATGCCGTCGGCGAACAATCCTGACTTTTTTCTCGGCCCTGCACAACTCGATATTGGAACATCGTTAAATCTGTATTCCGGCGAGACAGGTTGGGAGTATCTCGATAGTGCACTCGTGGGAATTCAAAAGAATAGACCCGCTGAAATGCTCAGTGCATTTAATTCATACGTTGGTCGGGATACAGATGGCACGTACGACGGTTCATACGCATCATTTTTAACAATTGGATGCGCCGACGGAAATCTTGGTGATGGGGACGATTTAGTGGCAATAGCGAAATCGGTAAAACCTCAAGCTCCAATATTTGGTCAAAGCGGAGTTCTACTCGGTTTGCCGTGTACGACATGGCCCAATGCACAAAAAGCTCAATCGTTTAATGTCGATGCAACAGGTTCAGCACCGATTGTTGTCATTGGAACAACAGGAGATCCTGCCACGCCTGTTCAGTGGGCGCGGAACGCAGCGAAACAATTAAAAACAGGAATCTACGTCGAGCGCGTGGGACAAGGTCATACTGCCTATGGTCAAGGAAATACGTGTATCGATGAGCTCGTCGAAACATATTTGTTGACAGCAAAAGCGCCTTCGTCAAAAATTTGCCAGTAATTTATTCGTTCGCTGCACGCGGATTATCATGCGTGGGGAGAGTATTCATACTCTCATCACCTGTGGGCATAATTTGTGAAGGCGTGTAGTAGCTCACCCCGTTGAAGGAAACGTGTGCTTGCACGTAGGGACCAATACCGGAATGGTTTTGTGCATAATTCATTTGGTTTTCCAAGAATGCCATCGATGGTCCGGAGTTCGGAGCAACGAGATCGATGTATTCACGATAATCCCATTCAAAGAAAGCACACACTTTGAGCATTGTCGTTAAGATCGGGCGTACACGACCTCTCTCAAGAGGTGACCATGTAGCATTGGATAAGCCAGCGCGTTTTGCAGCAACAATTTGTGTGAGTGCCATCTCTTTACGAGCGTTGCGAATTCGTTCGCCAAACTCAACAAGTTTTTGTGTTTGCTCTTCTGTGAGTCCTGGAATAGTTGCAGGTGGCATCGGGCGATCTCGAAGTGCTTCGAATTCTTCGATCGGCCAGTCAAGAGTTTCGGCAATACGTCGTGCGGTGTGTGGTCGAGGACGGATGCGACCACGTTCGATATGTTGCCATCCCGACACGCTGACATTTGCAATGCGAGCTGCTTCATGGCGCGATAAACCAAGTTCTCGTCGTCGAGCACGAACGTGCTCGCCAAACTCAGCCATCTTTTGAGCATTGTCTTCTTTTTGAACAACGATGAAGGACAGACGATCTTGTTCCCATTCAAGCGCTTGTGCAACATGTTCGGCGGTGAGTGCTTTGGGGCGGTGCATTCCACGTTCTAAGAGCGACCAAGTACCAACGCTGATTCCTGCACGTTCAGAAGCTTCTTCTTGGCTAATGCCAAGTTGGCGACGACGTGCTCGGATCATACGACCGGCGGCGATGAGGGCTTTACCAGAAAAGTCAGACATAACACCCATAAGGTAACCTATAAAAATGACACTAACAAGAGGTAGTTTGCACATTTCTTAAATTTCTCGCAGACGATTCGCGATTAGAAAA
>CAZFAO010000049.1:2444-5355 GCA_964516875.1 uncultured Burkholderiales bacterium
ATGACGCGGACAAGTGTTACTTTGCGAATAACGAATATTTCTCGTGTACGTTTTGCGATTGAAAATTGGTCCTGCGAATATCGCGAAAACACCTTATGATGGCCGTTTCAATGCCGACATAATTGGTGTGGATAGTGTGCTCGATTTCTCATGGACGAATAATCGTCGAGTCCGTATTTTTAGTTACTGGATCCTTGTATTCGCCATTATTGCGTCCATGTTTTCAATTGCGCATCAATCCGCATTCGCGGGAGGTTCTGTTCCTCCAAGTGCGGTCGAGGCTTATCCTGGTTTGGATCCTCGCTTGGTGGGTGTGCCTATTGTCAAAACCGACATGTCCGAAGCGCTGGTTGCCTACTCGCAAGCGGTCGCACACGTTGGCGCATTGGAAACAGAAAAGACGACATTGCAATCGAACATCACCGTTCTCGGACCGGAGAATATCCGTGCACAAGAAGTGGCAAAAATCAGAACGCAAGAATATAACGACGTCGCTGCAGCACATGCTCGCATTGTGCTTGCTCAATATCAAGATGTTACGCGCGACGTAAGCAACAGCGAACAAACTCCTGACGAACTTCGATTGACTCATCAATCAGTTCGCGTTTCGGGATCGCTTCGAGAATCCAAGAAAAAGGCAGAGTCACGAAAAGCTGATGCCGATGCGTATGCGCTCTTGGTCAACAATTCAATCACGTCAGCACACTCTCGAATAGCTGCGATCGATGGTGAACTTGTCACTGCAAAAGAGCGAGCTCGCGATCAACGCGACACTGTTCGTTCGGGAATTCCTGTTGCACTTATTGAAGGTTTGGAAATACCGGTTCTGACAATGGATGCGTATTTGCGTGCCGAAAAAACTCTTAGTCAAACGAAACCTGAATGTGGATTGACCTGGTGGGCTTTGGCGGGTATTGGTCGCGCTGAATCTAATCACGGTCGATTCCATGGAGCACTCCTCGATGTCAACGGCACGGTCAGTCCCGCCATTATTGGTGTTGCACTCAATGGAAATGGTTTTGCAGCAATCGGAGACAGTGATCTCGGTTTGCTCGATGGAGACACACAGTGGGATCACGCCGTTGGCGTCATGCAATTTATTCCTGGTACCTGGAAGGGCTACGCACAAGACGGTAATGGCGATGGCAAGATCGATCCACAAAATGTTTATGACGCTGCTTTAGCTGCAGCAAATCTTCTCTGTGCAAATGCTCGACCAAATATGTCCACCGAAGAAGGACGACGTACAGCATTCATGCGATACAACGCTTCGCAGTCGTATGTTGATTTTGTGGCAACACGAGGACACGAATACGAAGTACTTGGTGTTGGGAGATTTAATCCTGCGCCTGTCGATGCGACAGCGCCTTCTCAATAACGACATCTCTGTGCGCAACGGATTCTAATAATCCCCGTTTTCTTCGCCCAGAATACATTTCTAATTCGCAGTCATGCTCCGATGTGCAGCGAATAAAAATAATGTCAGGATTGATCGAGACGCTGATCGATTCCACTGTCCCTGTTTTTCCCGAATCTAAACCATCGGCGATGCGCAAAATAGCCGTGAGCCATTGCGCCCGAACAAAAAGTTCATCTGGTAGCTGTCCAACAAAGCGATCTTTCGGTTGAGGTTTGCGTGTTCGGTGCCAACGAACCATGCCGCGAATAATAGTTGCATCTTCGGGGGCAAAACCCACGAGAGGAATACTGGACAAGATATATGCGCCGTGCTGATCGTGCTTGGAGTGGCTTATAGTTTCGCCGATGTCGTGGAGGCGCGCGCCGAATCCGAGAAGTTTTCGTTCGTGACTCGACAATCTATGCAAGGGTGCCAATCCATCGAAGAGAGCAAGTGCAAGTTCTTGTGTCCGCTGGCCATGTTCAACGAGTCCCGTCCTAAAAAGGCTCATCCGATTTTCAAGTTCATCAATTGTCTTATGTGCTATTTCGATTTGGTCAGCAATTGCGTCTTCATCTTCTTGATCGGCAACGCTCAAAACAAGACCTTCTCGTAATGCGTAGGGGGAAATCATCCACGGCGCGCCGTCAGCGACGAGCGTAAAAATCTCTTGGGCTATCACTGCTGCTGTGGGAAGAAATTCATCGCGGTCATTGTCGTAACCTATGAGCTTTCGTCTCTTAGGTGGGGAAAGCGAAATGATCTGCTCGCAGATCTCGGCCATTTCTTTCGACGTTGCCGTAATTAACGAAAGAGGTGGAGAAACATAGCCGTCCGTGCGCGCTCTGGCCATGGAGATCAGCGTGGTCAGTGTCCCAGATGATGCAACGACATTACTGAACAAATTAGACGGATAATCCTGCGTAAAATCCTTAAAGAAATCGCGACATTTATTTCTTATTGTTTCGATATCGTTTTCGCTGAGAGGATCGGATACTTGCAATTCGCGGGCAACGCGACTTGCTCCCAAAGTCACGCTAATGGCATGTTCTAATCCGTGGCGCTGTCCGGCCATGAGCTCTAGCGAACCACCGCCCATGTCGCAGGCAAGAATCCGAGATTCGGGAAGTGCAGACACTGCTGATATTGCACGAAAGATTGTTTGCGCCTCTTCTTCGCCAGAAATAACTCGAACTGGGAACCCCAATGTTTTCGACAAAGACTCAATGACATCGCTTCCGTTGGCTGCAGAACGAATTGCACTTGTTGCAACGCAGCGGACTTCATCAACATCGTGTCGTGAAATGAGCGTTGCGTAGTGTCGGATGACGCGGCGTGCACGCAAGAGCGATGCACTAGAAATAGAGCCTGTACTGGCGACTTCTGCCCCTAAGTACAGCAACGATTTATCGTCCTCGATGACGGTCATTTGGTCATGGCCGTGTGCGTCGGCAATGAGGAGGTGGAAACTATTGCTCCCGCAATCAATGGCTGCAATACGCATTATTTCTA
>CAZFAO010000050.1:0-4808 GCA_964516875.1 uncultured Burkholderiales bacterium
TCACGGTTCTGCGTTGTTCCAACGTGGAGAAACACAAGTTCTCTCTGTTGCAACTCTCGGTATGCCTCGCATGGAACAAATGATCGACTCGATCACAACGACTACAAGCAAAACGTACATGCACCACTACAACTTCCCGCCATCGTCTGTGGGTGAAGTGGGACGTGTGGGTTCACCGAAGCGCCGCGAAATCGGTCACGGTGCGTTAGCTGAACGTGCACTCGTGGGTGTTCTTCCTGATCAAATCGAATGGCCATACACAATGCGTGTTGTTTCTGATGTTTTGGCATCGAACGGTTCAACATCGCAAGCATCTGTCTGTGGTTCGACCTTGTCGTTGATGGACGCCGGTGTTCCTATCGCAGCACCTGTTGCAGGTATTGCCATGGGTCTCATCTACGAAAACGACAAGTACGTCACGCTCACCGACATCCTCGGTGCCGAAGACGCATTTGGCGACATGGACTTCAAGGTTGCTGGTTCTCGCGATTGCATCACAGCACTTCAACTCGACACGAAGATCGACGGAATTCCTGCAGAAGTTTTGGGTAACGCCCTTAACCAAGCGAAGCAAGCTCGTCTAGCAATCCTCGACGTGATGGACGCAGCAATTTCTGCGCCTCGCGAAGATGTGAAAGCAACAGCTCCGAAGATCATTAGCTTCGAGATTCCGCTCGATAAGATCGGCGAAGTCATCGGGCCAAAGGGTAAGAACATTCAAGCTGTTCAAGCGGAAACGGGATGTGACATTAACGTCAACGATGGTGACGGCGTGGGTATCGTGACCATTGGTGGTCTCGAGTCTGACAAGGTGAACCAAGCTCGTGAAATGATCGACCTTGCACTCAATCCACCAACTCCAGAAATGGGTGTTGTCTACGAAGGTACCGTTGTCGGAACGACAAAGTTTGGTGCATTTGTGAACATCCTTCCGGGACGTGATGGACTCGTCCACATTTCCAAGATGGGTAACGGTGAGCGTGTCAACAATGTCGAGGACATTATGAGCGTCGGAGATATTCTCATGGTGCGCGTTGACGATATGGACGATCGCGGTAAGGTTGCGTTGACTCCGATCATCGAAGGACAAGAAGCACCTCCGATGCCAGAGGCCGGTGAAAGAGAAGAACGAGCACCTCGTGAATCTCGTTCGCGTTCACGTTCTGATCGCGGTGATAGAAATGATCGTGAAGATCGTGCACCTCGTGCGTCATCGAATGAAGATCGAGACTCGGTCAGTTTCTCAGATTTCTTGAACGATGAGATGAAGAACCAATACGGTGACTTAGGTCCCGAAGAAGTTCGTCGTCCTCGCGACAACAACCGTCGTCCACGCAGAAGGAACTAACTTGCAGGGTCTTACCCTGTAAACGAGTAACTTACAAGCCCGGTCAGTATGGCCGGGCTTTTTTCTTTCCCCATCCACTACGAATACGATACCGCCCATCGAGATTTGTAATTACAAGTATTTATTTTTGACTTTTTATTCGCGATAATACGTCTAATGGCCCTCTATGCATCAATATCCCGTTCCACATCCCTCGCGCGACGTACCTTGTCTGCTTCTGCCGTGCTCTTATGTCTCACAATGGCAGGAACCAACTTGGTTTCCGCTTTTGCTCATGAGGTCCCTGTCGGTCCGGGTGCTGTGTTGTCGTCCGATGTGACTTCGAGTATCGGCGCTGGCGAATCAACAGTTCTCCTCACCTTGTCATCAAATGTTTCAAAAGAAAAAGTTGCCGATGACATCAATGCGGTAATAGCGGGAACTGTTCGCGATGATTACTCTGCACTACCGATTCTCAGTGTCGATAATGTCAACGCAGACGAACTCGTTGCTCTATCGGCCGTTCAAGGAATTGCAACGATTGAACCTAATCGTCAAATGGAAAGCTTAAATTTCACAACGGCTGAATATCTCGATTGGATCAAGGGAACTAACGTCGTAGCCAATGGTTCAACGCTCAAAGGGAAAGATCAAATCTTTGGGATCATGGACAGCGGAATTAATGTCAATAATCCTGCTTTTAAGGATGCTGCTGGAAATTCGCGCGTGATCGCCCAGGCTTGTATTCAAAATTCTGCAGACGTTAAACCGTGTCCCGCTCAGGGCGATCCGAATCCTGCCCATGTTGACATGAAATGTCTCGAGGATGGATCTGATCCAGGCTGTTATCACGGAAATGCAGTGAGCGCATTGGCAGTAGGAAATTTTAGAAGTCTCTCCGATGAAACGGGAGCTAATTTCAGCGTTCAGGGTGTGGCGCCCGAAGCAAAAATTTCATTTGTTCGATTAGCACTCGGCAATGGAGGTTCTTTCACAGGGACAGATTCTTTTCTTGCTGGTCTCAATAAATTCATAACCGATACACAATCGCATCCTGAGATTGCTCCTGATGTTCTCAACTTATCCCTTGGCTTTGAACTGAATGATGGTGTGAAATGTAATGACGTAACAGCACTGCATGTTGCAATTAAGGCACTCGATTCTGCTGGTGTCACTGTTGTTGCAGCGTCGGGTAACGGAGAATCAAAACCGCTCACGATTGGAGCACCTGCCTGTTTCGATGAAGTGATATCGGTTGGTGCAACAGAATTTATTCGCAACCAACAAGGTGTCATCACGGGTGAGCAAGTTGCAAACTATTCTGCAACCGATGAGCATCTCGATGTTGTTGCTCCAGGAACAAACCTTGCGTTACTCTATCCAGACCCCACACAAGCATTTGCTGGTGATGGAACATCATTTTCTTCTCCCATTGTTGCCGGTGCAGTGTTGCTCCTCAAGCAAGCAAATCCACAAATCACCCGTGCACAAATTTCCAGCGTGTTGAAAAGTACAGGCGATCTTGTGAACGATCCTGCTGTTGGGAAAAGTTTTCCTCGCATCAATATTCAAAAAGCCATCACTGCAGCAGTGGCTCTTATCCCTGCGCCAACAACCCCGACAACACCAACAACGGAACCTGTCACAACAGTACCGAGTACTGAACCCATCACAACCACACCGGCAACTAATCCAGCAACAACAGTCCCCGGAACAAGTGGATCGAACACTACAGTTCCTGGAACAAACGGTTCTGTAACGACGGTGCCTGTATCTGTTTTGGGATCAAACGTATCTGCTGCTTCATCCACCAGTGCTGAATCGCTTCCTTACACAGGTTCGTCGTCGACTCAACTGTTCTATTCAGCTCTCTGGATACTCATGGCAGGTGTTGCGCTGTTGTGTTACAAAGAAGGATTTACACGCCTTGCTCTTGCTCGAGCACACGTACGTCGGTAATTACGCAAAAAGTTGTGCGCCGAGGTAACCGCCATCTTCGGCTGGCTCAATACCGGGAAGAGTAAAGAAAAATCCTCCACCATTAGGTTGGATGTATTCTTCGAGCGGCTCTCCATTTAAACGCTCTTGGACGGTGAGAAATCCATCTGTGAGATTGCGTTGAAAACAAATAAACAATAAACCTTGGTCGAGATGACCCGACGAATCAAAACCTCGAGAGAAATTAAAACCGCGGCGCAAAATTCGATTCTTTTCTGTCGTTTCAGTGCGCGGATTAGCAAGTCGAATATGCGCTTGCGTATGAATCTGATCTTTCGTCGGGTGTTGATGGAACGTCGGAGTATCGGTTTCGTTTTTCGATCCTATCGGAGCGCCAGAATCTTTTGTTCTGCCCATAATTTGTTCTTGTTCGGACAAACTCGTGCGGTCCCAGTGTTCGACAAACATTCGAATGGTGCGGACCACAACGTAACTACCGCCTGCAGTCCATGCTGGTTCGTCATCATCTTTACTGACCCACACCATGTCGTTCATGAGCTGATCGTGTTCGGAGTCAAGGTTGGCTGTTCCATCTTTGAACCCCAGCAAGTTGCGCGTAGACGTTCGATTCGTTCCGAGAGTATTGGGTTGAATGAAACCCTGCTCCATCCATCTCAACACAAGTCCAGAACGGGTTGCTTTCATGAGAATGCGTAATGCACGTAAACATGTTTCTGTGTGGTGAGCACATATCTGAATCAAAAGATCACCATGTGTGCGAGCCGGATCAATGCGATCGTTAGGGAAGTGCGGCATCTTATCCAACGACCGCGGTTTTTTATCTGCAAGACCAAAGCGTTCATCAAATAATGTTGCACCGACAGAAACAGTAATCGTGAGACCATCTGCGCGAGGAGAATTACCATTCACGAGATTGTCATGAGGAGCAAAGCTGTTGTTGCGCTCGGAAATTTCTTGTGCTTGAGTGAGAGGTTCGCTCTCTTTCGTGATGATCGTAAATATTTCTTCGAGTTCTTTTCGTGATGGAGCTGTGACATCAAAAGCTGCAAGGATCGCCGCAGCGGGGGAGGGAGTTGTCACGCCTGCTTGATGGACGCCACGAAAGGCAATGATTTCATCCGAGAGCTTGTCTGTGGTGACAACATCTGCGTTCGTCAGTTGTACACCAGCGTACGCACCAATGGCCGCAGCTCCAGAAAGTCCAGCGGCGGCGCCCAGAAAGCGCCGTCGGGACATTCCAGATTTCTCGGAAGATTCATCGGTCATGCGTCTAACTTAATCCCAGGGTCCCGGGAAGCTGAGAAAGATGCTCGCTCAACGCTGCAATATCTGCTTTGAGTTGCGTGCGATCTGCCTCGGTCACTTCCTCATAGGAATCCCATGAACCATCGGGGTTTTTATATGTACTGAGACGTTCATTCACCTGTGCAATGGACGTATCAAATTGTTTTGTTATTGTGGGATCTTCACCATCGAGAAGTTCTCGGAGCAAGTTAACAATCTTGATGGAGCCATCAACGTT
>CAZFAO010000051.1:0-4354 GCA_964516875.1 uncultured Burkholderiales bacterium
CGTTACTATTTGCGACTCACCACTGATCGACCGATTGTCGCTCGCAAGAGCATCGACCTGAATTGAATGTGTGTGTTCTGAGTCATTCCGCGCAACAATTCTGGTCGGAGCAACACCTACCCAATAGGCATCATTCGTGCTGGTTGTTTCATGAGTTCGCGCAACAATTGTTTGGCCGTCAATTGAATCTGCCCCTGTAAAACTTTGCAGAGCTTCAGCAACAAAAAATCCGCTCCGCGATCGCACATTCACACTGACGACTGGATACCGACCAAATTCGGCTTGAAGGTCAATGTTGACTCGACCTCGCGCCGGAACAATAACGCCGCGTTCCTCGTCAAGGAGAGAAGTTGCTGGGCTAACAGAAGTATCCGTCAAACTTGCGAGTAGATCAACAACGATAGGCACCTCGTAGGGATTAGCAACCACAAGCACAGCATTGGTGTTGCGGATTGTTTCTAAGTGAGGAAAATCAGCCACCGACACTGGGTCATTTATGCACGGAACAAGTTCTTCGCCGTCACTCAGTTCAAGATTTCGTACAACAACAACTGGGCTCACAAAGCTTTGAACAATAATTGATGATCCATCATCTGCCCCGACAGCACTGACAAGCATTTTTTCGGTATGCCCTGCTTGAAGAGTGATCGTTGCTGTTCCTTTTTTTGCTCCCTGCTCATCGTATGCTTCTACAATCACGTGACCGTCGTTTTTACTGTCGGGATTGGACAATAAAAGCGAGTCTGTATCCGCACCAGAAATAGGACATGTCCATGTTGACGATATCGCGCCGGCATTGACTGCATCCGTTGGACGCACCGGAGGTTGTGGGGACACACGTTGATCAAATTGTTGTGTGAGGAAAACACCAACCATCATGATGCCCACACAGAGCACAATGATGACATAGCCCAGCCGCGACGACTGTGCAGGCAATTCAGCATTGCGTTTGCGCTCGCTTCGATGCTTGTGTCTTTTGCGTTGAAGATCTTCCAGCGAACTCATTTCGTCACCTTCGTTGAATCAGTTTCATTGCGAACAACGGGCTCTGAAGCTTTTATCTCATCGATCAAGTGTTCTTTTTCTAAATCGATATCCACTTCCCCGTCATCGACAATTGACAGGTCTTTACCGGGAGCACCTGCATCTGTGTGACTATTGGAAATCAATCGGTTCAGCACGAGTGATCGATTCGAGAGAAGCTTGTGTCGTCGTGGCCACAAGAGAACAAGAACAATCATTCCAATCGAAGAGGCGATAATTCCAAAAGCAATCGGGTCAACAGATGACGGTGAGTGTGTAAAAATCTTCGAAGACTCCTCAGCCTTGAGTGCAAAGACTTGGGATGGTGACAGCGACGGATACGTATCCGTCAATGAGAACCCTTTCGAGAACTCAGTGTTTTGATAGACAATCAATCCTTCGCGGTCACGCGTACGGACTAAATCGCTTTGACGATCAAGTGCATTCAATAACTGTATATCGGTCTCGATCTGTTGTGTATCGGGAGCGCGTGATTCAGGAACGACAACGCCGCCGATACTCATTCGAGCGAGAAGTAGTCCCGCGTTCGTTGTGTCGCCAGACATCATCGCAGAATAAATTTCGCGAACATCCTCATCAATGGATGACGCTGGACCTGTTGATCCGTACGATGAGGTCACGCCCGATGATTCAGAAAGAGAAAAACTTCGATTCAGTGGTGCCATAACTGCTCTGCCCGGCAACACCCGTGCGTCTCCAATGTAGAGCAACCGTTCGTTGTGTGTTGATTCGATTTGGTTGGACCAACTTCGAGATGGAAGTCCTAATGCACCTTGCCCCAAAACCGGAATGTTAATGAGAACACAGAATGCGACCGTTGCTATTGAAAGTGAGGTAACAAAATGAAATGCGCCCAATGATCGGAGTTTCATTTCGTCTGAATACGTGTGAATGCAAATACCGAGAGACAGCGAACCGGCAAGCTGCACAAGAACAAATAACGCAGCATGAGAAATAAATGGTTGAGCAAAGTGAATGAAACTATATGCACATAGAGCTATAACACTTGTTGCAATAGCAAGGATTCGAATGTCAGGGGTTCGCTCATTTCTCCCCACAATCAGTGCACAGATGCACACAGCGATCGATGCATAAATGCATAACGTTAAAGTCATGTTTGGGAAAAGATACTTTTGAAAGTTAGTTGTCGTATCGGAGAGTCCAAAAATATTGCGGTCCACCCCTCTCAACGAATCAAAAATTAATCCACAGTTGATTGCCAGTGCGATGATTCCTGCAAACACAACTGTTCGAATTCTTTTACCGACATCTTTCATTTGAATGAGCGCAGGATTTTCCACATCGGCTCGTTCACCGACAAGGACGAACGCATCACACAGCACAGCGCACACAATGATTGCTGGTGGATAAAAGGCGATCAGTATTGCTGCGGTGAATCCGAGTTGACGCGTTAAACGATTGTCGAGGGCGCGAAGAAAAAATGGCAGCCCTGCCATGAGAACCATCGCACCAAAGTCGCCACGAGAAAACGAATACAGTCCCAGCCCAAACGCACCATAGGTAATAACAGCAAGGGCAATTGAACGTGGACCAATCGCGCGCTGAAGAAGTAACAGGCGAACGCCAAAGGCTCCCATAGGAATGAGCGCAACAACAAATAATGTTTGCGCAAGACCCGCATGCCCACCGCTCGCGAAGGTCAACACGAGTGCGATCAATCGGCTAAAAGTTGTCGACATCATTGCATTACTACTCACAGGAAGTCCACCGTGAAACAGTGCACTCACTTGTTGCGACAACGATGGCCAACGAGTAAATCCTCCAACGTCGGTCACACCATTAAAGAAAAGAGAACGCGTTGCAACGAGGTACAAAATAATTGCAGAAACATATATGGGAGTTTCGCGCGTGCGATGAGAATATTGTGTTGTCGCAAATGTTTTTGACGCTTTTGTAAATTGTTTGAGCTGACGACTTTCAACAATGGACGTGAAGAAACGACGGATGCGAGCTGAGCCACCGATTTGATGTGTTGCGATAACTCTGTCGGATACTTGACGCGTCTTTTGAATTTCTGAACGAGCATGTCGAGTATCGCGGATGTGACGGATATTCCATATCCAGCCAGAAAACAGCAACCAGGCACGCCGAGGATCAGCCCTCAATAACCATGTGATTCCCTCAATGGAATGAAGGAAAAATGCACACGGCAATATCCATGCGAGAGAAACGGGCGAAGCATTTTTCAATACTGCGCGCATACGATGGCGAGCAACAATTGCTGTTGCCGATGTTCGTGATTTGCGCTGACGATCACTTGCTTTGTGGTGCTTAACAACAGCGTCTGGCTGAACAAGAACTCGTGCGCCGACAAGGTGTGCACGCCACGCAAGATCTATATCTTCTGCGCCAGGAAAACATTGAACATCGAAACCACCAAGTGCTCTAAATAAATCCGCGCGCACAAGCATGGTTGCACTGGAAACAAAAAATACATCACGCACACCGTCGTGTTGCCCTTGATCGACTTCATTTGGTTCAATACCACTGAAGGGAACTCCGAAGTGATCGATCATTCCGCCAACTTCTAAAAGTTTTCCCGTTTTATCTGCATCGATAATTTTCGGTCCGACGATCGATGCGTTGGATCGAAATGCTTCTTCAACCATCTCTTCAATTGCACGATTGCCGATAATCACATCGTCGTGACAAATTAAAACATACGTTGCACCTTCAATTGAAGCAACAGCCTCATTCACGGCAGCAGCGAAATTAATATCCTCTTCCACACGTCGAACAAATGCTGTGGGCATTGATTGAGCGACTCTTTCACTCAGGTCAGCATCGGATGCGACATCGACGACCAAAGTGGTCAAATCGGGATATTCCTGTGCTGCCATTGAACTCAAACAGCCTTCGAGCCAGTCCCCTGGATTGTGAGTAACGATGACTGCAACGACTGTCGGCCAAGCAAACGAAGCTGTTTCATCTGGCTGATCTAGTAAATCAACAGTGCTGATGTGGCGATCTGAATCGTCGACTTTGTCCCTCGTCATAAGGTGAACATTCTACACGAAACGATCTGCTTGCTTCTGCAAGCAGCGATGTGTAGACTGAAAAGATGACAGACATCAAAACAAATCTTCGTGACGGCGCGTATGTTGCTTTAGGTGCAGCTGCATTAGGTGTTCAGCATCTTTCAAAAAAGCGTGACGTTGTTAAAGCTCGGTTCGATGGTGTTGCATCAAAATTTGAACCTGTCATAAAAGATGTCACACCGCGGATAAAAGATGCGGGCGATAAAGTTGGTCAAACACTTTCACCGTTAACAGAACGTATTACTCCTGTT
>CAZFAO010000052.1:0-4269 GCA_964516875.1 uncultured Burkholderiales bacterium
ATCCTTCACATGAAACATACACAGCTCAGATGCAAGATTAAGGTCCTGTTGGATTTTCACCATCAGCTCAGCCTTTTCGTTAATATGCGGCTTAAATTCAGCCAAAGGATATGGAACATTAAATTCATTGCGCAAAGCATCTATAACCAGGCGAAGATGTTGAAGAGAAACGTCACGATCTCGGTAGCCGCTCAAATAGAAGGCTTCAACAAACTCACCCCATGTAACAAGGCTTCCCTCATGAGGTTCTTCACGGATGACAGGCTTATACGCCGTTCCTTTCGCGGAATACCCGTTAAGCCACCTCTTAAGACTTACCGAAGATACACGCAAAAGGCGAGCAGCCTCAGCCAAGGAATAAATTTCTCTATTAAGAATTGTTACAGCCATGAATACATTATCTCATAGGCATACGACAAATTTACGCATTGTTTTGTATCACAAGCTATCACTGATGTATGGTTCCAGTTTCGGGTCATAGTGTCGAGAATGTTAACCCTTAGTGCCTAAGACAACTTCGGCAATTAATGTGGCTGCTTCGGCCTGCATGGTGGGAAGAACATGAGCGTATTGCTTCATCGTAAATGAAGGCGATTCATGGCCAAGCCTTTCACTAATTACTTTGATGGGCACACCTGCTTGCATAGCAAGGGTTGCATGAGTGTGTCGAAGATCATGCAAACGAATTCGAGGCAACGCAACTCGTTTAATGGCACGTTCGAAACTTTGAGTTAGTGAGTCTGGATGAATGGGTGTGCCGTCTTCTCTGGAAAATACGAGATTTAGATCTGTGTAGTTTGATTCCCATGTTTTCTTGTCACAATTTTGAAGATCGCTGTGACTTTTGAGAATTTGTACGGTTGATTCATCAATATCAATGATGCGTGTTTGATGGTTTTTTGGCGTTGATTCAATTATTTCGTACGCAACAGAGACAAGAGTATGCCGAATGATAATTCGTTTGCGATCAAAGTCAATGTCGCTCCACCGAAGACCAAGTAGTTCTCCTCTTCTCATTCCTGTCATAGCAAGAACGTGCCACGCTGAACCAAGACGTTCATCAGTGGTGAAATCAAGAAACTTTCGTAGTGTTGTTGAATCCCAAACGTTCAACTCTTTTCTTAAAGAGGCGTGCAATCGCGGAGGTTTAGCGAGTTCGGCAGGATTAGTTCGTAATAGTCCTTCATCTCGTGCATCAGATAAGGCTTTGTGAAGAGTGGTGTGAATGTAACGTACTGTTTTGGCGCTGAGGCCGCCACCGCGACTATTGCCGTTTTGCAATAGTGCGGTGTAAAGGTTGTTCAACCGATGCGGAGTAATTTCAGTGAGGGGGAGTTTGCCGAGTATTGGTATTACATGCTTGTTGAGGTTTCGCTGATATGAATCGAATGTACTGGCCTTTAACTGAGTTTTCATGGACGGTATCCATCTCTCAATCACCCAATCTTCAACCGTCAATTTGGTTGGTTCTACATAAGCACCATCATGTACATCCACCATTAACTTTGCTCGGGCCACTTCTGCTTCTTTGCGCGTGTTGAAACCACCGTGCCATTTTTGTTTTCGTTTTCCGCTTGGATTTCGTCCAACGTCGAAAACAACATACCAACGAGTGGTGAGCTTTCCTGTCTGGGATGTATGTGTTCGTTTATGAATATGGCCTTGCATTATGAGGCCTGTTCAAGCCATTTCGAAAAGGCTGAAACGGGAACAAGTACTCTTCGGCCTAATCGAAGCGTGGGTAGTTCACCTCGACGAGCAGATTCATATGTAGCACTTCGTCCTAATCCTAAAATTAGTGCAACTTCTTCAATGGAGAGAACGGTCCGAGTTTCCCATCCGGTAATTGAACGCGTAGAGTGGTTCATGTCGATGCCTCCTAACAGGCGTTGGCCATTCCCCAGAGTGTTAGCGCACTGCTGGGGTTTAATTATGTTTACGAAAGTAGACTATCATTTCCATGCTACAAAGTCAACTTATGTAGACTCATTTTATGAGTCCAATGGTTAATACTATGGATCTGATTGGAGCTACAGAAGTTGCTGAAATCTTAGGTCTCTCACACCACAACAGCGTGAGTACATACATGCAAAGATACGATGATTTCCCTGCTCCGGTTATTGATAAAAGCAATGGTCGGATCAGACTTTGGCTTCGAAGCGAAATTGAAGCATGGGACGGAATGCGCTCTTAGTGATCTTTATACATTTATGGAAGAAAGGGAAACATCTATGATTCCAGGTGTCTCATTTACTGCTATCGATTTTGAAACTGCAAATGCATTTCGTGGTTCACCTTGTTCTGTTGGTTTGGTAAAAGTTGTGGATGGGCGAGTAACACAAACTTTATCAAGTTTATGTAAACCTCCGAAAGGGCATCAACAATTTGACCCATTTAACACAATGATTCATGGGTTAACTGAAGCTGATGTACGCGACGCTCCAGTATTTGGAGACCTTTGGCCCGAGGTTCTCGATTTCATTGATAGTGACCCACTTGTTGCTCATAATGCGGGATTCGATCTTGGGGTAATTCGCTTAGCGCTTAACGAATCTAAGATTCCCTTGCCCGATTTTGATTATTACTGCACATTAGTGCTGTCGCGTCGTCTGATCCCAGGGCTGTTGTCATATTCTCTTCCTTACGTTGTTGAGGCATTGGATCTCGAGGAATTTGAACACCACAATGCTGAAACTGATGCTCTTAAATCAGCACAGATATTAATCAAATTAATAGAAATTTCTGGCGTTAATTCTGTAAATGAACTTCTAGAACATTTGAATGTTCGTAAAGGTCAATTGAATTCAAGCTCGTGGAAAGGTTGTGTTTCGACGCACCCAACAAAACTTGTTGAAAACGTTAATCCAAATGCTGACCCTGAGCATCCTATATATGGGCAATGCATTGTGTTTACTGGAACACTTGCATCGATGTCTAGACAAGAAGCTTGGGACAAAGTTTGCGAGGTGGGTGGTGATCCCGATAATGCAGTAACAAAACGAACGACAATACTTGTCCAAGGACTTCAAGACCCTAGTAAATTTCGACCCGGTGAAGCTTTAAGTGGGAAAGCACGCAAAGTTGTTGAGCTCATTAAAAAGGGGCAAAAAATCGAATTGATGTCGGAGCAAGAATTTCTACGGAGTCTTTGATCTATGGTGCGTAACCCGGCTCGTTGGCTACCTGATCCATTGGGAAAATACCAACTCAGGTATTGGGATGGTAATGAGTGGACACATCACGTGGCAAGCAATGGAGTGCAGTCGATCCATGCGCCAATAGCTGAAAAAACTATTAAAGAACTCGATGTAATCGATGTGTCGGATACTTCACCAGGTTTAATTCCAGCTAGAGCGAAAGCTGAGCGCAATGTAACCCGTGATGTTGACAAGTGGTTGCGTCTGCTTCCGTCATGGCATTCGGCAGACCGCTATTCTTCATCTCCGCAGTTAGAGGTGTATATTAATGACCTCTATTCAGAACTCTGCAATGTTGCTTCATCATTTTCCATAAATAGCGAGCTATGGTCATCTAGCAGGCTGACTCTAGAACAAAATGAGTCCGTCATTTGGGCCATTTATGGGATAGCTGAAAATGAGGTTAGAGGTCGGTATCAGCAAACCACTATGGATAAATACCGCTCAAATTTTTATGATGGTCTTGATTCCGTTTATAAGAAATCAGAAATAGAAGAGCTAAAAATGCTCTGCGCAGAGTTCTGCAAATCTATGAGTCCGCCAGATGAATTGACCCGAGAAAAACTATACCTCACATCAAATGGATATGAATATGTATGGTATGACCCAGATGGGCTAATTCGTGAACGGAACTTGCTAAGCGATACTGAAAAGAAGACTCTCATTTTCTTTTATAATTCACTTACGAAATACATGGAGATACTCGAAGTCCGAGTCTTTATTTTAAAGCTATATTGCAGACTATTAAATATCATTGAAAATTCGCTTAGTGAACCTTGGGGCGATCGGACAAAAAGTGACCAGTTAAGGAAAACGAAAGCGCAGCATCGGGTAGAAAAAATATTCAAAAGTGCTGACAGGGGAATTATTGAGTATGAGTGGGACGACATCAAACTACTTTCATTTGTTTTTAAGCTGTGTGAACAATGCGTTAGAGAAAACATCCCTTATCCTCGTTATCTTAATATCGCAGAAAAGGTGGAAGAACTTCGTAGGGATCTTCCAGAAAGCCTGCTCGCTGATATTGAAATAACAATCGATGAAGAAGTTCAACAGTTAGAACTCACAGACG
>CAZFAO010000053.1:0-4214 GCA_964516875.1 uncultured Burkholderiales bacterium
CCTTTGACGGTGTCGTAAAACAAACGTTGAACAGAGTCGCCGTCGTTCTTGTAATTCTTAGCGGCGTTGATTCCACCTTGTGCAGCAATCGAGTGTGCACGTCGCGGTGAATCTTGAAAACAAAATGCTTTCACCTTGTAGCCGAGTTGCGCCATGGTTGCAGCTGCAGATGCGCCCGCCAAACCAGTACCAACAACAATAACTGTGAACTTACGTTTGTTCGCGGGGTTAACGAGTTTGGAATTGAACTTATGGTTGTCCCATTTTTCGTCCATAGCTCCTTGGGGAACTTTTGCGTCGAGTCGTGGAGAGGAAGTTTGTGTCATGTTTGTGAAATCCTTATTTTCCGACAATGCCGAGTTGAACCGAAAGCACAATGCTCACATTTCCGATGAAAATGATGGCCGCAAAACCGCGGGCAAACCATCGACGTGCAGCGTTATATTTGGGATTGTTGATTCCCAGTGATTGGAAGATGGACCATGCGCCATGTGAAATGTGGAAGGCAAGGGCGATATTGGCCAAAACGTAAAGAATGGTGACAGGAATGCGTTGCAATGACTGCGCGAGATTTTCATACGCTTCACCGCGGACGAATTCAGGGTTTGCAAATCCCCATGTGAGATCGGCCAAGTGCCACGCCAAAAAGAGAAATATAATAATTCCGCCCCATCGCATCGTGCGCGAAGCAAAACTCGCTGCAATGTAATCGCGCGGTGATTGGTATGAGTTCTTTGCGTTGCGTGCTTTGCGATTCTGAATCGTCAACGCATAGGCGCAATGGAAGTGAATGACAAAAGCTGCAATGAGAACTAAACGAATCGCCCACAGTAAAACGGTTCGAGGAACAAGTGGCTCGCCCATCTCGCGAAGAAATTCTGCATAGTGGTTGAAAGTTTCTTCGCCAAGAAATACTTTGAGGTTTCCAACCATGTGCGAAAGGACGAATCCCAACAAAATAACGCCGGAAATAGCCATTGCATATTTTTTGCCGACAGAAGTGCGGTAAAACGCAACCGGCCAGAACTGCTTACGAGCAGGTTTTTTGCGAATTGGTTCCGTCTGTGACCGGGTTGTGGGTGTCGCAAGGTCTGTTGTCATAATTCCTCCGGTGCACTTCGTGTGCATTTGGTATAAACATTACTTGGATGACTCAAACAGAATGAAACTCTCGTGTGGGTATTTGTCAGAATCTCGCGGGCGGCGATCTATATAGCCGAGCCCGAGTTACTCTTTAAAAGTTCACAGTGATCGATGGCATGACGGGTGATGGTTTTGCTTGCCTCTTCGTAGATCTTTTCGTCTTCTTTGACGGACCCTCCGGCGAGATACTTGGTGTATCCATCAATGACGGTTGTGTACTCATCAGATAATTCATCAGGGAAACTCTTGGCTTTGGTGATGGCAACGAGTAATTCTTTTTGTTCCTTGGGCTTTGCTGTTGCAACTTTGTCGTCGAATTCTCGATAGCGGTCGCAATATTGAGTTCGTTTGAGGTCGCCCGATGCTTTTTGTTTTGAGGATCCGCATGCTGACGCGAAAATGGTTGTTGAAATAAGAACGATGACGACGATGGCTCGTCGAAAGTATTTATGGAATGGGTTCTGCACGGTAGATCAGCGTAATCGTGCTGGTCAGAGGTGCTTCTATCGACCGCGTCCTGTGGCATTGAACTGCATATTTTGCGCCGAGAGTGAATAATTCGGCACGTTTCAGTCGGAAATGGACACAAACGTGTCGTACCCCTTGCATTAGGGGGTCCAAAACAAGCAAAGTTACACGTCTGTAATTTCACGTCTGTCATTCAGGGGAGTCGTGAGCAAGGGGGACACCATGATTGAAATGCTCCAACTAACTACCAACAAGGATCCACATCGTTGGCAAACTCGTGCCAACTGTTTAGGTGTTGATCCTGATCTCTTCTTTCCGGAGAGAGGCGCTTCGACGCGAGAAGCGAAATCAGTATGCGCAGGTTGCGAAGTGAAACCAGAATGCCTTGAGTACGCATTGTGCAACGGTGAAAAATTTGGAATCTGGGGTGGACTCTCCGAACGCGAACGACGTCGTCTTCGTCGCCAACGTGCACTTGTTCGCAAAGCTGAAGAACAAGAACGCGAAACAGCAAGTCTTCTCGCAGCGCAAGCACAAAGCGCTTAACTCCTGGTCCTGGAGGTCCGTCACTTTTCAGTCAAAACGGACCTCCTAGACGTAATGCTCGACGGTACAAGATGCGTCGAGACCTGACCAGTTGAGAAACTCGTGCGACCACTGATCGAACTGAAACTGTGGAACCAGTCCGACGAGTTCGACCTCACTCGAATAATTTTTTTCTGCTGCGATATCGCGAATTTTTTTGCACACCATTTCCGCGTTGACTCCCACGGCATCGACAATGTTCATCGAAACTTGCACACGCCCTTGTTCAGCTAACTCAAGTCCAATTGCACGCACGCCCGCGATTCCGCCGGAGCTTTCTCGAATTTCTCGCGCGATGGATTGAGCCACAGCTAGATCGGAAGTATCAATGTTCACGTTGATCGCAATCAAGGGTTCGCGCGCGCCTACACATGTCGCACCTGTTTTGTCGTTGGCGCTTTGGACGTTCAGCGATGGCATGAGTTCGGTGAATGCGTGTTTTCGAATTGCGGGAAGTGTTACGGATTCGGGGGAAGCTGTATCGTAAAAAAATACGGGGGTTCCTAATGCGTCGAGCCACTCACCAAAACTCCGCGCCGCAGAAATAGTTTCGACCGATGGGGAAGTGTCAACACCGTTATACGAAATAAACGGCACAACGTCAACAACACCCAATCGCGGATGAACACCTTCGTGCGTATCAAGCGACAACGTTTCTAAAGCGCGACCAACAACTTCACGTGCTGAGGACTCCACGTCGCCAAGATCGCGAGAAGCAAGAGTAATGACGCTGCGGTTATGGTCTCGATCGGCGTGAACGTCACGCACGCAATCGCCCGCAGCAGCGATTGCGTCAATCGCAACGACGTCGCGCCCTTCAGAAATATTGATCACGCATTCGAAGATCATTCCCCATTCTTTCACGAAAAAGTTGCTGGCCTACACTTAGAACATGCGTCTGGGTATCACTTTGCCACATTATGACTACAGTCTGAATTCGAGAGGGCCTATTTCTTTTGACGATGTTGCTCATTGCGCAACGCGCGCAGAACACGCAGGTTTCGATGCTGTGTATGTTTCAGATCATCTCACCCTTGACCTTGCAAAGTATGGCGGCACTGTTGATGCAAACGGAATTGCGCCACCGTTTCATTCGCTCGATCCACTCAGCACGCTTGCAGGACTTGCTGCAATTACGAGCACTGTTACTTTGGGAACATTGGTGTTGTGCGAAGCGCTTCGCCATCCTGTAATGACCGCAGCGATTGCGCACACGATTGCAGATATTTCTGGCGGTCGACTCGCGCTCGGTTTGGGTGCAGGGTGGTACGACCCCGACTACGAAATTTACGGAAACGAAATGCCTCCCGTGGGTGAGAGAATGACGCGACTGACCGAAAACGTCCGAATGATTCGTGCACTTTTCGAAGGGAACACCATCGACGTCGACGGCGAGTTTTATTCTTCCCACGGTGCAACGCTGTCATCACCATTGTCGGGAAGTTCTTATAGTCCTCATTCCATCCCCTTATTCCTTGGCGGAAAGGGCGACAGATTTTTGCGCATCGTTGCTCGTTATGCCGATGGGTGGAATACGTGTTGGGCGTACGAGTTTGACGCGTACCAAGAACGAGTTGCTTCGCTGAAAGCTGCATGTGAGAAATATGAAAGAGATCCCGCAACGGTTTATCAATCTCTTGGTTTGTATTGCATGGTGGCTGATACGGAAAAAGAACTCAACGATGTATTTAACACAATTGCGGATCTTTCGCCCGACGGAGTTGCGGACGGAAAAACATTGGAACAATGGAAGCACGGTCGCCTCGTGGGAACCACCGAGCAAGTTGCACACCAATTGAGCCAGTGGCGCGATCTTGGTGTACAAGAAATAATTGCCAATCCCGGATTCGCACCGTTCCATGTCGGTTCAGCAGAGATCATCGACCTTATGGGGGATTGCTTAACGCGAGCACGCGATATGGCAGGGCTATCACCACTCGCGACATAGAGTTGCTCTAAGGTTAATAACTGTAGAAAAGGGAAAGGAACCTTATATGCTTCTCGCTGAAATCGGTATG
>CAZFAO010000054.1:0-3982 GCA_964516875.1 uncultured Burkholderiales bacterium
GCATTATTTGAAAAAAGGATCGCACATACGCCGGATTCTGTCCTTGCACTCTCGCGCAAAGGGTGATCATCCTTCTCGCCGCAATGTCTCCATTACGATCTAGCAACCAACCCGAAACCTTCATGCCAGAGCGGGCAGTTTCTGCTTGGTCTTGCTCCTCACGGGGTTTACCTAGCACTCTTCATTACTGAAAAGTCTGGTGCGCTCTTACCGCACCGTTGCACCCTTACCTGTGCCGCAAGCGGTCATCGGCGGTTTACTTTCTGTTGCACTTTCCGTCACTCACATGCCCGGTATTTCACCGGCGTGATGCTCTGCGGAGTCCGGACGTTCCTCGGCATTATTAAATAATGACGCGATCACCGTGCGATCCTTTGAGGAAAAGTCTAGGGAAGTTAGCTCGCGACAGCGAATTGTTCAGGATGTTGAGCTAAGCGAAAAGCAAGGACTGCCGATGCGTCAGAGCCCTGTTGCTGATAAATACGGGCTGCTGCAATGGCGTAGTCGTGGGCGAGAGGAAGATTGCCTTCAACAATGGCCGTTAATGCATCGTGAAACAACTGCGTGGGGTCTTGGGTATGTCGCATGATGCTCTCCTCGGGCGTTACTACGCACAGCATCTACCATAAATGATGAGGATGCAAGACCTATTTCTGCTGGTGAGGAGGCAAAAATCTTCCATTTGCGCATATCACGCATGATGATATTGTCACGCGAAATCAATGCGGGATTTTTTTTCTCAAGCAATAGAATCATGTGACCATAAAAGAAAGAAAATCACCCTATGTCGTCAGAAATTACCCTTACAACAGATGGAATTAATGAAGCACTTGCACGTCGGGAAGATCTCACTTCAGAGCAAGCGTGTTTCGCAATGAACGAAATTTTGAATGGTCGCATGAGCGATCAACAATTGGCTTCTTTTATTACGTTGTTGCATGAAAAAGGAGAAACAGTCCAAGAGCTTTCGAGCTTGGTAAAAATAATGTGGGAAAACTCCCCAGAAGTGAACGTAGATGCATCGGGAGCTTTAGATACATGTGGCACAGGTGGCGACAAATCAAACACTTTTAATATTTCAACTGCAGTTGCTCTCGTGTTGGCAGCGTCAGGAATTCCAATAGCGAAACATGGGAACCGTGCAGCGTCATCGAAGTGTGGCGCCGCAGATGTATTGGAAGCTTTGGGCATTCCTGTAACCCATAGCGCTCAGACAACCGCTGAACTTTTTACACAAACAGGTTTTGCTTTTCTCTTTGCGCCGACATTTCACCCGGGCATGCGTTTCGCTGCTCCTGTTCGCAAAGCGCTTGGTATCCCTACAACTTTTAATTATCTCGGCCCGCTGGCCAATCCTTATCACGCACCGTATCGACTGCATGGTGTATCGCAAGCAAAAATGCTCGACGTATATATTCACACCTTGAAAGAGCTTGATGTAGAGCGTGCGTATGTCTTTCATGGGCACGGCGGTCTTGATGAAATTGCACTCTCTGGACCGACGGAGGGATTCTTATTACTCGATGGTGAAATCACGGAGAAGAGTATCGATCCTCAAGAATTAGGATTTTCTCCAACTCCTCTCAGCGCGCTTGAAGGTGGCGATGCGCAAGCCAATGCTGACATCATCATGTCGATTTTTTCTGGATTCCCCGGCCCCCATCGAGACATTGTCTCACTCAACGCTGCAGTGGGGTACGACCTCGTAAACGGGGGAGGACTATCGAGCGCATTAGAAACGATCAATGAGATTTTGGATTCGGGTGCCGTTGCGAAGAAAGTGTCAGAAATATCGGACGTTGCCACAAGACTTGCTGTGGAGTAGTTGGAGAATTGTGAACGTTTCCCTTCTGTGTGTTCAACTTAGCTAGATTATCTCCGTGGCAAAAGTACTTGCATGCCCTGCGTGCGGATTCAAACATCCTCTGGATCTCCTCGTTGGTCTTGACACGTTCATGTGCAAAGAGTGCGGGAAGCAATTAGCAGTTCCCAGCGAGGCAATGCATTTAACCAAAAAGAAATCTGAGACCAAAGCGCAGTCTGCTCCGAAGCCTGTGAGCAAACCTGTCGAAAATCCTGTTTCCGATGTGCTCGTGAAAAGTGAGCACAATTCCGGTGACGGCGTCTTGGTGGTTGCACGATCATCGATGGTTGTGGAAGCAGAGCTAGAAACAGTTTCCGAGACATCTCCTGTATCTGATGCTCCTGTTTCGCCAACGCCATCAATTGCAGCTCGCAGCAGCGAAGCAGACGCACAAACTAAAAAAGTTCTTGCACCGAGTCATAGTATTAAGTCAGTTCCTATTTTTGGAAGCTTGATCGAGTGGATCATTGCAATTCCTGCAGGGTTTTTCATCGTCGTTATTATTCCTCGTCTTTTTGGATTTGGTTTCCACGCATCGGACTTCGTGGACGTCATCACGACACAAGGTTTGGGGCGTTACACCATAGTTATTCAGCTCGTTCTTTTCTGGTCCATAGCGACTGTAGTTTGTGTATCGGCTTTGAACATTGTGCTGAGAAAATTTCTGGACGCGAGAAAAATGAGGAAAGTGCCAGCGTAAACAAGGGCTGGCGGACTAGGATGTGGGTCCAAGAGGCCCGTCGATCACGCACACGTTAAGGACGAACAACAGTGAATCCCACAGAAATGACACATGCTCATCCCGCAGATACGAGCGTTATTTCTCTCCCCGATTTTCTTCTCATGCCATTGGTAGAAGCCGCGTTTTCTGTTATCAAGAAAGCTGAAGAGAGCGAAATTCCCACATCCTTGCGACGGATATCTCATTTTGATTCCAAAGCACTGAACAATTCAACAGCCCGTGGGCAAATTATCCAGTCGTTAATCAATAACCCGCAATTTTGCGATCTTGTTGATGAAGAATTTTTTCATCGCGTAGAAGCGAGAAGTGCTTTTTCGGGTTGGTCGCCACAAAGATCACAAGAGATTGTTGCAGAAGCAGCAACGAGAAACGATCTTCCTCTTATTGCATCGATGTTGTGGTTAAAAAAACCATCTCAATATGAATATGCATTAGGACTAATTGTTGCTTTCAGTTCTGTAGCGATGATGGAAAGTGAAAACCGAGATTCTCAGCGCGCGGAAATAACACGTGTATCTCATATCGAAAAGTCTTTCGAGAAAGAAAAGTCGCGTGCGGAATTATTGCAAACAGACGTAACACGATTAGAAGAAGAGCTTCGTGAAGAAAGAAAAACGCGTCGTATTCGCGAACAGCGCCAAGAAGCACAGGTCGCGTCATTGCAGAAGCAAATAGACCAACATAATGATGTGCTCGAGCGATCGAAGGAGAACAAAGAACGGCAGCAGCAGAGGTTAGAGCGCGAAGCTTCTCGGGCGCATGAACTTGAAGCCCGTTTGAGGATTGCTCATGAAGACGTAAAAGTAAAGTCTGAAAAAGTTACGCACTTACAAGAGCAATTAGCATCGGCTTTATCGTCCGATATGGAACTGACCTATGAAGATCTGCAAAATCTCATTGTTGCACAAAAAGAGGCAGAAACGATTTCTCAAACAATTTTGAAAATCATGAATAAGACACGTTCTATTCTTTCACAGAATGAAACGCCTGTTGTGAAAGAAAAAGAAGTCATAAAAAGAACACCTGTCATCATCCCTGCGGGTCTCTCTTTAGAATCTGACATGGCGTTGAAATCGGTTTTGGCGCAACCAGATCTTGTTCTTTTAATCGATGGATACAATGTTTCACTCAATTCATTTGGAGATTTGTCTTTGGAACTTCAACGCGAACGAACCGTTGCGTGTGCGACGAATGTTGAGGCGCGCTTTCATCCTTCGTGTGTGATTATTTTTGATGGTCAAAGTGCAAGCACTCGAGGACGGATTCAATCCAAAGTGCATGTTGTGTTTTCGCCGGCAGGAATTACTGCTGATGATGTCATAATTGAGCGAATTCGCGTGACGCCGATGGACAAGCCAATTCTTGTAGTGACGAGT
>CAZFAO010000055.1:0-3791 GCA_964516875.1 uncultured Burkholderiales bacterium
TTGCATAGCACTGCGTGAATGGCGATTAACGACAATCACACTATGCAAGTGTGCCTTGGCATCTTCGAAATTTTCGTCGAGCTTGACAACTGATAATGCAAAAGCGTCCGCAGGAGAACTGATATTTAAACGAGTGGCAACTGCATCATCAACGTCGAGAACTAAATCCGGGCGAACGCTGCGCGGCGGAACCATAACGAAATGTGGACCGACGGATCGGAACAACCACAAACCACGTGGCAACTTTTCCAGTTGCATTGCACGTATCCACGCAAAACCAGGTATCCCGCGGGGGAACCGAACCATGCCGGGAATAATTTCCGTCGAATCAAGAATGACCATGTATATACCTCTTGAGATATATCGGTCGTTCAAGTGTTAATGTGACCCCTAATTCATGTAAATGGCCCTTTCGCGCTGAGCGATTTCGCGTGATGGGTGTTTCATCGCAATATTCGTCACCCGCGGTTGCTCGCTACGCTTCGCCTCGCCCGATTCCACTACGATATTCCTCTGCTTTTATCTTGGTGGATTCAATCCATGAAGGTGAATGTTGAGGGAAGCGAAGGATGAGCGACCCGAAGAAACGTCTGGCTCTGCCAGCGTTTCGAAACATAAACAGCGCGCCGGTAGCTCAGTTGGTAGAGCACCAGACTTTTAATCTGTTGGTCGTGGGTTCGATCCCCACCCGGCGTACCAATTCACCTAACGTTTGATTTTGATACACTTCACACATACGCAATCGCGGAGAATCACCGGGGGAATTTCTAGATGACCACAGAACTTAACGATCTCGAACGCGTTTCTACTGGTTCGTTACCGGAAAACAATCGAGTCGAAGAAGTTGTTCGCGAAGCATACGAGAAATATAAAGATGTCAACGATGGCGTCGTTGCTGATTACATTCCCATTTTGGCCAAGGCAGACCCTCAATCGTTCGGAATCAGCGTCGTCAACGTGAATGGCCACAACTTCCAAATTGGTGACACGACAACGACATTTTCCATCCAGTCGATTTCTAAGGCTTTCGTGTTTGCTTTGGCCTGCCAGGTCCACGGCCACGAAAAAATCCGAGAAATCGTCGGCGTCAATAACACCGGTCTCGCATTCAATTCTGTCATTGCGATCGAACTTAACGATGGCCATCCCATGAACCCGATGGTCAACGCTGGAGCTATCGCTACGACTGCTTTGGTTCCAGGCAAGAACGACGATGAAAAGTTTGCATTTATCCAAGAGGGACTTTCTCGTTTTGCAGGTCGCACTCTTGAGTTCAGTCAAGAAACCTACGAATCCGAAGCGCAAACAAATCAACGTAATCGCGGAATCGGAAAACTCCTTGAAAGCTACGGTCGCATCGAAAACGATCCGCTCGGCGCAGTAGATGTGTATACAAAGCAATGTTCGCTTCTCGTGAGCGCACACGACTTGGCGGTCATGGGAGCAACACTTGCAGACGGTGGAGTGAATCCGATCACAAAAGAACAAGTTGTCGG
This sequence comes from uncultured Burkholderiales bacterium, assembly GCA_964516875.1. GTDB lineage: Bacteria > Actinomycetota > Acidimicrobiia > IMCC26256 > JAGPDB01 > JAGPDB01. The sequence continues at coordinate 1,497 of CAZFAO010000055.1, forward strand.
GGCGTCGATTTGTCGCGACACTTTGGCAGTGTTGGCTTCCACCGGTTTATACGAACGCTCTGGCGAATGGCTTTTCGAAATTGGCATCCCTGGAAAAAGTGGTGTTTCTGGAGGTATCGTGACGATCGCGCCAGGAAAAGGTGGACTCGGAACATACTCTCCCCTTCTCGATTCCGCTGGCAATAGCGTTCGCGGTCAGGGAGTTGCACGTTATCTCTCAAAACGACTTGGACTCAATGTATTTGCGTCCGAGCCACAACAATCTCACTAAAGGATTGATATGACAAAAGAAAATAACAACTCTGAAGTGTCGGCAAAAATAGCTGATACTGCGCGCGCTTCATGGCGACCGATGATTGCTTTGGCTTTAGCTCAAGTCTTGATGTCGTTCAACGTTGCATCATTACCCGTTTCGATTGGTGGAATGGTCGACGACTTCAACGTTCCTCCCACCCATGTTTCCACTGCAATTGTTATGTATGGTCTCGCGGTTGCTGCACTTGTGATGACCGGTGCAAAGTTGGGTCAAAAAATTGGGTGGGTTCTTATCTTTCGCATCGTGATCGGATTTTTCTTCATCTCACAAATCATGATGGTGTTTAGTCCTTCCATCGAGTGGGTCGTTGCAGCTCAAGCACTTGCAGGTGCATCGGCCGCGATCATCGTTCCCGCGCTCGTTGCCCTTATCGCAGAAAACTATCGTGGTGAACAACAAGCAACAGCTGTTGGATCACTCGGTTCTGCACGTGCAGCTTCTGGTGTCAGCGCTTTTCTCATCGGAGGAATTTTAGGAACATACGTTGGATGGCGTCCCGTTTTCGGAATTATTATGGCACTATCGGTCATTGTTTTCATTTTGAGTTTTTCACTCCACTCCGATAAAGGAAACAAAGACATTACGATCGACGCAGTCGGTGCTGTCCTCATTGGTGCTTCGGTTGTATTGCTCACATTGGGAATCAATAACTTAAATAATTGGGGAATAATTACAGCGACAGAGCGCGCACCTTTTGACGTAAGTGGATTCTCGCCAGCACCACTGCTTCTTGTCTTAGGTATCGTTCTCGGTCAAGGATTTTTCGTGTGGACTCGGCGACGTACCGAGCGAGGAAATGTGCCTCTCATTAGTCTTGAAGTTATCAAAAACACACCGGAAAAGGCTGCTGTTTTTGCAATGTTTATTATCGTTGCGCTTGAAGCATCCATCAACTTCACAGTGCCTCTCTACATTCAAATCGTTCAAGGCCGCACACCGATTGCAACTTCGATTGCAATGATGCCGTTTAACTTGACAGTATTTTTCACCGCACTGTTGGTTGTGAAGTTTTACAAAAAATTCACTCCACGGATCATCGGTTGCTTCTCGTTTATTTTGACAACAACAGCACTTGTTTGGTTGTCACTTGTTGTGACAAATAACTGGGAAACAATTCCAACAATTATTGGCCTCATTACTTTTGGTATTGGTCAAGGCGCATTGGTCACACTCGTGTTCAACGTTCTCGTCACTTCAGCTCCGAAAAAACTTGCAGGCGATGTGGGTTCACTTCGCGGAACAACACAAAACCTCGCGTCAGCGGTTGGTACTGCTTTCGCAGGTGCTCTCCTTGTGACCTTGCTCAGTATCGGTATCGGTCAATCAGTCGTTGACAATGTGAAGTTGCCTGAATCTCTTGTGTCACAGGTCAATCTTGAGCGCGTGAACTTTGTGAGTAATGACAACCTTCGATCAACCCTCGAAGAAAATACAGATGCAACCGAAGTTCAGATTCGAGAAGCAATCAACATCAACGAAGAAGTTCGACTTCGTACGTTAAGAATTGGTTTGCTCGTGCTTGCGTGTCTCAGCGCGATTGCGATTTTTCCCGCGAGTCGCTTGCCTGATTATAAGCCGGAAGAAATTCCCGATCCTCAAGAAGAGAAAGTCTAAAACGCCCTTCTCCAGCCAGGGTCTGACCTTGGCTGGAGGAAAGTGCCGCTGCGCTTTAAGTTTTTTTGGTGTATCTGCTAGATTATTCCGTCTGGTGAAAGCAGGTTGCTTGACATCAGGGTCCGGCCCCCATCGTCTAGCGGCCTAGGACGCCGCCCTTTCACGGCGGTAACACGGGTTCAAATCCCGTTGGGGGTGCTCTTTTTATTCTTGTTCAGCGCCTATGCAAGGGTTCTTTAATTTAATCGTGCAAGAGTTACTCACAGAAGGTGCTGAAGCTGTGCCTGAAGTTCAGGAAGGTTGACACTTACGACTTTGTAAATAATTTCAGGGTCTATTGTTTCATATCCATGAATAATACGGTT
>CAZFAO010000056.1:0-3538 GCA_964516875.1 uncultured Burkholderiales bacterium
ACGAGCGTCCCGTTGTGATAGACCATGTGCCCGTCCGCCGTGAGCGCGAGGGCGGACTGCAGAAGCCCGAGCCGGTATGCCATCACGTCTACGTCGTGCGCCACGCCGAGCGATGCGCGGGCGCTGGCGGCGTTCGTCCCGCCGGTCCCTCCGATCGACATCCCAAGCGGGGCGTCGGAGGTGATCGAGCCGACCGACAACGTGCCCGGGACGGTGAGGTTGCTGATCGTGGTCGGGCCGTTGAGGTTCGCCGCACCGTTGAACGTCGTGACGCCGGCGAAGGAATTCGGTCCCGTGAATGCGTTCGTGCCGGCCAGCGTCACGTCCCCGACTCCGCCTCCCCCGACAACCGTCGCCCACGTCGGGAACCCCGCCGAGAGCTGCAAGGTCTGCCCGTTCGTCCCCGCCGCCAGCCGAACCCAGGTGGAGCCGTTGTGGTAGATGGTGTCGCCGGCAACCCCAGAGATCCCCGCAAGGGCGGTCAGGTCTGCGTCCGCGGGCTGGTACACCCCGCTGGAGAGGGCGGTGATCGCGCTCTGGTTGGCCGTGAAGAATTCCGTCGGGGCACGGAGCACCCCGTTGGTCTCGACCGACAGGTTGACCGGCGCCGCCCCGAAAGCAGAGAGCGCGAAGGACCACGCCAGAAGGAGGAAACGGGCGGTTTTCATTGGGAGAGTTCCAGCAGGTAGTTGGTCCCGAGTTTGCGGACCGCGAGCGCGTGGGACGTGGCATCCGCGGCGAGCATGGTAAAGGACGTCGGGACGGTGCTCGTGGAGACCCCGGTGACGTAGGTCAGGCTCAGGAGGTAGTTGGTCCCGAGCTTCACCACCCCGAGCTGGTGGACCGTCAAATCATCCGTGCAGAGCAACTGGCCGGTCACCATGACCGCCCCGCCGCCCGTTCCTTCCGGGGACGCCACCGCCACCCACTGGCCGGAGGGGATCGCGGTGTAGACCCCATCGCCCTCCGGGTAACCTCCCCCGGGGATGTGCTTGTACCAGACCGACGGCCCGTACGTGGACCCGTCCTGGTTCAGCACCATCACCGTCTCGCCGCTGATCGCGTAGCGTGCCAGCAGGTCGGAGACGGTGTTGACCGAGACGACGGCTCGCTGGGCGTAGACCACCGCCCCGACCAGCAGGGCGGCGATCACCCCGAGGATGACTCGCTTTTTCATGGCGTGGGCCGGCGGTAGACCGTGCCGGACCCAGTGACGACGACCATGTGCCCGTCGTCATCGCCCGGGACATCGGACCGCCGGAAGTGGACGAGATCCCCGTTGGAGTCCGTCGCGACCGCCACCACCAGTGCCGACTCGGAGGATTCCTGGAGGTCGAGGATCGTGGCGTAGGAGGGGATCGACCCGCCCGAGGGGTACTCCGCCGCGGCCACCGTCAGCGTCACCGGGTTCGACGCCACCGCGCCGATCGCGTTGGATACCACGCAGACGTAGACGCCCGCGTCGCCGGAGACGGTCGAGGGAATCGTGAAGGTGGCGCCCGTGCCCACCGCCACGCCATCGTGGAACCAAGTGTACGTGAGGGGCGCCGTGCCTTCGGCATCGATCGCCAACTCGGCCGACTCGCCTGCCGTGACCGAGACGTTGATGGGCTGGTCCGTAATCCGGGGATCGTCGGGGGTGACGACCGGGGGCTGGTTCGCGACGCCGGCGTCCAGCTCCACCGTGTCCAGCACCTCGCCGTCGGGGTCGACGAACTCGAAGGTCGCCGCCGAGCAGGATGCGGTCAGGCGGAGGAATCCGAACGAGGACACCTGCTCCTCGCTGCCGGGGTACGCCGTCTCCGCAAAGTCGTGGAGCGGCATCCCGCCGGTGCCGGCCACCAGATGCAGCCGGTTGCGGACCGTCAGGCGCTCGTAGTTGCGGCTGTGGGCCGAGAGGACCGCATGGACGGGGAGGTCGGAGACCCACCGCAGGGTCGACGTGCCCGGGTAATACTCCGCCCCGCTGGTGAACGGGGGCTGGTGCACCACCGCGATCTTCCACGGGCTGGTGTCCCGCAAGATCGCCGAGGTGACCTCCTGCCACTGGCGACTGCCGGGGTAGTTGCCGTCCGGCTCCACGAGCGTCCCCGCCGTGGTCAGGCCGCCGTCGATCACGAAGACCGACACCGGGCCGATCTTAGAGACGAAGTACCGCCCGTTGCCGGGGTTCCCGGCGTACGAGGTGACGTCCGCCCCGAGGTTCCCGTCGTTCAGGTCGTTGTCGCCCAGCGCCGCCCGGAGCCGCCCGTTCGAGACGTAGGTCTCGTAGGGGTCCAGCCCCACGATGGCGTCGTTCGGCGGGTACTTGTTGTCCCCGAGGGTAACCACCCAGCCGTCCGGGTTGTCTGCCAGCACGCTCGCCGCCACCGCCTGCGCGTCGCTGCCAGCATCCCCGATGTCGCCGACGAAAGTGATGATCGACTCGGCCGCGTCCTCGGTCACCGGGACCGGGCTCGGCGCGACGTAGGCGCCGTAGGTGCCGAGTTCCGCCTCGGCCGCCGACCGCGGCTCGCCGTGGAGCTTCGTCTCCTCCTCGCAGGTGACGATCATGTCGGCCAGCGTGTCGGCCCACACGCGCTCCCGGGTCAGGAGATCCGCGCTCGCCCACTTGCGACCGTACTCCCGGTCGACGAAGGCGGAGATCAGGCGGAGGAAGTCCGGGTCGTCCGGAACGAGGTCCGCGTCGCCCCACGTCCGCTTGATGCCCTGCCACTCCACGACCAGCGACTCGGTGGTCTGGAGCCAGGGGGCGACGTAGAGCCGGCAGGCGGTCGGGTCGATGGCGTAAACGCCCGTCAGGGCCCGGCCGGAGATGGAGTCCGAGCTGGCCGTCGGGACGTCGAATCCTTGGGGGAGGTTCCGGCCGCTCGCCGGCGCCGCGTAGAGTTCGGGGTCCCACCGGCCCCGGAAGCTGGCCTGCCACCGGCGAAGCTCGCCGAGGCTGACCGGGTTCAGGACGACGGGGTGGCACCAGTCAGTTCCGTCCTCGCCGCGCTCGACGGTGTAGGCGCGAAGGATGCGCCCCCGAGGGGCGGTGATGACGGTGGTGCCGCAGTGCCAGAAGGAATTGCAGGCGGGGGTTACGTCGTCGTGCCGGTACCGGAAGCACTTGATCCACCGCTGGGCCTCGATGAGTCCCGAGACAACGTAGTCGTCAAGGGTCAAGTTCTCGGGCACCCCCAGCGGAAAGGATGCCGCGAGAACTCTGGTCCTGAATTGAGCGAAGGTCACGCCTCGGGGGCCCGTCGCCCTCGGGAGCGGAGAACGGGCTTGGGCGGGTCTTCCACCGGCTTGCCGGACTGGGGCGCCACGTTACCCTCCACAACAGCTACGACGGGGCTGGCGGACGGGGGCGGGGCGGCGAGGGACAATGTTGGCGGGGCCACCAGCCCCTCGGGTCCGATTGTCTCCCGCTCCCGCCGAAACACGGGGCGCCCCTTGGCTTTTCCCAGGAACGCCTCGTACTCCTCTTGGGTGCCCTCCCGAATCAGGCCACCGACCTTGCTCTCGATGCTCTGGTCAAGGGTCCTGATCT
>CAZFAO010000057.1:0-3521 GCA_964516875.1 uncultured Burkholderiales bacterium
CAACCTGAAACGATCAAGCTCCCAAGAACTAATGCTGCGATAAGATTTTTCATTAGAAACGGTAGCCGCGATCGATGATTGGTTCGCTCACACGCTCCAAACCAACAGCCATTGCAGCACGACGCATCGAAATGTCGAGTTCAATTGCTTTATCATGAACAACTTCGAATGCCGCGTGCATATTGTCATGGAGACGAGTTGCAACTTCTTGTGATGTCCATGGGTACCCTTGACGGTTCTGCACCCATTCAAAATAGCTTGCCGTCACTCCCCCTGCGTTTGCCAGGATATCAGGCACGACAGGGATATCGCGTTGCGCAAAAACTTTGTCGGCAGCTTCTGATGTTGGACCGTTCGCTGCTTCGACGACAATTTTTGCATCGAGTTTTTCTGCAATGTCTTCATCGACAGCTAACGCAAGTGCAGCAGGAATCATGACATCGCATTTCACACGCCAGAATTCATCAGCTGTCACGGTATCGGCACCAGGGAATCCCACAACGCCGCCGGATTCTTTGACATAGTCGCCCAGCGCGGGGACATCGATACCACCAGGGTTATAAACAGCACCCGTCACATCGGCAATAGAAACAACACGCAGACCGGCACTATGTAAGAGGTACGCCAACGGTCCACCCACTTTTCCGAATCCCTGAATGGCAACACGAGAACCTTCGAACGTCAAATTGTTGAGAGTAAACGCAGCTCTCACACACGTTACGACTCCACTCGCCGTTGCACCCACGTGACCGAGTGAACCACCAATTGACAATGGTTTGCCTGTCACTGATGCCGCACTTTCTTCACCGCGCGCCATCGAAACAGTATCCATCAACCAACCCATGACACGACCATCGGTATTGACATCCGGTGCGGGAACGTCTCGATCGGGTCCAAGCAACGGCAACATCTCCCAGGTGTATCGTCGAGTAAGTCGTTCCAATTCAGAAATCGACAACACCGTTGGATCACAGTTGACGCCACCTTTTCCTCCGCCGAAAGGGAGATGAGAAATTGCTGTCTTATACGTCATCCCTGCAGCAAGCGCTGTTGTCTCGAGTGCATCAACATCGCGATGAAAACGAATACCACCTTTTGCTGGTCCTCGCGCTGTGTTGTGGTGGACACGCCATCCTGTAAAAACCTGAATCGAACCATCATCCATACGAAGCGGAACAGCAGCTTCGAGAATACGCTGAGGTTGTTCGAGTATGCGAACAACAGCATCTGGTACATGAACGAGTTCTGCGGCATCATAGAGAGAAGCGAGGATTTCATTCCATCGTTGAACTGCTTCTGGAGAACTTGTTCCCGCGATATGCTGACCGGCGTTATCCACTGTTTCCTCTTTCGAATCTGTCCCTTGTATTATCACATATGTATGCGATTTTGTATCCCCGAAATACTAATCGTTCTGTACTGTGGTGCGGGTTCTCGCACTATATACGCGCTAGCAATAAAAAAGGAGCCCACCGACTGGCAGGCTCCTTTTTACGTAGTTGGAGACTGAGCTATACAGCGTGTATTTCACTCAGTTTCTTCATGGCGTTCAATGTCATTCCCAGAACAAGCATTGCCATTCCTAGGCAAACTGCTGCAAGAGACATACCATTGAGACCTGTTTCAGCAAGCGTTCCACTTACTGTAGTACCGGCTACGGTAACTCCAGATCCTGCTGCTGGACGTTCAACGGTAATTCCGCCAACGTCGGGTTCTGATGGAGCAACGGTTGAATCTTGGAAAGTCGCTTCAACATTAACTGTTGAAGTACCTCGGAAATCTTCCGCACCGAGCAAGAGTTGGTGACCAACAATGACGGGTATGTAAACCGTCCCGGGAGCTGTTGTAACTTCTCCACTGATTTGTGCCGTTGCTGTACCTGTTGTTGAACGAGTGATATAGAAACCTTCACCATCACCATATTCATAGTTAGGATCGAGTTCATTTCCGTTTGAGTCAACAGCTGTTCCGTCTGTGACAACAACTTTTACTTTCGACTCACCATCTTGAATACGGATAGTAAATGGTCCTGCCTTCTCGTTGATCTCCGCTGTTGTACTAGTGGGGTCAACACTCAAAGATGCTGCAGGTTCTTCAACAAAAGCAGGAAATTCTCCGTTTGCTTCATCACCATCAACCCATCCTCGAAGGAGGTTGTAGTTCGCAATGACAACAGGGTCGTTTTCTGGGTTCGCTGGATCGAGATCCCAGTCATTTGAGAAAGACCAGATCGCAGACTGAACACTTGCTGCTTTTTGATTTATGTCACCAGCAATCGGGAATGATGGATTGTCATTCGGGTATGCGTTGTTGACGATTCGATAAATTGTTTGGAGTGCACCGATTGTAAGGTGTCCTCCTGGTGCTGCTGCAACACCGTCTGCAAATGTTCCTTCGTTAAGAAGTTCACCTGGATAAATTTCGGTATCAATAGAAATACAGTATGTTGAACCAGCACTTGTTTGTTGAACAAAAGCTTGTTCGTAAGGTCCTGTTATTCCAAAGACTACTTGTCCTTCGCCAAGACCCTGGTATGTCGTTGTCACAGCATTTGCTGCTGACATGAACAAAGGTAAAGACAAAGTGACGAGTCCAAGACCGACTAATAGTCGAGATATTCGCTTCACGTTAACTCCTCAGTTGTACGTCCCCATAATTTTCTATGCATAGAAAATCACTCCGCTGCCACAAGCCTGTATGACACGAAGCCCGCAACAGCGGATAATCTAGCACACGGAGTACCCGTGATGTACGGATGACAGCCTCATAAATAAAGAAAAAAAATTTAGGCACCCGAAGTTTGACTTTTGACCTTCTGCGCTCGATCAGCCACAGCTTGTTCATCCTCAACATACTGAGCAGAAACAACCGAAAAGTCGGGGCCAAACGCGTATAGGCGAGGTGTCGCGGTGGGCAGTTCGAAGTGCGCAATATCCTCGCTCGAGATATTTTCGAGCTTCATAATCAACGCCCGGAGCGAGTTGCCATGAGCAACAACGAGCACATTGTCACCCGATAGCAAGCGTGGGGCAATTGTTTCTTCATAGTAAGGCATCACTCGTGCGCAGACATCTTTAAGACATTCCGTCTTGGGAATTAACGAACATGGAATGTCGGCATAGAGCGCATCTTTTGAAAAGTCGTATGACGAATTTTCAGACAGTGGTGGTGGCGCAATATCAAAGCTCCGTCTCCATAGAGCAACTTGGGCGTCGCCGTATTCTTTAACTGTTTCTTTTTTATCGAGACCCGTCAGCGCTCCATAGTGACGCTCGTTCAACCTCCACGTTCGATATGTTTCGATCTGTTGATCGGAAAACTCAGATAGCGCAATGTCTGCTGTATCAATTGCGCGCTTCAGCACCGATGTAAAAAGTACATCCGGTCGAAAATCTGTCTCTTTAATTACCTTACCTGCACGATGCGCTTCTTCGATGCCGATCTCAGAAAGAGGCACGTCAACCCACCCGGTGAAGAGGTTCTTTGCATTCCATGTACTAAATCCATGGCGAATGATCATA
>CAZFAO010000058.1:0-3516 GCA_964516875.1 uncultured Burkholderiales bacterium
GCACCGCATAACCCGGAAAGAAGTTGGGAGAGCTCATGTTCCGTCGCTCTCCTGCTCGCTGCGCACCGGGCGCGTGTCACGGCGCGCGGTTCGCGACGACCGAGACGATGCCCGCGTCGCGACACCGCAGGCGGGGCAGAACGCCATATCGGGCACGACATGCCCGCAGTTGGGGAGCGTATGACTCGACTTACGGAGTACGTTCGCATGATTCGAGCACTTTTCGATGGCCAAACGACCGACATCGATGGAGAGTTTTACTCTTCCCATGGCGCAACTTTGACTTCGCCCATTGCTAACAGATCATCAGCTCCACATTCCATTCCACTTTTCCTTGGGGGAAAGGGAGACCGTTTTTTGAGAATCGTCGCTCGGTATGCCGATGGCTGGAATACGTGTTGGGCTTTCGAATTCGACGCATACAAAGAACGCGTTGACTCATTGCACGCAGCATGCGACAAGTATCAACGCGATCCAACAACTGTGTATCAGTCACTCGGTCTGTATTGCATGGTGGCGGACACCGAAAAAGAGCTCCACGACTTGTTTGACAACATCGTTTCACTGTCGCCCGAGGGAGTTGCTGACGGAAAATCGCTCGAAGAATGGAAAAAGGGGCGATTGGTAGGAACAACCGAAGAGGTGGCAGGCCAACTCAAGCAATGGAATGACCTCGGTGTGAAAGAAATTATTGTTAATCCGGGATTCGCACCTTTTCACGTTGGGTCTCTTGATGTCATAGACCATCTTGGCGATGCTTTGGTTAGGGCACGCGCAATGGCAGGCCTGATTTAGCTCAAATCACCACTACTGGCTCTACGTTGTTCTAAGGTTAACCACTGTAGAAAAGGGAAAGGAACCTTATATGCTTCTCGCTGAAATCGGTATGCAAGAAATCCTCATTGTTGCTGTTGTCGTTATTTTATTATTTGGTGCTTCTGCACTGCCCAAGATGGCTCGCAGTATCGGTCAATCGAAGAGTGAGTTTGAAAAGGGCATCAAAGAAGGCGCAAAGCCTGATGCTGACGATAAACCCGACGACAAGAAATCAGAAGGCTGAAAGGTCCCTGAATAACTTTCCACACTCTTTGCAAACAATCATTGCATTAGCGCCAAACCCCGATATTCTGTATTTATGACTGATGATCTCCCTCCCTTCTTTTCCGCTCCTGGATCCAGCGATGCAGAAAAATCGAACGAAACCAACGAAGCGAAACCTGAGGGAGAAACGCATCGCATTTTGACTCCCGCGCCGAGCGTAACAAAGTCGCACGACGCTCCCGCACCTGTCCTCGTTATGCGATCGAGCAAATCAACAGTTGCTTTTGCGCTCTTTTGTGGATTGGTTATTGGGTCGCTTGTTGTTGGAGCAATGTGGTTTTATCAAAATCACAACACCTATTTTTATAAAGTGCAACACAACTCGTCGGTGTTAGCAAAGCCACGCGATGTGCAAGAAGTTCTCGCACATGTTGAACCCGCAACAGTTGCTATTTCTGTCGATGGTGGAATTGATAACGGTGGTAGTGCAGGAACAGGATTCATTTATTCGTCCGATGGTGTTGTCGTTACAAATAATCACGTTATTGCTGACTCGCATGATGTTATTGAAGTCACACTTGGCGATGGCCGAACGTTGAAGGCAACATTATTAGGACGCGATCCCTTAGAAGATTTGGCAGTACTTAAAGTTGATGCAACAGATCTTCCTGAAGTTCAGATTGGAGTATCCGGCGATATGAAAGTCGGCGATGATGTCATCGCGATTGGAAATGCTCTCGCGCTCGAAGGTGGATTGAGCGTTACGCGTGGAATCATTTCTGGCCTTGATCGATCAATTGAAACCGAAGAAAACTTTCAGTTGCAAGGAATTTTGCAAACCGATGCTGCAATTAACCGAGGCAACTCGGGTGGGCCACTGGTGAATTCGCGCGGAGAAGTCATTGGTATTAACACAGCGATTGCAAACCCTACGTATGCACAAAATATCGGTTTTGCGATTGCAATGGATCGCGCAAAACCAATCATTGAAGATCTTCGCCAAGGAAAAGATCGCAAAATTGCGTTTATTGGGATTGCCGCACAAGATGTGAACGAACGCATCGCAAAAGAGCTGGATCTCAAAGTGACGGAAGGTGCGCTTATCGTTGAAATCCAAGGTGGATCACCAGCGAGTAAGAGTGATCTGGCCCTGGCCGATGTGATCATAAAAATCGACGACAAAACAATAAAAAGCGCGAACGACATGGTGTCTGCAATCCGCGCAAAAAAACCAGGTGAGACCGTAACGATCAAATATGACCGCAAAGGCAAAGAAAAAACGACCAAGGTGACCCTGGTAGAACGACCGTTGTAGACTAGGTGGCTATGACAGCTATCGAACCAGAAGAAATCCCCACCATTGGACACGTGAAGATCGTGTATTACGGTCCTGTCCATCCGCACTGGGGCATTGAAAAAGCTTTTGGCGAAGACGAAGTGATCGATGCATTCCGTACGCGTGTTGCAGCGCGCTTGAACTTTGTTCCCCCACACGATCCACAATTCCGTCGCAACCGCGAACGTGTCATCAAAGATGCTGAGCGCGAAGGAATTGTTGTCGATTGGGACTTAGGTTTCGACGAATCTGAAGCTGAAGCGGAATAGCCTCTTCCTAATACCCGTCATTTAGAACGACTCATCGCCGTCATTCAGAGTGACTTGCCGCCGTCATTCAGAGCGAAGCGAAGAATCTTAGATCCTTCACTACGTTCAGGATGACAGGACTGTCATTCAGATGAGCGTTCCTTCTGTCATTCAGAGGAGCGAAGCGACGAAGAATCTCTCACCCTATCACTCGATCATGTGCTCTTTGAGAAGGTATTCCACTGAGCATGTTTGTGATTGCGGCCAGATTGATTCTTTCCGTATTTGTTGATGTCGAAACGAGCTCATGATTGCGAATTTTTTCAATCATTGATTGTGCGTGTATCGTCGTTCCACGGAATTGTTGCCAGCCTTCTGGCATATCGAGTCCTGTCATGTTTGCGACAGCTGATACATTTTGAAAGGTTTTTTGCATCTCGCCGTTGTAATGTTTGTTTGCAAAGGTCATGTATCCGTCGAGTTCGTCATGTGTTCCGTTTTGTAAGGCGTGTTTGAGGTCTACGAATTGTGTTGTCGTGCCGCGGAATGCTTGCCAGTGTTGTGGCATGTTGAGTCCTGTCATGTTTGCGACAGCTGATACATTTTGAAAGGTTTTGTGCAGTTTGCCGTTGTAGTGTTTGTTTGCAAACGCGATGTATCCGTCGAGTCCGTCATGTGTTCCGTTTTGTAAGGCGTGTTTGATGTCTACGAATTGAGCTGTCGATCCCATGAATTGTTGCCAGTGTTGTGGCATGTCGAGTCCTGTCATCGTGGCGACAGCGGAAACATTTATATGTGTTTTCATCATGTCGCCGTTGTAGTGTTTGTTTGCGAAGGCGATGTATCCGTCGAGTCCGTCATGTGTTCCGTTTTGTAAGGCGTGTTTGATGT
>CAZFAO010000059.1:0-3355 GCA_964516875.1 uncultured Burkholderiales bacterium
ATCATTTAGCGAGTCTGCCTGGTTTTATCGTGTCATGATATTTCTGGAGGGGAAGTAATGAGGATTTATCCTAAACCAAATGTCCCTGACGAGCTTGCCGGATTTACCGCTGAAGAAATTCGCAAAGGGCACCATTGGCTTCACGCTGATGTAACGTGTGAGTCTTGCGGAAAAATTCAGTCGGTAGCAATGGCAGGGTCCACGGATAATGGTAAATGCGTGAAGTGTGGGGGTAGGACAAAATGACCGACCGTATCAAAGAACTCGAAGAACAAGCCAAGGTTATTCTCGAATGGTGTCGGCAGCAACGTCTGCCGAAGGAGGAGCGGGACATTTTTGAATTGCATCCTCACGGCGGAGCCGAGTGGGAGTGGGAGGAATACCACCCCAGTCATGGCGAACCAAACTTCAAAGTTTTTCAGTATCGTCTTCGCAAGCACACGGCCACGGTGTATTGGTACAGATACGGCAATGGAAAAGTCGGGTCGTCTCTTGCTCCACCCCATGAGCATCAATGGCCTGGGGCAGTTTTGTTGGGTACGACAACTGACGAATTTACGGAGCCGCAGTAGATGTCGCGAAGGACTGCACGTGAAGAAGAATTAATGATTGAAATTGAACGTCTCAGAGCGTGGATTTACAAGATAAAAAATGAAGCGTTTAAGGAAACTAAGCACACAATTATTGGATGGCTGGCCGAACAGTCATTGGTACGTTCGCATTGCGTTACACACCCAGATTGGGGCAGCAACGAAAACTGGGCCAAACTCGGGTTGTGGCCACCAATAAAGATTGAGGAAACAACGATGGAGTCGCAGGAATGACTAAACACGAAAACTTATTCTGGGATGACAACCACTGCGCTGGATGTGGTCGAAGGTTGACTGTTGATGGGTGTTGTCCTTGTGCGTGCTTTGCAACAGATGATGATTCTATTCGTGATATTAGGGTAAAGCCTCGAACATGGAATCCGTTGGCGTGGTGTAAGTTTTGGTTTCTAAGAATGTATTGGGCATAACAATGACCAAACACGAAGACTTATTGAAACTGTTGCAAGCACTTTGCACAAAACGGAGGGCTCGTAAGTACATCATCGACGGGCTATTGAACCACGAAGGTTGGTACATTTGGTTTGCTGCTGAACTGGATTGTCGTGATCCAAAACATGGAACATGCGACATTTATATTCAAAAATGCGACCCTATGGACAATGATTTTGACAGCGTATTTCGTGTGGTGAAGGACGCGAATCGGCTTATGGTAATACAATTTCTGCAAGCTATTGGAGTGAATTATCTGCCTGAGAAAGCGAAAAATGCCTTCTATAAAACTTGGCTTGCAATGAAGAAATTGAATACGGAGCCGCAGGAATGACTAAACACGAAAACTTATTGAAGCTGCTTCAAGCACTCTGCACAAAACGGACTGCTCGCCGTTACATCATCGACGGATTGTGTAACTACAAAAATTGGTACATCTGGTTTGATGCTGAGCTGGATGCTGACGATCCTAAGCCTGGAACATGCGACATCCACACTCAAAAATGTGACACTGCCACAGATGATTTTGACAGTGGAATTTGCGTTGTGGCGAATGCTAATCGGCATGGTGTGCTTCGATTCCTTGGTGCTATCGGAGTGAGTAATCTGCCTGAGAAAGCGAGAAGGGCGTACTACGACGCCAATTTGATAATAAAGCCAGCTAAAAAGGAGTCGCAGGAATGATTTCCAATAAAGTTAAATTGCAAAATCTGGTTTTATCCAAACTTGTAATACCTGATAACGGAGGACTTGCGGACGCTATTAGCTTCCTTGCAAACCTCGGAAAACCGGAAAGTAAAAGTAATGAACTCGTGAAGAAAGCAATGGCTCAAACTGAGGAATACATTCTTGCTGTGCGAAATGCAAGTGAACCGAATCCGTTCAAAGGCTCAACTGACGATGAAATAGCTGGTGAGATACTTAAAAGGATGAATAGATGAGCAAGACCAACACCGACACCATCACCATCTCACGCGACCTGTTCGAGCGGCTATGCGAAGCCGCGATCATGGCAGACGAGTATCACCAGTGGCTGAGGGAAATGTCTGGTGTGATAGACGATGACGATGATTGCGAATGGAAGCAGCTTAGAAACGAAGCATTGGCGATTCGGGACGGAGGGAAGAAATGAGTAACCGTATTGTCAACAGTAGCATTAATACAGTTGTAATTTCACGAAACCTGTTCGAGCGTCTATGCGAGGCAGCGATTGAAGCGGAGGCACAGAACCGATGGAGAATACGATGGAAGATGTATACTCTCGTCCACAATCATGACTACTGGTTGGCACTCAAGAACGAAGCATTGGCTATTCGGGATGGAGCGAAGTAATCGTGTCAAAAACTTACTGGATAGAAATAGTGAAAGAAAGAGTTGGCGATGTAATAATCATGAGTGATGTAAGACCTGCCACTGAAGAAGAATTGGAAGAATGTTATAAGCAGTTCCTACTTGGGCAATGTCCACACACTATAGTTGAGGATACTAAAGGTTGGATGTATGATTTTAGATCGTGCGCTATCTGTAAAAAAGGTTTGGGGATGCTATGAAACTCAGGATTGCAAGAAAGATTCAACTTCAGTTGTCCAAATGTCAAGTTGATATGGCATGTGACTTCCATCGTGGAAGAATGCCGAGAACATTCACTCTCTTACGCTCTTTTAGGAGAATGGGTTTTCCTCGTGATTTGACCGTGGATGAACTTATTGGAGAACTTCTGTATATCCAGGAGCAATGGGGCCTATATGTCGGAAGCAAGAAGTATCAGTAGAGTGATGAAATGGCAACATAAAGGGATCAAGGAATGTTAGAAGTAAAGTGCTTTATGTGTAGAGCGCGTGCAGAAAAACGCCATCCATGCGTTGTGTTCGTCGGTAATGTAGGATTGTACATCTGTGGTGATGCAGATAAATTGGAGAGATCAGTATATGGCGTAGAATATTATGAGATTATGGCGCTTGGAATGAAAAAGGTCCAAATAGAGACCGTACTGAAAGAAGTAGAAAATTGGCCCTATGGGTTAAATAGAGTACAACGGTTTATAGAGAGTGCTCATTTTGATGATAGGACGTTTGGAATTCGTACCAAGGAAATATTCAATGAACTAAAGGTGGACTTTATGGAAGTAGATAATACTCTAAGCACTCGTGAAACTACTCATGGAGATTTCAATATCAACGCTCAAGTCTCTCAGAGATTTAAGGATATTGCAGGACCATTTTGCGGCAAATTAAATGCGATGCAAGCAGAAGCTCTCGACATGATCTTTCATAAGATCGCTAGAATTCTTGCTGGCGATCCGAACTTCAAAGATC
>CAZFAO010000060.1:0-2999 GCA_964516875.1 uncultured Burkholderiales bacterium
TGGCGGAGGGACAGGGATTTGAACCCTGGGTGACTTGCGCCACAATAGTTTTCGAGACTATCCGATTCGGCCGCTCTCGCACCCCTCCAGAACGTTATATGTTAGCGAAGTTGAACGAACACACTCTTGTTAGCGAATGCCGGCCACTCAAAACCAACTGATATTCAGGTGATTTATTAATACTCAATAACCAACGGTGTTTTGCTGACTACTTGGTGTATCCACGAATCAATATCATTGATACCCAAAGCGCCTTGATAGGCTTTGTGAACTTTTTTGGCATCATTAAGTGCATCAAGGACTTCTTTAGGATTTCCTTTGGACAATTTCTCCACAGTATTGAATTTCGTATCAACAATCAGTCTGGCTAATTTTGGTCCAACCCATTTAATACGAGAAACATCGACTATCTGCGTTAACCATAAGACCTCATCTGTCGAAAGTCCTGTTTTCTTCTCAAATTCTTTTCGGCAATTCCTATCCTTTACCGAAGGGAATAAATCCTCTGTAGTGAGAATGTTTTCGTTTTTTAATGTTTTTACGATTCGTTCAGAAATATTTGGTATGCGTTCAAAATCAATAGGTGTGGGAAGTAAATTACCCACTTCTCGCTTAAGAAGTTTGAAATAATTTTCTGAAATGCTGGTTTCTTGAGATAACTGCTTGATTTTCGGATTACTGTTCAGCGCTTCTTTCAAGCTGGCTGCATTGGCGATGCCAGCTTTTTCAAGAAGAGAAAATTTTGCATCAATGTCATCAAGCAATGGCTTTCGACTGGGAAGTAAGCGACCAGTTTGGAGTTCGATTTTGAATTCATTGAGACTTATCTCTGACAAATCTGGAAGGTATTCCGAATGTTTGTTTGTCATAAGAAATTTATATGTTAGCGAATGGATACGAAAAACTCATTCACGATTTCGCTGCATTGATCGGCCATTATCCCACCCACAACGGGAGCATTATGGCTGAGTCGTGGGTCGGCAAAAAAGTTGTAGATGCTTCCTGCTGCTCCATACTGAGGGTCCGTTGCGCCAAAAATTACTGCACCAATATGCGCCTGGATGAGAGTTCCCGCGCACATGATGCACGGTTCAAGGGTGGTAAACAATACGCATTCATGAAGTCGCTTTGACGTCAGCTTTTCGCAAGCTGTGCGGATGGCAATCATTTCTGCATGATCGGTCGCATCGTGCGTGCGTTGACGCGTGTTGTAACCCTCCGAAATAACCTCTCCCGTATCGATAGAAACCACGATTGCTCCGATGGGAATATCGTCAGGCAAAGATTTTTGAGCAAGCGTTAATGCTGTGCTCATGTAGCGACGAAGAGATTTTTCATCCGTGAGAAAATCATCAAGTTGTGTCATGCGTTTTCGCAGACTTTCTTTATTCCCTGTAATACCATGTCCCAGTTTTGTTCTGAATGGTCTGCCGATTCTTGCGAATCGATATTGGTTTGGATGATGGTCAGCAGCGTTCCTGAATTACTTTCATCAAGTTCGTATCGAACAGTTTGATAATTTTCGGGGGCATCCGCAGTTCCTGACATGGAACTCCAATAGGTACTAACAATGAGTTTGTCTTGTTCGAATTCTAAAACGGTCCCTTTATCTTCGTAGCTCTTACCTTCCCATTCACCTCGATAAGTAATGGGGCTCTCGACTTTCCAATCTGTTTTCATTTCTGTCCCAAAAAGGTATTGCTTAACTTTTTCGGGATCGGTCAATGCATCAAACACAACCGATGTTGGTTGTGCAATTTCAATAGATGCGCGTGATTCAAATTTATTTGACATGGTTTCCTCAATCTGGAGCTTGGGCAAATAATGCCTGCATTCGTTCCTTCATCAATTCAGACGAAACGTCTTCAACGTGAGTCGCTACTGACCACTGATGACCAAAGGGATCTGTAAAACGTCCGCTGCGATCTCCGTAAAATTTATCCTTAACTTCCTCGAGAACGGTTGCGCCTTCATCAATGGCTTTTGCAAAAACGTCATCCGCATTTTCTACATATACGTGGATGGCAACAGTGGTGCCACCCAAAGTTAAAGGAGATTGATTACCAAATTCAGGAAACTCGCTTGCCATCATGATGATGCTGTTGCCGATTTGAAGTTCGGTGTGACCGATTCTTCCGTCGGGCATTTCCATCGTATCTCTTTCCTTGGCACCAAAAACCTTCTTGTAAAACTCAATCGCTGCTTGACAATCAGATTGGTAGAGGTAGGGCGTTACGCTTCCATATATTTCAGGGATGGGATTTACATTGTTTTCCATATGGGCCAGCCTATAGCGTTGCTTGCCCCTGTTGCATATGAATCCTCTACAATGTGTTGAGGTGCTGGGTAAGCTCGCATCGCGAAAGCAAACTTTCGTATCGTTTTAAGAGTGAGGGGTCTGTATGGCAGACGAGAATACTTATAATGTAAGTGGATGGACTGGATGGATCGCTTTTGCTGCGATTGTCTTGGTGTTGGAAGGTGTATTCCATCTCATCGTGGGATCAGTCGCTTTATTCAAAGAGGACTTTTTCGTAAAAGCAGGAGGCGAGGTATACCTCTTCAACGTTACCGCGTGGGGTTTGGCGTACATTATCTTTGGAGCATTGGCGCTCTTCGCAGCGGCATCGTTGGCAAAGGGAAATGTATTTGGACGGATCTTTACGATTATTGTTGCCTCCTTTGCAGCTGTTGCAAACATGGCATTCATTCCGTTCTATCCAATTTGGTCAATTCTCATGATTACGATTGCTGTTCTTGTTCTTTGGGCAGTGATTGTTCATGGTGACGAAGTCAAAACAATGACGGTTAAGTAAAGAATTTAATCTGATTATCTAACTCATAATCGTGAGTGTACTTTTTAGCCGCGGTTTTCGCGGCCTTTAACAGCCATCACGGGAAGTGTAAGAAGTGGCGGTGGAACAGGGATTCGAACCCTGGGAAGCTTTCACTTCACACGCTTTCCAAGCGTGCCGATTCGGCCGCTCTCGCATTCCACC
>CAZFAO010000061.1:0-2551 GCA_964516875.1 uncultured Burkholderiales bacterium
AGCGATTCAACGTCTTTGCCAAGATCAAGAATATTCTGATCAAGTTGATCGGCAAACGGAGTCAAGCCCTCTGTCGAATTCTTTTCGAATAACCCATATTCGATTCGATGGAAACCTGTGAAGAGCGGATCATCAACACCTTCAAAGTCGTCAACGCGAGAATCTATTTCACTGTCATATTTAGCAAAAAGTTCTGCAATGGGTTCAATGCGCTCCCACGGTTCACGCGATGGTCCAAAAGCAGTTCGTGCAGCCTGGACATCACCGGCGCGTACTGCGTCGGTCAATGTATGCGCACTGACTTCAAGAAGTGCGATTTGTTCCAGTACGTAGGATTTGTAGTCGCTCACTGCTTGAGTGAGTTTTTTCTGATCGACAGTTGCTTCTTTTTCAGCAGTGACCGCTGGACCAACAGTGAGTTTGGCCTTTTTCCCATTTTTCTTTCCGCAGAGGACAACATAATCTCCCTCTTCGAGTTTGATCGAGAATTTCTTCTCTGCTTTGGGAAGGATATTTTCTGCTTCCCCGCGAATGCGATCACCGTCGAGAATTTCTAGTTCTCCCGTTTTCTTTCCTTCGTTGTGTGCGACGATGGTAAAGGTTCCTGCATTAGCTTTCGATTCTTTCGGAGTACATCCTTTCGAGACGTCAAAAGCAATAGCGATTGATTGATTGTTTTTATTATCGGTAGACTTTGCGCATGATGCACCAATGCACATTGTTGCGACGAGTAGTGCAGTTATTACTTTTTTCATTGTTCTCCTAATACTGTTTCAAGTTCTTGTTGATCTGTTGGTTGTGTTCGATAAGATTTTCTTCGCGGGTCGGTTGCTATATAGGCAACGAGGACAGGGATGAGGTAGGCAAAATACATGAACACTTCGGCAACAGCAGGAGCTTCCATGTATCCAAACAGTCCGCTGAGAAGCGTTCCGAAAATTGAATCTTCACTCACAATGGAACTCGAGTCCCACGCAATAGATTGAAAGCTGGAGAACACGCCCGCTTCTGCAAACTTTCTTGTCGAACTTGCCAATAATCCAGCTGCGAAAAATATAATGAAAATGCTCGTCCAGTGGAACACACGGGCAATGTTGATTGCGCGTGAACCCCGATAGAGGGAATAACCAATGATGATCGCAAGAGCGAGCCCAAGAACCGCACCAGTGAGTCCCGCGACGCTCGATGTATCATGCGCCGAAAATAAGAAGAGAACTGTTTCGATTCCTTCTCTCACAACAGCAAAAAATGCCATCAGGATTAAGACCTGTCCTTGACGTCGAGAGTCTTGTTTCAATGTACTGTCGAGCTTTGCTTCGACTTCTCCCTTAATTTTGTGACCAGTTCTCCTCATATAGAAAATCATCCACGTCAAAACCCCAACGGCGACATATCCGACGATTCCTTCCAGAAGTTCTTGTTTCGACTGGGGAAGTTCTCTTTGGGCGACGTGGATAAAAATTCCGAGTGCAACACAGAAAATGCTCGCGATTGCAATACCAATCCACATGGGCTTGAAGAGTTGTTTTTGTCCCATCTTCGCGAGGAACATCGCAATGATGGTGATGACCAGGACAGCTTCGAGACCTTCGCGGAGTGTGATGAGGAATGCAGCAAACATGGGCGACGTCTTTTCTGTAGGTCGGTCAGAAACTTAGGCTAGCCTAACATCTCGTGGTGCGCCACATTTTCCGGCAATGAATCCGAGAATTAATAAATAAATCCAGATTTCGGGTATAAAAAAGATACCGCTTATGCGCATAGCGACATTCAAGTGTTTATTTTGCGCGTTATGCGTGAGACACTATGTTCTATGACCCCCCGGGCCAGTTATGGACGATTATCCCAGGTTTCGCGCTACGCTCTCTTCGTTGGCGCGGTTCTGCTCGTCGTGGTGTCGGTGCACCTCTTTCAATCTTTCAATGAAGTTACTCGCGGTCACCTCTCCGCTCAAGCGGTCTCGACAGCGCACGGTGCGAGTCCACTTGCACCATCAGCGCAGCGATCGCTCACGGGTCGCAATGTCGTCATTGGTATTTACGACAGTGGTGTCAATCTTGACAACACGGCATTGATTTCTCAAGGCCAATCCCGTGTTGTTTCTCAATCATGCGTGGGTTCAAACTCAGAAGTGAATCTGTGTAGCGACGAACCAGATCGTGCTGCACAAAACACGTGTACAACAACGGACGTCGGTTGTTTTCATGGGATGGCGGTTGCTGGATTAGCCGCAGGAAATTCGGGAACGCTCAGACTCAATGGTGTCCAGGTTGATGTTGGTGGTGTTGCGCCGGATGCACATATTTCTTATGTGCGTGATGCCATGAGCAGAGATGGAACAATTGAATACAACAACTTTGTGAATGCACTCAATAAATTTGTTGACGATGTGAAATCAGGATCGCCAGCTGCTCCTGATGTCGTTAACTTGTCGTTAGGTTTCCCTCGTTCGTCCTATCAAGATTTCCAACAAGACAATTCCTCGAAAAGATCAAATGATTTTCTAGTTAATGCTGGTGTTGTCGTTTTCGCAGCGAGCCGAAACGACTCG
>CAZFAO010000062.1:0-2475 GCA_964516875.1 uncultured Burkholderiales bacterium
AAACGAGATAGCGTTTGTGTAAGCACGTCGGGCTCATAACCCGAAGGTCGTTGGTATTACAAACTCCAACCACCGCAACCAACGCAGCCACACTCATTTTGGGTGCGGCTTTCGTCATTCTGAGTGCAGTGAAGAATCTTTCTCAAACCAGGGAGCTTAGACTATCAAAATGACTTGCAAGCTCGTTGAAATATGCATTGATTCGAATGATCCATTCACAATGGCAAATTTCTGGTCGCAGGTGTTGGACTGGAAGATTGAAGATGAAGGCGATGGTGAGTTTCTCCTCGTGCCAACTGACGGAACTCCGTTCGATATTCTTCTTGCGTTAGATACAAACGTAAAGAAAAGTCAGAACCGCATTCACTTCGACATAACGACCACAACTATTGAAGAACAAAATAAAACTGTTGAGAGGTTGCTTGCACTTGGTGCTCGACATATTGACATTGGCCAGAAACCAGATGAGCCACATGTTGTACTTGCTGATCCAGAAGGTAACGAGCTGTGCATCATTGAGCCGAACAACAAATTTCTCAGCAACACAGGCCGAATTGGTGCTATCAACTGTGATGGGAATAAGGAAACAGGATATTTTTGGAGCGAAGTCCTCGGCTGGCCTTTAGTGTGGGATCAAGACGGCGAAACTGCAATTCAGTCTCCCGATGGTACGGGGCCAAAGATAACATGGAGCGGACCGCCGCTAAAAGAAAAAATTGGAAAGAATCGGATTCATTTCGACATCGCTTCGACCGTAGCGGATGGTCAAGGTGCCGAGCTCGAAAGGCTTTTATCATTAGGAGCTCGACATGTGGACATCGGCCAAGGTGAAGTCAGTTGGGTAGTTCTGGCCGATCCAGATGGCAACGAATTTTGTCTTTTGCATTCAGCAGAATAAAAGCTCTGGTTTCGGATCCGCCTACACGGTGATGCTTATTTGCCCAGCAACACTTGATTGGACAGAACCTGAAATGTTCAATAGTTGGTTTTCATAACCATCGCTGAAAACATTGTCGTTATCGTTATACGTTGGATTACGGAGATTCTGCGAGTCTGCATCAAACGATTTATACAAAGCATCAATTTCTTCATCATCAAAGGCAAATTGACTAGTCAGGTCAGCGTTACCAGATTGATAATCACCAACTTTAAAAATGGCAAAATGAAAATGTGTTGCACGACCAGTGTAACGTCCCGGAACAATTGTTGTAAAAGAAACCTGACCTTTACTGTCACTTATCTGAACGCCACGGAGAAAAGAGTCATCATCAAACTCTCCGTACACAGAGTATTCACCCTCATCATTGCAATGCCACAAATACATTGCCGCGCCCTCGATAGGAGAACACGAATCATCAGAAATTGTTACACGTAAATCAAAAGGAATTCCCTGCTGAGTGTTACTGCCACCGAGGTTTGAACGGATGTCTGATCGTACGATCCCATCGAGATCGAGGACATTCGTTCCACGGTTTGATCCATCGGCCGGATACGGTCCTGCCGTTTCTTCAGGAGGATTGAGACATTCACTGCCAGTTGTCGAGGCAGACGTCGTCGAGCTCGTTTCCGATTTTTGATCTGAGCAAGCTGCCAGAGTTGTGAGTGTTAGGCCACCAAGGACGATTCCAGTGAGAGCACCAATTGCTTGTCGTCGTGATATTGATTTATCTGGTTCCATGTATCTACATTAGATTCCTGCTGCCTGAAGAAGTGCTGAAATAGGGAAACCAAACAACGAACGTTGTAATGCCCTTTTATAGTTTTCAACGGTAACCCATTAGCTCAACAGCTCTTGGCGAAATGGACCTCCTTGCAGTGAACGCCAATAGTGGTAGCTACAACAAGAGTCGGATTGATTATTGAGTAAAAAGCCTGGATATCGGCGTGTCCACCCTTCGAAATAAAAAAGTAAGGCTACCCTAAGAGGTTTTATAGTCGCTCACTATAAGAATGCTCGATATCTCGTCCTGGCGGTACTACCTTGGGAAGAACGTCAAAAAATTTCCAGAATATGGAAAGGAAACATGAGATAAGAGGTAGAAAGATGAGCACACAAGTCATCAAACGTAGTGGTGAATTAGTCGATTTTGATAAGGACAAAATTAAACAAGCAATTTTACATGCGGGATGCTCAACAGGTGAGTTTGGGATTGATGTTGCATCAACATTAGCGAACCGAGTCATTAATGAACTTAATTCAAAACCAGATGATGTTGTGACAGTCGAAACGATCCAAGATATTGTCGAAGATGTTTTGTTGCATTCACAATTTAAACAAACAGCAAAGGCATACGTTCTCTATCGCGCACAACACGCGCAGATGAGAAACATCGCCGAAACATCTCACATTGATTTGATGGATAACTACCTTCAGAAACTCGACTGGCAAGTCAAAGAAAATAGCAACATGGCTTATTCTCTTCAAGGTCTTAATAATTATGTTGCGAGTGAAGTGACAAAAACATATTGGCTTGA
>CAZFAO010000063.1:0-2173 GCA_964516875.1 uncultured Burkholderiales bacterium
TGTTCCACAATCAGATATGCCTTATTTAGAAGATGGAACACCAGTTGATATTATTATTTCACCAATTTCTGTGTTGGGACGTATGAATTTGGGACAGCTTTTGGAGTCTCACATTGGATGGGCTGCAAAGAAGATGAATATGAAGCTTGCGCTTCCTGTATTTGAAAAGCAAAAAGAAGAGCGTCTTTTTGAGCTTATGAAGGATGCAAACCTTCCTCTTTCAGGGAAAGTGAAGTTATTTGATGCAAGAACCGGAGATCAATATGAAAATGATGTTGTTGTTGGAATTGGATATATTATGAAGCTTATTCACATGGTTGAAGATAAAGCTCATGCTAGATCAACCGGTCCATACTCTTTAGTTACCCAACAGCCTCTGGGAGGAAAAGCACAAATGGGAGGTCAAAGACTTGGAGAAATGGAAGTTTGGGCACTTGAATCACACAGAGCAGCTTATACGTTGCAAGAAATGCTTACAACCAAATCTGATGATGTTGCAGGAAGAGCAAAGGCTTTTGAGGCGATTATTAAGGGTGTTGACATTCCAACACCAAAAGTGCCAGAATCCTTTAAGGTTCTTATTCGTGAGCTTGAATCGCTTGGAATGATTGTTCAGCCAACTGAAGCGGTTGTTGCTGATGAACCTGAAGAAACTGAAGAGGAATTGTTACAAGAGGAAGAGGTAAAAAAAGAAGCTGAAGAGCTTGCACAAGCAACTGAATCACTTGAAGTAGATGTAGCATCTGCTGAAAACGCAATAGAAAAAGATGTAGTTACTGATGAATCAGAAGAAGCTCTTGAAGAAGCAGAGGGAGAAAAGGAAGGGGAGGTTCTTAACTAGTAAAAAATATGGATACTAAAGCTCGAAAAAATAGAAAATTTGATGCAATAAATATTTCAGACTTTAAAGGTCTTAAGATTTTAGTTGCAGACAATGAAACAATTAAAGATTCTTCTTATGGTGAGGTTACAAAACCTGAAACTATTAATTATAGAACGTATAGACCAGAAAAAGATGGACTTTTTGATGAAAGAATTTTTGGTCCAACGCGTGATTTTGAATGTTATTGTGGAAAGTATAAAAGAATTAGATATAAGGGTATTGTTTGTGACAGATGTGGTGTAGAGGTTACTTATTCAAGAGTAAGACGTGAGAGAATGGGTCATATTACTCTTGCGACCCCTGTTGTGCATGTTTGGTTTTCAAAAGGTACACCATCAAAGCTTTCATCGCTTTTGGATATCTCCCAGAAAGAATTAGAGGGAGTTGTATACTTTGCATCATACTTAGTAACAGAAATTGATGAAGAGAAGAGAAAAGAAGCGCAAAAAGTATTAGCTGAGCTTAAAGCAAATAGAATTGAAAAAATTAAAGAGCAGGTAGAAGATGAAAAGAAACAATTAGCTCAAGAAGAGGAAGAAAAACTTAAAGAGGTAGAAGATCAACTTCATAAAGAGCAAAAAAATCTGGTTCTTGAGGAAACCAGAGTTATGTATAGACAGAAAAACATTGCACTTGCTAAAAGAGAAGAAGTTGAATCACAACGCGTTGAGGAAATTTTCACTCGAGTATCTGATATCGTGAAGGGGTTGAAAAAGTGGAATGTATTATCAGAAGAAGAATACGTAAGACTTATTGAATATGATATTCCTTTATTCTTTGAGGTTGAAACAGGTGCGTCAGCTATTCTTACTGCAATTGAATCAGTTGACACACAAAAACTAGTTGGAGAATTAAGAGAAGAAGTAAAAGAGGCATCTGGACAAAGACAATTAAAGCTTCTTAAAAGACTAAGACTTATTGAGGCTATTAATAAAGCTGGATTTAAACCTGCTGCATTAGTATTAAAAACACTCCCAGTTCTTCCACCTGATCTTAGACCAATGGTTCAGTTAAACGGGGGTCGTTTTGCAACCTCAGACTTAAACGATCTTTACAGAAGAGTTATTAATAGAAATAATAGACTTAAGCACTTAATTTCACTTGGAGCACCAGAAATCATTTTAAGAAATGAAAAAAGAATGCTTCAAGAAGCAGTTGATTACTTAATTGATACATCAATTAGAACATCAACAACTCAAAGACAATTTAAATCACTTTCTGACATTCTTAGAGGTAAGCAGGGACGATTTAGACAAAATCTTCTTGGAAAACGTGTTGATTATTCTGGAC
>CAZFAO010000064.1:0-1952 GCA_964516875.1 uncultured Burkholderiales bacterium
ACCGAAGTTGAGGGGTCGCCTGAGTTTGACATAGCAAGCCAATGCCTACCACCAGCATTTGAGTTATTGTACCCGACTATCCCATCGAACGAAGATGTTGCACCACCAGTTAAGCCACCACTCAAAGTAATTGCCTTACCAGAGTTATTATCCGAATACTCAAAGCGTGTGTAGTTAAAGTTCCCTGCGGTGTTGCTGGAGTTGTTTATGTAGTAACCGAGAGTCGTAGTAACAGGCTTGATAATCACATTACGGGTCAGGTTGGCAATATACGACCCGACTGCTGGCGTATTAGTGATAGCCGATTCAGCTCCACCTGCGGTAGCACTTAGTACAAACGAGGTCGAGGAGTTGCGTGTCTTTATGAACCTAACCTGGTTCGTGTTGTAGGCTACACCAGGTATAACTATTTCGTCGTTTACATCTGCATCCCAGGCTACACTCACAATCAGTGGGTCGGCAGCCGTGCCTGTACCTGAAGCATAGCGAGTATATTGGTCGTAGGTTGCACCTGTAGTGAGGATTTGTCCACCTACTGTGCCAGTAGCCGTGAACAGTCCTTGGTCGCCGTTGGCGGTGGAGTCAATAATAAATGTTGAGACAATAGACTTAGTAGCCGAGCCTCGTATATCGAACACGCCACCTGCTGTCACCCATACCGAGCCCTTAAGTGTAGTAGTACAGTTGGCCGCTGTATCATGCTTGAACGTACCACCTGAACCGATTGTAAGGGCTGCACCCATAGTCTGAGCGGTCGAACCGATACTTGTAGCAGCTTTTGAACCGAAGGTGTTAGCTGTGCCTGATAATGTACAGGTCTTGGTGGTGAGACCAGCATCATTAAACCCCCCTATCCATAGGTCATCTGAAGCTCCTAATGCTCCTGCGGTGTCGTAGGTGAACTGGAACCACAAACCCGAAGCTGCGGTTCGTACATTACCAGACGAACCGACAGTATTTTTAAGTCTGCAAGTATAAGCCGAGGCGGTCAGAGTGGCAAACTGATAAGGTGTTGCAAAACGGAAGTAGTTCATACCCAACTGAGCATCAGCTAGGTTGATTGTAGCAGTAGCCTTTGATACACCAGACTCCATAATTTCAGCAGTGATGTTACCAGCATTAGAAGGAAGGGTAGATATACATATCCATACACCTGTAATCTTGTTTACCAGGTTAGGAGCAGTTACGCCTGAACTTGTGATACCTGCTAGAGTTAAACCTGCTGTAGTTGCAGTAATAGTAGCAGACCCCAGCATGGTGTCGTGAACGCCAGCACTGACGTAGGTCTGCATTGCCATTAGATTTCGTCTCCAACATCAAGATCGTTCTCATCTTCAAACACCGCTTGATATTCCGCGACAATCTGTTCAAGTTTCGATACGATCTCGGAAGGTTTCGCTGTTACCACTTGAGACGATAAGATCGTTTCGTCGCCTTCGATAATGTCGAAAGTATATTCGCGTGTCAGATCGGAAAGTCTTAACGCCGATTTTGCTGTTAGTTTTGCTTTCAAAATATATCCTTAGAACGTGTTTCCGTATGATGCCCAGCTAGGAGATCCCGATGGGCCAAGAATAGAAGACTGGTATACGCTCGCATATCCTCCGGTGCCTTTCGTATATTGGAAGACACTAGTCGAGATGGTTTTGCGCATAATGTAATAGTTTAATGATGCGTCTTCGAACCAGAAATATTTATATGTTCCATCGTCGGAGATTGCCGCTATCGCATAGGCATCGGTTGCTTTCGCCGGGGTTGAGGCTGTCGTGTTAAGCGTATCAAGTTTCGTATTTGTAGACGTGATGAGAGTTTCGATACCATCGACGTGACCTATAAGGGTGTCTTGTTTTGTTGAAGTCGCAAGCCCTGTCGTATCAATAGTCGCGGTTACGGGGACGGGTGACGCGCGCAGTTGTTCGTCAGTGAGACCTGTAGATGAGCCTCCTCCGCTG
>CAZFAO010000065.1:0-1656 GCA_964516875.1 uncultured Burkholderiales bacterium
ATCGTCAGCGCATTCAGGATCTGTTAAAGGATCCTTCAACGATTTCAATGTGTACGTTGCAGTTCCACCATTTGCATACCGACCTGTTTCTTCGTCATATCCACCATGACAGTTCGCACACGCCAATGATTGGACATTGTTGTAACCTTGCATCGATTCATTTGCGTAAAGTGTTTGACCGCGACGGACACTTCGGGTATCGAATGAGGTTGACATCTTTGCTTGACGTGTAGGTTCCCATACGTAATACAACGCCATTGAAACGGCAAGAACTGCAACAGCAATCAGTGCAATCGAGAGAGTGCGCTCGAGCTTTTTGGTTTCGAGTTCATCATCTTCAAAGAATTTTTCGAGGTTTTGCGGGTTCTTTTCTCCGCGCTTACTCATTGCAACATTCAGCGCAATACCAAGTCCGATAAACACAGCAATGATTGCGCCGAAAAGCAAAAATGACTTAATCGAAATAGGATTGTCAAAGCGTTCTCGAAACGAGTTCCCCGCAAGAATTGGTTCAATAAAAGCTAAACGCATAACGGGCCCTCCGCTCCTTGACGCGTTGTGTTAGTACCAATGGGTGGGCCAGAAACAACACCAGAAAGATTTGTGTCGATTACCAACTTGCCACCGACTACATCAAAAGGAAAACGGTCCATGCCTCGAGGAGATGGTCCACCAACTTTTTCGCCCACACGATTGAACTTAGATCCATGACACGGACATTCAAACCACTGCGATGTTTCACACCATGGAACACGGCAGCCAAGGTGAGGACACTTTTGGTAGAGAGCAATCACACCCTCTTCCACCATGCCGTTGATGATTTTTGGGTTCTTTGTGTACGAAGGAACTTTTTCTGCAGCTTCAACCGCAGCAGCGTTGTCGTTGGGAAATTGAACAACATACGTGCGCGCTTCTGGAATATAAAAAGGCTTCTTCAAGTTTTTGATTTGGACAATGATGTCGGCCAACGGAGTTGTAACGTTGACAATTCCACCGAAACCACCTTTACCTGATGGGATCAAGAAAGCAAGAAGTGACGACAGGAAGGGAAGCATAACTCCAATTCCCAAGACCGCATAAATAGAACGGTTGAGGAACTTACGTCGAGTAATACCCAACGCTTCTTCGTCAACTTTTTCTAACGTAGTAACTTGTGCAGAGCCTGCAGCACTTTCCACTTCGCGAGCATTTGCACCGCCAACAGTTGATTCATCGTTGACAGTTTCTTCATCACTCAACTGAGTGCGCGCAGCATTTCTCCCCAGGAGAATAACGCTCATTGCCGCGATGATTAATACCGCAGCGAGGGCAAAAACGATGAGAGTTGATGATTCCACTATTTTTTAATCTGCTTTACTGCAACTGCAATGACAGCTGCGATCACTACTACGGAGAGTATTGCGGTTAGTACAAACATTATTTCCTTTTCTCAGGTGTGCTGCGAGCTAGAGCTCGAAGTACACGCCGTCCTTCATCGGGAAGACAAAGTTGAAGCCTTGTCCTCGGAAGAATGATCCGATGATGACAAGCACTCCCCAAAAGACGAGGAATATTGTCATCATTGCAATCGCGTACTTTCTATTCTCTGGAAGATTAGAAGGATTGCGATCGTAATAGGGTGTCAACGCCAAAAGGACAAGTGCAACTCCAGGAATT
>CAZFAO010000066.1:0-1635 GCA_964516875.1 uncultured Burkholderiales bacterium
GTAAACGTATCTGCAACAATTCCTGATTCGACACTGCGCACAACAAGATCAATCATGTATCGAGCATCAATTAAAACGGGATGAATCCGGGTACGACTTTCGTCATGGAGATCAGAAAATTCTTCATAGAGATTATCGACGCAATACACATCCATGTCATCACTCGCATTAACTAAAGAAACGAAATCTATTGGTGAGAGGAGTTGCTCATCTGAAATGCGCGTCATGGTTGTCGCAAAGGTTGTTGTATCGATGTGAATTGACTCAACGGGCTTTTGCGCCCGCATGTAGTGCGCGCAATACATCTCATGTCGACGTGCGTCTCTTCCAACAAGCACTTCGCTTGCACCGCTGTCGCCCATGGATGACTTCACGGATAGTTCGAGCGAAGAAAAATATACCAAGGGAATGTTCAAAGCATGCACAAAGGAATGCGCAGCTGTTATGCCCACTCGTAATCCAGTAAACAATCCTGGACCGATTCCTACACCAATACCAACCAGATCAGCTATGCCAATATTGCGCTCGGCAAGCACTTCGTCAACGGCGATCAAAATATTTTCTGAATGAGCAGATTGCTGAGTCACGCTTCGCATCGCGGAATCCTCGAGCGAGGTTCCACACGCAACTGCAATTGCATCCGTCGATGAATCAATTACTAAAACATCAGACACGGACAATCCACCCTTGCTGCTCGAGCTGCTGCGAAATGAACTCAACTCTTTCTTGCGAGTGTTCGCCCATCAGTTCAAGAACATACGCACGTGAATCTGGCGACTCTTCCTCGATAGAAAGTCGGAAATGGTTTTTATCGATATAATCCTCGACTCGTTCTCCCCATTCGATCATGGTCACAGCCCTGTCGTGAAAGATGGTTTCAAAACCCAAATCGTAGAGTTCGTTCACATGAGTAAGACGATACGTATCGACATGAATAATCGTGTCGATATCGTTATGCGCGCTAGTCAGTTGATTCTCCGCAACAATCGCAAATGTTGGCGACGTCACAGGGTCGGGGGTTCCGAGTTCAGTTGCAACAGCAGAAACGAGTGTTGTCTTTCCTGCACCAATATCTCCAATGAGCACGACAATGTCTCCACCACGGATGACAGATACAACCGATTGGGCAATATCGGCAATACCATCGAGCGCAACATCATCTCTGGAGAACTTCACGAGATTTCTAACCCTCTAAAAGTTGGTGAACAACTCGTAAATCAGCGCGCATTTCTTCTTCGCCACGATTTCCGTTGCGCAAAACATACGCAGGGTGAACTGTAGGAATTACCGCGCTGTTTCCTCGGATAAAAGTTTTTCCCCGCAATTTTGTGATGCCCTCTTTTGTGTTTAGTACATAGCGAGTTGCAAAATTTCCCACCGGGACAATAACCCGAGGAGCAACAAAAGAAATCTGAGATTCCAAAAATGCGCCGCACTGTTCAATTTCAGTTCTGGTCGGGTCACGATTATTGGGAGGACGGCACTTCAACACATTGGCGATATAAATATCTTCTCGCGAAATTCCTATTTCTGCGAACAAGCGAATAAGTAACTGTCCAGATCGACCCACGAAGGGCAAACCCATTTCATCCTCGGTGGCGCCGGGAGCTTCCCCCACAACCATTACTCGTGCTG
>CAZFAO010000067.1:0-1601 GCA_964516875.1 uncultured Burkholderiales bacterium
TAAACATCTTCACGAACCAAACGTTCGTTCAAAACGATAGCATCTTCGAAGTTACAACCATTCCAAATCATGAATGCAACAACGAGGTTTTTACCGAGTGCTAATTCTCCCTGATCTGTAGATGAACCATCGGCTAACACTTGACCTTTTTTAACTTGCTGACCAATTTCAACAATTGGTTTTTGGTTAATACAAGTTCCTTGGTTCGAGCGTCGGAACTTAAACAGTTGATGAGTTTTTCTTCCAGCGGTTGAATAATCAACGCTCACTACTGAACCAGAAACATCAATTACTGTTCCATCGTCTTCCGCAAGGAGAACATCTCCAGCATCTTGCGCACATCTGTCTTCAATTCCAGTTCCAACAATTGGAGCATCCGCATGAACAAGTGGAACTGCTTGACGTTGCATGTTTGCACCCATCAATGCGCGGTTCGCATCATCATGCTCAAGGAAAGGAATCAATGCAGTTGCAATGGAAACCATTTGTCGTGGAGAAACGTCCATGTACTCAATTTCACTTGGTGGAACAAACGCAACTTCACCACGTCCAGCACGAACTAAAACACGCTCGTCTGTGAATTTTCCATTGTCATCGATTCGCGCATTTGCCTGCGCAATAACGTATCTGTCTTCTGAATCTGCAGATAGGTAATCGATTTTTTTGGTTACCACACCATCTTTAACCTGACGATATGGAGACTCGATAAATCCGAATGAGTTGATTCTGGCAAATGATGCCAAGTAACCAATCAAACCAATGTTTGGACCTTCAGGAGTTTCGATTGGACACATGCGTCCATAGTGAGAAGAGTGAACGTCTCGAACTTCGAAACCAGCGCGTTCACGAGATAACCCACCAGGTCCAAGTGCTGACAAACGACGTTTGTGAGTAAGACCAGCAATCGGGTTTGTTTGGTCCATGAATTGACTCAACTGTGAAGAACCGAAAAACTCTTTAATCGCTGCAACAACAGGGCGAATATTAATAAGAGTTTGTGGAGTGATTGCTTCGGAATCTTGAGTAGTCATTCGTTCACGGACAACTCTTTCCATTCGAGACAAACCAACACGAACTTGATTCATAATCAATTCACCAACAGAACGAACTCGTCTGTTTCCAAAGTGATCTATATCATCTGGAAAGTATCCAGGATGTTTTTCATCTGCAGGCATTTCATTTGCATGAAGTCTTACAAGGTAAGAAATGGAT
The DNA here is from genome assembly GCA_964516875.1 of uncultured Burkholderiales bacterium. Classification (GTDB taxonomy): domain Bacteria; phylum Actinomycetota; class Acidimicrobiia; order IMCC26256; family JAGPDB01; genus JAGPDB01. Next base: position 1,213 of record CAZFAO010000067.1, read on the forward strand.
GCAAGAATATCTGCTTTAGTGAGTGTGTATTCTTCATATCCTTCTGCAGGATCCGAAATGGGTTCTTCAAGACCCAATTTTTTCAAATTAAGCACTCGGAATTCATCTCCAAGTTTCTTTGACACTTTATGTCGACCAACTCTTGCCAAGTCATAACGCTTAGAGTTGAAGAACAAAGCATCGATCAAACTCTTTGCACCTTCAACAGTTGGTGGCTCACCCGGACGTAATTTTTTGTATAAGTCAATAAAAGCTTCTTCTAAAGTTTCAGTGTTATCCTTTTCCAAAGTGTTCATGATCACTTCATAAGGCGCACCGGTAATTGGATCTACAAAAAGGTTCGCGATTTCTTCATTTGATTCACCGAATCCAAGTGCTTTTAAGAAAAT
>CAZFAO010000068.1:0-1507 GCA_964516875.1 uncultured Burkholderiales bacterium
TATTAGCCTATGGTCGATGACAGACATTATTGCTACTGGCGACAAAGTAGTGGCAGCCTATCCGGACACCTGGCAACCATTAAGCCATACCGAGAGCCTTGAGACGCTTGAGTATGTTAATAACGATACCCTGAAAGTAACTGATACAGATAGTTTTTACTCAGAGGGTGAGCTAGTAAGGTTCAATTATAAAGACGGTGAGGTTGAATCGGTTAATTACAATGGCACTACGATGTGGCCTGAGACAGCTTGGTTTAAGAAACAGAAACAACGAAAGATAGTAAGATAAGGAGTATTCATGGGTTCATTTATTGAAATAAACGACACACTTCGCATAACTAAAGAACAGGGTTTTCCTACCGAGCTTAATTTAGAGACACACCTACAAACCCCCTACTCGATTGATGATGTTAAAGACAAAGTTTTTACATTTACTAGTAAGCCCAAAATTCGTGTATATAAAGTACCGCCTGTACGAAACTTTCTAGTAGAAGATGTTAACGGTAAATGGGTATATTGGGGTCTGTGTTTTATCCTTGAAATCAAACATGACTACGAAAAAGAAGAAACATCTGGAAAATTTAAGTTTGTTCGCCTAAATACACCTGAAGAAATGAAAGAGATGTTTAAGCTCACGCATTTTACTAACCCAGAAGAACAGAACTACTTTAGCGACTAGCATATGAGCTTTTTGATAGTTAATGCTGATGATTTTGGCTATAGCTTTAGCATAAATAAAGGTATTATCGAAGCTCATACAAAAGGCATAGTTACCAGTACATCGGTAATGGTGGATGCTATTGCAGCCAAAGAAGCTAAAGATTTAGTGCAGTATCCTGATTTGACCATAGGTTTACATCTACAGCTTGATAACTTAGATAACGTTGAGACGGAACTACAGAGGCAAGTCGATAAGTTCATTACTATTGTAGGTAGAAAACCTGACCACATAGACACACATAAGCGTCACACGACAGACGAGGGTATTGAATCTGTATTAAGGGAGTATTCAAAATCAAACAATATACCTGTGCGTAATTTTGGAGTTAAGCATATCGGTCCGTTCGGTATCAACACTGGAGATCCTTCCATAGGACAGCTAAAGAAGTCTGTTGATGAAGCCGTAGAACAATATAACGAGCTTATGACCCATTGTGGGTATTCAGATGATTACTTACGAGAACATAGCTCATACAGTGAACCACGAGAACAAGAGCTTGAAGCTATCTGTGACCCCGCTATTAAGTCATATATCGCCCAAAAAGAGTTAGTGCTTTGTAATTGGCGAACAGTCTCTGCAAAACCCGATATTGTATAATATATACATAAGGACTGTATGTAATTCATCAGCCACTCGACCTTTCCAGTGATAGAAGTAGTCCCGCAAAAACAAGTACGGTCGCATGGTTTCACGCTCCTAATACTTGGAGTAAACATTACTATCTACACTGGTTCAATCACTAACGCTCAAACCATAACAGGCGTCAACTGCCTTACCTCGTTTACT